>JBOHFI010000051.1:0-37212 GCA_050699595.1 Pseudonocardiaceae bacterium | reverse complement strand
GCAAGACCGCGGCCACCCTCCGGAAGATCAGACACGACCCGCACCTGCTTCTGACCATCCTCGGCCTGAACCCCACCCCTCAAAACAACTCATGACCAGCAAGAACGACTTTGCGGTTCACCCTGGCATGAGAGTGCGTCTCCGTCGCAGGTGCCGGCACCGCCTGCCCGCAGTCCGATGCGGCTTGACGCTGAGACCCCCGCTGCCCTTGATCACAGCTCACGCTGACCAGGATGACCAGATCTAGTCCTGATCATGGGCTGCGGTTCGCACACCGACACAGTTGTCACGACAACCCGCAGGTCACGAACAGGGGTGGACCTAACACTTCAGCATACGAACCACACCGTGCTAGTCGAAGGCCCTGAGATCATGATCCGTCCCGTCGGTACGAGAAGATCAACCATGAGCAGCATCGGGCAGCCACGCCCGGACCCTGCACGCTGATGTCCCGCTCGACCGCATCCCGAACACCCGGTCATCGGCATGAGCGTGCGACTCGCGGCATGTGTGGAGATCTTGACATGATAAATACAGGCGGGCTCGATCTTAGACGATCTTCAGCTCGACCGGTTCTGCGTTTTGTGTGTCGACAGCTTCGGCGCGTCCGCGCCGAAGCTGTCGGGGCCAGCCGCAGAATGGCGGTGTGAAACCAGAAGAAGCCATCGAGCGTCTGCGCACCCTCCGGGATGAGGCCGCCCGGCTGCCGCACTCAACCGGCTCCGCAGAGTTCAACTCCTGGCAGCTCCGGGTGCGTTCAGTGCTGACGCGGGCGCTCGGTGAGTCCCACCACATCACCGAGCGATTCGTGACAACCAAGTGGACACCTTCGATATACAGCGCGACGGACGCGCGGGCGGCATTCGAGAGCGCCTTCAGCACCACCATCCCCCAAGCCCAGGGCATCCTCGACGCGGCCATCGCCGAGCTTGAGTTGCTGGCCGATGACGTGCCAGTGGCCGACGAGTCGGGGATAGACCCTGAGCTGTGGGGACACATCGCGCCGGAGATCCAGACCGAGGCTTGGGGCAAGGTCGCCAGTCAGGCGGTGATCTTCACCGAAGACAGGATAAGAAAGTGGGCTGGCCGCCCGGTCGGCGAAGTGGGCAAAGATCTCGCGGTCGCCATCTTCGGCAAGTCAGGCCAGTTCCAGATGGGGAAGACCGACGGCGAGAAGGAGGGCTGGCAGCTCTTCGCGCAGGGCATCGTGCGGGCGCTGCGCAACGTGGACGCTCACCGCATCCAGAACCGACCAGATCACAAGCGCTACGCCCTGGGGCTTGTCGGTGCATGCTCGCTGCTGCTCACTCAGATGCGCTACGAACACGGCAACCGTTTCCAGGACACAACGCCAGCGGCTAGTGACAACCAACAGGACTGACGGTCACCGAACGACGGACGAGGGCTTGGCCAATACCCGCACATCGGCATGAAAGGACGCCATCACCAGTCTAAGAGCACGCGACTCCGGTCGCAGATGCCGAAGATCTCTCAGCCGATAACTAGAGCAGTACGGTCAGCTTGAGGCGCTCTTCGACGTAGCTAGAACACTGGGCGCACCACCACGACCTGTCTTGATCCGGTTCGTGCAATGACACGGTTTGTCGCGACAAGCCGCAAGTCACGGACGGTGGTGGACCTAACGTGTCAGCATAAGAACCGGCCCATACTGGTTGAGGGACCGGAGATCACGATCCGCCCGATCGGTACCCGCCCGCAGAGTATGTGTGGCCGCTTCTCCGCTGACCAGCTACAAACCATGATCGATCTCTACAAGTCCGGAGCCACAGCCCAACAGCTAGCCCAAACCTCTGGCTTCAGCACACGCAGCATCAAACGACTACTCCAGCAACACGGCATACACCGAGAACACCGAAGCAGATCATGATCATCCACTCCTCTGGTACCCCTGATCATGATCTGCGGTTCGCATACTGACAAAGTTACCACGACAAGTCGCAGGTCACAGGCGGTAGTGGAGGTGCCGGGAATCGAACCCGGGTCCTTCGTCGCGTCGTCAGGGCTTCTCCGTGCGCAGTCCGCTACGCCTCTACTCGGACCCACCGATCTCGCGGACAAGCCGGTGTGACGATCCCAGTCGCTGTAGATGTCCCGCCCAGACCCCGCGACCGGGCCTGGCGGTAAAGTCCCCTAGCTGATGCCAGAGTCCGGGGCGGGGACACCCCCGGTCCGAGAATTCACCGGTCACCAAGAGACCCCAGCCATCAGCAGGGGCAGCAGCAAGTCACGCAGCGCCTGTGTGGTTGTACCGATCTGGCTTTGAATCATGATCTCAGAATCCAACGCGCCAAGAATTGCCCCGATCTCACGCTGCACGGCAAGGGGTGGCAGGGCAAGTGGCATCCGACCTAAGATCTTGGTGCTGATGTACTGAATCGCCGAGCCGGTTGCGTTGCCGTTGAGCCAGGCGTAAGCTCCAGGACTATTCAAGTAGTAAGTGAGGTATCCCGGGTCGACGCGCTCGGTTGGCCGCAACCTCATACACCCAGGGCCGAGCAGCCAGTTCGCCTGCTCCGGTTGTACGAGCCCGTAGCGGCCGAGGGTGCCGGTGCGAGTACAGACGACGTCACCCGCCGCGAGTCGGTACCGCGACAGCTTCAATGCGTTCTGAGGCTTGACCGCCTCGAGCTCGTCGCCGGTGATCCGGTTGTGCTTGATGTTGCGAGGAAGCACAACTGGCAACCAGGACAGTTGGTGCTCACCTCGATCAAGGGTGCCGGGTCCCGCCAACACGTCGCAGGCTTCTCCAAGTGGAACCTGAGTCCATCTATCGTCAACGGCGTCACCGGGCAGTCGACCCACGAAGATAGCGGCGAGTTCCGCATCGAGCGCCGCGCGCACATCCAGGGACCGTACCCGCAAGTCGTTGAGGTCGGCACGCAGTTCGTTGATCGCCTCCAGGGATCGCTCCGGACGCATCTCGGCAACGACCGGTTGCACGTAGACACGCGGGTTGAGCACGTAATCTCGCTCCTGGATCTCCGCGTGACCCGCAGACCTGGCGAACCCGGGCGTCCCTGAGTACATCCCAGCGGAACGGCGATCCCGCCAGGCGTGGTACTCCCGGAAGATCCGCTCGATGTCCTCGTCGGTGAGAACACGCTGAACGCGATCAGACATCGCCCCCAGGCCAGTCGCGTCAATAAGCAGAATCTCCGGGGACGCCTTTTCGCCGGCTCCCCGCAGGAGCCACAGCGCCACCGAAATCCCCGTCGATCTGAAGAGCCGTTCTGGCAACACCACCACGCAGTCGACCACGCCCGCTTCGACCATTCGAGCCCTGATGGCTGCCTCGGCTGTGTTCCCGACCGTGGTCGTCACGTTGGGCATCAGGACAGCCGCCCGGCCACCAGGTGTCAATTTCGACACGACATGTTGCAGCCAAGCGAAGTTCGCGTTGTGGGCGGGAGGGACTCCGTAAGGCCAGTACTGGTCGTCAACCTCTCGGTTTCTGGACCAAAAGGACAGGTTGAACGGAGGGTTAGCCAGAACGACGTCGTATCGTCGGTCGGGATGCATGTCGATATAGAGGGTGTCGGAGATGTCGAGATCAACGTTGACACCATGCAGCATGGCATTCATTTTGGTCAGCCGCCAGAATCGTTCGTTAAACGCCTGACCGGAGACTGACAGGCCTTGCGGCTCTCCGCCACAACACTCCATATGGGTGGTAGCGGCGGCAAGCAGTTCCCCTGATCTGCAGAACGGGTCGTACACATGATCCTGCGGTCGCGGATCGACCAACCCCACCATGCACCGAACCAGACAGTCGGGAGTGACGAGCGCGTCTCCCATTTTTCCCCTCGAACGCTCGAACTGAGCCAACACCTGATCTACGATGTGGGCGGCTGCGGAAGCATCTGCACCGGAACCAGAAAGGTCGACCAAACTGAGGCTGCGGATCGTCTCGACGAGCGCGCGATCGTCCTTGGTAAACTTCAGTATCGCCTCGAACAGAGCAACGCGAGGCGCGTAAGGGTCTGTAGGCAGCTCAACTTGGACAAGCAGGTCCCGCACAGCGCCCTCATCGGGCTCGCGTATCAACTGCTGCCACAGCTCTGGCCTGCGAACCCTCAGATACAGCAGCCCCAGCACAAGCTCTACATATGAACCTACATCGTAGCTTCCACGCGACCGGTCTAGCGCCGCCCACAACTGCTGTTTCCACTCGCCTACCGATGCACATTTCGCCGCGTTCTCCGGCGCCGGCGTGAGCCCTTCGGGTCTCAGCAGATTTCGCAGAAACCTGTCCCCGTAGGTGGCACCTGGCGAATCACAGGAATTCAAGCCGTTCTTCGAGATCTTGCGACCGGCCAGCCATTGAGCAATCTCGCCGGCCACGAACAACTCCTGGCCCGACGATTGACGCACGCCGGGAAAATCGGAATGCCGTTTGCGCCAGTTACTCACGGCCGTAACACCCACTTCCGCCAGCCTGGCGATGTCGGTCATGGACATGCGGTCCTCGAAAGCGTTCATCGCCCCGTACTTCCCTCAGGACTGCCGTCCATCGTCGCGTCGCCGAAGGACCTCATCCACACGATCGAACGCCTCCAACTCCTTGACCATCCTGGGCGATATGTACCTCAGCAGGCGGTAAATCTTCGCGTGGTCTGCACGCAGGTCACGGTGATGAACCGGCTCGTGGTGCATGATCCGATTCCGCAACAGCACCATGGTCAGCAAATTATCGTGCAGTACCTGACGCCTCCCGTTGTAGAACGGGAAAGCCCGGTGCAACGCCGGCACCCACAGCGTCCGGTCATAGGCAGCACCACGACTGATCAACGACACCCAGAAGCCGAACGACAGCTCCGCCACAACGTCGTCGGCGACATACCGCTGGCCGGTGCGCACGACCATCTTCTGCACGGCATCGGACACGATACGTTTGCCGTTGTCGCTCAGTGGTGCGGTAGACCACCAGTCGACGCGATCGAACGGACGCAGAGACGCGCGTGCAGGGCGTTGCGCAGGCCCAGCTCCAGGCAGTGCAGCGGGGTGTAGAAGGCAGCTGAGACCTCAGACGTTCCACCAGTACAACTCGATCCCCGCAGCGACATCACCGTTGGCCTTCGCCAGGTACGGCGCGAATCGCGCCGTCGACAGCACGTCACGGATCCACTCGGGCGGTTCAGCAGTCATCGCGCGCTCCGGTAGCACTGGTCATGAGTAACACAGTCATGGCAGCACGGAGGACGTGCTACACTACATCCGTAAGCCCCGGGTTCGCCTCTGCTTCGGCATGCCACCCGGGGCACGGCTTTATCGCCAGATCCACACTGGCTCAACCGGTAAGATCAAGCAGCGGGAGCCGCTCCTTGCAGGGTCCCTGAGACAGCGTATCTCAGGACAACTCGGCCGCCAAGTACTACAGTACTCGATTCTGTGGACTTGAACCAGTGCAACGGTGTGCGCACCTGCTGAGAACGACGAGGTGACCCCGACGGTCCAGCCCAGACAACAACGAGGGTGCCTGCGCGCGCACTTCCGCGAACACAGGCACCCTCAGAACCGTGTGGAGGTGCCGGGAATCGAACCCGGGTCCTTCGTCGCGTCGTCAGGGCTTCTCCGTGCGCAGTCCGCTACGCCTCTACTCGGACCCACCGGTCTCGCGGACGAGCCGGTGTGACGATCCCAGTCGCTGTAGATGTCCCGCCCAGACCCCGCGACCGGGCCTGGCGGTAAAGTCCCCTAGCTGATGCCGGAGTCCGGGGCGGGGACGCCCCCGGTCCGACAGAGTCACACTCGCTTAGGCAGCGAGGGCGAGCTCGTGCTGACTTGAGTCGGCACTTGTTGGTTGCGATGACGCTTACGGTGGTCTCTCGCCTGCACCGGCACGCTTCCCACTGACTCAACATCCGAAGTCGAAACCGTTCACCCCCATGCTGGGCTGGACAACCGCTGGACGATCAGCCCATCATAGCGCCCAGACGGCCAACACTCACCCCATGCCCTTGGCCCGCCGCCCCACAGCCCGGGCCACCTCACGGTTCGCGTCGCGCTTGGCCAGGTCGGCCCGCTTGTCGTAGGACCGCTTGCCGCGGCCCAGCGCGATCTCCACCTTCACCTTGCCGTCGGCGAAGTACATCGACAGAGGCACCAGCGACAGTCCCTGCTCCCTGGTCTTGCCGATCAGCCGGAGGATCTCCTTGCGGTGCAGCAGCAACTTGCGGGCCCGCCGGGGCTCGTGGTTGGTCCAGCTACCCTGGGTATACTCCGGGATGTGCACGTTGCGTAGCCACACCTCGCCGTCGTCGACGCTGGCGAAGGCGTCGGCGAGTGAGGCGCGGCCAGCTCGCAGAGACTTCACCTCCGTGCCGGTGAGCACGATGCCCGCCTCGTAGGTGTCCATGATCTCGTAATCGTGCCGGGCCCGCCGGTTCGACACGATCAGCTTGCGACCGCTCTCCTTCGGCATTAGATCCGCACATAAAGACGCAAAGTCAGGTAACCGGTCAGCGTGGCGACCGTGGCACCCACCAGCAGCAGGATCGGGGCGACCGAGACGATGTCCGCGTAGCCCAGACGCGGCACGATCGCCGCCTCGAACACACCGGCCAGCACCCGGTCCACGAAAGCCACCTTGCCGACCACCAAGCCCACGATCGCCAGGATGCCACCGACCGCGCCGGCGACCACCGCCTCAAGCAGGAAGGGTAGCTGAGTGTACCAGCGGGAGGCACCGGTCAGCCGCATGACGCCGACCTCGGAGCGCCGGGTGAAGGCCGATATCTGGATCGTGTTGGAGATCAGCAGCAGCGCCGCGAGCGCCTGGATCAGCGCGATCACGAAGGTGGCGTTGCGCAACCCGTCGAGGGCCCGGAACAGCTGTCGGAGGTACTCTCCCTGGTCGGTGACTCGGTCCACGCCGGGACGCCCGGTGAACGCCTTGGCGATGGAGGGGAAACGCGCCGGATCGGACAGCTGAACGCGCAACGACGCCGGTAGCGCCTCAGGCCTGGCCAGCTGAAGGAGCTCGGGCTGACCCTGGAAGATGCGCTGGAACCGCGCGAAGGCAGCCTGCCTGCTTTCGAACAGCACGGTCTGCACGCCGGACGTGGACTCCAGCTGCCCCCGCAGGGCCGAGCAGGTGCTCGACGTACAACCGGGGTCATTCGCACTGATGTCGGCGCTGAGATACACGACGGTCTCGACGCGCTGGTAGTAGTCCTGCTGCATCCGGTCGATGGTGCGGACCACGAGCAGGCCCCCGCCGAGCAGGCCGAGGGAGATCGCCGTAGTCAGGATCATCGCCACGGTCATCGTGACGTTGCGGCGCAGGCCGGTCGCGACCTCGCTGAGCACGAAGCTGGCACGCATGGGCGGTGGACATTCCTCAGGTAGGTGGTCGGAATCCTAACGGCCGACTAACGGCCGACACCGTACACGCCGCGGCTCTCGTCCCGGACCACATGCCCGAGGTGGAGCTCCACGACGCGGCGGCGCATGGAGTCGACGATCGCGTGGTCGTGGGTGGCCATCAGGACGGTGGTGCCGGTTCGGTTGATCCTCTCCAGCAATAGCATGATCTCGTGGCTGATGTCGCGATCCAGGTTTCCGGTGGGCTCGTCGGCCAGCAGCAGCAGCGGCCGGTTCACGAAGGCTCTGGCGATCGCCACCCGCTGCTGCTCTCCGCCGGAGAGCTCATGCGGCATCCGGCCCGCCTTGCCCTCCAGACCGACCAGGTCGAGCACCTCGGGCACCACCTTGCGGATGGTGTGCCGGGGCTTACCGATCACCTCAAGGGCGAACGAGACGTTCTCGGAGACGGTCTTGTTGGCCAGCAGCCGGAAGTCCTGGAACACGCAGCCCACTCGCTGGCGCAGCTGCGGGATTCGGCGTTGGGAGAGCTTGCTGACGTTCAGGTCAGCCACGTAGACCTCACCTTTGCTCGGCACCTCCTCACGCAGCAACAGACGCAATAAAGTGGACTTACCCGATCCGGACGGTCCGATGAGAAACGCGAACTCGCCCTTCTCCACCTCGACGGTGACGTCATCGAGAGCGGGTCGGGTAGAAGTCCGGTAGGACTTGCTGACGTGCTCAAGCCGGATCACGAGCGGCGAGTCTACTCATCCAGGCCGGGTACCCACCCGGCAACACGGCGAAGCCCGAAAAAGGATCAGCTGGCGAGGCGCGCTTCCTGCTGGCGACGCCACCGGATACCGGATTCGAGGAAGCCGTCGATGTCCCCGTCGAGCACCGCGGCCGGGTTGCCCACCTCGTGCTCGGTCCGAAGATCCTTGACCATCTGGTAGGGATGCAGCACGTAGGACCGCATCTGGTTGCCCCACGAGCTGCCCTCACCCTTGAGTGCGTCCAGCTCGGCCTGCCGCTCCTGGCGCTTGACCTCCAGCAGCCGGGACTGCAAAACCCGCATCCCCGCGGCGCGGTTCTGGATCTGCGATTTCTCGTTCTGGCAGGACACCACGATCCCGGTGGGCAGATGGGTGATGCGCACCGCGGAATCGGTGGTGTTGACGCTCTGCCCACCCGGTCCGGAAGATCTGAAGACATCGATGCGAATCTCGTTCTCCGGGATGTCGACGTGGTCGGTGGGCTCGGTCACCGGCAGCACCTCGACACCGGCGAAGGACGTCTGGCGGCGGCCCTGGTTGTCGAACGGCGAGATGCGGACCAGCCGGTGGGTGCCCTGCTCGACCGACAGCGTGCCGTAGGCGAAGGGCGCCTTGACCACGAAGGTCGCCGACTTGATGCCGGCCTCCTCCGCGGGGGAGATGTCGTAGACCTCGGTGGGGTGGCCGTGCCGCTCGGCCCAGCGCAGGTACATCCGCATCAGCATCTCGGCCCAGTCGGCCGCGTCCACTCCCCCGGCTTCGGAGCGGATCGTCACCAGGGCGTCGCGCTCGTCATACTCCCCGGCGAGCAGGGTCCGGATCTCCAGCGACGCGATCTCCTTGCGCAGCCGACTGTGCTCAAGCTCGGCCTCGCCGCGGGCGGCCTCGTCAGCGCCCTCCTCGGCCAGCTCGTAGAGAACCTCCACGTCCTCCAGCCGCTGCCGCAGCCCGAGCACGCGGCGCAGGTCGCCCTGCTTGTGGGCGAGCTTGCTGTTGACCTGTTGCGCATGCTCGACGTCATCCCACAGGTCGGGGCGCGCGGCCTGCTCCTGCAGCTGCGCCACCTGAGCCCGCAACCGGTCGATGTCCAGCACAGCCTCGATCCCGGCGAGGGTGGCGGATAGATCCTTGAGGTCGGCGGCGACGTCGGTGTTCACGTCGAGCCAGGGTAGTCGCCCCAGTGCTCAGTCCATGGGCTCAGTCCGTGGGGATGGCGTCGAGCAACGTGAGCACCGCGCGCCGGTGCGCCACGGTGAACTCCGCGGCCGCCTTAGCGTACGGATCGGTGGCGGCCGACGCGTCGGCCCTGGCCTCGTCGAGGTAACCGAGGTAGTCGGCTCGGGCGCCGCTGACCAGGGTCGCCCGCTGTTTGGTGGTGAGCGCCCCGGCGCAGGCGAGGCGCAGGATCAGCGGGCTGCGCAGGTTGTCCGAGCCGGAGGTGGAATTCAGCCAGGACTTGAACGCGCGCTTGCCGGCGGCGGTGAGGACGTACTGCTGGCTGGACCGCGCTCCCCGCTTGCCGAGCGCAAGCAGGCCGGCCTCGGCGAGCACGGGCAGCTCGCGGTAGACCTGGCTGCGAGTGACGCTGAAGAACGACCCGAACCGCTCCGCCGCGGTCACGACCAGCTGCCCGCCGGTCATCGGTCCCACATGCAGCAGTCCGAGCAGGGCAGCCGAGGTGGCGTTCAGGTCGCGCATCCACTCACGGTGCCATGCCCGCCGGAATCCTGTCCACAATGGTCGCGCGTAATCGTCCACTATGGTGAGGAATGGGCGGCGGGTCAGGCAACCTGCGCCGCGGCGCGGATGGCCCGGGTGATGGCGTCGATGTCGGTGTCGTCAGCCACGAACGGCGGCATCGTGTAGATGAGGTCGCGAAACGGCCGCAGCCACACGCCGGACCGGATCGCGGCGCGGGTGGCGACGGCGATGTCGACCGGATGGTCGAGCTGCACGACTCCGATCGCGCCGAGCACCCGCACGTCCACCACCCCCGGCGCTCGCGTCACCGGTGACAGTCCGGCCAGCAGCCGCTGCTCGATGCGAGCCACGTCCGCCGCCCAGTCTCCTGCGCACAGCAGCTCGACTGAGGCGTTCGCGATCGCGCAGGCGAGGGGATTGCCCATGAACGTGGGCCCGTGCGCGAGCACCGGCATCTCACCCTGTGACATTTCCTGGGATATTGCCTGGGCGATGTCGCTCGTGCACAGTGCCGCGGCCAGCGAGAGGTAGCCGCCGGTCAGCGCCTTGCCGAGGCACATGATGTCCGGGCTCACCCCGGCGTGCTCGGCCGCGAACAGCGCTCCGGTGCGTCCGAACCCGGTGGCGATCTCGTCGAAGATCAGCAGGACGTCGTGCTCTCGGGTCAGCTCCCGCAGCGCCTGTAGGTAACCGGGATTGTGGAACCGCATGCCGCCCGCGCCCTGGACCACCGGCTCGACGATGACCGCGGCGATGTCCCCGCCGTGGTGGGCGAGGAGCTCCTCGAGATGCGCCACGTACGCCGGGTCCAGCGCAGTGCCAAATCCGGACGGCGGGATGTCGGCGAAGACCTGTCTCGGCAGCAACCCGCTCCACAGGTGGTGCATACCGCCGTCCGGGTCGCACACCGACATGGGGTGGAAGGTGTCGCCGTGATAACCCCCGCGCCAGGTCATCAGACGGTGCTTGCGCCCGCGCCCGAGGGACCGCCAATACTGAATCGCCATCTTGGCGGCCACCTCGACGCAGACCGAGCCCGAGTCACAGAGGAACACGTGGCGCAGGGGGTCGGGTGTGAGCTCCACCAGCCGAGTGGCCAGGCGGATCGCCGGCGCGTTCGTGAGCCCGCCGAACATGACATGGCTGACCCGCGCCACCTGATCGTGCACGGCCGCGTCCAGCACCGGGTGCGCGTACCCGTGAATAGCCGCCCACCAGGACGACATCCCGTCGATGACGTCGCGGGTTCCCTCGACCGGTTGCGCGAACCGCAGGCGGGTGCCGCGAGCGGACTCGACCAGAAAGGGCTCCTCCGCCGCCGGCATCGAGCCGTAGGGGTGCCAGACGTGCGCCCGATCGAGCGCGAGCAGCCGCCGCGTCGCCAGCGCGGAACACTCAGGCGCGGGGAACTCCGGCGCGGAGAGCTCAGGCATTGGGGGGCAGGTCCGTCCCCGCGCCGCGGTGGCGCAGCGCGACCCGCGCCGGCCCACCACGTTCCGCAGGCGTGCCGGGCTCGAGGCCCTCGACCGTGAAACCCGCCTCTGCGATCATCTTCAGGTCCTGGTGACCCTGCTGGCCCTCACTGGTCAGATAGTCACCCAAGAAGATCGAGTTAGCCAGGTACAACGCGAGGGGCTGCATCGAGCCGAGGTGGATCTCCCGCCCGCCCGCGACGCGGACCTCCGCATCCGGGCACACGAACCGCACCATCGCCAGAATGCGCAGGCAATACCGCGGTGTGAGGTTCCATTCCGTACCCAGCGGCGTACCCTCGAACGGAATCAGGAAATTCACCGGGACCGAGTCCGGCGTGAGCTCGCGCAGGGCCAGCGCCACGTCGACCAGGTCCTCATCGCGCTCTCCCATCCCCGCGATGATTCCCGAACAGGGGGACAAGCCCGCGTGCCGGGCACGTCGTATGGTGTCGACCCGGTCGTCATAGGTATGGGTGGTACAGATGTCGGAGTACCTCCCACCGGCGGTATTCAGGTTGTGGTTGTAGGCATACGCACCCGCCGCCCGCAGTCGCGCCGCCTGGCCCTCGGACAGCAGGCCCAAGCACGCGCACACCTCGACCGTCGGGTGCTCGTCCTTGATCGCACCGATGACGCCGACGACTCGATCGATGTCCCGGTCGGAAGGCCCGCGCCCGCTTGCCACCAGGCACACCCGCCGCGCACCGCCGGCGATACCCGCCCCGGCCAACGCGGCCGTCTCGTCGGGCTTGAGCCAGGTGTATTTCAGGATCTCGGTCCCCGAACCGAGCCGCTGCGAACAATAGAAACAATCCTCCGGGCACAGCCCGCTCTTCAGGTTCACCAGGAAGTTCAGTTTCACGCGCTTGCCGAAGTAGTGCCGCCGCACCCGGAACGCGGCGGCGATCACGTCCATGAGGTCGTCATCCTCGCTTCGCAACACGCTCAGAGCCTCGTCACGGGTAGGTCGCCGGCCGCTCAGGGCCTTGGCGGCGAGGGTGTTCACGGTCTCCAGCAGGTCCATTCCCACTCCCTTTCCCATCATGTGTGCTCTCGAATCCACTCGATGAGCCGGACCCGCTCGGCGGCGGATCCGGCCATCGGGGTCACGCTCAGCGTGGTGACGCCTGACGCGCGCAACACCTCCAACCGTTCACGGACGTAGCCGGCTGGACCGATCAGCGAGCTGCGGCGAACCAGCTCATCGGGCACCGCGGCCGCGGCGGCATCGTGGTCCCCCGCCAGGTAGCGGTCCTGGATCACCTCGGCCTGCGCCCCGAACCCGTAGCGACAGGCCAGGTCGTGGTAGAAGTTGCGGCCCCGCGCGCCCATGCCGCCGACGTAGAGCGCCAGCACCGGGCGGATGGCGTCGAGCAGCCCGGCGGCGGCGTGCTCGTCCTCGGTGACGGCCAGCGGGGCGCCGGCCACCACGTCGAGATCGCCCAGTGCCGGGTCCCGGGTGGCCCTGCCCGCGGCCAGCGAGTCGCCCCATACCTCGCCGGCCCGCTCCGGCAGGTAGAACATCGGCTGCCAGCCCTCGGCGATCTCCCAGCCATCGCCACGTTCTTCGCGCCCATCGCCGCGATGATGATCGGGATCCGCTCCCGCACCGGGTAGTTGATCAACTTCAGCGGCGTGCCCGACCCCGAGCCGAGGTTCGCGGGTAGCGGGATCTGGTAGTGCCTGCCCTGGTACTCCAGCCGCTCCCGGCGCCACACCGTGCGGCAGATCTCCACCAGCTCCCGGGTCCGACCCAGCGGCGCGGTGTAGGGCACCCCGTGGAAGCCCTCGACCACCCGTGGCCCCGAAGCCCCGATACCCAGGGTGAACCGACCGCCGGAGACGTAGTCCAACCCGGCCGCGGTCATCGCCGTCAGCGCCGGGGTTCGAGTGTAGATCGGCAGGATCCCCGACGCGATCTCCAGCCGCTCGGTGCGCGCGGCGATGAACCCCAGCTGGCTGACCGCGTCGAAACTGTAGGCCTCGGGCACGAACACGATGTCAAGCCCGGCCTTCTCGTAGTCACCCAGCTCCACAACAGTCTCGGCGAAACCACCGCCGTAGCTCAGGTGCATTCCGAGGCGCATGGCGCTCCTTTCTGCGCTGGCTGCGGCTGTGAGTGGCGATACGAGTCATGACTCGTATCGCCACTCACAGCCGCAGCCGAAGGCCGTCGGCTGCGCACGCCGCCCCGCCGCCCTCAATCCGATCGGCAAGCGAACGGGCGTGACCGACCAGGCCTGCGACATCCAGTCCGTAGGGAGGCTCGGCGGTGTAGGGATCGATCCGGTCCGCGCCGCGGCGCAGTAGCGTCACCGCACCCTTCCGATTGCCCCGCTGCGCGTGGGTGAGGCCGACCGCGAGCTGCGCCAGACCCTGCCACAGCTCGCGATGGTGCCCCGGCGTCGCCTTCCACATCCCCTCGAACACCTCGTGAGCCTGGAAGGGGTAACCGTCGTCGATGAGCCGCTGCGCTTGCCGCACCGCGTCGTCCGGGCTGAGCACAACATCCTCGGCAGCGCGGTCGACTCCGCGCGAGCCACGGGGCAGCGGCCGACCCTGGGCGTCTCGGGGACGCGCGTTGCGGGCACGTCCGGCAGGGTCCCGGTCACGGCTGTCCATCCCCGCATCATGGCCGACATCAGCGTGCCCTGGAGTAAGAAACCCCGCAGACGCGGGCAGGATGAGGAGATGGACCGCCACCACCACCGTCGCCGCGAGCACACCGACCGGATCCGGCTGGGCGGCGCCGCGCTGCCCATCGTCAGCCCGGCCCGGCTCTACGTCTGCGGCATCACGCCCTACGACGTGACCCATCTGGGGCATGCCAGCACGTTCGTGTGGGCGGATGCGGCCGCGGCGGTGCTCCGCCTGGCCGGGGCGGAGACCCTGACCTGCCGCAACATCACCGACGTCGACGACGTGCTGACCCACGCCGCGCAGCGGCGCGGCCGGCACTTCGACGAGTTCGCCCTCGAGCAGGAATACCTCTTCGGACGGGATATGGCCGCGCTGCGAGTACGGCGGCCCGAATACGAGCCGAGGGCCCGGCATCACGTCGCGCGGGTCGTGCAGCTGGCCTTGGCGCTGCTGGCCACCGACCACGCGTACCAGCGCGACGGTGCGGTGTACTTCCGCGGCGCCGAGGTGCCGGCCAAGACCGGGCTGACGCTCCAGCGCGCCACGGAACTCGCGGTCGAGTTCGGCGATCGACCCGACGATCCGACCCGTGAGGATCCCTTCGACGTCCCGGTGTGGCGACCCTCCGCCGACGACCAGCCCGGCTGGCCCAGCCCCTGGGGTCGCGGACGGCCCGGCTGGCACGCGGAGTGCGCCGCCATCGCCCTGGGCGTGCACGGCTGCGCGGTGGACATCCTGGCCGGCGGCGCTGACCTCAGTTTCCCCCACCATGCCTACCAGGCCGCCATGGTCGAAGCGGCAACCGGCATCGGCCCCTTCGCGCGAGCCGAGTTTCCGGTCGGGACCGTCACCGTCGACGGCGCGAAGATGGCCAAGTCCGTGGGTAACCTGGTACTGGTCTCAGACCTGCTCGGTCACCATCCCGCAGCGGCGGTGCGACTGCTGCTCCTCAACCGGCCGTGGGGGCGGAGCTGGGAGTTCCGTCCGGAGGACATCGCCACCCAAGCCGATCAGCTCGACAGGCTGTACTCGGCGGCCGGGAAAGCACTGACGTCGCACACCGCGTCGGACGCACTCACCGCAGCCCTGGTGGATGACCTCGACGTCCCCGCAGCCCTCGCGATCGGCGAGGAGTCCGGTGGGGACGCGGCGCGGTTGGTGCTGCGCACCCTGGCTCTGGAGTAGCCATGCCACGTACTCTCATCCTGCTCAGGCATGCCAAATCGGCATGGCCGAAGGACACTGCCGATGTCGCCCGCCCACTGGCCACCCGCGGTCGCCGCGACGCCCCAGCCGTCGGTCTCTGGCTGCGTGAAAGAGCACCCAGGATCGACCTCGTGGTGTGCTCCACTGCGGTTCGAGCCGTGCAGACCTGGGATCTCGCGGCCTCCCAGTTGGATCTGATACCTCGAGTCCGCTACGAACAACGTCTTTACGGGGCCTCGGCTGAGGATCTGCTCACTGCCACTGTGGAACTTCCCCTGAAGACATCGACAGCGGTGCTAGTAGGGCACAATCCAGGTCTCGAGGATTTTCTGACGTTGTTGACCGGTGCCGAGGAGGAACTCAAAACATCGGCTATCGCCGTCATAACGACGCCGTGTGACTGGAAACAGAACGGCGACGGTTCCTGGACCCTGCAGACCCTAGCGACCCCACGAGGTCGATCTTGATCACACTCCTTCACGGAGAAGAACTTCCTGGCCTTCCCTGAGCCCAGAGATGACCTGAGTACGGTCGTCACCGACGAGACCGGCTTGGAACCTGACTTGCTGCTGGGCACCGGCTTCGTCGATGACGGTCACGGTGCTTTGATCCCCACGTTTGCGGACAGCGGAGTTGGGGACGGTGAGGACATCCTCGACCTGGTTGGTCATCACACGTGCCTGTGCCGTCTGGCCGTCTTTGAGACGCGGGTCCGTCTCGTTGAGAACAACCGTGACGTAGTAGTTGATGACGCTGGAGATGTTGCTGCCAGCAGGGGCCACGGAGACCACGGTGCCAGAGCGGGTGAGATCGGGGATGGCATCGAAGGTGATGTTCACCTTTTGATTCGGTGCCACCTTCGCGGCGTCGGATTCCTCGAAAGGCACGACGACCTGGAAGCTGTTGACGTCATCGAGAACGATGAACTGGGTGCCGCCAGGACGCTGGGCACCGGTCGCCGGGTTACCCAAAGAGCTGCTGCTACTCGACGTGACGCCGTTCAGCCCGGGGATAGCGGCACTGGCGCCCGGCGCCAATGGGCTGGTTCCCGAGCTGGGCTGGATGAACTCCCCGACCGCGCCATTGATCACCGCGACGGTGCCCCCGACCGGCGCACGCAGGACGGTGTCGTCCACATCTCTCTGAGCTGCGGCAACATCAGCCGAGTACTCGGCCACGAGCGCGACCTGCTGATCGATGTTGAAGGGTCGGTCGCTGGCCGAGGATCGGAGGTTGTTCTGCGCCGTGACCACGTTCTGGCGCGCGTTCTCGATCGTGACCTGCCCCTGGGTCCGGTCGACATTCTCCTTCTGCTGAGCGGCGACCAGAACGCTCTTGTCGTACACAACCTGACTGCGGGCGTTGAAGACATTGGACTGATCCTGCCCGACTCGGTTGCAGGCCGGGTTTCCGCTACCGGTAGCGGTACCGGCCGGGCCTGGCCCGGTGACGCCGGCGCTTACCGGGCCTGCCTTAACGGGGTTGTCCAGCCCGGCCTGAGCCGGGCCTACCCCGACCGACGAGCCGGGCCCGTTGATGCCCCTTGAGCCGTTACCGCCGCTCGTGGGTGAGCCGTTACGGCCGCTAGTAGGCGGTGGTGCAGTGGAAGGGATTCCGCCGGACGCAGCACAGGATGCCTGATCGGCTCGCAGCTGTTCCTGAAGCTTGTCCATCGCGTAACTGTCGAAGTCCAGCTGCTTGTGCGCGCTGTTCGTCGCCGACGCATCGGAGACGAGCTCCGCGTCGATCGACCTCTGGGTCGCGGACAGGACCTCATGCGCCTGGTCGAGGGTGGCCTGATCGCCCTGCACGGTGGTGTCGTTCACGAACCTGCCGAACAGCGCCTGTTGAGAATTCAACTGCCCCTGGAGTTGGCCCAACTTCTGCTGAAGCTGGAAATCATCGGTGCGCGCCAGCAGCTGCCCCGGGGTCACGCGATCCCCGACCTTGACCATCACCTGCCTGAGCTGCCCTTCTTTCGGGAAGCCCAGGTTCTGCTCCTTGATAGCGGACAACGAACCCGAGGCCGCCACCTTGGTCACCACCGTGCCGCGCTCCACCCGGCCGGTCGCCGGTGGTGGTGGCTCACCGCCACACGCGACCGCCGCGCTCAGCACGGCGGCCAGGCCCAGCGACACCAAGACCCGAGCCCCCGAGCGCCGGACTGGATACGGCGTCGATGAGCTTACCTGAATCATGGTCACAGCAAGATCCCCCTGTGTCTTCGGCTTCACTTTGTGCAACGCCTCAGGCGGCGGGGGGTTACGGGGGAGTCGGCGTCGATGCGGTCACGGTGGTGGGTTACTGGAACCTGAGGGCTTCGATGGGTCGTAGCCGGGCGGCGCGGTTGGCCGGGTAGCCTCCGGCGACGAGTCCGATCGCGAGACTGAGCCCGAACGAGATCAACACAGAGGGGATGGTCACGGCGGGCGCGAAAGTAGCGAAAGTGGGGCCGAAAGCCGGCGCGACAGCCGCACCGAGGATCGACAGCCCCACCCCGACCAGGATCCCGATGACACCGCCCAAGCCGGCCAGCACGAGCGACTCGATGAGGAACTGTTCGAGAATCGCACGGCGGGTGGCGCCGATCGCCTTGCGGATGCCGATCTCGCGGGTTCGTTCGGTGACCGAGACCAACATGATGTTCAGGACTCCGATAGCGCCGACGAACAGCGAGATCGCCGCGACGGCGGCGGTGAACAGGGTGAGAATTCGCAGGATCTGGTTGAAGGTGTCGAGCCGACTGCGCAGCGATTGGACTTCGAAGTCCCTGTTCGCGGGATCCTTGATCCGGTGCCGTTCGCTGAGCAGGCGGATCACGTCGTTCTCCGCGGCTGGCACGGCGGCCGCCTGGGCGGCTTGCACGATGATCTGATTGACCTTGTCCCCACCGCCGAAGATGTATCGGCGCGCGGTGTTCAGCGGCATCACCGCGACGCTGTCGCCCGGCTCACCGACGGACTGCATCACGCCGATGACCCGGAAGGTCTGGCGGTTGATCCGCACGTTGTGGCTCAACGCGGCCGCGGGATCGGTGCCGAAAAGGTAGCTCGCCACGCTGGGACCGAGCACCACCACTCTGGCCGTGGAGCGGACCTGGGCTTCATCGAAGAACGACCCCGCCGCCATGTCCTGGTTGTTCACCTCCAGCCAGTGGTCGGTGGAGCCGACGACGGTCGCCCGGAATCGGTAGGACTCGGTCTCGGTCAACGCTTTGCCCGTGGTGGCGGGCACCACAGCAGCGATCTGGTGGGACAGCGCGGGGTCCTGCAGCGCCTCGACATCGGCGTCGATCAGATCCCTCGGGGCGGCACCACCGGGGATGTTGCCGACCGACGGCACAATAGTGATCAGATTGGCCAGTGGCTGGATTTTCTCATTGACCGAGGACTGCACCCCATTGCCGATAGCGACCAGCAGGATCACCGAAGAGACCCCGATGATGATACCGAGCATGGTCAACACGGAGCGCAGCCGGTTGGCGCGCAATCCACGCAGCGCGATGCGCAACGCCTCCCGCAGATTCACGCGATGACCTCCGTCCGGTTCCGCTGTACCTGGTCACTCACGATGCGCCCGTCACGCATTCGCACGACCCGTTTGGCGAACCGAGCGACCTCCTCTTCGTGAGTGATGATCACAACCGTGCGGCCGGCGTCGTTCAGCGCGCCGAGCAACTTCAAGATCTCGGCGCTGGAGACGGTGTCGAGGTTGCCCGTGGGCTCGTCGGCAAGCAGGATCGCGGGATCGTTGATCAGCGCACGGGCGATCGCCACCCGCTGCTGCTGGCCACCGGAGAGTTCGTTGGGCAGGTGCTTCTGACGATCGCCCAGCCCTACCTGCTCCAGCGCGAGCCGGGCTGGAGTGCGCCGAGCCCGCACCCCGGCGTAGACCAGAGGGAGCTCGACATTGCGGATCGCGGTGGTGCGGGAGACCAGGTTGAACGACTGGAACACGAACCCGATCTTGCGGCTACGGATCTTAGCGAGCCGATTGTCGGACAGCTGACTGACATCGGTGCCGTCGAGCAGGTAGCGCCCGCTGGTCGGGATATCCAGACAGCCCAGGATGTTCATGAGCGTGGTCTTGCCCGATCCGGACGGGCCCATGATGGCGACCAGTTCACCCTCGTCGATGGTCAGGTCGACACCGTAGAGTGCCCGCACCTCGACCTTACCCATCCGGTAGATTTTGGTCAGGTCTTCAAGCTGAATCATTTCCCACTCCCCCTACCACCACCGATTTAACCCCAGCTGGATACCGATCGCGCTCGGGTTCCGGTGGTCGGCGGGCAGGTGAGGCACCCGCCTTCCGGACCGGACCTCGGGGCGGGAGGGGCGTCACCCACCGTACGCGATCCACTTTAGACATTACCGCGTTGTGCACGTTACGGAAAGTACGCGCGCGGCCATGTAGGTCATCATGGCGGCGCCCCACCTCAGCCCGAGGACTCTGCACCCGAGGCGGGGCGGATCTGCCCATGATCAAGTAGTGACTCCACGAACGGACGCAGGATGGCCGGAATCTCGGTTTCACCCAGTTCTACGTGCCGCTCGTGGCCACCCACCTCGGTGCGGACCTCGTACCGGAAGCGGTCCGCACCGGTGGGCTCGCCGGGTTGCCGGCCCCAGGGCAGGCCCCGCAGCGCAGCCTCGACGCGGGCCGCGTCAGCAGCGGAGAGTTGGGCGGTGTCGACAGTGGCATGCAGGGCGACCCCGACGAGGCCGCCACGACGAGTCACGTATACGCGCATGCTGTCCAGTGTCCAGCCCCGCTCGTCTGCCGGCTAGGACTCCCGCGCCCCAGATGAGATCATCATAGATGAGATCGTCACAGTGCAACCTTGACCGCTTCCCAACCCTGCCGCACCGCGTGGGCTTGGTCACTGTCCGTACCGTAGGCCTGTCGGGCGTGGCGCAAGGTGATCCGCGCGAAGTCACGGAACGTCGCGTTGGGCCGCAGCTGCGGGTCCGTCAGCGCGGCGTACCAGATCGGCCCGGCGGCGTCCCAGGCATACCCGCCGAGTGTGGTGGCCACCACGTAGAAGGCACGGTTGGGGATACCCGAGTTGAGGTGCACGTCACCGCCCCGCACGTAGCCGCTCATGTCCGCGGGTTGCTCGTCGTGCGGGTTGGCGGTGCCGGGCTGCTTCATCGACCGCAACGCCGGGCGCAGGGCCGGGCCGACGATGTCCGCTCCGATGAGCCAGTCGGAGCTGTGCACGTCCTGGCCGAGAGCGTACTGTTTGACCTGGATTCCGAACACGTCGGACACCGACTCGTTGAGCGCCCCGGACTGCCCTGAGTAGGTCAGGTTCGCCTCGTGTTGGGTGATGCCGTGGGTGAGCTCGTGGCCGATGACGTCGATCCCCGCCGTGGTCTGGGTGAGGATCCGCCCGTCGCCGTCGCCGAAGAACATGTGGCCGGCGCCGTCCCAGAACGCGTTGTCGTAGCGCCGCCCGTAGTGCGTCAGGCCGAGCATGGGCATACCGGCGTCGTCGATGGAGTCGCGCTCGAACACCGTCCAGTAGAACGAATACGTGGCACCCAAGCCTTCATAGGCCTGATTGGACGCCACGTCCCCGCACGGCCCTTGACCCTCCACTCGCATGACGGCACCGGGAGTCTGGGACTCACTGCTCTGCTGGTCATAGATAGTCCGTTGCGGCTGGCCACCGACCCGGGCGAAGGTGACCGGTCTCGGCGACCGGAGCAGGCTTGCCGCGGACTCGGCGCGGGCCAGCCGGAAGCGGCCGTCGACGGCCAACGCGTTCAGCGCGGCATCCCGCAGCGCGTCGTCATCGGAGCGGGCAAGGCGGTACAGCAGGCCGGGCGGCAGAATGCAGTGCTGTGCGCAACGAGCGGTCATGAGTCTGATCTCCCCAAATCACCTCGGGTGGCGTGGTGCGCTCGGAGGGTAGTCGCCGGGCATCGACCACCTCACACCGGCACAGGGGTGCTTGGGCACCTCCCACACGGGGCCTGACACGGGATGACAGGAGATCGCATCGTGGAACAGAGCCGGATCGAGATCTTACCCGTGGACGGCGAGGGAGCTTTCTGGGACGACCGGTCTGATCTCGTGACCAGCCTCCGGGAGACCCCGCCGCGGGTGCCGGCCTACCTCGGGTACGACGCGGTCGGATCGGACCTGTTCGAGGAGATCACCGAACTGCCTGGCTACTACCTCACCCGCGTCGAGCACGGTCTCCTGCGGCGCCACGCCGAGGAGATCGCCGAAGAGATCGGGTGCAGGCGGATCGCGGAGTTGGGCAGTGGGAGCGCGAAGAAGACCCGCGTGCTGTTGGCGGCCTGCGTCCAGCGCCGTGCGACCACCTACCTGCCGATCGACGTCAGCCGCGAGATGCTGGCGAGCAGCGCACGCGAGTTGACCGCCGACCTACCCGGCCTGCGGGTGCAGGGGCTGTGGGGCCGGTACGAGGCGGGGCTGGCCTGGCTACGGGAGGCGCCCGAGCCGGTGGTGGTGGCCATGCTCGGGAGCAACCTGGGCAACACCACGCCCGAGGAACGCGACGGCTTGCTCTCCACGATCGCGGACACGCTCCGGCCCGGCGACGGCTTCCTGGTGTCGGTCGACTTGCAGAAGCCGGCCGACGTTTTCCACGCCTGTTATAACGACCCGCTCGACCGGTCGGCCTTCGCGCGGTTCCGGCTCAACCACCTGACTCACCTCAACCGGCGCTTCGACGCCGACTTCGCCCTGGAGTACTTCTACTCGAGGGCGCACTATGATTCCGCGACCACCTCGGTCCAGGCGCACCTCTACGCCACCGAGGACCAGACTGTCACGCTGCGTGACCTGGGCCTCGAGCTGGTTGTGCGGCGCGGCGCCTCGCTGAACGTCGGCTTCGCCTACAAGTTCCACCGTCCCCAGTTCGTGGCCGACGTCTCCGCGCGCGGCTTCGACCTCAGCGCACAGTGGATCGACGGGGTGTGGCAGTACGGCATCTTCCTCTTCGTCCGCTCGGAATGATCGCCGCGCCCCGGAGCTGAGACGAAATTTATCCAGGTCGCATTCCAGGTATATTAAAATCGTGCTGCTGCGGCCCCTGGGCGTGTATCGAGCTGACAGCGATACCTCTCTGTTGATCGATGTCCTGCGCGAAGGCGGTTACGCGGCCGGCCGCCGGGTCCTGGACATCGGAACAGGCACCGGAGCACTGGCGCTGGCCGCCGCCCGGTCCGGTGCGGCCTCGGTCACCGCAGTGGACCTGTCGCTGCGTTCCGTGGCGGCCGCCTGGCTCAACAGCCGCCTGTACGGTGTCCCGTGCACGGTGCACCGAGGCGACTTGTGTGAACCCGTGGCAGGCCGGCAATTCGACCTCATCATGGCCAACCCGCCCTATGTCCCCGCAGCCACCAGCCTGCTATCCCGGCATCGGATCACCCGCTGCTGGGACGGTGGCCTCGACGGACGCGCCGTGCTGGACCGCATCTGTGCCGAAGGGCCTGCCGTGCTCGCGCCCGAAGGCATGATGCTGCTCGTCCACTCCGCCGTGTGCGATGACGATCTCACCCTCAGCCGCCTCGCCGACGCGGGCCTGCAGGCTGAGGTCCTCGCCCGGTGCGTGGTGCCCTTCGGCCCCGTCATGCGCCTGCGCACCACCATGCTCGAGGCCCGCGGGCTCCTCAAGCCTGGGCAGCGCGACGAGGAACTCGTGGTCATCGGAGCACGACGTGTCCCATGACCCCCTCCGTCGCCAGGTCACCCTGACCGATGACGGACCCGTGCTGGTGCACGGTCCCGTCGAGGTCGTCCTGGCCGACGGCCGGAGGGTGACCTCCGACCGGGCAGTCACCGCCCTGTGCCTGTGCCGCCGCAGCGGCCGATACCCGTTCTGTGACACCAGCCACCGGCGACGGGTACGCAACAGTTCCGCCGGCAGCAGCGATCGTGATGCGGGTTCTGAAGGGCAAGGATGCTGAACGCCGTCACGCCACCACCTGTCACCGCCCCTGCCCTTCCGGCGCCGCGCGGCCCGCTCTCCACTACCGTGATCACCACGCTACGCGCCTCGTCGGCGGCGCAGGTCGAGGAGGCGGTGCTCCAGCAGGCCGATCCGTACGGCGAGGACCTGCAGCTGGCGCTGTACTGCTGCTATGAGCTGCATTACCGAGGTTTCGCCGGGGTTTCTGATGATCCGGTCTCCGATGACCTGGAGTGGGACCCGGAGCTGCTCGGACTGCGCCGGCGCCTGGAACGGGTCTTCCTGACCGCACTGCGGGCCGACGTCCCGGGGGGGACCGACGTCGCCGCCGAGATCGACGCCCTGCTGGTGGAGCCGGTGGACGCCTGGGGCGTCTCGCACCACCTGCGCCACGCCGGGCAGCTCTGGCAGCTGCGCGAGCACGTCGCGCAGCGCTCGCTCTACCACCTCAAGGAGGCCGATCCGCACGCATGGGTCATCCCCCGGCTGACCGGGCCGGCCAAGGTGGCGCTGGTCACCGTCGAACACGACGAGTACGGCTCGGGCAACCCAGCCCGCATGCATGCCCGGCTGTACGCCGACATGATGACTGAGCTCGGGCTCTGCGCCGAGTACGGCAGCTACCTCGGCGCCGTACCGGCCGCCGTCCTGGCTGAGATCAACTTCATGTCGCTGTGCGGGTTGCACCGCGGCCTGCGCGGGGCGCTGATCGGCCAGTTGGCCGCCGTGGAGCTGACCTCCTCCCCTAGCTCAGACCGGCTGGTCCGGGCCCTGCGCCGGCTGGGCTGCGGGCCCGCCGCCATCGAGTTCTTCGCCGAGCACATCGAGGCCGACGCGGTGCACGAGCAGCTGCTCCGGCATGGCGTGATCACGCCACTACTCGCGGCCGAGCCCGAGCTCGCCGGCGACGTGGTGTTCGGCATCCAGGCCTCCGGCCTGCTGGCCGATCGGTTTTCCGACCTGCTGCTGAGCCGATGGGCCCAGGGTCTGCCGACGTTGCGCACCCCGCTCCCGGACGCCCCAGGCTCCTCACACCATCATTGCGCCCAAACAACGTGTATCACAGGACCAGGCTCAGGACTCAGAGAGGCTGGGCGAACGCAACCGCCACCGAGCTGAGGAGAAAGTCATGACAGTCGAGAAAGATACCGGTCTCAGTCCGACGAGCGTGAACCTGGGCGCCAACGAGTTCACATTCAACGGTGACAGGACGTCCATCACCTTCTTTCCGAGTACTCCCGGGCCGATCGTCGTCGGCCACGAGGGTGGAGAGCTGAGCTACCAGGGACCTGAAGGGACGTTCACGTTCTTCGGTAAGCAGATCGACCGGCTGGCCAGCCCGTTGGGTACCCTGCTCACCGTCATTCTCCAGCCGAACCCCGATGTTGGAGTGATCAGCATCACCGTCCTGCTGCCCCAGGCCTTCGGCGTCACGCGGGAGTCCCCGGTCACGTTCGGCACAGTGGCGATCAAGACGACGCGCCGTGGCTTCGTGACTGGTCCAGGCGTTGAGCTGACGTACGACGTGCTGCCCCTCGTCGGCCAGGCCAAGAACGTCATCCTGCCTTTGTAGGGATCGGGACCAAGCCGGCAAGGCGATTCCCGCCAGACATAAACGGCGACGTCCAGCGTGGGGCCCCAAACCGTGCTGGTCATCCCTGAAGGAGCGGGGCCTGGGCCCTGGTCCCGGAGCGAGCCACCTCGTGACGGGCAATCCCGCTAACAAAGGATCAGAGGCCGGATTCCAAGCTGGGAATTCGGCCTCTGCCCTGTTACAACGCGGTAGCGGGGGTAGAATCCGAACCGGCGACGTCAGGGAACCCTGACGTCGCCGGTTCGATGCTCCTGTTGGGCATGCCCGTGGTGTCTCGTCGCAGACTGTGCCGCTAGCACGCCCATTCCACTGTGGGCAGAACCGGCGCCGCACTGGTGACCCTTCCGGAGCGGAGGCCCGCCGGAGGCACCTGTGCTTGGTTTGCGAGCTTGGGAAGCCGGCTACCGTTTTACCGCTGTTGACCGTGTTCAACAGCATGTAGACAGCATGGCGCGTATCAGTCTGCGCAGCAGACGCGGGGGCGGAAGCGGGTATCCCGTCGCTGCGGCAAGCTTGACTCGCAGCAGACCAGGGCAGGGGTCCAGACATCCCACGCTCGTAAGTCGCCCGGCTTCTTGTTGATCTTTGTTGGAGTGCGGGCCAGGCGGTGGCCTCGTCGCAAATGGTACCGTGCTACAGACAGCCCTGCGGGGTTCCGATGGCCCGCAGGTGATCCGCCCGCACGGCCCGGAGCAGCAGCCCATGCACTCGCCGAGCCAGGCGGGCGCTGGCCTGTGCGGGGACGTAAGAGTACAGTCAACCTTGCCATGCTAGGGCACAGATTTTTCACCCAAATGAGGGAGCCGAAGATGTCTGAACCTCAGACTCCGCCAGGAGGCACGGGTAACGAAGAGCCGGATCCGGCCACGGCTGAGAACCCCCCGGACGAGATCGGGGCGGGAGATAAGAAGAGGAAGAAGGAAGGGGCGCCCGACACCGCCGCCGAAGCCGGAGTCGGAGGATCGGACGGGGAGCCGGATCCGACCACGGCCGAGAATCCTCCGGACCAGGGCGGGGCGGGAGATAAGAAGAGGAAGAAGGAAGGGGCGCCCGACACCGCCGCCGAAGCCGGAGTCGGAGGATCGGACTGAGTAAGATCGGCGCCAGACCATTACAGGCCTGGGCATCGCGCTGTGCGTCATCCGGCTGGCGTTCATGATCGTCAGATGGGTGATTAACGCGCTACTCCGGGACGGCCCGCCCGCCCCGGAGTAGCGATCACTTGCGCCAGCCGACCTCTTGATCCCAGACTGGCGGAAAGCAGTTCTCAGTAAGTCAACAGGCCAGCAGATCAGTGGCTACGGAGCCAGGTAGCGGCCGGTGTGGATACCCGCTCGCTTCCTCGGCTAGGCGTGCAGTGTGGCTGGCGCCGTAGGGGCTGCTCGTATGAAGGCCAGGCACACAATGGTTCCGTGTGGGTCCCCGCGCGGGTTCGCCCTCGGCCTCAGATGCGACGGAGAGACAATCCGGCCGATGAGGGTGAGGGGGTACACCGCAGCGTGATACCTGGATTAGTAATTGGTGTACCCGGTCGCACATTCCCGCGAGCGTTGGTCCGATTTTCGCAAGGCGGGACGGCTATTTTTGCCGGTTAGTGCGCTAGCGGCTCGGATTCGAGCTGCCGCAAACATTTTTGCATCGCGTGATCTACTGAACTATCGTAAAGGCTGAAGCTGCCGGTATGGTCGCAAATCCGATTCAGGAAAATCTCGGTGAGATGTTGTCAAATCTTCCGCAGCCACGAGGGTTACGTCAGGCGGCATAGCGCAAGCGGTTCATTCCGTCGGCTTGGAACCCGATATTGCCGGCCAGTTTTCGGATGTTTGGCTCTACTGCTCTACATGTGGGTGGCGGGGGTGTGATACGGGAGCTGGAGGTTGACGGGTCCGCAGACGAGCATGACGGTGGCGAGGGCGGCTTGGGCGCTGTGGAAGCCATAGGCGCGGCGGATGATCAACCGGACCTTGTTGTTCAGTCCTTCCTGGCGGCCGTTCGACAGTCCGCGGTCGATGGCGGCGTTGATGCCGTCTCGGTGTTTCCGGATCGTGGCCGCCGCTTTCACGAATTCGGGGATTCGGCTTCGTTGCGCTTTCGAGCACCAGCGGTCCAGCATGACATTCGTATCCGTGGGGTCCAGGTCGCCGGCGAAGACCGCGCGCAGCGCTTCCTTCAGTTGATACGCCCGCCACAGCGCTCCGCCGGATCGTTTGATCTCACGCAACGTGCCGCTCTGGTCCTCGGTCAGGTCGATGGGATTTTTCAGCAACGCCCACCGTGCCCCTTCGAATCTCTTCACGATACCCTGATCCCGCAGCTTCCGGGCGGACTGCCACACCTGCCGCCGCACCGCGTCCAACGCGTCGGTGACCAGCGTGACCACGGGGAACGGGTCGAAGCAGATCGTGGCCCGCGGGGCGTGGGTACGGACCGACTCAGCGAAAGCGGGACCGAGGTCCATCGACACCGCTTCGAGCGCCTCAGCCGCGCCCTCGGGCAGCTCACCGAAAAACGCGTTCAACATCGCGGTGTCCTTCCCCGCTTCACCCCACACGATCTTCCCGGTCACACGGTCGGACACCAACGTCAGATAATGGTGATGCTTCTTCCACGAGATCTCACCCACCCCGATACCAACCAACCCCGACACCCGCTCGGAATCCAACACATCCCCGACACCCGCTCACAGATCGCCCCGACCGTGCGCCAAGCGATCCGAGCGAACGCACACATCGTCGCCTTGTCCGTCTTCGTCACCAACCACGCCACCAACCGCTCGAAATCACGGGTGAACCCCGACCCCGACCGCGCGAACGACACCCCCTCAGCGCGCACCCCGTGCTCCGGACACCGCAACCGTCGCCGCCGCACCCGCACCCGGCACACCCGACCACCCAGATCACGATGCCGCCACGACGAGTCCACATCCCGCGTGTCATACCGGTGCGCCGCCGCAAACGAACAGTCCGGACACACCAGCAACCGCCGGGTCAACCGACACCGCACCCCCACCACACCACCACCCGACTCCACCAACCAAAACCCAGGATCGACCGCCACCACACCCGGCAGGACCAACAGACGATTCAGTAAGGTTGGAGCGCGCACGGGCGACCCCAGCTCGACGAGTGTAGGAGCCGCCGAACCCAGATCACACCCGTACGCCCCACCCAAGCGGGCACCCGGCCACACCACACACCGCTCATCCACATCCATGGCAGTAGAGCCATAAAACTTGTCTCGAAAACCTTTAGTAATGAGGTCACAGCTTCCAGGCCAAGAAGCTCATGGAGGGGTTCGGTCATGACCCCGGCGTAAGGTCGCCACCAGTTTGGTTTTCGTGACTCGTAGGCAGCAGCGATGAGATCGTCTCGTTCTTGCTCGGACACCCGATAAAAGTCAAGCAAAGCACGGACCAGAAGAGGTGTAATACCGACCCGACCACTTTCCGTGCGGCTCATTGTTGACTTTGCGCACCCCCCATAAGCGGCAACCTCTTCAAGCTTTTTGCCCGCTTGCTCACGTAGGCGACGAAACTCTGCGCCAAGACGCCGACGCTGCACTGTCGGGTTCTGACCTTGCATGGGTGACCTTCCACTTCGACTTGCACCAGTCTGCCCACTCTTGTGCATTCGAATCAAATGCGCCCTCACGTTGCATAACAAGTCGTTACACTCTAATGGAGTATTTCCGAATTGAAATTCCAGATTTAAGTTCTAATATGAAACGAGAAACCGGCACATAACAAACTGCCGGGTTCATCCGGAGGTATCAGAAAATGAATGAGAAACCGCAGCGACAAGATGGACCGAAAGACGTCCTCAGCGACGAGTTCATCTCGATCGCGACCGCAGGCGGCATCGTTGTGGTGGCGCGTTCGCAGGTTCGGTGGGTTGAAGCTAAAGGGGATTATGTTCGGCTACATACGGACAAACACAATTGTTTGTGGCGCCAGTCGTTGGCCAGCCTCGAAGAATGTTGGGGTGGGCATGGTTTTGTTCGTATTCATAACTCATTTGGTGTTTGTTCCACTAGTGACGAAACTCTGGAGGAATTATTCCGGCTGGCTTGTAACCCTGGGTTCCGGTCCTGACGCTGTGGACCTTCCAGTCAGCCGACGAAAAGTGCAGGCGTTCAAGCAGCGTTGGGCACAGAAACCCTCACCGTAAAAATTTATGACTGCCGATTTTGTCCTAACCCTTGGAACCCTTCTGCTTAGATCTATTCGTTACGACTACCGAAAGTGATCAATTTCCTTATGGGCCAGATAAACAAGAGCACTGGACAAGAATTTGCGGAGGATCAAGACGGTTCAGAGGTTGAGTATGTCGATCCAGTCGAACTGTCACCGATAGGCGATGAAGAACTATTCACGGCAGAAATAGATAAGATGGTTGCCGAGGATGCGCCGCGAGTGTTCGCGCTATGCGAAGAAATCGGCGATCGTGTCGATGCGGTGACGATCGCGTGGGGTATGGATTTTGACGGTCGCGCCGAGGTGGTCAGCGCCGCTCATGATGGTGTGCGCGGCGTTTTCGGCTCAGCCGAACGCGCCCGCACGCTGTTTTCGGCTCATGACAAAATCAAAGTACGGCTCATGTGGGTTCGCGACACGGCATCAAGTCAAGTGGCATAGTCACGCTGGTTCAGGTCACGCCGTTGTGGTTGCGCATGTCCCTTGATTCCGGTGTCACGCATTGTCTTGACGTGTTGGTCTGAGTCCACAGGCTTCTAGTTGGGCGTCGAGTTCTTTGACGATTTTGGTGTTTTCCCAGGGTTGCATCAACCCTCGGGCAGTGTGGAGTTCTGTGGTGAGTCGTGGGGACAGGCTAGCTTGGTTGGCGGCGTCGCCGAGGACACGGGCGGCTTCGGTGATGTCTTTGGAGAGCACCAGTGCGTGGCCTAGTCGCACCTGACAGCGCCCGTAACTTCCTACGAAGGTGCGGTCGAATCGCGCCTGAGCATTGCTTGCGGCTTCGACAGCTTCCCTGGGCTTGTCTAGCAGGCACAGGAACAGGCTGCGGTGACTCTCCAGAGCGCCCTCATGTACCCAATACGCCAGCGACTCGGAGGCACATCCGTTTGCGCTGGCGAGGAATTGTTGTGCTCGTCCACACGCGCTCATGCATGGCCCATACTGGCCATCGAGTGCGTATGCGGCGGCGGCCATCTGCTCAGCAAGAGCTTTGAGCCTATCGTCGCTGCTGCGTGCTGCCAAGCTGCGAGCAGCAGCAGCGGCGTCTAATGCAGCAGGTGTGTCACCGCGGAGGAATGCCGCAAAGCTGGCGTTGGCTGCCGCGTAGGCGGCACACGCCGGATTACCAGCGTTGTGGCCAGCTCGGCGGGCGCGCTGAAAGTAGCGCATGGCTTCCTGGGGATGGCCCATGTCGATCAGGTAGCCACCGATGGCTGATGCCATGTTGCTATCGACCAAGCTCAACGGCTTACGCAACTGTTCTGGGCATCCTTGGAGTAGGCGGCGGGCGAGTCCATGCTGAGCCACGACGGTATCTAATACTTCACACGGTCCGAGCGTGTCCTCCAGACGTTTGCACCGGGCCAACGTGACCGCCAGGGTGTCTATGACGTGAGCATCGACCCGACGGGGAGCCTCTACAGCTTGCGCGAGGCGTGTGTAGTCGTCGGTGTCCAGGCCAGACAATCCTACGGCTGCCAGGATGCACCCGATCAGCTGTGTCGCCTGGCGACGACCCATGGACTGTATTAATTTCGTGATCACTGCCATGAGCTCCTTGGCTAGCTCACCGTCTGCACCTGTCATAGTCGACCACACCTCACCCCCGTCCCGCAGCGAGTGTGTGGGCGAGGTTTTGAGGGCGTCTAGCTGGGCTTGGGCTTGGCTCTGCCCCCTCTGGCAACGGTGGGCACGACACTGTGCACGATAGTCCTGCTCAGCCTCAGCGAGCGTGTGGTGCTCGGCGATGAGGGCACCCTGGGCGCGGCACACCTCATCGGTGATCGTCCACAGCGCCTCGGGCATCACACGGGTGCCGTGCTCGATGCGAGAGACCATGCTCCGGGTCCTGCCGATAGCCCGCCCAAGATCGGGTTGGGAGACCCCCGCCGCCCTCCGATACAGCACAGGCCCCACAACAACCGCCCGGTGATCGCTAGGCTGTGCACGCTCCTGGTCACGTTCGTGACTGACATCAGCACACACCTCTGGGCCTTCTACAGGGGCAGGTCTAGGGGCTGGGGACCATCGATACCCGTGGCCCCCAGCCAATCACCGGGGCATCGGCAAGCCCGTGAGCAACGTCACCAACTCAACGACAGCATCGCCGAGTTGGTTCTCTCGTGGCGCGACCGTGCCGATGATCCACTCACGGTGGAAACCCTACGCGGCCTAGGGCTCCTTGGTCCCTAGCCCTAGCGCAATCACTGGATGATGCCCACCCGATAAACCGCCACGGCCACTGCACACGGTGGCGATGCACACGACGATGGTGGTGGTGTCCCTTCACCCAGCGGTGATGCCCCACCCGCGTCACACTAGGGTTCTGCCGCACCGCCGACACAGCAGCTCTGTGGTGTCACGTCCTCAACCAACTACTACACTCACCCATCACCCTGACCACAGTACGAACCTGGCTCACACAATGCCACACCACCACACCCCACACCAATACCGATGAACCCACAACCGAACCCGAGACAGCCGAGTAAACCCATGCACCGACCCGCGACCAGCGGCAATCCCTCACGATCTTCGATCGACTCGGCCACCACCCTGATCCGTCGAGCACGTCCATTGCCTATTTTTTGATTGGGTCTTGCGATTTCGGTAGATCACACTCTGTCTCGATACGGTGTGGTGTTCGTTCTGCACAGTTAGGACTGGGCACCTTCGGGAAATGTTAGGAGGGTCGCCAATCGGTGAGGGGTGAGGGTGGGTCGCATCGTCGTAGTCGGATTCCGGTGAATCCTTCAGCCACGGGGCCACTGGTGACTGACAGGCATAGTCCGGGGAGTTCGGCTGCTTCAAAAATATAGGCTGCGCCGTTCCAGTGGCGAACCCATGCTTGCTCCTCTTGACCGCAGGGTGCTAGCCGCACCGATATGATCGGGGAGTCGGGGTCAGGTTGGTAGGTTACGCATTTTCCGGATCTGGAACTGACAAGATTTTTGGCGATGGATATCGGATGATCAGCGATGATCTTTTCTGCCCACATCTGGTTCTTACTGCCATTGCAGCCCCACAGTCGAACAGTGCCAGGGTCATGGGTAACATCCTCCTCCTGTTCGTCCAGGCACAGGCCATAGTACATATTCTTCCAGATGAGAGACACGCTGGCGGTTTTGGTGATGGGTGGGTCTGATGGTGGTGGCGGTGGATCTGGCCGGGCGGAAAGAGGTGGTGTTTGTCGCGGTGTCGGGGGCCGATGTGGTGCGGGTGCTGCCGGTGTGAATGGGGATAACGGTATAGGTGACTGGTGGGCTGTTTGTGATGGTGGAGGCGGTGATGGTGGCGAGGTAGAAGGTGGGCCTGATGGGGTGGGCGAGGACAGTGTGGATGGTGAGGCGGGATGGGCTGGCATCGCAGGGTGGGAATCAGTCGCTACTGTCCGCGCGAGAATTGCGCCACCGATGGCTGTGGTGATGGCTAGGAGGCAGGCCAGGATGAGGTGCCACACCACGGCTCGTGTCCGACGCCGGATCATGACCCGCCTACACGCCGTGGGCCTGGTCACCACCCTGCACCGCACCATCGGCGGAGCCAGGGCTGGCTCTGCTGGGCACATCTACACCCTCACCGCTGCCGGGCACCGCTTCCAGGCCATCCTCACCGGCCAGCCATCCCCGCCACGGGTGAAACGACCATCTACGCCCGGTGTGCTGTTTGTGGCCCACACCCTGGCCATCAGCGACATCTACGTGCGCCTGGTCGCAGCCAGCCGCACCCACGGTCTCACGGTGTCGAGCTTCCTCACCGAACCGCACTGTTGGTGGCCCACCGCAGCGGGCGACTGCCTCAAACCCGACGCCTACTGTGTCCTGACGAGCACGACACATGCGGATTGCTGGTGGCTAGAAATCGATCAAGCCACCGAGTCTCTGCCCCGCATCCGCACCAAATGCCGCATATACCTTGATTTCCTCACCCACGGCGGGTCTAGGCCCCGATCATGTGCCACCCCGTGTGATGTTCAGCGTCCCAGACACCCAGAGAAAACACGCTATTCAGAAGATGATCACCACACTGACCACCACCGACACCGACCAGTCGATCAGCGTGAGCACCCAAGCTGACGCACCCCCGTTTTTGATCACCGAACTCACCCAACCATGACCCTGGCCAGAAAGGAAGGAATCACCATGCAACCGCTGACCTTCGACCAACTACACGCCCTGCCCACCGTGGTGAATCTCATGACCGCAGCCCGCGCCCTGGGCATCGGACGCACCAAGGCCTACCAACTCGCCCACACAGGCCAGTTCCCGGTACGGATCATCCGCGTGGGCACCAACTACCACATCCCCACCACCGACCTCCTCACAGTGCTAGGAGTGACACTCGTGCCGCCGCCCAGAACCAGCACCGAAACCAAGACACCGGAGCAAGAGCACACGACGGTTGAACTGTGACGAACATCACCGTAGGCGGTGGTGATGTGTCACCTGATGGCGGACAGTCTTGATGACAAACCGCTGACAAACGATCAAGAGGCCCGATTCCCAGTCTGGGAATCGGGCCTCTGACCTGCTACAACGTGGTAGCGGGGGCAGGATTCGAACCTGCGACCTCTGGGTTATGAGCCCAGCGAGCTACCGAGCTGCTCCACCCCGCGTTGGTGAATGTCACCTTACTCGACCAGTCAGGGAACGCGCAAATCGGGTGGTCAACGGTCAGCCGCCGCCTCCGCCGGGGGCCGGGGCGGCGGCTGCGGCGGCCGTGTCGAACCGCTTCGTGGCCGCGTCGAGGTCGGCCAGCGCCTTGCCCTGCGCACCGAAATCGCCGGCACCCTCGGCCGCCCGCAGGCGCTTGAGCGCATCGGCGATGTCGGCGACGGCCTGGCGTAGCCCCTGGCCGTCGGCACCGACGCCGACGGCCGCCGGGGGCTGGGTGGTGACACCCTGATTGGGCACTGTGACCTGCTGGTTGGGGACCTGCTGGTTGGGAGTCTGCCGGACAGGCGAGACGGTGGCATCCCCGGCGCCGGCGCCGAACACCTGGTTGAGTGCCTCGCGCAGGGTCGGCGCGTATCCGATCCGATCGCCATAGGCCACCAGGACCCGATTCAACTGGGGAAACGCCGCTTGCTGGTTCGCTCGCTCGATATAGACCGGCTCCACGTAGAGCAGCCCACCGCCGACCGGGAGAGTGAGCAGGTTGCCGTAGCGCACGTCGGTCTCAGATTGCCGCAGCAGGTTGAGCTCCCGGCTGACGTCCGCGGAGGAAACGAACCTGTTCTGGACCTGCTCCGGGCCCAGTGTCTGGGAGTCACCGGGCAGCTGGAGCACTGTTATCTTCCCGTAGTCTTGCGGGTCGCACCCCACCGAGATATAGGACGCCAGGAAGGGCCGGCGCAGGCTGACCAGCGCGCTGGTCAGCTGAAAACCCGACGACCTTCGCTCGTTCGGCGGCCCGGCCAGTACGTAGTAGGGCGGCTGATCGACGCCCTGCTGGTTCTGCGTCGGGTCATTGGGCACATTCCAGAAATCGTCGTTGGTGAAGAAAACCGACGGGTTGTTCACGTGGTATCTAGCGAGCATCTCCCGCTGCACCTTGAACAAGTCCTCCGGGTAGCGGAAGTGCGCCCGCAACTCATCACTGATGTCGCGCGCGGGCCGCACGGTACCGGGAAACACGTTCATCCACGTGCGCAGTACCGGGTCGTTCTCATCCACCGCGTAGAGCGTCACGGTTCCGTCGTAGGCGTCCACAGTGGCCTTGACCGAGTTGCGAATGTAGCTGATCTCCTCATTCGGCAGGGAGGGGCGGGACGGCCCGGTGAGCGAGTCAGTGGTCGCCTTGCCCAACACGGTCCGCTGCGCGTACGGGTAGTCGCTGAGGGTCGTGTAGCCGTCCAGGATCCACTCGATCCGCCCGTTGACCACAGCCGGATACGAGTCGCCATCGACGGTGAGCCAGGGGGCGACCTTCTCCACCCGATCCCTCGGATGCTGATTATAGATGATCTTCGAATCCGGTCCGATCTCCTGGTTGAACAGGATGTTGCGCTCACCGTAGTACGAGGCGAATATCAACCGGCTCGCCCAGCTTCCGAGCGGCACTCCACCCTTGCCTTGATAGGTGTAGTTCTCCGGGCGGCCGTCGAACTCCCGGGGGCGAGCACCGGGGTTTCCTCCGGCGATCGCGTAGTCGTCGATCAGCTCACCGAAGTAGATCCGCGGCTGCCGAACGGGGATATCGCCTTGCCCCGAGGTGTCCGACACGGTGAACTCCGGATAACCGTCCGGGGTCACGGTGTTGGCCGGGGCGGCGACGAAACCGTTTCCGTGAGTGTAGGTGAGATGCTGGTTGATCCAAGTACGCTGATTCTCGGCCAACGACGCCGACTCCAGCTCCCGTACCGCGACGATGTAATCCTGTGTCTTGCTATTGACAGTGTAACGGTCGACGTCGAGCTTATCCGGAAAACCGTAGAAGTTCTCCCGCTGCTCCAGTTGGGTGAAAGTCGGCGACAGTACGCTGGGGTCCAGCAACCGCACGTTCGGGATCGTGTCGGTGTCAGCCCGGACGTCAGCCGGTGATGCGCCGCTGTGCCCGGAGTATGGCGAGTACGCGACCTGCCGGTCGGTGATGCCGTAGGCCTGTCGAGTCGCGGCGATGTTACGCCCGATGGACGGCGCCTCACGCTCGTTGGCGTTGGGACGCACCACGAACTGCTCCAGGACCACCGGCCACGCCGCACCCACCAGAATGCTGGACAGCAGCAGCAGCGCAATGGCGATCGCCGGCAGTTGCAGGTTGCGCAGCACCGCACCGACGAAGAAGGCGACCGCGCAGATCACCGCAATGCACATCAAGATTATCTTGGCCGGAAGCACCGCATTGAGGTCGGTGTAACTGGCCCCGGTGAACAGCGGATTTCGCCGGGAGAACATCAACTCGTAGCGATCGAGAAAATACCCCAAGGCCTTGAGCAGCACGAAAACGCCCGCCAGCACGCCGAGCTGCACCCGGGCCGGGCCGGAGAGCTGACCGCCGCGACCGGTCAGCCGCAACCCACCGAACAGATAGTGAGTAAGCAACGCCCCGACGAAGGACACCACCACCACGACGAACGCCCAGCCCAGCAGCATACGATAAAAAGGCAGTCCGAAGGCGTAGAAACTGACGTCCTTGTGGAACTGGGGATCGAGCACGCCGAAATCGGCTCCGTGCAGGAACATCTGCGCCGTCTGCCAGTCGCCCAACGCGGACAGCCCGGCGATCAGCCCCACCGATACCGGGACGCCGAGGCCGACCAGCTGCAGCCGCCCCACGATCGCGGAGCGGTACCGCGCCACCGGATCCTCCGGCCCCGCCACTGGCACGAACACGGGCCGGGTGCGGAATGCGAGCACGATATTCAGCGCGAGCACACCACCGACCAGCAGCCCGGCGACCACGAACTGCACGAGACGGGTGACCAGGACGGTGGAGAACACCAACCGGAAGTCCACCTCACCGAACCACAACCAGTCCACGTAGGTGGCGATCAGCCGCGATCCGATGATGAGCGTCACCAGCGCGAGCGCCCCGACGGTGAGCAGAATCCGGGCACGGCGAGACAGGGTGGGAACTCCGACAGAGGGCCGGTTGGCCACAGAACACGCTCCTGGCGACGACGGCTGTGCGGTGCGGACCCCTCGGGCAGCCGGTGCCACGCCGGGTCGAGTCTGCCCGGCCAACTCTACGGAGCGCCCCAGGGTTGCGGATTCCGCCTGTCCGCACCGCCGCTACCGGTTCCCACCACCGATGCGACGATGGCCGGGTGAGCGAGCCCCAGCCGTGTCCTTCCACTCTGTCCCACGCCTTGCCTGCCACCGTGCGGGAGGTCGAGGAGTTCGTCGCGGCCGCCGGGTGGGATCAGCAACCGCAACTGTTCGCGCTGGTCACCACGGCGACTCTGCTGGCGACCCAGCCAGAGCTGGCCGATCATCTGCACGCGGGGGCCGCGCTCACCCCGGTAGCCCAGGACGCCCTGCCCGAGGGCGAGCTCGACGCCGCGCTGGCCGGCATCGAATGGCCCGACTCGGTCGCCGGCTGCGCGTTGGCACAGGAGATCGTGGTGCTCCCGCCGGAGGCGCAGGCGGGTCTGCGCGAGCTGCCCGATGACCCAGCGCAGGCCCGCCGCGCCGCCGCCGGGCACCCTCGGCGACGGGAGGGCAGGCTGGTCGCGGCAGTGCTGCGCAACGGCGTCGGCGCCTGCGTGCTGCGGCTGCGGGCCGACGCCGGAGACGATCAGGGCCCCGACGACATGGTGGAGGACCCGGGGCTCGCCCCGAACCTGCTCCACGCGCTGCTGGCGACGCTGCGCTAGCGCCCCCGTGAGTGGCGATGCGAGCCGTGGCTCGCAT
>JBOHFI010000050.1:0-38240 GCA_050699595.1 Pseudonocardiaceae bacterium | reverse complement strand
CCCCGGCGTCACGTGACGCCGGGGCTCGCGGGGCTGAAGCCGGCAGGTATGGCGCGGCCATTCGGGGGACCGCTGTCCGCAAACCTCCCGCGCCCTCGCCAGGTGCTGCCACCGGCTCCTACGATGACCTGAGAGCGGTGATCAGCCTGAATGGTCCATCGATCGGTGTGAACTCGCTGGAGGAGGGTCGATGTCGTCTATCGGGCTGCTGAGCGGGTCCGCCGACCGGGTGCAACGGCTTTCTGAGCTGCTGAAGGATGCGGGCGCCGACTCTGTGATCATCACCGACCCCTCGGCGCTGCCGGGTGAGCCGGGCGGCGCCGACCTCGACTTCTACATCCAGCTGCCGGTCACCATCCACCCCGATGGCCACACCGCCGTCGCGCGCGTCGGCTCGTTCCTGTCGGCGGGCCTGCTGGCCCGCTTCAGCGCAGTCGATCGAGTGCTCCCGGTGCTCGCACCCGGCGCGACCGTGGTGCTGGTGTCGGGCAACACTCCGGACGAGCTGTCGCTGCCCGACGACCAGCGATCCCGCCTGGCGTTGCTCCATCTCCTGGCGCACGCCACCCGGGCCGAGCTCGCCACCAGACACATCGAGGTCAAGGTGGTCAGCAGTCAGCGCAGCGACCAGGAGATCGTGCACTACGCGCTGGGTGGCGACGACGCCGCGCTCCCCCACCGGAACCCGCAGGAACGGGCCAGCGAGGCCACGGCCTACCAGGACTGGCGTACCGAGGTCATGGGCCTGGTCGGTATCGACATCTGATCACCGTTCCCCCGGACGGGAAGCCGCTTGGCGAGCAGTAACCTGGTGATGACCCTATCGATGTGCGCATGCTAGGCGAGGAGGTCGCGGGTGAGCTTGATGTTGAGCCAGGATGCGTCGGCGGACGCGTTGCTCGAGCGGGACCCGTTGGCGTTGCTCCTCGCCATGCTTCTCGATCAACAAGTGCCGATGGAACGGGCCTTCGCCGCGCCCTATGAACTACAGCAGCGCCTGGGCCACGACCTTGACGTTCACGAGCTGGCCGACTACGACCCCGACGCGTTGGCGGACCTGTTCGCGAAGCAGCCCGCATTGCACCGGTATCCCAAGTCGATGGCGTGCCGGGTACAGGACATCTGCCGGGCCTTGGTCGAGCGCTACGACGGCGATGTGGCAGGCCTGTGGCGAGACGTCTCAGACGCCGGCGAGCTGCTCGACCGGCTGGTCGCGCTGCCGGGTTACGGGACGCAGAAGGCGCAGATCCTCGTGGCGCTTCTCGGTAAACAGCGTAATGTGACGCCCGACGGCTGGCGTGAGGTGGCCGGCCCCTACGGCGATGAGGGTGTATACCGATCGGTCGCCGATGTGACCGACGCCGACTCGCTGGCCAAGGTTCGAGAGCACAAGCAACAGGTGAAAGCGGCCGCAAAACCAAAGAACAGTGTCGTAGGAGGTCGGGAGTATCGCATCGGGACGTGAGGGCGCGCGGGATCCACACGAGCACGGCCGCCGACGAGGCGATGCCGCTGTTCTCATCACTGCGGCGGAACCATCCTACGCCGAACAGTACGCCACACGTCGGCGCAAATACGCGATCTTGATGTCAGCCCGCATCCCGTGCCTGGCCCTGGCCGGCGTCTTCTATCAGACCTGGTGGCTTGCGCTGACATTCGTCGCGCTCTCGGTGCCACTTCCGTGGATGGCGGTGCTCATCGCCAATGACCGGGCCCCCCGTAAGGCCGAGCACGTCAACAGGCTGGGGCGGGGCCTGCCGGAGCCCGACCTCCGGGCCCGCGAGCTGGAGAGTGGCGACCACCCGATCGTCGAGGGTTGATCTCGCTACTGGGCGATGCGCCCTTTCACTCGAAATGTTCCCAGAATCACTCGCCTGGTTGATGACTCCGATGTAGCGGTCCATGCCGTGCTCCGGCGCCCTTCGGCGCGGAGAATCGGTGTTGCGCTCGCCGTATCTCCGAGGTGGCGATGATTTAATCGGATCTTACCCGGCGCGCGCGACCGCGTCTAGAATCGACGATTCAGTCTCGGTGACGCGGGGGAGGATCAGATGACGGACGTTATGAGTAGAGCTTCGTTGGAATCGTTGTTGATGAATCGATCGTTGAGCGATTCGGAACTCATTCGAGCAAGTGACGAAGCACCCGATTACGCCATTCTGCCCGAGGTGAGCGTACTGAAGATCGGTGGTCAGAGCTTGATCGACCGGGGTAAGGCGGCGGTGTACCCGGTGGTGGAGGAGTTGGTGGCGGCCAAGCGAAGCCATCAGATCCTCATCGGCACTGGTGCCGGTACGCGGGCTCGGCATGCGTACGCCCTGGCTGCCGAGCTCGGCCTGCCAACGGGTGTGCTGACCGATGTCGGGGCCGCGGTAGCCGATCAGAACGCCCAGATGCTGGGGTATCTGATGGCCCGGCACGGTGTGCCGGTGGTGGGAGGCTCGGCGTTCGGCGCGCTGCCGTTGTACCTCGCCGATTGCGGTGCGGCGATCTTCTCGGGGATGCCTCCCTATGACATGTGGCAGCGCGTGCCCAGCGAGGGGGTGATACCGCCGTACCGCACGGATGCCGGGTGTTATCTCGTCGCGGAGGTTTACGGTTGCCGAAACATGATCTTTGTGAAAGACGAGGATGGGCTCTACACGGCCAATCCGAAGACCGACCCGAGCGCCACGCTGATCCCGGAGATCACCGTCGAGGAGTTGATCGCTCGGGATCTGCCGGATCTGGTCATCGAGCGCCCGGTACTGGAGCTGATGCGCCGTGCCCGGCACGTGCGTTCGGTCCAGATCATCAACGGGCTACGGCCCGGCTTGATCGGGCGCGCGTTGGACGGCGAGCACGTCGGCACGATCATCTCGGCGGCCTGAGCTCCGTCCCGCCAACAACCCCGTGGAGAACACCATGACCAGCACCGTCTCACATCCTGAGCCCTCCTTCGCGGTCAAGGACGTGCCCTCGGCGTTGATGCGCCAGACCTTGCTCGACCGCGAGCTCCTCCGGCCTGTCGGTCGTCCGGTGATCCCGCTGCTGCCGTGGTTGAACGTCGTCGTGATCGGCGGGCGCTCGATCATGGACAGGGGCCGCGAGGCGGTCCTGCCGGTCGTGGCGGAGCTGCGCGCGGCGTTGCCGGAGCATCGGCTGTTGATCCTCACCGGGCCGGGCATCCGGGCCCGTCACGTACTCGGGGTCGGGCTCGACCTCGGTCTGCCCACGGGGGTGCTGGCCGCGCTGGCTTCCGTCGAGGCCGAGCAGAACGGGCACCTCATCGCCGCGCTGCTGGCCGAGCAGGGCGTGTCCTACCTCCCGCACGGGGCGATCGCCCACCAACTCGCCGTGCACCTGGCGGCCAGCCGGGCCGCGGTGTCCAACGGCTACCCACCCTACGGCCTCTACGAGTTCCCTCCCGAGGTGGGCAAGATCCCACCGCACCGCACGGACACCGGCGCCTTCCTGCTCGCTGATGCCTACGGCGCCGCCCGGCTCCTCTACGTCAAAGACGTCGATGGCGTGTTCACCAGCGACCCCGCAGCAACCAACACCAACCCACCCGAGCTCATCCCCCGGGCAAGTGCGGCCGAGCTGGTAGCCCGCAACCTCGACACCTTACCCATCGACGCGCTGGTACTCCACCTTATGACACACGCCAAACTCCGGAAGCGGATCCAGATCATCAACGGACTCACCCCCGGCAACATCACCAAGGCACTGCGGGGCGAGCACGTAGGCACGGTTATCCACGCCGACTGACACTGCGGCATCATGGAGGGTGTGAGCACGCTGACCCAGACACTGCCCGATGTCGACACCCGCCCCGAGGGCACCGACAGCACCGGCAACGACACGCCCAAGATGTTCCACTACGTGCGCAAGGACAAGATCGCCGAAAGCGCGGTGATGGGCTCGCGGGTGCGGGCCCTGTGCGGCGAGGTGTTCCCGGTGACTCGCGCGCCCAAGTCCGGTTCCCCGGTATGCCCGGAGTGCAAGGAGATCTACGAGTCGCTGCCCAAGGGCGGCGACGCTGGCTGACCCGGTGCGTTTAACCCGGCGCGTACCGGGCTACACCACCCGTGGGTACCGGCGGCTCGTTGCGCCGCGATGCCTGACGAGGCCCTTGGATGACGAGGAGCGGGAACGCACATGGGAAAAACAGCGGGCGACTACCTGTGTGAACGTCTGGTCGAGTGGGACGTGGACACGATCTACGGGTACCCCGGGGACGGGATCAACGGGATCTTGGGGGCGTTGCGGCGGTGCCAGGACCGGCTGCGGTTCATCCAGACCCGCCATGAAGAGATGGCTGCGTTCATGGCGTGCGGGCACGCCAAGTTCACCGGTCGGGTCGGGGTGTGCATGGCCACCTCGGGACCGGGGGCGATCCACCTGCTCAACGGACTGTATGACGCGAAGCTGGATCACCAGCCGGTGGTGGCGATCGTCGGGCAGACCTTCGTCCGTGCGTTGGGCGGGCATTTCCAGCAGGAGGTCAAGCTGCTACAGCTGTACTCCGATGTCGCGTCGGCCTACTGCGAGCAGGTCAACGAGCCGGGCAGTATCCGCCACACTCTCGACCGGGCATTGCGGATCGCGCTGACCGAGAAGACTGTCACGTGCGTGATCGTCCCAGCGGATGTGCAGGAGATGGACGCCGTCGAGAAGCAGCCACACGTGACGCATACCGTGCACTCCGGCGTGGGTTACTGGCCTGGACGCACGATCCCCGAGCAACGTGACCTGCAGGCCGCCGCGGAGATCCTCAACGCTGGTGAGAAGGTCGCCATGCTGGTCGGCCAGGGAGCGCTGCACGCCACCGACGAGGTGCTCGCGGTCGCGGACACGTTGGGGGCGGGGGTGGCGAAGGCGTTGTTGGGTAAGGCGGCCGTACCCGACGACGTGCCGTTCTGTACCGGATCGATCGGGCTGCTGGGCACGAGACCGAGCTGGGACATGATGCAGGGCGCCGACACGTTGCTGATGGTCGGCTCAAGCTTCCCCTATTCGGAGTTCCTGCCCAAGGAGGGCGCGGTCAAGGGGGTCCAGATCGACCTGTTCGGTCGGATGCTCTCGATCCGCTACCCGATGGACCTCGCGCTGGTCGGGGACAGCAAACAGACGTTGGTCGAGCTACTGCCGCTGCTGCGGCGCAAGACCGACCGCTCCTGGCAAGACGGCATCGCCAAGGGTGTGCGTGAGTGGTGGCAGCTGATGGCCGACCGTGCCGAACCGGCCGATGTGGACCGGGATGGGGACCGGCCTCGGGTGCGCCCGCAGGCGCTGTTCGCCGAGCTGTCCCGCCAGCTGCCCGACAACGCGATCCTGTCCAGCGACTCCGGGTCGGCGGCGAACTGGTTCGCCCGCCAGGTGCGGATCCGCCGGGGGATGAAGGCGTCACTGTCGGGGAACCTGGCCACCATGGTGCCCGGAGTGCCGTATGCGATCGCGGCGAAGTTCGCCTTCCCCGACCGGGTGTCGGTGGCGATGGTCGGGGACGGGGCGATGCAGATGGGTGGCATGGCCGAGATGCTCACCGCCGCCAAGTACTACAAGACCTGGGCCGACCCGCGGCTGGTGGTGCTGGTGCTCAACAACGAGGATCTCAACCAGGTGACCTGGGAACAGCGGGCGATGGCCGGAGACCCCAAGTTCACGGCCTCCCAGGAAATCCCCTACGTGCCTTATCACGCCTATGCCGAGATGATCGGTCTGAAGGGCATCAAGGTGGAGCGCTCCGCTCAGATCGAGGGCGCCTGGCGGGAAGCGTTCGCCGCGGACCGGCCGGTGATCATCGACGCGATGAGTGATCCGGAGGAACCGCCGATCCCACCGCACGTCACCTTCGCCCAGATGGAGGCGATGACCAAGGCCTTCGTCGCGGCGCCCAAGGAGGGCCTTCCCGGCGCGATCTCAGCGGTGCGTGAGTTCGCCCACGAGCTCCTTCCCGGCCGGTAGAGATGACGAGGAAACCGGGCATGTCACGCGGACCCGCACACCACGGCGCGATCAAGGACGGTATGCACCTGATCGACCGGATGGTGTCCAACATCGAGCACGGCCGGTTCGAGCGCTCACTGTCGGGGCTGACCGCAGTGGCCGCGGTGGTGACCGGAGCCGAGGTCTACCTGGAGCACTACAAGGCTAGTTTCGGCAATAAGTGGATGTGGAGCCCGATCGTACTGACCCCGCCGTTGGTGGTAGCCGGGGTCGCGGGAGTGTTCTCCAAGCGCTGCGCCAAGACCGCGCTTCCCGTGACCGCGGCGCTCTATGCCGCCAACGGCCTGCTCGGAGAGTACTTCCACGCCCGGGGCGTGTCTCGCAAACCCGGCGGCTGGAAGCTGGCCGGCTACAACCTGCCGATGGGTCCACCGATCTCCGCACCCGGGCTGATGACGATGGTCGGCGGCATGGGCCTGCTCGCGGCCCTGCTCCGGCGCGAGCGGTAATGCCTCGCCAGCGCGCCGGGGTGAGTCCGCAGATGATCGGCCGGTATCCCGACTACGACGTGCTCTCCACGGTGGACACCTGGGACGCGGCGACCCGGAAGGTGGTGTTGGCTCGGCTGGAGCCGCCCGGGCCGATGCGCTTCTTCACGGTCGAGCAGGTACCGACGCTGCGGGCGTTCTGTGACACCGTGCTGGCCCAGGACACCGACCCGAGGGTGCCGGTGCCGGAGATGATCGACACCAAGCTCGCTGAGGGGAAGCTGGATGGCTACCAGTACGCCGACATGCCTGATGACCGCGACACCTGGCGGCTGGTGCTGGCCGGGCTGGACCACACCGCCGCGGCGGGCTACCGGGTAGCCGGCTTCTCCGCCTGTGCGGTGCAGCGGCGGGAGGCGATTGTCGGCGAGTTCGCCAAGGGTCGGCTGGTCGGCGGTCCGTGGGAGCGGCTCAACGTTACCCGGGCCTGGTCGGTGGTGATGCGGATGGCGCTCGCGGCGTTCTACTCCCACCCCTGGGCCTGGAACGAGATCGGCTTCGGCGGCCCGGCTTACCCACGAGGGTTCATGCGCCGCGGCGGGGTCGGCATCCGGGAGCCGTTCGAGACCCCCGGGGCGACCGACGAGGACCCGGTCCGGGTGGTGGAGGAAGGGCAGCTGTAGTGGGGACGTTCTGGCGTGGGGTGCTCAAGGGCTCGATCGGCCCGGCCGACAACGACTCCCGCTACCTGCTCGACGTGCATTCCCGGGAGCTGCCCGGGGAGAAGACCATGCGCCGCTACGCCGAGAGCGACGAGGTCGATCTCGTGATCGTCGGGGCTGGTGCCGGCGGCTCGGTGCTCGCGCAGCGGCTGGCGCGGGCGGGCTGGCGGATCGTCGTGCTGGAGGCCGGCCCGTTCTGGCATCCCGACTCCGACTGGGTGTCCGACGAGGCCGGCAGCCACGAGCTGTACTGGACCCAGAAGCGGATCATCGGCGGGGCCGACCCGATCGAACTGGGTAAGAACAACTCCGGGCGGGGGGTGGGCGGGTCGATGGTGCACTACGCCGGCTACACCCCGCGGTTTCACCCCAGCGACTTCGACACGTTCACCCGTGACGGGGTGGGCGCGGACTGGCCGATCGGCTACCGGGACCTGCTGGCCCACTACGAGCGGGTGGAGGCCGAGCTTCCGGTCGCCGGGCAGAACTGGCCATGGGGTTATCCGCACCGCTACCCGTTCTCCCCGCACCCGATCTCCGCGCCCGCCGAGAAGCTCATGCGCGGCGCGCTGGCGCTGGGCATCGAGATGCGGGTCGGCCCGGTCGGCATCGTCAACGGCACTTTCGGCAACCGGCCGCACTGCATCTACCGCGGGTACTGCCTGCAGGGCTGCAAGGTCAACGCCAAGGCCAGCCCGTACGTCACCCACCTGCCCGACGCGCTGGCCCACGGAGTGGAGGTGCGGGCGAGCTGCATGGCGCTACGGGTGGAGCTCGACGAGTCCAGTGGCCTGGCCGGCGGGGTGTGCTACCGGGTTGAGGGAGAGCGCACCGACCGGCTGCAGCGCGCCCGGTTCGTCGCGATCGCCGGCTACTCCATCGAGACCCCGCGCTTGCTGCTCGCCTCAACCAGCCGACGTTTCCCGCACGGACTGTGCAACGACCACGACCTGGTCGGGCGCTACATCATGGTGCAGGGCGCCACCCAGACCGCCGGCCGCTGGCCAGAGGAGCTGCGGATGTACAAGGCGCCGCCACCGGAGGTGTCCTCCGAGCAGTTCTACGAGACCGACACCTCCCGGGGCTTCGCGCGGGGGTTCTCCATCCAGACCGTCTCGCCGCTGCCGATCGGCTGGGCCGAGCACGTCCTGGCCGACGGGCACTGGGGCCGGGCACTGCGAGAGTACATGCGCGACTACAACCACTGGGGCACCATCGGTGTGCTCAACGAGCTGCTGTCCCACCCCGACAACCGGGTCACCCTCGCCGCCGAGACCGATCCCTACGGCCAGCCCATCGCCCGGATGGATTACACGCTCTCGGACAACGACAAGGCCAATATGGCCTACTCCACTCAAGTCATCACCGACATCCTGCATGCCGCCGACGCCCAAGACGTGCTCACCATCCAGCGCTTCGCCCACCTCATCGGCGGCGCCCGGATGGGCGCCTGTCCCGAGGTGTCCGTGGTCGACGCCAACCAGCGCGCCTGGGCGGTGCCCAACCTGTTCCTCGCCGATGGCTCGGTCTGCCCCACGCAGGGCAGCGCCAATCCGGCCCTGACAATCATGGCGCTGGCCTCCCGGCTCGCCGGGCGCATGGCCAGCGGCGCGGCGATGGATGACGACCCCGCCGTCCGAGCGGGCCGGGAGCTGAACTGATGCCACCCTTTTTCCCGCTGTGGGTCGCGGTCACCCACTTCCTCAATATCTTTTTCCTGCTGCTGCTGGCCCGCTCCGGGCTGGAGGTGCTCTCCGCGTTCCCGAAGCTGTACTGGCGCGATGACTGCCCGCCCGGGCGGGAGTGGGCCCGGTTCTCCACGAAGATGTACGGCGCGGACTCGCGGAAGATGTGGTCCTCGCTGGATGAGGAGGAGTCGTGGAGCCCGGTGATCGCGCTGCCGGGGCGCAAGAACCTGGGCCTGGGCCGGCACTGGCACTTCATGTCCGTGCAGTTCTGGATCCTCACCGGAGCCGTCTACGTCGCGCTGGTGTTCGCCACCGGCTACTGGCACTACCTGATACCCACCCACTGGTCGATCATTCCGAACTCGATCAAAGCGGTGGGTACCTATCTGCACTTCCAGCTTCCGGACAACATCCCCGGGCAGCCCTTCGAGCCAGTGCAGAAGCTGACCTATTTCCTAGTGATCTTCGTATTGGCGCCGTTGCAGATCGCTACCGGAGCGGCGATGTCGCCGTCGATGCTGGCCCGCTTTCCCCGTTACGGCAAGCTGTTCGGCGGCAAGCAGGGCGCGCGCAGCCTGCATTTCCTGGGGCTGTGCGCCTTCGCGGCGTTCACCGCGGTGCATACCTTCATGGTGATCATCCACGGGGTACCCGACGAGTTCACCAAGATCGTCCTAGCTGATCCGACCGGCAGCAAGACGCTGGCGCTGGCGATCGGGCTGCTAGGGATCTTCCTGATCCTGCTGTTCCACGTGATCATCACCTGGTTCTCGCTGCGTTACCGGCGCGGCACCCAGCGCCTGCTGGGAGTGGTGGTCGACCCGTTCGAGCGGGCGATCTCGCGGGCGTTCACCTCCCGGCAGCGTTTCGCCCGCGCCGACATCTCGCCGTATCACCGGGTCAACGGCTATCCCCCCACGGATGAGGAGTACGAGCGGATGGCCACCGACGGTTTCGCCGACTACCGGCTGATGGTCGGGGGCCTGGTGGAACACCCGGTGGCGCTGTCGCTGGAACAGTTGCGCGAGCTGGGGATGCGCAGCCAGATCGTCAAGCACAACTGCATCCAGGGTTGGACCGCCATCGCGGAGTGGGCCGGGGTCCCGCTGAGCACGGTGATCGAGCTGGTCACGCCGACTCCGGAAGCGAATTACGTCGTGTTCTACGCTATGGACGACAAGGGCTTGACCGAGGGTGAGGGCCGCTACGGGTTCTTTTACGGCTCGGTGCCGCTGTCCCTGGCGAGAAGCCCGCAGACGATCCTCGCGCTGGAGATGAACGGCGCTGCGCTGCCCATCGAGCACGGCGCCCCAGTGCGGCTGCGGATCGAGACTCAACTCGGTTTCAAGATGGTCAAATGGATCAAGGCGATCGAGTTCGTCGCCGACACCGCCGACATCGGGATGGGCATGGGCGGCTGGCGGGAAGACCAGCAGTACTACGCCAACGCCGCAGGCATCTAGCCTCGTCAAGCCGAAGGGCAACACCATGACCAGCACCGGCACCACCGAGAGGGAAACCGTCGAGATGTTCCCGCCGCACGTGCTGCGGGAGTACGCCCTGCTGGCTGACGGGCAGCGCGGTGCACTGGTCGGCCCGCGCGGCGACGTGGTGTGGATGTGCGCCCCGAGGTGGGACTCCGACGGCGTGTTCTCCTCCCTGATCGGGGGTCGCGGCGTCTACGCGGTCACCCCGACCGAGCGGTTCGCGTGGGGTGGCTACTACGAGGAGGGCAGCTTGATCTGGCGCTCCCGGTGGGTCACCGAGACCGGGATTATCGAGTGCCGCGACGCGCTGGCCTTTCCCGGCGAGGTGCACCGGGCGATCGTGCTGCGCCGCATCGTCGCCGTGCGGGGCGTCGCCCGCGTCGAGGTCGTGCTGGAGCCGGCCGCCGGGTTCGGCCGGGTGCCGCTGCGCGAGCTGCATCGTGACGACGACGGTCGCTGGCATGGTCGTCTCGGCGAGCTGCGGCTGCGCTGGGGAGGTGGCGCGGTCGCCGAGGTGCACGACGAGACCCAGCACGGCACGCGCCTGGTCACCCGGGTCGCCGTGCCCGAGGGAGCTCACCATGACCTGGTTCTGGAGCTGTCGGATCAGGCGCTGGGTGGGCAGGCACCGGACCCCGACCGGAGCTGGCGGGGCACCGAAGCGGCCTGGCGGGCGGCGATGCCGAGCTTCGGCGCGAGCATCGCCCCCCGCGACGTCCGGCACTCCTACGCGGTGCTGCGCGGGCTGACCAGCTCGGACGGGGGCATGGTCGCCGCGGCCACCATGAGCCTGCCCGAACGCGCTGCGGAAGGCCGCAACTACGACTACCGTTATGTCTGGATCCGCGACCAGTGCTACGCTGGCCAAGCCGTCGCCGCCGACGCGCCGCACCCCCTGCTCGATGACGCGGTCCGGTTCGTCGCCGAACGCCTCCTCGCCGATGGGCCCCACCTGAAACCGGCCTACACCGTCACCGGCGGGACGGTGCCCGACCAGCGCTCCCTGGACCTGCCCGGCTACCCGGGAGGCCGGGACATCGTGGGTAACCACGTCAACGCCCAGTTCCAGCTCGACGCGCTCGGTGAGACGTTGCTGCTCTTCGCCGCCGCTGCCCGCCACGACCACCTCGACACTGATCATTACCGTGCCGTCACCGCCGCCGTCAGCGCGATCACACAGCGGTGGCGCGAGCCTGACGCCGGAATCTGGGAACTGGACGATCATCGCTGGGCGCAGTCCCGGCTGATCTGCGCCGCTGGGCTCCAGGCGATCGCCACCGCCGGTGTGTCCAGCGCGGACGCCGCCGCGTGGAGCACTCTGGCCGACACCATCCTCGCCGACACCGACACCGACTGCCTCCATCCCTCCGGTCGCTGGCAGCGCGCACCCGACGACCCGTGCGTCGATGCCGCGCTGCTGCTGCCGGCGATCCGCGGCGCGCTGCCCGCGGCCGACCCGCGCAGCGTGGCCACGCTGCGCGCGGTGCGCGCGGAGCTGGCTCAGGAGGGCTACATCTACCGGTTCCGCCAAGACGCCCGTCCTGTCGGGGATGCTGAGGGCGCCTTCGCGCTGTGCGGGTTCGTGATGGCCCTGGCCGATCACCAACAGGGCGACGCGCTCGCCGCCCGCACATGGTTTGAACGCAGTCGCGCGGCCTGCGGGCCGCCGGGGCTGTTCTCCGAGGAATACGACGTCACCCAACGTCAGCTGCGCGGCAACCTGCCGCAAGCCTTCGTGCACGCTCTGATGATCGAAGCCGCCGTCCGGCTCGCCCGGCCCTGGACGGACAGGCCCTCGAACGACGGGGAGCCGAGCGGTGCGCACTGACGAGGTGACCGTCGACGGGCTCAGCGCGGCGGTCTATGTCATCCCCACCGATGCGCCCGAAGCGGACGGCACCATCGCCTGGGACTCCACCACCCTGGTGGTGGTTCACGCCACTGGCGGGGGACGGACCGGGCTCGGTTACACCTACGCCGGGGCGGGTTGTCAGGCGGTGGTGGACGGCCCGCTGGCCGCCGCGGTGACCGGACGGGCCGCGTTGGACGTGCCCGAGACGTGGCAAGCCATGGTGGCGGCGGTGCGCAACCTCGGCCGTCCCGGGCTGGTGTCCTGTGCGATCAGCGCGGTGGACACCGCGCTGTGGGACCTCAAGGGCACGGTGCTCGACCTACCGGTATGCGGGCTGCTCGGCACCACCCGCGAAGCGGTACCGATCTATGGCAGCGGCGGATTCACCACCTACGACGACGCCACCGCCGCCGCGCAGCTGCAGCGGTGGGTAGGCGACTGGGACATCCCCCGGGTGAAAATCAAGATCGGAGAGTCGTGGGGTACCCGCGTACGACGTGACCTGGCACGCATCGCCTTCGCCCGGAAGGTCATCGGGGCTGACATCGAGCTCTACGTCGACGCCAACGGCGGCTATGGCCGTAAGCAGGCCATTCGGGTCGCCCACGCGATGGCCGAATCGGACGTGACCTGGTTCGAGGAGCCGGTCAGCTCCGATGATTTGGCTGGGCTACGCGAGGTCCGCGACCAGACCACGCCGGACACCGCGGCCGGCGAGTACGGCTATGACCTGGGCTACTTCGCCCGCATGGTCACCGCCCAGGCAGTGGACTGCCTGCAGATCGATGTCACCCGCTGCGGCGGGATCACCGACTGGCTACGCGCCGCAGCCGTGGCCGCCGCGCACAACCTGGAGGTGTCCGGGCACTGCGCCCCCAACCTGCACGCCCACGTAGCCGCAGCGGTACCCAACCTGCGGCACCTGGAATATTTCCATGACCACGCCCGCATCGAGGGCATGCTCTTCGACGGCGCGCTGAGCCCGCACGGTGGAGCGCTGCACCCAGACCGAACCCGCCCCGGCCTGGGGCTGGCGTTCAAATATCCCGACGCCGAGCGATTCCGGGTGGCCTGATGAAGATAACCGACCCGCAGCCCCGCACCGAGGATCCAGCGATCGGTCCTTCGGCGGTCCAGGCAGCGATCGAGCAGACCCGAGCGCGGCTGCTCGGTGGGCGCGGCCCCGGCGCCGGCTCACCCGAGATCGACCAGCACACCCGGGACCGGGAGTATCTCGGCGAGCAACCTATTGCCCAGCGACGCGAGGCCTTGGCGCGCCGAACCGCCATCGCCCGAGGTGACGTCACCACCTAGCTCACCGACGGCGCAGCCACGCCGCCGCCGTGGCCACACCGGTCGCCGCAGCGGCCGAGAGCAGCCGGGCATGGTGGGAGAACCACAGCTGCGGGGCGTGGCTGTGGGCTTGCTCGTCGAATACCCCATGGGCGCCGTGATCATGACCGTCCAGGCCGTCGACGGGCTCCCACAGGTTGTGCGGACGGCCCGGCTCGGCTTTCTCCCCAGTCTGCTGGGATCGGTAGCCGGCTTTGGCCAGATAGCGGTCCAACAACGCCGGAGCGATCTTCTGCCCGAGGAGGGTGCCCACGGTACTCGCGCCCACCCAGTACTGCTTGCGCCGCGGGTGGTCGGCCGCGAAGAGCACGCCGCGCGCGGCCACCTCGGGCTGGTAGATCGGTGGCACCGGCTGCGGGTGGTTCGGCAGGCGGGACAGCACCCAGGAGAACTGCGGGGTGTTGACCGCCGGCATCTGGACCACCGTGACATGGATGTTGCTGCCCTCGTGCATCAGCTCGGTGCGCAGCGACTCGGTGAACCCATTGATCGCGTGCTTCGCGCCACAATAGGCGGACTGCAACGGGATGCTGCGCTGACCCAGCGCGGAACCCACCTGCACGATGGTGCCCCGGTCTCGTGGACGCATCCGGGCGAGCGCGGCCATGGTGCCGTACACGAAGCCCAGGTAGCTCACTTCGGTAACCCGGCGGAACTCCTCGGGCTTGATCTCATGGAACGGAGCGAACACCGACGTGAACGCCACGTTGATCCACACGTCGATCGGCCCCAAGGTGTCCTCGACCTGCCCAGCGGCGGCGTTGACCTGGTCGTAGTCCGCGATATCGGTGTGGATGGTGAGTGCGTTGCCGCCGGTGTTCTCCACATCCTTGGCCGCACCGTCCAGCCCGACTCGCCCTCGGGCCAACAGCGCCACCTGCGCTCCTCTGGCGCCGAACGCTCGCGCGGTGGCCCGGGCGATCCCCGCACTCGCCCCCGTGATCACCACAACCTGACGATGAGTCATCTCTACCTCAGCTTCCCGCCGGCCGACACTCCACCTCTAGCGAGAGTTCCCCCTAGCAGGCAGGCTTACGCGTGACGGATCGCCGGGCACGGTGGTGGTCGGCCGCCACGGCCTGGGCCGGCACGCGAGCGGGTCGAGCTCGGGGCTGGCGTGCTCACCCTGGCGAGCGAGCTGGGCGTGCACGCGACGGTACCCGTAGGTCTGGTCGGAATCACCTGTCCGGAACGCGGGAGGCACGCCACTGCGCTACGCCGCCTCGCGTCCGGACACCAAGGACATGACGAAGGTCCTGCTCTCGGTGTGTCTGGGCGCTGACTCGACGGCCGTTGCCTGGTCCAGGCACCCGGACGAGTTCTCCGAAATCCACGCCATGGTCATGCTGCAGCCGGTCTCGGGGCGCTACATCGTCGAGGAGTTCGTCAAGGGCATCGGCATACCCGACGGCTATGACACCTTCGACAAGGCCGTGCATGAGCGTACCGGGTTCCACCTGGCCGAGCAGTCCCCACTCGAACACGTCAAAGCCGTCACGGTCCCCACTCTCGTCGCCCAGGTACATGACGACACCATGACTCGCCCGGAGGACGTCCAATCGATCTACGACGCCCTCCCCGTCGAAGACAAAGGGCTGCACTGGATCGAAGGCACCGACCGCCGCTTCGATGGCTACAACTACTTCGGCGTCCACTCCGAGGTCCCGATCGACTGGTTCGACAAGCACATCAAGTGACCGACACCACAACCAACGCAGACAGACCAGGGGTTGCCCCCGCTGACGATAGACCCATACGGTGCGGGTTCCGGCGAGTATGGCGGCCAGCAGGTGTACGGCGCGCCCGTCGCCGGCTCGGGCGCCGCGTAGCGTCTTGCCATCGACGGTGAGTACCTCCTCGGTGGGCAGCTGCGGGGAGAGCCAGGCGCCGAGCACCGCGTCGAGCAGATCACGGCAGCTGCCCTCGGCAGGCCCGGGGTCGGCGGCCCGCGGGTTGTCGGGGGTGGATGGGTCGGGGGTGGACGGGTCGGACGTGACAGACTGCGCGTGCAACGAAGCTCCCGAGACGGATCAGGTTGCCCTCTCCTGCGCCGCAGGCGGCGGTGGTGGCCGTCGCTGTGCTGCTGGGTGACGTCGGGCCGGCCACGTGGGTGTGTTTGACCGTGACGGTGATGCCGCTGACGTTGATATTGTTTCCGCTGCAGATTGCGTAGGCTGTGGTCGTGTTGGTGCTGGCATCGGAAGCCGCTTTGCCGGTGCTGTCGGAGGGGAAGCTCGCGGCCACCTCGACCCGTTGATTGCTGGCCAACGTGACCTGTGCGCCACCACCGAGCAAGCGGGTGCCCGTCGGGCAGGTCGCCGTCGAATCGATGCCGTTGGGTCCGGAGGCACTGGTGGGCACCACCACCTGGGTGTGGTTGATCGTGGTGTTGGTGAAACACACCCCGAAGGGCTGGACCATATAGGTGCCGTCGCCATGACCACCGGTACCGGCGGGAGCGTACCGGAGCCCAGCTCTTCGCAACTAAGATCATCACTGACGCCCACGACTGTATGAATCATGCTTGACCACCCACACCCCCTCGCGTTCGAGGCCCGACCAGACCACATTCAGCGGGCGCAGCGGGGTTAATGGGGTGCTGTTCAGGCCGCTCAGCCCGCTGAATGCGGAAAACAGCGGGCTCGGTCACGCGCCTCCGCGGCGCTGACGTGGCACGGTCACATTCAACGGCTGTCGCGGGGTCCTCGGGGGCCCGAGGTGCCACCGGGGCGGCGGCGGCGCAGGTAGCGCTCGAAGTCCGCGGCGATGGCGTCCCCGCTGGCCTCGTGCAACGTGAGGTTGGTATCGCCCTGCTCTTCCAACCTCCGCACGTAGCTGGCGACCTCGTCGTCCTCATCGGCCATCTCGCTGACCGTCGCCTCCCACTCCTCGGACTCCTCGGGGAGTGCGCCGAGCGTGACCTCGAGGTCGAGTGCCTCCTCCACCCGGTGCAGCAGCGCCAGGGTGGCCTTGGGAGAAGGCGGGGCGGAGACGTAGTGCGGCACCGCCGCCCAGAACGCGATGGCCGGCACTCCGGCTTGCACACAGGCGTCCTGGAAGATCCCCACGATCCCGGTGGGGCCCTCGTACTTGGAACGCTCCAGCTTGAACCGAGCGGCCGAGGCGGCGTCGTAGGCGGTCCCGGTGACCGGCACCGGCCGGGTGTGCGGGGTGTCGGCGAGCAGGGCGCCCAGGATGACCACGGTGGTGATCTCGAGCTCCATGACGTAGCGCAGCAGCTCATCACAGAACGACCGCCAGCGCATGTTCGGCTCGATGCCGTGCACCAGCACCACGTCGTAGTCGGCCCCAGGTGGGCGGCACACCGAGAGCCGGGTGGTGGGCCACTCGATGCGCCGGGTTATCCCGTCGACCAGTTTGGTGGTAGGCCTGGTGACTTGGAAGTCGTAGTAGTCCTCCGGGTCGAGCTCGGCCAGCGGCGTCGCGTCCCAGCTCAGCTGCAGGTGCTCGATCGCGGTGCTCGCGGCGTCCCCGGCGTCGTTCCAGCCCTCGAACGCGGCGACTAACACCGGGGAGGTGAGCCGGGGCAGCGGCGATCCGCGGGAGGCCGAGTCGCTGCCGGAGGAGTCCGGATGGGTCACCGCGCTAGCCTACGGCTCCCGGACCACGGTGACCGTCGCGCGATACCGCGAGAGCCCGATATCGCTCTACGCTGCATCTCATGGCCCTCTCCTCGCTGCTCGACGTCCTGGCGCGTCGTGTCCTGGTCGCCGATGGGGCGATGGGCACGATGTTGCAGTCCGCCCCGCTGAGCCTGGATGACTTCGCCGGGTTGGAGGGCTGCAACGAGATCCTCAACGTCACTCGCCCGGACGTCGTGCGCACCGTGCACCGAGGCTACCTGGAGGCGGGCGCCGACGCGGTGGAGTCCAACACCTTCGGCGCCAATCTGGCCAACCTCGCCGAGTACGGTATCGCTGATCGGATCCGGGAGCTCGCCCAGGCGGGTGCCACACTGGCCCGTGAGGTGGCCGACGAGTTCACCGAACCGGATCGGCCGCGGTTCGTGCTCGGCTCGGTCGGCCCGGGTACCAAGCTGCCCACCCTGGGGCACATCTCCTTCACCGAGCTACGAGACGCCTACGTCGAGCAGGTCCGCGGTCTGCTCGACGGCGGAGCCGACGCGGTGCTGGTGGAGACCAGCCAGGATCTGCTGCAGTGCAAGGCGGCGGTGATCGCCGCACGGCGTGCGATGGTGACCGAGGGCCGGCACGTCCCGATCATCACTCAGGTCACTCTGGAGACCACCGGGACGATGCTGTTGGGCACGGAGATCGGCGCGGCACTCACCGCCTTAGAACCGCTGGGCATCGATCTGATCGGGCTGAACTGCGCCACCGGCCCGGCTGAGATGAGCGAGCACCTGCGCCAGTTGGCCAAGCATTCCCGAATCCCACTGTCGGTGATGCCCAATGCCGGGCTACCCCAGCTCCGCGGGAGTGGGGCGGTCTACCCACTGACACCTGACGAGCTGGCCACCGCGCTGGCCGGCTTCGTCACCGAGTTCGGCGTCCGGCTGGTCGGTGGTTGCTGCGGCACGACCGGTGAGCACATCGCGGCGGTCGTCCAGGCGGTCGCCGGCCTGCAACCCCGCCGACGGCGGCCGCGTCCCGAGCCAGGGGTGTCCTCGCTGTACACGGCGGTACCGTTCCGTCAGGACGCCAGTGTGCTGATGGTCGGCGAACGGACCAACGCCAACGGGTCCAAGGCGTTCCGCGACGCCATGCTCGCTGAGCGCTTCGAGGACTGCGTCCAGATCGCGCGGGCGCAGACCCGGGACGGCGCGCACCTGATCGACCTGAATGTGGACTATGTCGGCCGCGACGGTGCCGCCGACATGGCCGAACTGAGCGGGCGGCTGGCCACCGCGTCGACGCTGCCGATCATGCTGGACTCCACCGAGCCCGAGGTCCTCCAGGCCGGCTTGGAGCGCCTCGGCGGCCGGAGTGTGGTCAACTCGGTGAACTTCGAGGACGGCGACGGGCCCGGCTCGCGGTACCAGCGCGCCATGACGCTGATCCGGGAGCATGGTGCCGCCGTGGTAGCGCTGTGCATCGACGAGCAGGGCCAAGCCCGCACCGCGGCGTGGAAGGTGCAGGTGGCGTCGCGGCTGATCGACGACCTGACCGCCGGCTGGGGCATGCGTACCTGCGACATCATCGTCGACTGCCTCACCTTCCCCGTCTCCACCGGCCAGGAGGAGACCCGCCGCGACGCGCTGGAGACCATCGAGGCGATCCGGGAGCTCAAGCGGCATTACCCGGAGGTGCAGACCACGCTCGGGATCTCCAATGTGTCCTTCGGTCTCAACCCGGCGGCTCGGCAGGTGCTCAACTCGGTGTTCCTGCACGAGTGCGTGCAGGCCGGGCTGGACACCGCGATCGTGCACGCCTCGAAGATCCTCCCGATGGCCCGGATCCCGGACGAGCAGCGGGCCGTGGCGCTGGACCTGGTGTACGACCGGCGGCGCGATGACTACGACCCCCTGCAGGCGCTGATGGCGCTGTTCGAGGGCGTCACGACCTCGTCGTCGAGGCAGTCCCGGGCGGCCGAGCTCGCCGTGCTGCCGCTGTTCGAGCGCCTCGAGCGGCGGATCGTCGACGGGGATCGCAACGGGCTGGCCGAGGACCTCGACGCCGCCCTGGCGCAGCGGCCCGCGCTGCAGATCATCAACGACACCCTGCTGTCCGGGATGCGGACCGTCGGTGAGCTGTTCGGCTCAGGCCAGATGCAACTGCCGTTCGTGCTGCAGTCAGCCGAGGTGATGAAGGCGTCGGTCGCGCACCTCGAACCTCACATGGAGCGATCCGAGGATGACAGTGGCAAGGGTCGCCTCGTGCTGGCCACCGTCAAGGGGGACGTGCACGACATCGGCAAGAACCTGGTGGACATCATCCTGTCCAACAACGGCTACGAGGTGGTCAACCTCGGCATCAAGCAGCCCATCAGCGCGATTCTGCAGGCCGCCACGGAGCACCGCGCCGACGCCATCGGGATGTCCGGGCTCCTGGTCAAGTCGACAGTGATCATGAGGGAAAATCTGGAGGAGATGAACTCGCGGGGGCTGTCCGACACGCCGGTGCTGCTCGGTGGGGCGGCGCTGACCAGGGCCTACGTGGAGGACGATCTCGCGGAGCTGTATCCAGGAGAGGTCCGCTATGCCCGGGACGCCTTCGAGGGCCTGCGACTGATGGACTCGATCATGACCCGGAAGCGGGGCGGCACGGTGGCCGCCGACCCGAAAGAGGAGGCCAAGGCGGCCCAGCGCAAGGCTCGCCGTGAGCGGTCACTGCGCATCGCGCAAGCCCGCCGGGCCCGGGAGACCGGCACCGAGGAGCCGGTACCGGCGCGCTCGGACGTGGCCACCGACGTGCCGATCCCGAGTCCCCCGTTCTGGGGCTCCCGAGTGGTCAAGGGTATCCAGGCGGCCGAGTTCACCGCGATGCTCGACGAACGGGCCACCTTCCTGGGCCAGTGGGGCCTGCGCGGGTCCCGGAGCAAGGACGGCCCCTCCTATGAGGAGCTGGTGGAGACCGAGGGCCGGCCCCGGCTGCGCTACTGGCTGGACCGGCTGACCACCGAGGGGGTGCTCGCGCACGCCGCCGTGGTCTACGGGTACTTCCCGGCCCTCGCCGACGGCGACGCGCTGATCGTGCTCACCGAACCCCGCCCGGACGCCGCCGAGCTGTTCCGCTTCACCTTCCCTCGCCAGCGCCGTGACCGCCGGCTGTGCCTGGCGGACTTCTACCGGCCCCGGGCGACGGCACTGGCCGCCGGCGAGGTCGACGTGCTGCCGATGCACCTGGTGACGATGGGCCAGGCGATCGCCGACTACGCAGCCGAGCTGTTCGCCAAGGACGCCTACCGCGACTATCTCGAGGTGCATGGCCTGGGCGTGCAGCTGACCGAGGCATTGGCCGAGTACTGGCACCGGCGGATCCGGGAGGAGCTGGCTTTCGCCTCGGGGGCCGTGATGGCCGAGGAGGACCCCGCTGAGGTGGAGGAATTCTTCAGACTAGGGTACCGGGGCGCCCGATACTCACTCGGCTACGGGGCCTGCCCCGAGCTCGAGGACCGCGCGAAGATCGTCTCGCTGCTGCGGCCGGATCGGATCGGGGTGACGCTGTCCGAGGAGTTCCAGCTGCACCCGGAGCAGTCCACCGACGCCATCGTCGCGCACCACCCGGAAGCCAAGTACTTCAATGCGTGAGGGTCGTGCGTGAAGACGTTCGACGAGCTGTTCGCCGAGCTCACTGAGCGGGCCCGAACCCGGCCGGCCGGGTCAGGCACGGTAGCGGCGCTGGATGACGGGGTGCACGCGCAGGGTAAGAAGGTGCTCGAGGAGGCCGGTGAGGTGTGGATCGCCGCCGAGCACGAGTCCGACGAGCGGTTGGCGGAGGAGATCTCGCAACTGCTCTACCGGGTGCAGGTGCTCATGCTCGGCCGGGGGATCAGCACCACCGACGTCTACCGCTACCTGTGAGATACCTGACTCCGAGGCCCCTACTCCGCCCGGTCGCGGGCGGTCTCCGCACCCGCGCCGGAGAGGTCCGGCCAGCCCGGGTACGCCGGTGAGACGCCGCCGAACGCCGGGCAGCGTGGTTTGTGATCGCACCAGTCACACATCCGGCTCGGGCTGGGACGGAAGTCACCGCTGCGGGCGGCCCGCCGGATCGCCGACCAGATCGCGGCGAGGGTTCGCTCGAAGCGGATCAGCTCCGCCTCGTCAGGGGTGTAGCTCAACACTTGCCGGTCAGTCAGGTACAGCAGCCGCAGTTGGCGCGGCACCACCCCCCGGATCCGAAACAGAACCAGCGCGTAGAACTTCATCTGGAACAGTGCCTTGGCTTCGAAGACCTCCCGTGGTGCGGTGCCGGACTTGTAGTCCACCACCCGGATCTCCCCGGTGGGGGCGACGTCGAGCCGGTCGATGTACCCCCGCAGCAACAGCGGTTCGTCATCCCCAGTGTCGCCGACGGCCAGCTCCGCTTCCACCAGCAGCTCACAGGCCTCGGGCTGGACCAGCCGGGGGTCCTCCAACGCGAAGTAGGCATCGACGAGCGCACGCGCCGAATCGAGCCACGCGGCGAGCTCCGGATCCTCAGGACCGGCGAACAGCTCGGCCAGCTCCGGGCTGCCCGCCAGGACAGCGCGCCAGGCGGGATCAACCAGTTCCCGCCCGGTTCCGGCGTCCCGCCGGTCGGGGGGCAGCGCGAAAAGCCGCTCCAGCGCGGCGTGCACCACGGTGCCGCGGACCTGCGGCCGGCTCGGTGTCTCGGGCAGCCGGTCGACAGCCCGGAACCGGTACAGCAGCGGGCACTGCTTGAAGTCCGCCGCCCGCGACGGTGACAGGGCCGGGCGCCTGCGTGCGGCGGGGCTGGTTTCCGTGCTGGTGGCAGGGCCGGTGGCCAGGATCTCCGTCATGGCTCGCAGGGTAGGCGAACCCACCGACAGCGCTGCGCACCCGGCCGGGCGGCGGTCTGTCACCATGACCCGCGTCGTGGCCGCCGCTATCTGTAGTCGCCCGACGTTGCCCGGTAGTTGGTCCGCCGTTAACTCACGGTTCTGGCGCGTCGTCCCGTACCGTTGATGGTCTCCAGAGAACCATGCGGGAGGAGGTGCCTCGTGCCGCACGATTATTCCGGCGACCGAGCAGCTGAGGGTCGAGACCGCATCGACCCCGCGCTGGCCGCTCAGATCAGGGTCCTCGAGGATGAGGTAACGCTGCTGCGTCGTCGACTGACCGAGTCTCCCCGGCATGTCCGGTTACTCGAGGAGCGCCTCGCCGAGGCTTCCGCGTCGGTGGCCCAGCTCACCGAGCGGAACGCCAAACTGGTGGAGACGCTGCGGGAGGCCCGCAGCCAGCTCCTCGCGCTGCGCGAGGAGGTCGATCGGCTGGCTCAGCCGCCCAGCGGCTACGGCGTGTTCCTCGCCTGCTTCGACGACGGTTCGGTGGACGTGTTCACCTCCGGGCGCCGGATGCGGGTGGCGGTGTCGCCCTCGGTCGAGGTTCCGCTGCTGCGCCGCGGCCAGAGCGTGCGGCTCAATGAGGCGCTGACCGTCGTGGAGGCGGGCACATTCGAGTTGACGGGTGAGGTCTGCGCACTGCGCGAGGTGCTTGACTGCGGCTTGCGGGCGCTGGTCGTCGGGCACGCCGATGAGGAGCGTGTAGTGTGGCTGGCCGACCCGCTGCTGCCCGGGCCGGACAATCCCGACGCCGTGCCGCTCAAGCCGGGTGATTCGCTACTGGTGGACACCAAGGCCGCGTACGCCTACGAGCGGGTGCCCAAGGCGGAGGTCGAGGATCTCGTGCTGGAGGAGGTTCCCGACGTCCACTACGAGGACATCGGCGGCCTGGCCAACCAGATCGAGCAGATCCGCGACGCCGTCGAGCTGCCGTTCCTGCATGCCGAGCTGTTCCGCGAATACGAGCTGCGCCCGCCCAAGGGTGTTCTGCTCTACGGCCCTCCCGGATGCGGCAAGACCCTGATCGCCAAGGCGGTGGCCAACTCGCTGGCCAAGAAGGTGGCCCAGGTCCGGGGGGACACCGAAGCCAAGAGCTATTTCCTCAATATCAAGGGCCCCGAGCTGCTCAACAAGTACGTCGGGGAAACCGAGCGGCACATCCGACTGATCTTCCAGAGGGCTAGGGAGAAGGCGTCGGAGGGCACCCCGGTCATCGTGTTCTTCGACGAGATGGACTCGATCTTCCGTACTCGCGGGTCGGGGGTTTCCTCCGACGTCGAGACCACGATAGTGCCGCAGCTGCTCAGCGAGATCGACGGCGTGGAGGGGTTGGAGAACGTCATCGTCATCGGCGCCTCCAACCGCGAGGACATGATCGATCCGGCGATCCTGCGCCCTGGGCGACTCGACGTGAAGATCAAGATTGAGCGTCCGGACGCCGAGGCGGCCAGGGACGTCTTCTCCAAGTACCTGACGATGACGCTGCCGCTGCACGCCGACGACCTCGCCGAATTCGGGAATGACCGCCAGGCCTGCATTCAGGCGATGATCCAGGCCACCGTCGAACGGATGTACGCCGAGAGCGAGGAGAACCGTTTCCTGGAAGTCACCTACGCCAACGGCGACAAGGAAGTCCTCTACTTCCGTGACTTCAACTCCGGCGCGATGATCCAGAACATCGTCGACCGGGCGAAGAAGAAGGCCATCAAGGCGGTGCTGGAGACCGCCCAGCCGGGGTTGCGGATGACCCATCTGCTGGACTCGATCGTCGACGAGTTCGCCGAGAACGAGGACCTACCCAACACCACCAACCCGGACGACTGGGCACGCATCTCGGGCAAGAAGGGCGAACGCATCGTCTACATCCGCACCCTGGTCACCGGCAAGAACGCCGACTCCGGTCGGGCCATCGACACCGCCACCAACACCGGCCAGTACTTGTAGCAACCGACTCACGTGGTCGCATGTACGACTCATACGATCGCGGCATGGACGATATCGACCTGGTGGTTTGAGAGGACCGCGCGGAGAGTAGCCATAGGTTACGCTCACGGTTTGATGGAGGGCGCTGTGAAGACCGAGAAGGGGCCTGCGGAACCCCCCGCCAGGTGGCGGTTTGGACTTTTTGAAGTCGCGGGCTCCTCTCGTTTCGTGTCCACGGCTCTCGGCGGCTTCGTCATCATCGTGTTGGTTCTGCTCTTTCTGCCATCCTCTCCTCTCCGTGATTGGATTAGCGCCCATACAACGGCTCCCCTTTCACCGGACCCCAGGGACGGGGTGACGGCACCACCCACCGACTCGCGGACCGACGGCCCTGGTAGGAGCACTGCCGATGGCGGCGCGAACAACACTCCCGCCCCTGCACTCCCTACGCGCGCGGCAAAGAGATCGTTCGACCCCGTGCCTGACAGTCGGCACGTAAAAGGGAAGAGCCTGGCCGTCAGGGGCACCGTCGAGGGCTTCTCGTCGAAGTCGACGTTACAATGCATCGTCACGGGCGCAACCGGACACTACTTCTTCTACGATACATACGGCGATACACATGCCGACAAAGGCGCGTGGAACGCCGAAGTCCTATTAGGCCCAGATCCGCCGAAAATCACCCTCCCGAAGAAGTTCACGCTCATCCTTGTCGCAGCTCCACAGTCCGCCATGGATGAGATCGGCGAAGGTAAGGCTGATACAGGAGCCTACAATGTTGATGGGCTATCGAGAATTCCACCCGACGCTGAGACGCTCGCCGAAATCGCAATCACACGAGACTCGTGAGACGGGCATCGACCCGGATCTCACCAAAAAACGCAGGCAGTGACTGTGCCGACTGAACCAGCACGACCGGGGATCGGGCCATGTCGCGAGCATGCCGGGCAGGGTACTCGGGAGCCCCACCTTCACGGTCTCATGTCTGGCTTCACAGCATGAGGTCAAGCGGCGTGGGTGGCGCGGAGTTGGTCGTGTAGGGAGCGGACGGCTGCTGGGCGGTGGGTGGGTGGCAGTGTGGTGAGGTCGGCTTCCAGCCGGCGGAGCACCAGCGCGCAACGACGGGAGCGGACGGTGGGCAGCCGGCGCAGTGCGGTGAGTCCGGCGGGTACCGCCCGGTCCAGGTCACCGGCCGCGACATGCGCCCGGGCCAGCCACGCGGCGTGGAACATGGCGTAGCTGGAGCTGGCGGCGTCGGTGGCAGTGCCGCCGAGTGTCGCCTGCGCACCGTCGAGCAGACGGTGGTTTTCCCGGGAGGTGACTGCGGCCAGGGTAAGCGCGCCCTGAGCGAGCTGACGCTCCAGAGCACCCGGCCCGAACAGGCTCAGGTAGTGCGGGCGAGTGTCCAACGCGCCCGGGGTGTCAAGCAAGGCACGGGCCTCATCTGCGGCAGCGTGGAAACCGCGCGCATTCCCGGCAGCCGCCTGGGCCAGCGCGAACCGACCAGCGGCCAGCGCGCGCACCGCAGTGGGGGTGGAGCGGGCCGCCTCGTGCGCGGCGTTGGCCAGCTCGACCGCATCACGAGCGGCCCGGTCAAGGTCGATGCCATCGGCCAGCCGACCCCGGTTCACCGCACATGAACTCATGCAGGCCAGCAGGAATACGCCCACCGAGCGGTCGCCCGCAGTGTGCGCGGCGTGCAGCCCGCTGGTCAGGTACCGCTGGGACAGGCCGTGCGCACCCGCGTCATGGGCGAGCCAACCAGCATGCTGGGACAACTGGCCCCATTCAGCCAGCAGCCGGTCAGCGACCGCCCCGTTGGTGAACCTGGCCTCTCGGAGCAGTCTGGCGACATACGTCAGGTGGTGGTGGACGAAGCGCAGATTGTCCTCGTGCCCGCCTTCAGCGGCGCCGAGGTTGCGAATCCCGCGAATGGTAGCAGCGATGGCGTCCACCATCGCAGAAGTAACGGTCATGGTGCGCCCGCCGTCGGCTAACGCGGCGAAGGAACCGCCCCGGGTGCCGAGGTGGTCGACGTAGCCCCAGGCCGGTGCCGTGAGCGAGGCCCCGCTGACAGCGAGAAGGGTGCGGCGGTCCATCCCGATCGAGCCTCCGGTATGACGGAGCCAGTCGTCCAAGACCTCCACGGTACCCGCCGCAGTCCACGGCACTTTCATTCTAGCGTCAGCAGGCACCCACAGTTCGGCCGGTTTAGCCCGGCCTGACCACAGCTCGTCGAGACAGACTTCCCGGCCCAGGGTGTCGGAGATCAGGTGCGCCACCACGGTCGGCAACGGGCCGCGGGGCAACCGGTCGTGGTGTAGCCAGTCCGACACCGTGCTGCGCCCGACATGACCGGGCCCGAGCAGCCCATTCACCGTCTCGGCCAACAGGCTGGGTGACCAGCCGAGCTCACCCAGCAGCGCTCCCAATACCGCGTTGCCCTGCTGGGCGACCCCCATGCCAGCCCCTCCGGTGACCACACGAACACAAGCGGGCTCTGAGGATAACCAGCACCGGACCGTTCCGGGGTCGTTCCCACACCGACTTCCCAGCCACAACAGACGAAGTCGACGCGTCAGTGGGCTGGGAAGAGAGCGAGGTGCGGTTCACGAGCCGGTTGCTCCTCCCGATGGCGAACGTCCGCTCACCGTGTACATGCAGCTGAGCATCGAGAACCGACGGCTACGTGATCAGCTGCCCGGCCACGCCGTCCCCAGCTTCCGAGGTCAACGTCACGCTGTAGCGAACGCTATAGTAGATGCCATGGCGACGACGACGATGCAGTTGGACACCGAACTCCGCGACCAGCTCGCCCACATCGCACAACGAGACTTCGACGGCGCCACCCTCGGCGAAGCGCTCCACCGCCTCGTCACCGAGCACCGCATCAACCGGATCATGCACCGGTACGAACAACTACGGGCTGACCCGGACGGATGGGCCGGCTACCGGGCCGAGACACACATGACCGACAACGCCGTCGGTGATGGCCTTCCCTCGGCTCGCGACGAGTACCCCGAATGCAACAACGGGTGAGCCCGCACGCACAGCTCGCGCCGTGGCAGGTGTGGTGGGTCGACTTCGGCTCCCTTACCGGGCATGAGCAAGGTGGCATTCGCCCCGCCATTGTTGTCGGCTCCACCACCCACTGCCGGTTCCCCATCGACACGGCCCTCGTGGTTCCGCTGACCGCTCGCGACAGTCAGCTCGACCACCACGTCCGCATCGCCTCACCCGAGTCCGGACTATCCCGCCCGAGCTGGGCGCGTACCGAAGACCTCACCACCGTGTCCACCCGGCGTCTCACCCAAGCGACACCACTGGGCACTGTGTCGGCCGCAGAAGCCAAGGAACTGTCCGTCTGGCTACGAACCATGGTCGCGTTCGTCGAATGAGGCAACCCGTAGGTGGCGCAGGTGGTCGTGTAGGGAGCGGACGGCTGCTAGGCGGTGGGTGGGTGACAGTGCCGCCTGCGCACCGTCGCGCAGACGATGGTTTTCCCGGGAGGTGACTGCGGCCAGGGTGAGCGCGCCTTGAGCGAGCATGCGCTCCGGAGCACCCGGCCCGAACTTCACCCTCGCCGACACCGAGACGTTCTTGCGCTACCTGCTCGACCCGGCAACCACGCCGGATAAGCCCGGCTTCGGACCCGCCTGGGTAGCCGAATCTCTCCAGCCCACACCGGGCGACCTGCAACCGGCCCGTGGTCTGTTCTGGCTACCCGCCCCGGGCACCGACCCCACTGACGACTCATGGAACTGCCATGGCTCCGGGTCAGAGGGACCCCTCTGACGTCCGGAAGAGCACCCCGTTGCTGTCCTGGCTGTACTGGCGGCGGGTATTCTTGGCGATCTTCTGCTCGACCTCACCGTCGAGATCGACGCCGTTCATCTCGGCCAGCGCGAACAGGTACAGCGCCACGTCGGCCAGCTCCTCGCCGAGATCGGGCTGGGCTCGGCGCCAGGCATGGAAGCTCTCGGCGACCTCGCCGTGCAACAGCATGAATTCCAACGGGACATCGCTCGTGTTGAACCCTTTGGCGATCTTGTTCTGCCAGGCGAGCTGCTGGGCCTCTTTGATCTCCAAAACTCCTCCGCAGGGGGACGATCGGACTTGGGCGGCGGCAGCCTATCCCCCCTGCATCAGAGCGTGTCGGGTGTGTCACGGTCGGCTATCGGGTGTCAAGCTGGACGACGGGCAGGTAGGGAGCGAGTGTGGTGACCACGTGCTCGTAGGCCGTGATGAGAAGCTCTATGTCGGCGGGGCTCGCCGCTGCCGGGCCGTCTCGCGCCAGCAGACGAGCGCGAATAACCGAGGCAGGCGCCGTCAGGTGTGCCAGGACGCCGTCCCGGCGGGCTACGAGGGCGGCCAGGCCACACGCGTGGGCGTCAGTGAGCGACTGCTCCCATGAAGCAACGGTCTGCTCAGCACAGGGAGAGCGGGGGAACCGGAGCTCGCCAGCGGACCGACATCACATCTTCTCATCGCGCACCGTGCGCGGGTGTCGAGGACACGCGGCGTTCTCACGCGTGGCTTAACCGCATCGGATCAGGCGGCGTGGGTGGCGCGGAGGTGGTCGTACAGGGAGCGGACGGCTGCCGGTCGGTGGGTGGGTGGCAGGGCGGCGAGGTCGGCTTCCAGTCGGTGGAGTACCAGCGCGCAGCGGCGGGAGCGGACGGTGGGGAGCCGGCGCAGTGCGGTGAGCCCGGCAGGTACCGCCCGGTCCAGGTCACCGGCCGCGACGTGCGCCCGGGCCAGCGACGCCGCGTGGAACACGGCGCCGCGCGAAGTACTGGCCGGATCGGTGGTGGTGCGGCCCAGTACCGCCTCCGCACCCTCGAGTAGGCGGTGACTTTCCCGGGAGGTGACGCCGGCTAGAGTGAGCGCACCTTGGGCGAGTTGGCTCTCCAACTCACCGGGGCCGAACCCGGCCATGTAGTGCGGGCAGGTGTCCAGCGCGTCGGGAGTGTCGAGCAGGGCACGGGCCTCGTCAGCGGCAGCGTGGAAACCACGCGCATTCCCGACCGCCGCCTGGGCCAGCGCGAACCGGCTAGCGGCCAGTGCGCGAACCGCAATGGGGGTGAAGCGGGCCGCCTCGTGCGCGGCGTTGGCCAGCTCGACCGCGTCCCGGGCGGCCCGGCCCAGGTCGATGCCATCGGCCAGCCGGCCCCGATGCACGGCAGTCGAGCTCATGCAGACAATCAGGGATACGCACACCGAGCGGTCACCCGCGGTGTGCGCGGCATGCAAACCACTGGTGAAATACCGCTGAGACAGGCCGTGTTCTCCGGCATCATGAGCCAGCCAACCGGCTTGCCCGGACAGCTGGGCCCATTCGGCGAGCAGCCGCTCGGCGACCGCCCTGTGTGTGAACCGGGCTTTTCGGAGCAGTCTGGCGACATACGTCAGGTGGTGATGGACGAAGCTCAGGGTGTCCTCGTGCCCGCCCTCAGCGTCGCCCAAGGTACGAATCCCGGCGGTGGTGGCAGCGATGGCGTCCACCATGGCGGAGGTGACGGTTATGGTGCGCCCACCCTCAGTCAGCGCAGCGAACGAACCGCCCCGGGTGGTCAGCTGGTCGACATAGGCCCAGACCGGCGCGGTCAAGGCGCCACCGCTGACAGCGAGCAGGGTGCGGCGGTCCATCCCGATCGAGCCTCCGGTATGACGGAGCCAGTCGTCCAAGACTTCCACGGTACCGGCCGGGGTCCAGGGCAGGTTCATCCCGACGTCAGCGGGCACCCACAACTGGGCCGGCGTGGCCCGCCCGGACCACAGCTCGTCGAAGCAGATCTCCCGGCCCAGAGCGTCGGAGATCAGATGTGCGACGATGGTGGGTAGCGGGCCACGGGGCAGCCGGTCGTGGTGTAGCCAGTCCGACACCGTGCTGCGCCCGACATAGCCAGGACCGAGCACCCCATTCACCGCCTCGGCCAGCGAGCTGGGTGACCAGGAGAGTTCTCCCAGCAGCGTCCCCAATACCGCGTTGCCCTGCTGGGCGACCCCCATGCCAACCCCTCCGGTGATCACGCGAACACCAACGGGCTCTGAGGATAACCAGCCACCGGACCGTTCAGGGACCGTTTGCCCGCCGACTTCGGGGCAGCAACAGACGAAGTCGACGCGCCGGTGGTGTTCTCGTGCTCCGGCCCGTCACCCATCAGCTCAGGCCGTCACCCGACCCGCTGTTCCGGTGGCCTGATCCGGCCCGCGTCGCACGGCGAACTGATCCCCTTAGAGCCACCGCCGCTCTGGCGCCACCACCCATGACCGGGAGAACCGGATGTCCGATACCCATGATCACCATACCGCCACCGCCCGCCTCACCGACCAGCCAGACCACGAGGGATATCCGGTGAGTGCGCACCCGTCGTGGTGCTCACCACAGCACTGCTTTCTCGACGAGGATGGTGTGCGGGTCCATCATCAGGAGCCGGTGCACTGGGAGACGGACGAGGTACGGTTCGAGAGCCGACTGTTCTACCCCGACGGCGAACAGCCACCCACCACATACCTGCAGCTGAGCATCGAGAACCTGCTGCTGACGCGGCGCTTCGTCGACACCGTCCTCCCGATCACCACCGCACGGCGGCTGCGGGACCAGCTGACCGCGCACCTGGACGCCGCTGATCCGCCCGACCCCGGGCAGCGGGGCGCGGCACTATGAGCGATAGCTCCCCACTAAGGTCGAGCTGAGCGGTGTGCGGACGGCCAGCCGGGCATCCTGGGCGGCGGGGCGTGTCGAAGAGCGCTCTTGCTGATTGCGCGGGGAAGGCCATGTACAAGCTGCTGTTCTCGATCTTCCTCCGGCGAGTCCCCGCTGAGACCGCTCACTATCTGGGTTTCGGACTGATCCGCGCGGTGGCCGCTGTTCCAGGGCTGGGGCGGTTGCTGCGCTGCCGGCTCGTGCCTCAGGACCCCGTGCTGCGAGTTCGCGCGCTCGGGCTCGATCTGCCAGGACCATTGGGCCTCGCCGCAGGGTTCGACAAAGATGCCCTGGGCGCCGATGCACTGGGTGCGTTGGGGTTCGCCTTCGTCGAGATCGGCACTGTGACGGAGCAACCTCAGCCGGGCAACCCGACGCCGCGGTTGTTCCGCCTGGTAGCCGATCGGGCCCTGGTGAACCGGATGGGGTTCAACAACGCCGGCTCAGCAGCCGCCGCCGCGCGGCTGAGCGCTCGTGGCCGTGATCGGGGTGTGGTGGTCGGGATCAACATCGGTAAGACGAAGGTCGTCCCGGAGCAAGCGACGGTCGCCGACTATGCGGCCAGCGCGACATTGCTGGCCGGCGTCGCCGATTACCTGGTGGTCAACGTCAGCTCGCCGAACACTCCTGGGCTGCGCGACCTTCAGGCCGTCGAGCACCTTCGGCCATTGCTGGTGGGTGTTCGCGATGCGCTGGACGAGACCAGCGCACGGCGAGTGCCGCTGCTGGTCAAGATCGCTCCGGACCTGGCTGACGAGGACATCGACGCGGTGGCCGACCTCGCGCTGGAACTCGGGCTGGACGGGATCATCGCCACCAACACCACGGTCTCCCGAGACGGCCTGGTGACCGCCGCGGCGCGGGTCGAGGCGATCGGCGCGGGCGGTGTCTCCGGTGCCCCGCTCAAGGACCGCTCCCTTGCGGTGCTGCACCGGCTGCGCGGTCGGGTGGGGGATCGCCTGGTCCTGGTGGCGGTGGGTGGGATCGAGACCGCCGACGACGCCTGGGATCGCATCCGAGCCGGAGCGACGCTCGTACAGGCGTACACCGGTTTCGTCTACGGCGGACCGCTGTGGCCACGTCGCATTCACCGAGGTCTGGCCCACCGCGCTCACCAGGCGGGCTACACCTCGATCAGCGAGGCCATCGGCACGGCGTCCTCCGAAGGCAACGAGGACACGTAGCAGCCGCGCCTACAGTCGGTGCGCCGACCGAGACATCGCGGTCGCCGAAGCACCGGCGGCCACTCACGAGTCACCGATCAGACCGTCTGCAGGACGGCCTGGATGTCCAGGGAGATCTGCACGGTGTCGCCGATCACGACGCCGCCGCCGTCCAGTGGCAGCTCGGTGTCGATGCCGAAGTCCTTGCGGTTGATCTTCGCGGTGGCGGACAAGCCGACCCGGGTGCCGCCGTAGGGGTCCTGGCCGAAGCCGGGCAGCTCGACGGCGAGGGGGACCTGGCGAGTGATGCCGCGCACGGTCAGCTCGCCGTCGACCACCAGGTCCTCGCCGTCGCGGCGGATCCCCGTGGAGCGATAGGTCATGGTGGGGAACTCCGCCGCGTGCAGGAAGTCGGCCGAACGGACGTGCTCGTCGCGCTGCGCGTTGCCGGTGTCGAAGCTGGTGACGTCGATCTGCGCGGTCACCGACGAGTCGAGCAGGTCGGTGCCGGTGACGAGGCGGCCTGAGACGCCGTTGAAGCGGCCTCGCACCTTGCTGACCATCAGGTGGCGGACGGAGAACGAGACGTTGGAGTGTGCGGCGTCGATGTCCCAGGTGCCGGAGACGTACCCGGGGATCGTGGGTGGCGTGATAGCGGTCATGAGGAACCTTCTGTGGTCGCGGTGTCAGGCGCGGTGGCGCACAGCCCACTCGGTTGTAACACGGACCGGGCCATCTTCATCTCGGGCACGTAGTCTGCGGGTATGCGCCGGATCATGGGGACCGAGGTGGAGTACGGCATCTCCGTGCCCGGGGACTGCACCGCCAACCCGGTCCTGACCTCGACCCAGGTCGTGCTGGCCTACGCCGCGGCGGCCGAAGTGCCGCGAGCCAAGCGAGCCCGGTGGGACTACGAGGTGGAGTCCCCGCTGCGGGATGCCCGCGGGTTCGACCTGGGCGTCCCCGGAATCGCGCAGCCCGATCCGGAACTGGACGATCTCGGCGCGGCGAACGTCATTCTCACCAACGGCGCCCGGCTGTACGTCGACCACGCGCACCCGGAGTTCTCCAGTCCCGAGGTCACCAACCCGCGCGACGCGGTGATCTGGGACAAGGCCGGCGAGCGGATCATGGAAGAAGCCGCGTTGCGCGCCCGCACCGTGCCCGACCAGCCGCCCTTCCAGCTGTACAAGAACAACGTCGATGGCAAGGGCGCCTCCTACGGCACCCACGAGAACTATCTGATGGCGCGCTCCACGCCGTTCACGATGGTCATCGCGGGGTTGACCCCGTTCTTCGTCTCCCGCCAGGTGATCTGCGGATCCGGCCGGGTGGGCATCGGGCCCGCCGGGGAGCACCCCGGGTTCCAGCTGTCACAGCGGGCGGATTACATCGAGGTCGAGGTCGGGCTGGAGACCACCCTCAAGCGCGGCATCATCAACACCCGGGACGAGCCGCACGCCGACGCCGACAAGTACCGGCGGCTGCACATCATCATCGGTGACGCCAACCTCGCCGAGTACTCCACCTACCTCAAGGTCGGTACCACGGCGCTGGTACTGGACCTGATCGAAGCCGGGGAACGCTTCGACGACCTGCGCTTGGTCGATGCGGTGCGGGCGGTGCACGTGATCAGTCGCGACCCGTCCCTGAAGGCGACGGTGGAGGTAGCCGGTGGTTGCCAGCTCACCGGCCTGGATCTCCAGCGTGCCTACCACGAACGGGTCGCGCGGTTCTTCGCGCGGGAGGGCACCCCGGATAGCGGTGCGGACACCGCAGAGCACGTCCTGAGTACCTGGGGGGAGGTGCTCGACGCGCTCGCGCGGGACCCGATGGAGTGCGCCGACCGGCTGGACTGGCCGGCCAAGCTGCAACTACTCGAGGGCTACCGGGCCCGGGACAGTCTGGGATGGGCCTCGCCGCGGCTGCAACTGGTCGATCTGCAGTACTCCGACGTGCGGATGCACAAGGGCCTGTACAACCGCCTGGTGGCCCGTGGCTCGATGAAGCGGTTGGTCACCGAGGAGGAGGTGCGCGCGGCCATCACCCGGCCACCGGAGGACACCCGCGCCTACTTCCGCGGCCGGTGTCTGGAGCGCTACGCCACGGAGGTGGCTGCGGCATCCTGGGACTCGGTGATCTTTGATCTCGGTCGCGAATCCCTGGTCCGGATCCCGACCCTGGAACCGCTGCGGGGTACCCGCGCGCACGTCGGGGCGCTGCTGGACGCCTCGAGCACGGCTGCGGAACTGGTGACGGCGCTCACCCGAGGCTGATCACCCGGCTGGCCTGGCGGCGGTTGTCGGTGTTGCTGGGTACGGTTGGCTTGAGACAACTCGGTCCGGGAGGCGAAATGTCCCAGGAGAAGGTGCAACGCCAAGGTGGCGGCGGAGACGACGAGACGACCGACGGTACGCCGGCCGGTCAGGAACGTCGGGAGAAGCTCGGCGAGGACGTGGACGCGATCCTTGATGAGATCGACGATGTGCTCGAGGAGAACGCCGAGGACTTCGTCCGGGCCTATGTCCAGAAAGGCGGCCAGTGACAGGCCACCTGAGCGGTCCGGGCATCATGTTCGGGTACGGCGGGTAACTGGCGCGCGACAGGCTGTCACATGAGATACTGTCCCTCGCCCTTCCCACTGAATCCGCCGCCACCCAGGAGTTTCCGCTGTGACGATGCCGTTCTACGCCTCGGTCGAGCAGGTCATGCGCGACCGCTCGGAGCTCGCTCGCAAGGGCATCGCCCGGGGCCGCGGTGTCGTCGTGCTCAGTTACTCACTCGGGGTGCTGTTCGTCGCCGAGAACCTGTCCACCGCCCTGCACAAGGTGTCGGAGATCTACGATCGGATCGGCTTCGCCGCCGTCGGTCGCTACAACGAGTACGAGAACCTCCGCCAAGCCGGGATCCGGCACGCCGACGTCCGCGGCTACTCCTACGACCGGCGTGATGTGACCGGGCGGGCCCTGGCCAACGCCTACGCGCAGACTCTCGGGACGATCTTCTCGGAGCAGCAGAAGCCCTTCGAGGTGGAGCTGTGCGTCGCCGAGGTGGGCGCCGACCCGGACTCGGACCAGCTCTACCACCTGACCTACGACGGCTCGATCGGCGATGAGCCGGACTTCGTCGTGATGGGCGGCCAGGCCGACGTCATCTCCACGGCGCTCAAGGAGTCCTTCCGGCAGGAGATGGACACCGCCGAAGCCGTCGCCGCTGCGGTGGCGGCCCTGAGCTCGGTCTCCACCAGCGTCAACGGGGCCGGCACGCGTACCCTGGGTGTCGGCCAGCTCGAGGTCGCGGTCCTGGACCGGTCTCGGCCGCGCCGAGCCTTCCGCCGCATCACCGGGACGGCGCTGTCCGCGCTACTGACCAGCGCCGAGGGCCCCGCTGACCCACCGCCGGATGCCGGTACGGACGCCGATGGCACAGATGGGGCACCCGCCGACGATGGGCCCAGCGTCGTCACCTGATTCCAGGGCAACTGCCTGCGGGAGTTCCTCAACCCTCCGGGTCCGGGCGGTAGACTCTCAGCGCAGCGGGTTGGGTGCAGAACACGAAACGGCGGCCCTGCGCCATTACCTCGCCGTCAACGGCCAGCGCGACAGGCTCCCCGAGGATGTCGACCCGCAGCTCAGCTCCCTCCCGCTGGACGTAGGTGCGGCTGTGCTTCAGTGCACCGGCTAGCGCACTGATCAGGAACCGGGTCCGGGACAGCCGCATGTCGGCGCGGATGTAACGGACGTCGATCAATCCGGAGTCCAGCCGGTGCCGGGACCCGGCGGCGAAGCCGCGCGGCCGGTAGAGCCCGTTGCCCACGAACACCAGCCACACTTTGCGCGCAGTGCCGTCAATGCACGTCACCAGCGGATCTGATTCCCGGAGTACCCGGATCAGCGCAATGGCGGCTGCCGGCCATTTGCCCCAGCGTGATTCGCTGCGTTCCCGCAGCTGTACCAGGTCCGGGTATCCGCCGAGGCTGGCGGTGTTGAGGAACCAGTGTGGCTGCCCACCGTCGACCCGCACCGCTCCTAGGTCCACCGTCATGGCACTGCCGTCGCGCACCGCCTCGACGGCGTCGGGCAGCTCGGCCACTCCGACGTCGCGAGCGAAATGGTTCAGCGTGCCGGCTGGCACCACCACCAGCGGCAACCCCCGGCCGGCGGCCACCGCCGCCACCGCAGCCACCGTGCCGTCGCCACCGGCCACCCCCAGCGCACTCACCGGAACCTCGGCGCCGTCCAGCTCCTCCTCCAGCTGCTCGGTCAGATCCCGACTCGGCTCAGTGAACACCTGCCGGGCCGTTGGCCATGCGGTGGCCAGCTCCGCACCGGGGTGCTCGCCGTCGGTTCCCGAGCTGCGATTGATCAGTATGACCAGACCTTCGCCGTCGGGCAGGGCGGGCACCCGCGCCTGGTACCTGCTCTCGGCGGATTCGCCGACCCGCAGCGGCCACCACCGCCGGGTCGCCAGCGCGATGCCGGTGCCCATCACCATCCCGGCCGCCACGTCGGAAGGCCAGTGCGCCCCGGTGTGCACCCGGGAGTAGGCGACCGCCGCCGCGATCGGTGCTACGGCCAGGCCCGCCGTGGGGTTTTCCATTGTCACCGCGGTGGCGAACGCCGCCGCCGACGCGGCATGCCCAGAGGGGAACGACGACGATGTCGGATGATTCCGCACCGCCAGCCGACGCGCCACGGAGAGGTCCTCGTAGGCCGGCCGCCGGCGTGGCAGCAAGGGTTTGGCCAGCGCGTTGATGGCGAGGCTGGCCCCACCGATGGCCACCACGCCGCGCAGCGCGGCGCGCCGGTTTGCGCCCTTACGGCTGGCCAGTACCGCAGCCACCGCGAACCACAGCAGGCTGTGGTTCGCGGCCGTGGTGAGTCCCCTCAGACCGGTGTCCGCAGGCCATCGCGGGATGACCGCGCTGCGGCGCACCAGCTCCCGGTCGATCCGGTTCACGTCTTGCGCTACTCGGCGCAGCCAATTCCGCACTGGCGCAGCCTAAGTGAGCCCGTACGGAGGGCCTCCAGGGTGGCCACAGCGGCCTAGGCTGGAAGGCATGCAGCGACGGATCTTCGGCATTGAGACCGAGTTCGGGGTCACCTGCACCTTCCATGGCCAGCGCCGGCTGTCACCGGACGAGGTCGCCCGCTATCTGTTCCGCCGGGTTGTCTCGTGGGGTCGCTCGTCCAACGTCTTTCTGCGCAACGGGTCCCGGCTCTACCTCGACGTGGGCTCACACCCGGAGTACGCCACCGCCGAGTGCGACAACCTGACCCAGCTGGTGACCCACGACAAGGCAGGCGAGCGGATCCTCGAGGACCTCCTGGTGGATGCCGAGCGGCGGCTGGCCGACGAGGGCATCGGCGGAGACATCTTCCTGTTCAAGAACAACACCGACTCCGCGGGTAACTCCTACGGCTGCCACGAGAACTATCTGGTGGCTCGTGCGGGCGAGTTCTCCCGGATCGCCGATGTGCTGCTGCCCTTCCTGGTCACCCGGCAACTGGTCTGTGGCGCGGGCAAGGTGCTCCAGACACCGCGGGGCGCGGTGTACTGCCTGTCGCAGCGGGCTGAGCACATCTGGGAGGGGGTCTCCTCGGCGACCACCCGCTCCCGCCCGATCATCAACACCCGGGATGAGCCGCACGCCGACGCCGAGCGGTACCGCCGCCTGCACGTGATCGTCGGCGATTCGAACATGTCCGAGGTGACCACGTTACTCAAGGTGGGTACCGCCAATCTGGTCTTGGAGATGCTGGAGGAGGGTGTCGCGTTCCGCGATTTCACCCTGGACAACCCGATCCGGGCGATTCGTGAGATCAGTCACGACCTCACCGGCCGGCGCGAGGTACGGCTGGCCGGCGGCCGCGAGGCCTCCGCGTTGGAGATCCAGCGGGAGTACTACGCGCGCGCCGCGGATCACGTCGCTCGCCGCGGGTCGGATCCGCTGACCGGCCGGGTGCTGGAGCTGTGGGACCGCACGCTGTGCGCTGTGGAGCAGCAGGATCTCAGCCTGATCGATCGCGAGATCGACTGGGCGATCAAGCACCGGTTGGTGGAGCGCTACCGAGCCAAGCATCGGATGGACCTGTCCAACCCGCGGATCGCTCAGTTGGACCTTGCCTACCACGACATCCGCCGCGGCCGCGGGCTGTTCGATCTGCTCCAGCGCAAGGCGCTGGTCGACCGGGTGACCGACGACGGCGAGATCGAGGCCGCTAAGGACACCCCGCCCGCCACCACCCGAGCCAAGCTGCGTGGCGACTTCATCGCCGCTGCTCAGGCGGCGGGCCGCGACTTCACCGTCGACTGGGTGCACCTCAAGCTCAACGATCAAGCCCAGCGCACCGTGCTGTGCAAAGACCCGTTCCGCGCTGTAGACGAGCGGGTGGAGCGTCTCATAGCGTCGCTATGAGACGCCCGTGAGTGGGAATGCG
>JBOHFI010000049.1:0-39444 GCA_050699595.1 Pseudonocardiaceae bacterium | reverse complement strand
TCTGGGCATCCTGCTGGGCCATACGAGCCTGGTCTTCCACTCGCTGGAGGTCCCGCTGCAACTCGCGGACCGTCAGGTCAACGAGAGCCCGCTCGTCCTGGTAGCGCTGGCTCTGGCCTCCTCCCTCATCTGTGCTGGACTGCTGTCGGCCGGTCTGTGACGTCACATTAGCTCCCTGATGCATTGGTTAGTTGACCACTGGCCATTGATACGGACGCGCCGCAGCATTAGTGATCGACCTGCGGCTCCGACCGAAGTGTGGAGATCATCCCTGCCCGCAGCACGCCTGAAACAATCCTTAACCCACCCGACACATTTGGTCAACCCTTACAGTGAGCTTATTTCTACTGTGAGTTTATTTCAGTAGAATTGTGGTACAATTATGGAGACCGCCGACTGTCGAGCCGTCCCATATCGTGGAAAAATCTCGCACCTCAGACCGGATAACGACCAGCTATATGCACGTGCAGCTGCGGTTGCGGAGCTGCACGTGCCAGTGGCGCGCCATGTGCACGTGCAGCCGGGATTTCTGAGGGCCGCTCCGCGACGTGCGTTCGTCAACGTGCACAGTTCCGTTTTCGTTCGCTTCTCAGGGGAGAAACCGTACCGTGACCGGTGACATATGGACCCGTGAAATTACCCTGTCGACCACCACGGCGACACTAACTCGGCCCCAGTCCGGCACGACAGTGTGCACCGCTTGTGATAGAAGCGAATTCAGCCGTCGCGTTCTCGCGGCCCCGTCGTCACGCATCGGGCAGACCACCAACGTGATGTATCAGCACGGCAGTGCGCGGACTCCTCATGGTGACGAGCAACGTCACAGGGGTGAGGAGATTCCATGACCGCGCAGCCGCAGGTCCAGCCGGATCGACGTCCGTTGCCGTCGGCGAGCGCTCCAGCGGTCGGCTCCGGGGTGGCGGTGGGACAACGTGCAGCTGCCCAGGATGCCGCGGGGCTGGGGAGTTGGCAGGTGTTGCCGTTCCTGTCCGAGGTGCTGGCGGTGCATGCGGTGCTGCTGCCCACCGGAAAAGTGCTCTTCGCGGCCGGCTCCGGTAACAGCGCGGTGCGTTTCGCGGACCCGAACTTCGGTAACACGGCATTGGAGTTCTGGACCAGCGTGGTGTGGGATCCCACGGTCAGCTCACCCCCGGGCGCGGGTTTCTCCCATCCGGCCACCCCGCGCGATGCCCAGGGCAGGGTGCTGGATCTCTTCTGTGGCGGGGAGACCCTGCTGGCCGACGGCCGGGTGCTGTCCACTGGCGGCACCCAAGGTTACCCGGGTAGCGGCACGCAGTTCGCCGGGCGGGCGGACACCCTGGTGTTCAGCCCGGTCACGCAACAGTGGGCGGTGGTGCGGCCGATGGCGCACGGCCGTTGGTACCCCAGCGTGATCATCTTGGGGGATGGACGGGTGCTGGCCACCGCCGGGCAGGACGAGAGCGCCCTGGGGACGCGTAACACCACGGCGGAGAGCTTCTTCCCGGCGGCCGACTACTGGCAGCTGCTGGCCCTGCCTCCCGGGTTCGGGGGCCTGCCGTTGTATGCACACCTTTACCTGCTTGCCGATGGGTCGGTGTTCTACGCCGGCGGCCACATGGACGATGGGCCCACCGCCCCGCTGCGACTGGACCTGACCCGCAGCCCAGCCACCATCACACCGGTCCCGGGCCTCACCCGGGTCGATGCCCGAGACCAGTGCGCCAGCGTACTGCTCCCGCCCGCTCAGGATCAGAAAGTGATGATCATCGGTGGGGCTCCGGGGGGCGGTAACGCCATCGCCGATGTGGATGTCATCGACTTCACCCAGCCGGCGCCGGCTTACCAGCCGGTGGCGCCGCTCAATTCGCCCCGCAAGCACCCCAACGCCACCCTGTTACCCGACCGCACCGTGCTGGTCACCGGCGGCTCGGCCCGTGGGGAGGACTCCTCGGTGGCCACCAACCACGCCGAGATCTTCGACCCCGCGCACCCGGAGCGGGGCTGGATCCAGGCCGCTGAAGCATCGGTGACCCGGATGTACCACTCGGTGGCGCTGCTGCTGCCCGATGGGCGGGTCATCACCGCCAGCGGCAACCCCGACCAGGGCCACCAAGTGAACTGGGTGCCCCCGGATCCCCACGAAGAACTGAGGATGGAGATCTACTCCCCGCCCTACCTGTCCCGCGGGCCACGGCCGGCCATCGACGCGGTACCGACCGAGTGGCGTTACGGCCAGACAGTCGACATCACCACTCCGGACGCCGGCACCATCCGGTGGGCCAGCCTGATCCGCCCCGGAGCGACCACCCACTCGTTCAACACCAGCCAACGCCTGGTGGATCTACCCATCACCGCCCAGGGCGGCACCACCGTCCAGGTCCAGGTCACCGGTGAACCCAACCTGGCCCCACCCGGCTGGTACATGCTCTTCCTCACCGACACCGATCGGGTCCCGTCGGTCGCCCGCTGGGTACACCTGGCCGCCGCTCCCACCGCCGCCGTCCCACCGGACGCCTACACCCAGACCGTGGTGAACACCGCGGGGCTGGTCGCCTATTGGCCGCTGGCCGAAACCAGCGGCACCGTCGCCTTCGACATCGTCGGGGACCACCACGGCAGCTACTACAACCGCCCCCACCTCGGCGCCGCCGGCCCCGGCACCGCCACCGCGGTCACCCTCAACGGGATAGATCAGTACGTTCTGCTGCCCCGCGACGTGCGCAACGACTTCAGTCTTGAACTGTGGTTCGCCACCCACGGCGGCGGCGTCGGCACTGCCATCACCCAGTGGTGGCAGGGAGCCGGGCTGCTCGACGCCGAGGTCCCCGGCGTGGTCGACGACTTCGGCACCTCGCTGGACGCCACCGGAGCAGTCTGGGCCGGCACCGGCAACCCAGACACCTCCCTGCACTCCGCCCCCGGCCTGGGCGACGGCACCTGGCACCACCTGGTGTTCACCAGAACCCAGGCCACCGGAACCTTGACTCTTTACCTCGACGGCGCCCAGGTCGCCACCAGCCACGGCGGCACCCAACCACTCACCTCCGCACCGGGGTTGCGAATCGGGGTTCTGCAGAGCGGGGTCAACTTCCTCGCCGGCAGCGTCGCCGACGCTGCCGTCTACGCCACCGCACTACCCGCCGCTACCGTGACCGCCCACTTCACGGCCCGCCACTGAATCAGCAGCGCCGGAGGACCTCGCGAGAGCCACGCATTCCATCTCAAGGAGCTTCTCATGAGCCAGTGGGCGAACATCGAACCCGGCCGACGAGCCACCGCGTGGCCAGAAGAAACTCCTCGCGCGCTTGTCACCGCCGAGCCTGCCGGCGGCATGACCGCGGCAACGTTGCAGCCGTCGACCCTGTACCGGTTCATCGTGGGAATCGACTCGACGTTCACCGAGATGACACCGTCCGAGCTGAGCACGCTCAGCGACCCCATGGCCCAGTTGCTCGAAGGAGGCGTCTTCCCCCTCACCGTGGACGCGCTACTCGTCGAGCTCAACGCGAAGGGCATCTTGCCGGAGCAGTCGTCGTTCTTGATCAGTGAGGCCGGGCAGATACCGCCCGCGCAGACCGCATCCCTGGCCCGTGATATGCGTTTCGCGATCGTCCGTAGCCGGTCGTCCCGCGCTGACCTGCTCATCAGCACCAGCGCGATCGGTGACCCGCACACCGTTTTTCTGCAGGTCGCCGCGTGGGATGACCGGGCCGAGTTGTTCAACTACTATATGCGACTCGGTGGGGCGTGGGTTTGGGCCGGAAACTCCTACCACGCCCTCGCTCCGCCGTCGCGCGGTAACGGTCCGTTTGACAGCCATATCAACGGCAGCCTCGTCATGAAGGAGCTGAAGCAGCCGTGGATGAACTGGCAGTCCCAGAACGCCACTATCCTGCTCGATGAGAACGACCCGCTGCGACAGAAGATCCTCTATCAGAATTTGTCTGGCGCGGAGAGCCTCGAGAGCATAGTCCGTGATGGGATAGCGCGATGGACTACCGCCCGTCTCAAGCACACCATTGCCGGCGCGGGTCAGATCAAACATGTTGACCGGCTGCTCCGTCAGTTGTGCACCACAACCACCGTGAATCTGGCGAGCTCGACTACGACCAGCACGGTGGCCGTGGCGGACCACTCAGCGGGGTTGACCCCACCACTGGGTTTCTGGTTCAACAACAACGGCCTTATCGATGGCCTGAACATCCCGCTTCGCGACGACTTCACCCCTCCCGTGGTGGCAGCCGAACTCTATGCCGACAGTCTCGTCCGCTACGACTTCGCTCTGATTCAAGGCGAGTTCACACAGAAAGGAGATACCTTCTTCGCCTTCATGGTCCCCGAAGTGGCGTTTGAGGATATCGACGTCGTCAATCAGATGGTGAGTCGCCAGATCCTCACAGCGCACTTCGCCGCGAGCGTCCTCATGGTCGACTTCCCCAATCCCGTGTTCAGTGGGGCCCGCGCGAAGCTCCTCCAGTACGTGCCAACCGAAGCCAGGCTCGACATCGCAGGTGGTGGATTGTCACAGCAGATCGCAGACGCCATTATCACCGGCGCGGCCAGTCAGCAGGCAGGCACCCCAGAGGCGGAGTTCCGCGCGAACTGGGAACTCGCAGACTCCGACTGGCCGAACAAGTTCGCCGCGAGAATCGAAGGCTATATGACTGCCGTGTCGACGCGTATCGCGACAGCTCGGGGCTTCGATGATTACGTCCGGTTAGCCGAATCCCGACGTCGCGAGTTCAAGACCATGCGGTTGAACGAGTTTTCGCTGACGTTGCCGGTGACCAACGTCCCGCGTGAAGCACCGTTGTTGCGGATGCAATCAGACGGCACGATTCGAGAAAAGATCCGCACCGAGTGATGCCTCGTTTCTTCTTCCAAGGAGCCCCTCATGCCACTGTCACAGTTCGACCCGCCGGGCGGCCTGTCGGATCTTGATCAACCGGGTCGGAAGCAATGGAGCACCTTCATCTCCGACGCGGTAGACACCGCGATCGCCGGCCGCACCGACCACTCGAACGACAGCCCCCGAGCCCAGTACTACAACCTGACAAAAACAGACACCGCCGACGACGCCAAGTTCCAGGAAGCGAGCTGGACCGCCTTCCCGAGAGTGGTGAAAATCAACTCCGTCTCCGATCGCCAGCGATGGAGGCGAGCAGACTCCTCCCGAGACGTCCAGGACGAATACTGCGAGTGGAGCGTCACACGGCGCGCCGACGGAAAGATCACACGAGTCACCTTCACCTGCGAGGGTCCGGAATACTGGGAGCTGCTGGCGCAGACACAACCCGACACAGTGGTGCAGTTGTACCAGGAGTTCGTGAACCCCGCGGTTCAGAAAAACGATCTCTTCGACGCCTCCGGCCGCTACATCCCTCGAAACAGATGGAACAGCACGACCACCGACGGTGCCATGCACCTCGTCCAGAGCGCGAATACGCTGAGCGCCGAGATCGAGCTCTCCGCCGCCGCGAGCATCGTCCGCGTCAAGAACGGCCGAGAGCTCACCGCCGAGCAGGAGCTGGTCGAGTGTGCACAGTACGGCGTACCGCAACGAAACAGCGACCCACACATCGGGGGTGTGGTCAACGGTATCGCGCGCCTGAAGGCCGACCTCGCATTGAGCAACCCCGTGGGTCTCTACTTCAAGGATCTGGCCACAAATGGTTGGGCTACACCGGACGGCTCGGACCCGAAAATGTACTGGACGTACCTCAGAGGTGATGCGGAACACCCGGTGCGGGCCGTATACGAAGTCCCCGCAGATAAAGGATTCACCGTCAGCGATATCACGATATTAGGCCAACCGATCAACTTCGGAGCGCAGATCACAGATTTCATCAGTATCAAGCTCACGGCAGTGGCCTGCCGCTTCGGCACAAGCACGGCAGCACCAATGGCCTGTGTCGGGCCCGCGGCCGCCGCGCTAGGAGGGATTGGAGGACCCACGAGATGAGAGGGGGAGCGTGGGCAACTCACGGGGGAACCCGCTAGCGTGCGGGGTTGATGAGCCAGTACGTCGCGGCGATCGACCAGGGCACCACGTCCACCCGTTGCATGGTGTTCGACCATGACGGCCGGGTGGTCAGCGCGGAGCAGCGGGAGCACCGGCAGTACTTCCCCCACGCCGGCTGGGTGGAGCACGACCCGCGTGAGATATGGGCGAACACCAAGGACGTCGTAGCCGGAGCGCTGGCCAAGGCCTGCCTGACCGCAGGTGACATCGCCGCGGTGGGCATCGCCAACCAGCGGGAGACCGCTGTGGTGTGGGACCGGCGCAGTGGCGAGCCGGTGCACAACGCGATCGTGTGGCAGGACACCCGCACCGACCGACTGTGCGCCGAGCTCGGCGGGTCCACCGGCGTCGGCCGCTACCAGCACCGCACCGGGTTGCCACTGTCCACGTACTTCTCCGGCCCCAAGATCCGGTGGATGCTGGACCAGGTAGCCGGTGCCCGGCAGCGGGCACGGAGCGGCGAGCTGTGCTTCGGAACCATCGACACCTGGTTGCTGTGGAACATGACCGGCGGCCTGCACGTGACCGACGCCACCAACGCCTCCCGGACCCTGCTGATGGATCTGGACACGCTGTGCTGGGACGAGGGCATCGCCGAGGAGATGGGCGTCCCGGTGTCGATGCTGCCGCCGATCCGCTCGTCGTCGGAGGTGTACGGCACAGTCCGGGAGCCCGCGGCGCTGGCCGGGGTGCCCATCGCCGGCATCCTCGGTGACCAGCAGGCGGCCACGTTCGGGCAGGCCTGCCTGTCCGTCGGGGAGGCCAAGAACACCTACGGCACCGGTAACTTCATGCTGCTCAACACCGGCACCGAGAAGGTGCGCAGCCGACATGGACTGCTCACCACGGTGTGCTACCAGATCGGGACCCGGGACGCGGTGTACGCGCTGGAGGGTTCGGTCGCGGTCACCGGGTCGCTGGTGCAGTGGTTGCGGGACAACCTGGGCATGATCTCCTCGGCGGCGGAGATAGAGCACCTGGCGGCTACCGTCGAGGACAACGGCGGGGCCTACTTCGTGCCGGCCTTCTCCGGGCTGTTCGCCCCGCATTGGCGCCCCGACGCCCGGGGTGCCCTCGTCGGCCTGACCCGGTACATCAACCGGGGGCACCTGGCCAGGGCGGTGCTGGAAGCCACCGCGTTCCAGTCCCGCGAGGTGCTCGACGCGATGAATGCCGATTCCGGGGTTCCGGTGACCTCGCTCAAGGTCGATGGCGGGATGGTGGGCAACGAGCTACTCATGCAGTTCCAGGCCGACATCCTGGGCGTCCCGGTGCTCCGCCCCGTGACCAGCGAGACCAGCGCGTTGGGCGCCGCCTACGCCGCCGGCCTGGCGGTCGGGTTCTGGTCCGGACCGGAGGAGATCCGGACCAACTGGGCGGTGGACCGGCGGTGGGAGCCGACGATGGTCCCGGGGCGACGCGAGGACCTCTACGCCCAGTGGCGCAAGGCGGTCACCCGGACCCTCAACTGGGTCGACTAACTGGATCGACGGCTGACCGTACGGCGCCGGGTGAGCACCAGCGCCATGCCAGACCCGGCCATGGCGACCGCGCCGCCCACGGTGAGCGACACCGCCAGCATGCTCACCTCAGCCTGCGGCGCCGCTTGACTGTCCGCGCTGGTCGGGCCCGCGCTGGTGGTATTGGCCGGCTCGTCAGCCATGGCTACCGGGACAGGACCCAGCAGGGCCGCGCCAGCGATCAGCCCACAGACGACGATCCGCATCACAACCTCCTCATGCCGTCCCTCACACCTTTGAAGACGCATGGGCACAACGAAGGTTGCCTCAAGCCCAACACGCTCAGTGCACGCCCTTGAGCAGGGCGTAGCCGACAACGGCGGCGGGAACGCTGGGGCACATCATGCGGCGGCTACGCTATCGCGCGTGCCGCTCTACGCCGCCTATGGGTCCAACATGGATCCCACACAGATGATGCAGCGCGCGCCGCACTCGCCGATGGCGATGACCGGGTGGCTGATCGGGTGGCGGCTGACGTTCGGCGGCGAGGACTTCGGCTGGGAGGGGGCGCTGGCCACCGTTGTCGAAGACCCGGCCTCTCAGGTATTCGTCGTGATCTACGACGTGACCCCGGAGGACGAGAAACTGCTCGACCGCTGGGAAGGCGAGGATTTCGGGCTGCACAAGAAGCTGCGGCTGCGGGTACACACCCTGGACGGCTCGGCGCTGGCCTGGCTCTACGTGCTGGACGCCTACGAAGGCGGGCTGCCCTCGGCGCGCTACCTCGGCGTCGTCGCCGACGCCGCCGAGGCTGCCGGTGCCCCAGAAGACTACGTCGCCGAAATGCGCAGCCGCCCCTGCGCCGGCATCGGCCCCTGACTCTCGGCGTGGGGCCATCCCCGTCGTGCAGTCATGCCCGTGCATCCACGACATGGCTGGAGGGGCGAGCGCACTGCGCTCGCCCCTCCAGCGCCGACGGCATTGCTCAGTCGATCACGTGATCGCGCGACGGTACTGCACGACTGGGGGGAGTCGGCTGCCCCAGTACCGCGCTGAGCTTTGCCACCGGCTATTCCGGTGCCGTTCCCTAGCCAACGGCACCGTCGATGATCACCAGCTCACAGTGAGCCGTCGTTCGCTCAGGCGTTGCCGCCGTTAGCGCTGCCGCCCGCGCCGCCGAAGCCGTTACCGGCGCTGTTGGTCTGGTCGCCCAGCAGGGCGATGTTCAGGAGGTTGACGCCGATGCCACCCCGGCCGGTGCCACCGTTGCCGCCGACCCCACCGTCGCCGCCGCCCCCACCGTGGTGGCCGCCGCCGCAGCCGCAGCCAGCCGAGAACAGGGACAGGACGGTGCGGGCCGGGAGCAGTTCCACGTGCTGCCCGTCGATCTCAACAAAGCTCAATGCGTCAGACATCTCGAATCCTCCTCGAAGTGGCCCCCAGCGGGCCGATAACAGAACACCCCGATCGACCCCGTCGCCGATTCGGCTAATACATACAATGGCGAGGAAAAGCCCACCTGACAACATCAATTCGCCACGTAACTTCTCCTTCCACCACCTAGCCGTGAAGCCGATTTCTCGACTACCGAGTCAGCGGCGAGCCGTTACCGAGGTTCCACCGGCTCCGCCTCCCTACCGCGTGACGCGCACGGGCTCGCCCAGCCGTCGTCCGATCCACGTCGTCGCTGGTGAACGCCAGTTTTCGAGCGTGAGCGCAGGCCGTGAGACACCGCTACGGCGCGGCCCGCACAGTGCCTGGGTCGAGCCCGCTCACACCTGGCGTGAATCAACACATGCACCGTTACGGAGAGAAACGCGAGTTCACTACGTAGTATCACTGGCGACGACCACCTGGCGCCCGGGGACCCGGATACACTGCGCTCACCGATGATAACGCAGCGCTGACCCCGTCTCGACCGTCTTCCCCGCGAACAGGACGCACTACGACCACGTAGTTGCTCCGCACCTGCTGTCCCGGTAGTTCACCCAGCCATGAACGTGGTGACGTCACCACCTGTCTACGCGTGCTCGTGTTGATGGTCTTCACTCGGGGCGCCACCCATCATGCGCAGCATCGACATCCCGCCGGTGCGCACGAATCGCACGACGAGCACAGTGGCGAGGATGAGAAAGGCGATGTCGAGCCAGGTCGTGTAGTTCCACGAGGTAGCCAGCGCCGACCATGGCGACGTAGAAGGTCCCCAGCAGCACCAGGGCCATCCTCGTTCCGTAATACTTCCGGTAGATGGTGAGGATCGGCAGGATCAGCAGGTCGGCGAAGATGAACGCGATCACGCCGCCGAAGCTGATACCGCCGTTCCACCGTACCGCGGCCAGCGGCACATCGCCGATCGAACAGACAAAGCTCACGATCGCCACGATCGGACCGACGATCGGCCCCCACAATGCCGAGAGAACCGGGTGGTCGGTGAGGAAGAAGCTGCGCCAGAAGGAGTCGGGCACCCAGGCGCCGATCGCTCCCGCGATGAGCAGGCCGATCACCAGATCCCGCAGGATCGCCGCCCCATCGCCGCGTGGCCTTCCATGGAGCCGGCCAGACCCTTGTCAGCCTGCTCACGTGCCTTCTCGATCAACTGCTGACGGACGAACAGCCGGAACAGCAGCGCCAGCAGCACGATCATGATCGGGCCGCCGACGAACTCGGCCGCGGTGAACTGCCAGCCCAACAGCAGCGCCATGATGACACCCAGCTCGATCACCAGGTTCGTCGAGCCGATCTCGAAGGCCACCGGCACGACGAGGACGCCGCACCCAACGCGGACGCCACCGCGAGCGTGCGCGGCCGATCATCGCCGAGCAGCCGCACGATCGTGGACCTGCGTACCACCGCCTGCACCACCGCCGACAGCGCGAACCCCAGGATCAACGCCCACAGGATCCCCCAGGTCATCGACCCCGCTAGCGCCAACGCGTGTCCGATAGCGGTCACATCAACCACCTCCTTAATACCCCTGGATGGTATTGAGAGACCACTGTAACCGCCGGTGTCAACCCACGCCACACCGCTCAGGCGGCGAGAGTGATCGCCGCGGTGTGCAGTGTCCCTGCGGTCTGGAACTGCACGAACAGTCGCCAGTTGCCGGGGTGCGGCAGTTCGGTGTGGAACGACAGGGTCGGGCCGCCGTGGCCTGCGTCGGCCGTGCCTTCGGGATGCAGGTGGGCGAAAGCGAGATCGCCTTCGTGGAAGGCGGTCAGATGTGCGTAGGTGTCCAGGTAGGGCTGGAGGTCGGTGACCGGCGTGCCGTCGTGGGACACCGTGACGGTGAGCATGCCGCCCCTACCGGTCGTGGTGTCTCTGGTCAGAGTCAGGGTGTAGCCGTCGACCTGAGTGGTGGTCGACGCGGGCGGCAGGGGTGTTGTCGCGGCCGTGCCCGCGACCGTGACTCGATCACTGAGCACGAGCGGCACCGCCGCGCCGGAGCCGTTCTTGGCGATGAACGAGACGTAGACCCGGTAGGACCCGGGGTGCAGCGCCCGCACCGGGGCGGTCCAGGTTCCGTCACCGGCCGGCTCCGGGTGGATGTGCTGGAAGCCGGTCAGGTCGGAACGGATCAGATAGAAGTGCATAAGCTTGGTCTGATCCGGCTCGTACGCCGTGACCGGTGCGCCGTCGGCCGCCTGGATCTGGAAACGGAACGGGGTGGGCTGCTCAGCCGGTAATGTCGCCGTGGTCGTGGTGAACCGAAATCCCGACGCTGAGGAGGCCAAGCCGTCCCCGGCGGGCATGGTGTGATCCATGCCCGGCATTCCAGGGTCACCTGGGGGCGGCACGGGGGACGAGTCACCGCCGCAGGCGGCTGTGGCAAGGCCGACCACGGCAGCCAGAGCGATCAGGAGGAGCGCGCGACGGGCGCGCGCGGGTGAACGAGTGGGCATGAGAGTCAGTGATCTTCCGGACGGTGCGCGATAATGCGCCGCGCAGGGTGAACGAGGGACCGTGGTCGACCGGGTTTTTGCCAGTCCCGGGCAACGGGTCCCTGTCACGTCCGGAATACGCACAGCGTCACCAGCAGGGCGGAGCCAGCGCGGGGCGGGCCGCGACCGACGCAATCACGCCGGTCACCCCGTCCACCGCACCTCTCACCGGCTCAGATTCCTCATCACAACGGACACTTTAGACGCCCTGGAATCTATACCCGCTCGGGGTATGTATCACGTGTAGTGGGGGTGCACGATGGGTGGCACCAGGTCGGTGTCGCGCAGGGCGGGTTGCTGTGGGTTCCTGGCGCGGCGCTGCCCGTCCTTGACCACCAGGGGTGAAGCGGAAGGGGATGCCACCGATGTGCGATCTCTCGGCGTTCCAGCACCCCCGCTTTGCTCGGATGTATGAGCGGATCAGCGTCGAGTCCGAGCAGCGGGGCACTGCGGAGCATCGGGATCGGGCACTGGCGAGGTTGTCCGGGCGGGTGATCGAGGTCGGCGCCGGTAACGGCCTGAACTTCGGCCACTATCCCGCCACTGTCACCGAGGTCCTCGCCGTCGAACCGGAGGATCGGTTGCGCGCGCTGGCCGAGGAGGCCGCCGCAACGGCTGCGGTGCGGGTACGGGTGGTGGCCGGACACGCCGATGCGCTGCCCGCCTCGGACGGGACCTTCGATGCCGCGGTGGCCTCGCTCGTGCTGTGCTCGGTGCCCCATGCCGCAGGGGCGCTGGCGGAGATCCGCCGGGTTCTGCGGCCGGGTGGCCAGTTGCGCTTCTTCGAGCACGTGCGGTCCGACAACCCCTGGCTCGGGCTTGTGCAGGACGCCATCACGCCACTGTGGTCCCGCCTGGGTGGCGGCTGTCACCCCAACCGGGACACCGCCGCGGTGATCCGCGCGGCGGGTTTCCACATCGAGCAGCTCGACCGCTTCTCCTACGCACCGCTGCGGTTCGTCCCGCCCCACACCCACATCCTCGGCCGCGCCCGCACGCCTAGCTAGCAGGCCCGCAGGTGCGCAGGGCCGGGAGGAGGGGGAGGGAGGAGCGCGCCGACAGGCAAGGAGTGGGGACCGAATACGCCGGAAAGAGGCCGCGTCGGCTCGTACTCGGCCAGCGCCGCAGCTACCTTCGCGAGAGCCCATTGTGGACAGTCATGTCCGGTTGATCTCATTGAGTGATCGGGTGTGAAGGTGAGACGTGTCCCCCTTGTTGGCTCGATGCTTGCTTCGCCGACCACCCCACCTCGCCCGCGCGACCCACGATCTGATCGGGTGCCCGATGGGCTCACTGCGCTAGGCCGCCGAGGCCCAGCTGGCGCGGGTGCCTAAGACGGTCAGCGATTGTGGTGGTCGAGCAGGAGATCGCCGGCGCGGGCGACGACTTCGGAGCGGGTCCGGTTGCCGTGGTCGGCGGCGAGAAAGTGGTTACCGATCGCCAGGCAGAAGGCGAGGATGCTGCGGGCCTCGACCTCGTCCGGGTCTGAGCAGAATGTGCCGATCATCTCGCGCAGGAGTTCCATGCGGCGGTTATCGACGCGGCGCAGGCGCTCGGCGACCGCCTCGTCGCGTCGTGCCCAGTCGCGCACGGCTAGGTCTATCGGCAGCAGGCGGTCGCTGGAGAGGGTCAGCCGGCCGGCCAGGCGGATTTTCGTCCGCGCATCGCCGCCCTCGCGCTCGACTCGGTCGAGCACCTCGTCGACGCTCTCGCGTTCCCAGGTGTCGAGCATTTCCTCCAGCAGCGCGTTGCGGTCGGTGAAGTGCCCGTAGAACCCACCCTTGGTGACGCCGAGCGCCTGGGCGAGGCTCTCGACGCGGACGGCGTCCGGGCCGCCGGCGGCCAGCGCCCGCAACCCCTCCTCGATCCACTTGGCCCGCGGCGTGCGAGTAGCGCCCACGATGTGTCTCCCCTCACCTCTCCCACCGTCTATACGCAACCGTATATGAGGGCTAACATCGTCCTATACGCCATCGTATATTCGAAGGGAGGCAGTGGGATGACAGTCGGTCTAGTCGCTCTCCACTACCCGCAGCCCACGTATTTCGAGGATTTCATCGCCCGTGTCCAGAATGCCGTCGAGGCCATCCGGCAGACGCCGGGATGCCTGGCCGTCGAATGCTGGATCACCAGCGACGGCGACGCCGTCGTCTCCACCGGTCGGTGGGAGTCCGAGGAAGCCCTCACCGCGTCCTTCGCCACCGCGAAGAACGCGGGCGTGGACTTCACCTACGACGAGCGCGAACTCCGCCCTCGCCAGGTCTTCACCCTCCTTCCCAGGTAGTGGGCGAGGCGATGCGAGACCGACCAGAACCGTGGTTGCGGCGTGAGGTCGCAACCACGGTTCTGGTCGGTCTCGCATCAGGACCACGTGGGCAAGCTCCCGGGGTAGAGCTGCTTGACGATCTTGTCCCAGAGGGCCGTCGCGGGCGCCGTGTCGTCGCCGGCTTCGTTGGCCATCACCACCACGGTCGCCTGCTGCCGGAGAAGGTAAGACACCATGTCGTTGTAGCCGGCGATCGACCCGCCGTGTCCGAAACGTCTTCGTCACGCTCGCGATCCGGTAGTGCATGTCGGTGCGCATCGGCGTTCCGGCCGTGTCCGAGGTGCCGTACGCCTTCAGGTACATGCCCTTGTCCGGATCCGAAATGCTGACGATCACGCCGGTGATCCCCTTGGCGACGGTGGCGCGCGCGGCGGAATCGATCCTCGTGGTCTCCTCGGCGCTCAAGCTCTTCGAGGCCGGTGGGGGCGTCGGCGTCGTCTCAGGCCCGGCGCCGCTGCCGTTCGAACAACCCACCACACCGGATAAGCGACATCATGGCGATGACCAGGACCACGGTTCGGCGGCTGCGTCGACCGATCACGGCCTGTCGAGCACGCGGCACGTCGTTGCGAGCCCATCCGCCACATCACCTCACCCGACCGTCACGGGAAACCACCGGATTGACTGCACCGGGCCGGCTGATACACCCTCACGGAAGCCGGTGCACTCTCACCCGGGCCGGACCGGGGCCCTTCAGCACCGCGATAGCCAGCGCTGCTGGCACTGACATCGCCGCTCCCCCCTTCTCCCGCCGACTACCACTGTCGGATCAGATGAGACCGGGTCGTGTGGCGGTCGGATGGGGCGCGGCTGGTGGCGTTTGGTCCGGGTTATCAGCCGATCCTGTGAGAATCATCGTCAGCACAGGAGAACTGGGGTCTCCGACGCGGTGACCAGCGCGGTAACCGCACCGTCCCAGCGCGTCGATCTAGAACCGAACGTTCACGAAGTTCGTTGGGGTACTTCCTGGGAGCGGGCACGACTCCATCTTCTCAAAGGTCGGAGCCTCCACCGAAATCGGGGCCGTTCAGCCCCTTTCCGTTTACTGCCGACTGGGACGAGCAGTATGATATCATTCTTGGTGGTGCGCTCATACTATGACATCAAGGCGTGGAGGAAACATGCACGAGGGTCAGCGACAAAAATCGGTGCGCCCCCCGGCGAACGTACGTATCGCTTTCCTTGTATGGGTCGGTGTCAGCATCCTGTTGATCGTGCTTCTGATCGCGACATGGAGCGTGCCAGAACCATCCACCGACCGACCCCCGGTGCCTCCAGAATGGGCCGCCGACCCCGCCCAGCGTGAGGCGGACGCCGCTCGCTCAGCTGGGATGCTCACCGCCCGTCTCCTGTTTTTGAGCATCCCCATCGGAATTGTGGTAGTCGCGATCAGGATGCGGACCGGCTCAAATCGGGCACGAATCGCTCTCACAGTGATCGGTATCGGCCTCGCACTCCTGATTCTGGCGAACACTGTGATAAATTTGGCCAGTGTAGCCGCCCCGATTAGGGTCTATTTTATGACTCGGCTGCTCATCAACGTAGGCTTACTAGCGCTGCTCGCCGGTGCGGTACCTTTGATGTTCCGCCCTCGTGTCAGCGGATTTTTCAGTTGAGGACGCGGTAGGGAGCCCGTTCGGTCGGTGACCGGGGACACTCGGATCTGGCGGAAGCGGTCGTCCACCACCCCAAGTCGGGTACTAAGGAGTTTGCAAGTTCCTGGACTTGACTCCTGTTTCTATGCTATAAATGCGGCCCCCCGTTCCTTCACGACACCCCGATTAGTCCAGAGGGGCGCCGAGAGAGCGCATCAGGCTGGCGGAGACGATGAGGTCGGCGTGGGATCGGGTCGAGTTGACGAGGACGGCGTTGCATTCGTCGGTGCCGGTGGCCCAGGCGACCGCCGCGGTGGGTTCCTTTCCGAACCGGACGTGGCGGGCGATGAGCCGTCGGACACGCTCGTCTGCATCGAGGTCGACGTACCAGACCTCGTCAAGCTGAGACCGGACACGGCCCCAGCCGTGGTCGTGGAACAACAGGTAGTTGCCCTCGGTGATGATCAGCCGGGCGGACGGGGGCACGGGGATCGCACCCGCCAGGGGCTGTTCGATGGTGCGTTCGAAGCCGGGGGCATAGACGACATCGTCGCCGTCTTCGTGCAGGCGGCGCAGGAGGGCTACGTAACCGGCAGAGTCGAAGGTGTCGGGAGCGCCTTTGCGGTCGCGGCGGTCCAGCCGGGCGAGTTCCCTGTCGGCGAGGTGGAAGCCGTCCATCGGGACGTGAGCGATCCACTGATCAGGGATGAGTGTCAGCGGCGGCGCGGGTGCCAGCGTCTGGATGAGGTGCTCAGCGAGGGTGGTCTTCCCCGCTCCCGGGGGACCGGTGATGCCGAGAATGGCCCGTTTGCCGTCGGCGACGAGCGAACGGGCGCGGTCCACGAGCTGGTCGAAGGTCACCATGATGCGCTGGCGGCGGTGAGGTGGCCGGCGATGAAGAGTCGGGCATGGCGGGCGAGATCCTCGCCGTCGTTCCACAGGTTGCGCCAGATGGCCAGGTTGCTGGAGAGCCCGTCCGCAACGACAGCCGAGGAGAACGACTCGAAGGTGATGGGTCCGGTGTAGCGGATGTCGGCGAGAGCATGGAAGAACGCGGTGAAGTCGAGATGGCCTGATCCGAGGTAACCGCGGTGGTTCTCGCCGATGTGGACATAACCGAGCCGGTCGCCCACCTCGCGGACGGGCCGCACGAGGTCGTCTTCCTCGATATTCATGTGGTACGTGTCGAGGTGAAGGAGAACATTGTCCTCACCGATGTCCTCGACGAGGGCCAGAGCCTGCCGGGCGGTGTTGACCACATTGGTCTCGTACCGGTTGCAGATCTCCAGGCCCAAGGTCACGCCACGGCCACGGGCCTGGGTGGCCAGGCGCCCGAGTACGGCGACGACATTGCGCCGGCCGGCGTCGCTGAGCGGCCGGTGGTATTTTCCGAGCGCGCTGTAGAGGGCACCGGTGAAGTGGGTGCCGCCGAGCTCGGCGGTGATCCGCAGCGAGTCGTGCAACAGCTGTTCACCGTGCCCGACGATGATGGGGTCTTCGCTGGAGATGTCGGCGTCGAAGCCCAACCCACGAGAGCAGACGACCTGCAGGCCCGCATCGGTGAGCCGACGATGGGCGGCAGCGACGTCGAGGTTCGCCGTGTCATGCAGGGACAGCTCGAGCAGGTCGTACCCGGCTTCTTTGGTCTTGGCGACGGCGTAATCGATCGACGCGGGCGAGGTGTCACCCACCCAGACGAGGGCGTGGACGCCGAGAGGGTTGGGGAAGTCTTGCTGAGCCACGAGGTGGTTCCCGTCTGTGGAGGTCACACTCAGTGAGCGCCGCCGCAGTGGTCAACTGTGACTCACTCTACCGTGGGCACTGTCAGGTTGGCGGGGTTGGGGTGGTATCACCGGTTCCCGCTGAGCTTGCGGGAAGAGGGCGGCGCGCACGCGCGGCCGGATCAGCGGGTGGCGCGCCCTGACCGAGGAGGCCGCCGCCGTCGGATGCGGCACCGGAGCCACGCAACCTGCGCCAGCTCACACAGTCGGTACAAGCCCGGCTGGGCACCACAGGTGGGCGACACGGCAACGGTGACGCCGCACTCCCGGAGTTCACCCTGCCCAGAGCACCTCCAGCGGGTCCACCCGCCGAAGTTCGTCCAGGATCAGATGGGGCATGGGTTCCGCACTCTGCTCGCTGGGCCATCTCCGTGATCAGAGCCAGTTCGCCGTACAGATCACTCAGGAATCACACGACGTCTTGATCGTCCACCAGGTGAACTCCTTCTGCGTACTCCCGATAGACAGTTCGCAATGCCACGACCGGGGCGAAGTCCAGCAGAGTGATCGAGCCGGACATGCTGCCGTGCAGTCCGACGCGGAAAAGCAGCACCCGCAGGCTCACGTTCGGCAGCGCAGCATCCGAGCGGGAGCGCGGGCAGGCCGCAGCGGCGGTCGGCCGATCCGGCCCCGGCACCACCTCGTGGTGGAGCGGCACCGCTCGCCTGGGGGCTGGGGTCAGCGGGGGTCGAATCGGCCTCGCTTGATCTCGCGGAGGAAGGCCGGCAGGTCGGGTACCAGGAGCACCGGGCCTGCGGGGTTCTTGCTGTCCCGGATCGCACCCGGTGGGTGCGCCAGTTCGACGCAGTTGTTCTCGAACCCGCTGTGGCTGGATTTCCGCCAGCGCATCTCGGTCATGTCGCCGCCTCCAATTCGTGAGCCGTCTGGGTGATGAGGGCGAGGGAGTCGGCCGGGCTCATCGCCAGCCGCTGAATCTTGTCCACCGCGGTCTTGTAGTCGGCCACGTCGTCCGGCTCGAAGACGAACGCGCCGGTCCGGTGGTGCGCGAGCAGGACGATGGACGGCGAGCCGTCGAAGTCGTAGAGCACGAACTGTCCCTCCAGGCCCGGGTGCCAGCCCTGGGAGGACCGGACGACCCGAATGGTGATCGTGTCCGATTCGGCGAGCTTGACCAGAAAGCGCAGCTGGTCGGCCATCACCCCGAGGTCCACCGATCAGCTCGTGCAGGGCGGCCTCGCCGAGCAACGTGGTCAGCCGGACCGGCGCGTTCAGTGGCCTGGGTCAGAGACAGCTTGGCCAGGTTGCGGTACCGGGCCAGCTCCACGCCGATCAGCCAACGCAGCGGCGCCGGGTCTCCCCGCGGCACCATTCAAGCCCCCTCTTTTCGGGTGCACTACCTCGTAAGTGGCGCGGATCTGGATACCCTGAGACGACCTAGAGTGGGGGTGGCAGGCTGTCCGCCCTTGAGGACCCCGGCTCGGATGAGGACATCGAACTAGACGGGGGCCATCATTGCTGATCGTCTGGACTATGAGGTCGGTTGGTTGCGCCGATGTGCCGGGTGCATCGCCGATGCCGATGAATTCGCCAACGCACACCTGATCAATGAACTGGACACTGCGGCCATCCGGTCGGAACGACACTGACGCCGCGAGATCGACCAGCGGCCCGCTTACGCCGATAACCTCTTCCACCCACGCCGACCCCGTCGCGCACGGCGGTGTCCAGCCGACTGGACGCCACCGCAGTGCTGGTAGCTCCGTTGTTAGCGGCACCCCGTAGATGGACGGTGGTCCAGCCCCCGAAACAGCCGCCGCGACGGCCCTGGAGATCCGGGGAGGCACGCCACTGGCCGGTGCCACGGTAGTGGATGGTTCCAAGAACGCCGCTTTGCCGCTCCTGGCCGCTGCCGCCTGCCTGGAGCAACAGGTCGAGCTATGGGGCGTTCCGGCCTGCACGGATGTCGAGGCGATGCTGCGCCTGTTGCGGCGGCTCGGGTGGACGGTGTTCCTACACTGGGATTTGTCCCAAGTCACCGTGAGCACGGTGCATCCCCGAAGCTTGCAGCCCGATCTTGCTGAAGCGGCCGCGATCCGCGCCTCCTACTACCTGGTGGCACCGCTGATCGCCGCCTACGGCAGAGCCCGGTTGCCGTGGCCGGGCGGTTGCAGCGTCGGGGACCGCGGCATGGAGCTGCACTTCGCCGTCTATGAGGCGTTCGGCGACCACGTGGACTCAGGTACCCGCGGCTACATCGTGCGAGCTGGGGGTCACGGGCCACACGGGAGCAGCACGGTGCAGATCACTCTGCCGTTCCGCAGCCGCGGCGCCACCGTCGCCGCACTGTTGCGTGCGGTGGTGGCGGCACGGCCCGTGGTGATCGGCAACGCGAATCTGTCGGCCGAGTTGCACGCCCTCTACCGGGCACTGTCGGTCGCAGGATATGAGGTGGAGGTCGGCACCCAGCAGGTCAGCCTGTGGCCCGGCAGATGCAGCGGACGAACCAGCTGGCGGGTGCCGGGCGACAAGATCGAGGCCGGAACGCTGGCGTGTGCGATCGCCGCGACCGGCGGGCGTGGTCATGTCGATGGCATCCTGGCCGGGGACGTCGCCCCGTTGGTGGAGGCGCTGGCCTTGCTCGGTGTGCCGGCGACATACACCTCAACCGTGCGGTCCGACGGCGACGATGCCGTCAACGGTGACGGGAGGCTGACTCTCGAGGGGCCTGCGCTGCCAACTGGCGGCTCATTGCGGGCGCTGGCGTCCCTCGCGCCGGGCGGGCTGGATGCCGACTGGGAACCGGGGCTGATGGCGCTGGCACTCGGCCTGCCCGGTGAGCACGCCTTCGCTGATGCGATCAATCCCGGTCGGCACGGTAACCTGATCCCGCAGCTGCGCAAGCTGGGCGCGCTCGTCACCGAGACCAGCCCGACCGAGTGCTGGCTGACCGGTCCACAGTCCCTGACCGGCGCGCCGGTGGAGGCCAGCGACATCCGTACCGGCTCGGCGCTGCTGATCGCCGCCCTCGCCGCCACCGGTACCACCGTCCTGACTGGCCTGTCGCAACTCCGGCGGGGCCACGCCGACCTGCCCGGCAAACTCGCGGCGCTCGGCGCGCAGCTCCAGATCAAGAGGCAGGTGTGACGCCCGGACAGGCCCCCGCCGGGGCGCGGCTCGAACGGCGATGCCTGCACCGCATCGTGGCCACCACCGACGTGCACTCCGCTCTCGACCACGCCTCGCTTCTCGTCTCGCAGCTGCACGCCTTGCGTGACGGGGCACTGATCACTGACTGCGGTGACTTCTTCGAAGGCACCGGTTACTACGTGCTCGGGGGCGGGCAAGCCGAGACCGCGCTGCTGACCGCCCTGTATGACGTGGTCGTGCCCGGCAACCACGGCTACCGCCACCACTTGGACGACACTGCTCTGCACGCCATCACGGTGTGTGCCAGCGTCACCGACCAGAGCGGAGCGCCGCTGTTCGCGCCATTCAAGGTTTTCAAGATCGGCGGCATCACGGTGGCGGTGGCCGGGGTGCTGGGCATCGAGGCGTTCACCTCCATTCCGCCTGCCAGGCGGACCGGCCACCAGATCGTGGATCCTGCTCTCGCGCTGCGTGCCCTGCACCGCCAGCACCGCGGGCGTGTGGACTCTTGGATTGTGCTCAGCCATGCCGGATTCGCCCACGACCTGGCGCTGGCCCGTGCCTGCCCATTCCTGGACGTCATCTTCTCCGGGCACTGTCACAGCCCGGAATCGGGACCGGTCACCGTCGGCAGAGTCACCGTGGTGAAGGGGCCCGAACTCGCAGGCGGCTACGCGACCGCCCGACCCGATGGTCACCAGTGGCGAGCTGCCGCCACGGCGTTCCTTCCATCCGACGCGCAAGTCGCGCCACCCGACGGGCTGCGGACGGTCCTGGACCAGATCGCAGGATTGCGCCGAGTGCTGGACGAGCCGGTGGGTGCGCTAGATGGCCGCTTCGCCGGCCGCACACCACGCCGGCGCGAGCTTCTTTCCCACCTTGCCCGAGCCGCCCGGGAGGTGACCGGCGCTGAGGGTGCGGTGTTCAACCAGACCTGCTTGCGTGAGACCACGCTCGGTGCCGTACTGCACGCGGGCGAGCTGATGACGCTGGAACCCTTCGGCAACACCTTGACCTGCGTGCAAGCCACCGACCCAACCGCCCTGGTTGAACACCTGATCGTGGCTGCCGGGCCCTTGGTCTGCGACCCCCAGCCTCTCCCCGGACCGCCTCCTGGGCGCGCAGTCACGGTCGTCACCACCGCGTACCTGGTCGCCACCCATCTGGACGGCCGGTACCCGGTGGCGCCGTATCCGGCCCGGGGTGACTGGCCTCTGTATGTGCGAGAGGTGCTGCGTGGTGTCCTGGTCGCCGGACGACGTTAGGAGGCTGCATTGATCCTGACCGGACCCGAGATCACCGCCGCCGCTTTCGATGGCAGGGTACGCATCAGCCCGTTCTCACCCGACCAGGTCAACCCCAACAGCTACAACGTGCGCCTGGGTCCCACCATGCTGGTCTATGCCTGCGACGTGATCGACGCCCACCATCCCAACCCCACCGAGACCATCACCATCGGCGAGCACGGATGTGTGCTCCAGCCCGGTGAGCTCTACCTTGGCCACACCCTCGAAGAGGTCGGCTCCGACCTGTATGTGCCGCTGCTGTTCGGCCGGTCCTCGGTCGGCCGGCTTGGACTGTTCGTTGAGATCACTGCCCCGATCGGCGACATCGGCTTCCACGGCCAATGGACGTTGATGCTCTCCCCGGTCCGGCCGCTGCGGGTATACGCCGGGATGAAGATCGGACAGATCATATTTTTCGTCTCCACCGGCACCGTGAACCTCTACACAGGCAAGTACCAGGCTTCGACCGGCCCTCAGCCCTCGCGGTACTGGCACGACGTCCACCTGCCCGACCCGGCGGTAGGCAGCCCGGGGTGGAGAGCGGGATGATCCTCACCGCGACCGCTATCGCCGACGCACACCAGGCGGGGGACATCCTCATCGACCCCTACGACCCGGCCCGGCTGTCCCCGAACGCCTACGACTGGCGGCTTGGCGAGCAGATCCGCACCTGCAGCGACGCTCCGGGTGGTGTGCTGGATGCAGCAGCCCCCACCGAATACAGCGAGACGACCATCCCCGCAGCCGGGATGGTGCTGTGGCCGGGGGTGCTCTACCTGGGCGTCACCCACGAGCGGACCGGGTCGGAGCGATATGCCCAGTTCATTAACGGGGACCGCACCATCGGGGCGCTCGGCATCTGGGTCCATGTCTCCGCGCCGCTCGGGCACGTCGGGCACGCCATCCGCTGGACTCTCGAGATCCGCGTCGCCCGCCCGGTTCGCATCTATCCGCTCATGACCTTCGGGAAGATCGTGTTTCTAGAGACCTACGGCGACCCCCACAGCTACCAGCGCACCACCGCCAAATACGCCCGCACCGACGGCATCGACATCTCCCGCCTCCACGAAGAGCTCAGCGATGGCGCCACATACGGCGTGAAGACTATGGTGAACTAGCGATGACCGTATCCGGACCACCCGTGGTAACAGGGCTGGATCTGCCCGCCGACGCGGCTGGGGGCAGCGTCGAACTCCTATACGACCTGTATGCCCGGCCGGATGCGCCGATCGGCGCTCAGGTCTTCATGCTCCCGCCGGCAGGGAACGGCTGCAGCAGGCCGTTGTCTGGACTGACACTGTTGAACGTGCCGGGCAAATGCCTGGAGGGCCCGCCGTTCTGGCGGTATGTCACCGAACTCACCACCTGCCTGGCTGCCACGGTGAACCCGCCTGGTGGAGCAGTCGTGCATCTGCAGCATCTTGCATTCGACGCCTCACCGGCCCTGCTCAACGCATTCCCCGAGCTGCGCCGCATCGCCTTGATACACGGCACCGACCTGCTGTTCGCCGAGGCATATCCCACCCAACTCCGGGTCCTGCAACACGTCGTTGACGCGGCAGCGGCGATCGTCGTACCGACCGCCGCCATGGCCGACAGGCTTCGCCGCCTCGCCCCACATCTTGACCTAACCCGCGTAGCCCACATCCCATGGGGTGTTCCCGAGCAACTCCTCGACGTCCCGCCGATGCCGCCCAGACAGCGCACCGATGGCAAGCTGCGGCTGCTATACGCTGGGCGGCTAACCGCCGAGAAAGGCGCCGCCGGACTGGTAGCAGCGTGCGTCGAGGTTCCCGGGGTGCACCTGTCCATCGCCGCCCCCCAGTACGAATACGCAGCCCTCCGCGACCGGGTGAACCTACCCGCCACCCAGGTGGAGTATCTGGGTTGGCTGCCGCGGCCCCGGCTGTGGGAAGTGTTCGCCGACCACGACCTCCTCGTCGTCCCCTCCACCGTCCTGGAAGCCTTCGGCCTGGTCGCCGTCGAGGCGCAAGCCTGCGGTCTGCCGGTCGTCCACCAGCCAATACCGGGTCTGCAAGAAGTGTTGGCCGGCAGCGCCCTTCCCGTCGACTTGGCCGACCCGACCGCGCTCACCGCTGAACTGGAGTGGCTCCGCACGGACGCTGCCGCCTTGACCGAGCTACGCACCGCCGGGTTGCGCAACGCAGCCCGCTATCCGCTCAGTCGGACTGCCCGGCGACTCACCGACCTCAGCGACCAGATCACATGATCCACCCGACTCGCCGAAGTAGGCTCAACGCCCATGGCCGCTGCCCACCCCATAGCCCGTTGCGCGACCGGCATCACCGCGCTGCTGCGCAGCGGCATCGACAAGCTCATCTACCCCGGCGCAGTCTGGGCAGTCGGCGACACCGGCAGGCGGCAGACGAGCGGTGCGCTCGGGGTACTCGACCCCACCGACCCCGCAGGGCCGATGACCGTGGACACCGTCTTCGACGTGGCCAGCCTCACCAAGATCATGGCCGTGTGGGCGTCAGTAGGCATGCTCTGGGAGAACGACAAGCTCGCGCTGAACGACCCGCTCGCTGCGCTGCTCCCCGAGCTGGACGGTTACCCCCTCGGCCAGGTCACCGTCTTCCAGCTCCTCACCCACACCGCAGGGGTGCCGCTGCGCGCCAATCTCGAAGCGCTGTACGGCACCGACCCCGTGGCCATCCGCCGCGGCGTGCTCCACGAGCAGCTGCACCGGCCGCCCGGCGAAGCTGTCGAGTACACCGACCGGGCCGCTCTCATCCTCGGCTTCCTCATCGAGCGCCTCACCGGAACCGGACTCGACGACACCACCCACGAGCACATCTGGGCCCCACTGGGCATGACTGAGACAAGGTTCGGGCCGCTCCCACCCGCCATAGCCGTCCGGTGCGCGCCCACCGAGCTGGACGAGCAGACCGGCGTCCGCCTCAAAGGAATCGCCCATGACTTCTCCGCCCGCCTGCTCGGCGGCGTGTGTGGAATCGCCGGCGCCTTCTCCACGCTCGCCGACACCGAGAAGTTCCTGCGCTACCTGCTCGACCCGGCCGTGACGCCGCATGAGCCCGGCTTCGGACCCGCCTGGGTTGCTGAATCCCTCCAGCCTCATACCGGCGACCTGCAACCGGTCCGTGGCCTGTTCTGGCTACCCGCCCCGGGCACCGACCCCGCTGACGACATCTACGTCCACTACGGATTCACCGGCACTGGCCTGTGGATCTCCCCCAAGCAGCAGCGGTGGGCGGTCCTGCTCACCAACAAGCTCTACTACAGCCGCGAACGCCAGCCCCTCACCGACATCCGCAATACCTTCCGCGAGCTGGCCTTCACCGCATAAGAACCAGGACGGCAGGCCAGAGCAGGTCCGACGTCAGTCGGGCCGAGCAGGCCAGATCACGTGCACCGGCCGCAACCCGGACGCGGTGTGAACGCGGCCCATCCGGTCGGGGTGAATGTCAGTATCGGGCCGGCGGGGCCGGGCTCGTCTTGGGTCAGCGGGGGTCGAATCGGCCTTGCTTGATCTCGCGGAGGAAGGCCGGCAGGTCGCGAACCGGGAGCACCGGGCCCGCGGGGTTCTTGCTGTCCCGGATCGCACCCGGTGGGTGCGCCAGTTCGACGCAGTTGCCTTCTTCCCCACTGCGGCTGGATTTCCGCCAGGCCAGTTCGACGCAGTTGCTTTCTTTCCCACTGCGGCTGGATTTCCGCCAGCGCATCTCGGTCATGTCGCAGCCTCCAATTCATGAGCTGTCTGGGTGATGAGGGTGCGGGAGTCGGCCGGGCTCATCGCCAGCCGGTGGATTTCGACCACCGCGGTCTTGTACTCGGCCACGTCGTCCGGCTCGCTGACGAACGCGCCGGTCCGGTAGTGCGCGAGCAGGACGATGGACGGCGCGCCGTCGAAGTCGTAGAGCACGAACTGTCCCTCCAGGCCGGGGTGCCAGCCCTGGGAGGACCGGACGACCTGGATGGTGATCGTGTCCGACTCGGCGAGCTTGACCAGGTGGCGGAGCTGATCGGCCATCACCCGGGGTCCGCCGATCAGCTCGTGCAGGGCGGCCTCGCCGAGCAGCGCGGTCAGCCGGACCGGGTTGCTGCGCGTGATGACGTCGCGCCGTCCCATCCGCACCAGCACCCGCGCCTCGACCTCACCAGCGGGAAGAGTGCCGTCATCGATGACCGACCGTGCGTAGTCGGAGGTCTGGAGCAGGCCGGTGACGATGTGCGGCGACCAGTCGGTGATCGCCGCGGCGGCCCGCTCGCACTCCATGGTCCCGGCGAGCTGCTGGGAGATGCCGGGGATGCCGACGGTCAGCCAGTCCTGGTCGCTCGCGTGCCGGCCCAGGTCGAGGATGGCTTCCCGTTCCGCACCGGTCACGCCGATCGCGGTGAGGTAGCTGGCGACGTCCTCCAGGCGCGGCACCCGCTTGCTGTTCTCCCAGTACGAGACCACGGAGTGGGAGATGTCGAGCCGACGGGCGACCCCGCGCACGCTGACCTTGGCCGCTTCGCGCGCTTGGCGAAGCGCTCCAGCGAGCGCCCGGGCGCGGGGCGCGCCACCGGGTTCAGTCACGCCCACACCCTAGCCGACCGCCGGTTACGCACAGTCCCCCGATCGGTCGGTTGCATATCGGTCGCGACCATTGCATATTGGTCGCGACCGAACATTGGGACTGTGTTCCCGGTGGTCCGCACTGTACTCCGGAGGGCTGACGTGGCTGAGGACACTGACTGGTCGGTCGGATGCGAGGACGTGGTGGGCCGATCTCGGCTGGTGGTCGTCAGTGTGGCCGACCGCCGCGTCTCGCTGCGCACCCCGCCCGGCGAGACCGCGATCATGACCTGGACCGCCGCCGAGGAGCTGCGCCGGCTGCTGGCCTTCGCGGTCGCGCGAGTGCTCCACGACGAGACCACCCGGCCAGACTGAGGAATTGATCACATGGCGCCCGGCCGGTTCCACCTGAACTGGACGCCCACCCCCACCTCGTCCTGACCAGCGCGTGTCTGGCGGGGTGCTGTGTGGATCACCAAGCGATGAGCGGTGGGACACGATCCCGGCGCCTGTCCGAGAGAAGATGAGGCCGACCATGGCTGATGGCGCGACCCCGGGGGCTCGCCGCCCTAACCGCAGGGCGATCCCCGTCACCTGCGCGCTGCACCGGGGCCCGAGGGGCTTCGCGAACCTCGTGGTGGAGAGACAGGTGAGACAGGACGGGTACGACGGGCACGACGTCGCCGAGATCGTGTTCGACGTCCACGTCGCCGGGGCGTGCGTGATCATCATGGGCGAGGACGCCGCGAGGGTCCTGTTCGACGTCCTCGGGGAGTGGCTCGGGGGCACCCCGTGAGCTGGTATCTGCGGTCCCGGGCTGACCACGACACCCACCACGGCGAGCTGGCTGAGGGCGTGGTGGTCGCGGCGTGCGGGGTGAGGTTCACGCCGCTGCGGCTGCCCTACGAGCGGGTGAGTCTACCCGGGTACCCGCAGGACCGCGACCAGATCTGTCCGGAGTGCGAGACCATCCGCCGCGAACGAGGTGCCCGATGAGCCACCCGCCCCGGTGGGGCGTGTCCTCCCTGGACTACCACACCCACGCCGTCGAGGAGGACGCGGAGCACACCGACGCGGTGTACGTCGCCCGCTGCGGGCAGATGCTGTTCCGGGGCGCCGTCCTGTACGACGAGCCGCCACCCGGCGGCTCGATGTGCCCGACCTGCTCGCGCTGGACCGGTCGGTGAGCACCCTCACCGACCGGCAGCTGCGAGACCGACTGCTCGCGCTGCGCGGCGACTAGAACCCCGGCCGGCCGCCGGGTGGGCTGCTGCCCCATCACCGCTCCGGCTCCCCGGCGGCCGTGCCGGCCCACCCACCGAAAGGACTTCTCATGACCGATTCACCCCGACCCGTGCGAGTGTCGGCCCAGGGGACCCGCACCCTCGACGGCGCCGACTGCACGCTGCCGGCGAGCCGCGAGCTGGTCGCGCGACAGGCTCACTACTGCCCACTGCGCGCGCCGATCCCCACTCGGAGATCGAGTCGCGAATGACCATCTCCTGGTACGGCGGCCAGCCTCGGCATGTGGATCGGCTGGGTCATCAGCTCGGCCATCGACGCCAGGCGGCGCGGCCGGTGAGAGGCACCCGGTCCCTGAGCGCGTCAACCCGGCCCGCCGCCGCGTGACGCCAGGGTGAGACCACCATGGCGACGACTCGCCCACCGCGACCCGACGCCGCCCTGCCGGCCCGGACGTGGGAATGGCTGGCCGAACACCCCCACAAGCGCGCATTCGTCCGCTCGGTATGGGACCAGCTCACCGAGCTGGAACGGTTCGGTTGCCCCACGGGCCCGATCGACGCCCTGCGCTCGGTCCTCCTCGACCACCAGCCTGTTACCCGCGCGGGCCGCTGCCACGCCTGCCACCGCTTCACCCGGCGGCGCCGCTTCCCCTGCGTCGTGTGGTTCCAGATCGGCGGCGAGCTGCTGGAGCACCCCGCCGAGCGCGGTCGCCACCGCCGGGCGGACACCCGGCGGCGCGATCAGAGGTCATGGTGACCCGCGGCGTCGGATAGCCGGCGGCGCTGTGCCACCCCGCTGACAAGGCGGCTGCGCTGCTCCTCGTCAGCGGCGGCGGTCGCGGCGGTGAGCGCCAGGGCGAGCGCCCCGTCGTACACCGCGCGGTCCGCCGAGGGTGTGGCGCACGCCGCGGTGAACTCGGGCTGGTGGTTCACCGCGTCACCGCAGTCGATCGCGATGTGCGGATGGATCGCCGGCAGTGCCCGGGACACGTTGCCCATGTCGGTGCTACCAGACTGGCGTAGCCGTTCCTGCTCGAGGCTCAGCGGCGAGCGACCGAGCCCGGTGATCGCCACACGGTAGGCGGCGGCGAGCCAGGGGTCAGGAACGAGATCGGTGTAGGTAGGACAGACCTGGGTCACCTCGTGGGTGCACCCGGTGGCCAACGCCCCCGCCGCGAAACAGTCCCGTACCCGGGTCTCCAGCTGGCGTAGCGACTCGACGTCGGCCGCCCGCACACAATACAGCGCCGAGGTGTCGGCGGGGACGATGTTGGGCGCGGCACCGCCGTGGGTGACGATGCCGTGCAGCATCTGCTTGGCCTCCAGATGCTGGCGCAGCAGGCCCACCGCCACCTGGGCGACGGTGAGCGCGTCGGCGGCGTTGCGCCCCTTGTGCGGCGCGGCGGCCGCGTGCGACGCCTTGCCGAGGTAGCGCACCTGAAATTCGGCGATGGCCAGCGACGGGGCCGCGCAGGTCTCCTGCGGCGCCGGGTGCACCATCATCGCCATCGCCACGTCGTCGAACACCCCTCGCTGCAGCAGGAGCACCTTGCCCCCACCGAACTCCTCAGCGGGCGTGCCGATCAGCTTGATCGTCACATTCAGCGCCTCGGCGACCTCGCGCAGTGCCAACGCCGCTCCGGCCGACGCCGCAGCGATGATGTTGTGCCCGCACGCGTGGCCCACCTCGGGCAGCGCGTCGTACTCCGCGCACAGCCCGATGACCAGCTCGCCGGCGCCGTAGGTCGCGGTGAACGCGGTGTCCAGGCCGGCCACGCCACGCTCAACCGCAAAACCCTCGGCCGCCATCAGATCCGCCACCATGGCGGCGCTGCGGTGCTCGGCGAAGGCGAGCTCGGGCTCGGCGTGGATGCCCCGCGACAGCGCACGCAAGCTGTCCGCGTGCCGCTCAACAGCCGCAGTGAGAGTGGCCTCAGGTGTGCTCATCCCGCAATTGTCCCCCGGCCGAGGTCAGAACGTCTCCGACGGCACGTAGACACCCCACACGTCGCGCAGCGCATGGCACACCTCACCTACCGTGGCGTGCGCGGCGAGTGCCCGCTTCATCGGGTACAGCACGTTGATACCGGCGTCCTTGGCGGCGCGGCGGAGCTCGTCCAGGGCGCGGTTGACCTCGGTGGATGATCGTGACGAGCGCAGCGCGGCCAGGCGCGCCCGGGCACTGTCCTCGATCGCAGGGTCCACGCGCAAGGGCTGGTAAGGATCCTCGGCGTCGAGCCGGTACCGGTTGAGACCGACCACCACCCGGTCGCCAGAGTCGATCTCCATGGCGGTCTGGTAAGCGGTCTTCTCGATCTCCGATTTCTGGAAACCCGCCTCGATGGCGCGCACCGCGCCGCCCAGCTCGTCCACCTTTCCGATCAAGGCCACCGCGGCGGTCTCGACCTCGTCGGTCATCGCCTCGATCGCATAAGAACCGGCGAAGGGATCCACCGTGGACGTCAGGTCGGTCTCATAGGCCAGCACCTGCTGGGTGCGCAGGGCCAGCCGGGCGGCCTTCTCGGTCGGCAGCGCGATCGCCTCGTCATAGGCGTTGGTGTGCAACGACTGAGCACCACCGAAGACCGCGGCGATCGCCTGCGCGGTGACCCGGACCAGGTTCACCTCGGGCTGCTGCGCGGTGAGCTGCACCCCGGCGGTCTGAGCGTGAAACCGCAGCATCAGCGACTTGGGATTACGTGCTCCGAAGCGCTCCGCCATCATTCGCGCCCAGATCCGCCGGGCGGCCCGGAACTTGGCGACCTCCTCCAGCACGGTGGTGCGGGAGACGAAGAAGAACGACAACCGCGGCGCGAACTCGTCGACGCTCATCCCGGCATCCAGCGCGGCCTGCACATACTGCGCCCCGTTGGCCAGCGTGAACGCGATCTCCTGCACCGGATTCGCCCCCGCCTCGGCCATATGGTAGCCCGAGATCGAGATGGTGTTCCACTGCGGGATCTCAGCCCGGCAATAGGCGAAGATATCCGAGGTGAGCCGCAGGGACTGCGCCGGCGGGTAGATATAGGTGCCCCGCGCGATGTACTCCTTGAGCACATCGTTCTGGACCGTCCCGGCCAGTTTCGTACCCGGCACCCCGTGCTGCTCGCCCACCAGGTGATACAGCAGCAACAGCACGCCCGCGGGGGCGTTGATCGTCATCGAGGTCGACACCTCGTCCAGCGGGATTCCCTCGAACAGCGTCCGCATGTCCTCGATCGAGTCGATGGCCACCCCGACCTTGCCGACCTCACCGCCCGCAATCGCCTCGTCGGAGTCGTACCCCATCTGCGTGGGCAGGTCGAAGGCCACCGACAGACCGGTCTGCCCGGCCCGCAGCAGCTGGTGGTAGCGAGCGTTGGACTCACTCGCGCTGCCGTACCCGGCGTACTGGCGCATCGTCCAGGGACGCTGGGTGTACATGGCGGGATACACCCCGCGGGTGAACGGGAACCCCCCGGGCTCGCCCAGCCGCTCCGCCAGCCCGTCCGCGACGTCCGCCGCGCGGTACACCCGCTTGACCTCGAAGCCGGACTCTGACCTGATTGCCAGCTCAGCCGGCGCTGAAGTTTTGTCCGCCACCACGTCTGTATGGCATATCCCGTCGGGGACCACAACATCAGGGATCGCGACCCGGGCATCATGGGACCGTGACCAACGTCGCACCCCGCCTGGTGGCGGGTCGCTACCGGCTCGGCGCGGTGCTGGGCCGGGGCACCATGGGCACGGTGTGGTCAGCGCACGACGAGGTGCTCGGGCGGCCGGTCGCGATCAAGGAGGTGCTGCTGCCGCCGGGCATCCCGCAGGCCGAGGCGGACGCGCTGCGGGAGCGTTCGCTGCGGGAGGCCAGGGCCATCGCGGCCCTATCGCACCCCAACGTGGTGACCCTCTACGACGTGGCCCGGGAGGGTGCGGCGCCATTCGTGGTGATGGAGCTGGTGGCCTCGGCCAGCCTGGCGGAGCTGCTGCGCGAGGGCCCTCTGCCACCGCGACAGGTCGTCGCCATCGGGGCGGCGGTGGCGGCGGCACTGCAGGCCGCGCACGCCGCAGGCATCACGCACCGCGACGTCAAGCCCGGCAACGTGCTGATGGCCCACGACGGCCGGATCAAGCTCACCGACTTCGGGATCGCCCGCAACCGGAGCGATCAGACGTTGACCGCGACCGGTCTGATGCTGGGCTCCCCCGCGTACATCGCTCCCGAGATCGCCTCCGGCGGGCCGGTCGACCCGGCGTCAGACCTGTGGGGGCTCGGCGCGACGTTGTTCGCCGCGATCGAGGGCAGGCCCCCCTACGACGCGGGTACCGCGATGGCGACGGTCGCCTCGGTGGTGCAGGACGAGGTGCCCAGGCCGTCCTGTTCCGGAGCGCTCGCCGAGGTGATCCACGGGTTGATGGTCAAGGACCCAGCGCGCCGGATGCCACTGTCGCGGGTACGCCGGCTGCTGGGTGCGCCACCCGAGCCGGCTGATCCCGAACCCGTGGCATCTCCCGTCCCGGCCGCCGTTCCCGTCACCCCGAGAGCCGGCGCGACCAGCGGCGGTCCCGAAGCGCTCGAGACGCCGCGCCAGCAAACCGGGCAGCTCGCGACCGACCCAGGCCCGCTGCCCTTCGCCATACCCTCTGCCGCGCCCCATGGCACACACAGCCCGGCCACGGCGCACCGGCTCGGGAACACCAGGGTCAAGGGCACCGGAACCGGACGCCGGATGCTGCTGTGGACGCTGGTCGTGCTGCTGTTCCTCGGCAGCGCGAGCGCCGGGTTCGGGTTCGTCCGCCTCGCCGGCGGCCGAGCGGCCCTGCCCTCTCTGGGAGCCCTGCCCTACCTGGGAGCCCGGGCTGTCGCGGGGACGAGCCCCGATGACGTGGTGCTCACACCCAGGGTGCAACAGGTCACCGGGCCGGACGGCACCCGGGGGGCCCGGTTCACGGTGAGCGTGCCGCAGGGCTGGCCGGAGTTCCGCGAGCAGCGCACACTCGGGAACAACACCGGCACCGTGATGCGCTTCGTCTCCCCGGACGGCTCGGAGGTCATCGCCGTGGAGCGGGTCACCGGCGTGCTACCCGGCGGCGGCGTCGACCAGTACCTGACCGCCTACCTGCGCACGCTGGCGCAGGGGGTGCCCGAGCTCGTCGAGACCCAGCGGCAGCGGCTCTCCGGAGGCACGCTGGACGCCACCTTCCGGACCAGGGAGGGCGGCGAGCTGCGCCGCACCACCTACCTGCGGCTGATTCCGGCCAGGCCGGGTCTGTGGGCGGTGTCTGTCACCGTGCCCACCGAGCGCGAGGCCGCCGGGCGGATGAGGCTGTTCGAACCGGTGGTAGCGGAGTTCGCTCCCGGCCTGTAGATCATCGACAGGCCGGGCCCTAGGCTGGGCGGTCGTGACCGGCCCAGCACAGATCGCCCGAGACGCCGCCTCGGTACTCGCCCAGCGCACCGGGGCGCCCACGCACGACATCGCCGTGGTGCTGGGCAGCGGCTGGCGCCCGGCGGCCGACGCGCTGGGCACTCCCACCGTCGAGATCCCGGTCACCGCGCTGCCCGGGTTCATCGCGCCAGGGGTCAGCGGGCACCCCGGGACGGTCCGGTCGGTGCGGCTGGGTGAGCGCCGCATTCTGGTGCTGCTCGGTCGCACGCATGGCTACGAGGGTCATGGCGTGGCCCAGGTGGTGCACGGGGTCCGCACCGCCTGCGCGGCGGGCGTGCGGGCGGTGGTGCTCACCAACGCCGCCGGCGGTATCGCCGAGGGGCTCGAGGTCGGCCAACCGGTGCTGATCTGCGACCACCTCAACCTCACCGCGACCTCACCGCTGGTCGGCCCGCGGTTCGTCGACCTCACCGAGGCCTACTCCCCCCGGTTGCGCACGCTGGCCCGGGAGATCGACCCGAGCCTGGCCGAGGGCGTCTACGCCGGGGTGCCCGGCCCCCACTTCGAGACGCCGGCGGAGATCCGCATGTTGCGCACGCTGGGTGCCGACCTGGTCGGGATGTCCACCGTGCTGGAGGCCCTCGCCGCGCGCGCCGAGGGCGCCGAGGTGCTGGGGATCTCGCTGGTCACCAACCTCGCCGCGGGCCTCACCGGGTCGCCGTTAAACCACCAGGAGATACTCGCCGGAGCCGCCGGAGCCGCGACGCGAATGGGCGGGCTGCTACGGGAGCTGCTCAGCCGGGCGTGATCACGGCGGCCGCACAGACGGGGGCGAGCCGTTGCGCTCCGTTGGGGGTCATGGTGGACTCTCCTTACGTGGCCCGACCGAAACTACACGACGATGCGCTGCGGATCCGGCTACTCGACGCCGCGGGGTCACTGCTCACCTCCGAGGGTCCGGACGCGCTGAGCCTGCGCAGGCTCGCCGCCGCCGCGGACACCTCGACCAGTGCGGTGTACGCCTTGTTCGGCGGTAAACCGGGGATCCTTCGGGAGCTGTTCACCGAGGCGTTCACCAGGCTCGCGGCCCAGCTGGACACAGTGGCGCCCTCGGAGGACCCGCTGGCCGACCTGCTCGCGCTCGGCCGCGCCTACCGGGCCAGCGCACTCGCCGACCCGCACCTGTACGCGGTGATGTTCGGTTCACCGGTACCCGGCTTCGAGCCCACCCGACAGGATTACACGCACGCCGAGGCCACCTTCACCCCGCTACTCGACACGGTACGCAGGGCCCTTGCGGCGGGGCTGCTGGCCGACGCCGACGCCAACCTCATCGCCACCGCGCTGTGGGCCACCGTGCACGGCCTGGTGTCACTGGAACTTCGCGGCGCGATGCCGGCTGGGGCTGTGCCACCCGGTGAGTTGTTCGAGACCGCGATGCGCGCCAATGTCGATGGCTGGCGGGTAAGGCCATGACCCGGGGATTACGCTGCCGCGCATGGCTGCGGACATCGTGCCGATCGAACTCTCTGTGACCGCTGGTGACGTGGTCACCCTGTGGGCGCCCCGCTGGCGTGAGGACGGCGAAGAGTGGGAGGCGTTCCTCGGTGCGGAGGAGAATCTCTTCGCCTTCGCTGACGTCGCGGCGCTGGTCGGTTTCGTGCGCACCGCGGCCGACCACGACCTCATCGACCACCCGGCCTGGGCGCTGGTACCTCGGTTGTCCGCGCCGGACCTGCGACCCACCGAATCCCACCGTTACGACCTGGTGGGAGTGCCTGAACTGGTCGCGCAGTCGCCGGATACCTGGGCGCTCGGTGCGCTCGCCGACGTGGTGTCGATCGTGCGCTCACTGGCCGAGGTATGCGGCCTGGAGGTGGTGCACGAGGTGTTGGACTCCACTCCCGGGTTCAGCATGCTCGACGGCGGCACGTTGGCCTTCGGCGGCCGGGAAGGCACCCGGCACTGGGATGCGCTGTGCACCGTGATCGCGCGGCGGTGGGACGAGGTGATCGATGCCATCGACGGGATCCTGCGCGAGCCCGACGTCGACGCGGCGGCGCTGCACGCGGCGGCCGCCGAACTGTCCGAGGCCCAGTCCGCTACCGAGGAGCGGCCCGCCACCGGGGAGCAGTCGGCCGCCGCCGACCCCGCGCTGGCATTCTGGTCGGAGGTCGGCATCGACCCGATCCGGATCATCAGCGATCTGGGCGAGCACTACACGCTGCGCTGCTACCTCGACGACGCACCGGTCTTCCTCGGCCGCGACGGGCGCATCGACGTCTTCGGTTCGCCGCGCTCGCTGGCCCGCTACCTCGCCGACAACCCTGAGGGCCACGACCTCGACACGGTGTCCACCTGGCCGCGGGTGACCACCCGAGCGCAGGACCGCGAGCTGGAGGTCGCACTCGACGACGGCAACAGCTACGTGCTCGGCGGTCTGGCGGACGACCTCGCCGGCGGCCCCGAGACGGTGGATCCCGGGCAGCTGGAGCTGGCCGTGGAACTGATCACCGACGCCGAGCAGTGGGCTGGGTCGGACACCGCAGACAAGGCGCTGGCCAGTTCCGAACCGCTGGGCTGGCTGGTCTCCTTCCTGCTGCGCCCGGACCCGACCCGGTTGGCGCCCAGCCCGCCCTTCGACGCCGAGGTGGCCGCCTGGCGGGTCCTGGTCGGTGCTTTCGAGGACCGGCTGCACGTGCATTGAGGGAATGGCTAGGATTCGCGCCCACCAGGATCGGTTCGTTCCCCTTGATCGAAGGCGAAGGCCAAACCCGTGACCAACCCAGCGACGCAATCCTTCGACCGGATGCGCAGCATGCTCGTACGTGCCGCCGAGATCCGCGACAGCGAGCAGCAGCAGATCTTCGACGCGCTGGACGAGATCCACGCACGGCTGGCTCCCCTGGAGTCGCTGGGTGGGGTCCGCAAGCGGCTGTCGGAGATGCCGGACCGCACCGAGGTCAGCGTGCTGGCCGAACGGGTCGATGAAGCGCTGTCCCGGCTGGAAGCTCAGGACAACGCACTCACCGCGCTGTCCCGTGCCGTCGAGTCGATCGTGGACAAGCTGGCCACACCGTTCGCCGAGCTCGGCGAACGGCTGGACGGGCTGGCAGGCCGGTTCGAAAGCGCCGTCGCCGGCCGAATGGACGCTCTGGAGAACCAGATCGCCGGGTTGCACAAGCGGATCGACGATATAGATCATCACCTGGACCGGCAGGACGCCAGGCTCGATGGGCTGCCCACCGCCGTGCACGGGCCGATGCGGGAGCAGATCGGCACCACCGATGCAGGGTTGCGCGCTCGGCTGGATGAGATAGACAAGACCGTGCACGAGTCGCTGTCGACCACGCTGGAGTCAGTCACTACGCGCCTGGATGCCCTGGATGCCGCGCTGGCCCACCGCCCCGACGTCGACTCGCTGTTCGGGATGGTCCGGCAGGCCAACGAAGAGTCCGAACTGCGCTACACCGCTCAGCTCGACGAGGCGATGGCCACCTTCGCGGAGATCATCCTGGGCGGTAGCCCGATGGCTTCCCTGCCCCCTGTACCACCACCGCCAAGACCGGCTCCGCGTCGGGCCCGCCGCCAGACCAAGCCCGTGGAGGATGGAGGCGACGCCCTCGAGGGCGTCGCCTCGTGAGTGGCATCGAGCGCTATAACACTGTTTGCCACTCACAAGGCGCAGCCACATCCCGCTCTCGGTCGGCACAGTTCGGCCAGCTAGCCTTCGCCCAGTGCGTATGGTCCGGTCCCGAGCGGTCCTCGTCCTGGTCGCCTCTCTCGGCGCGATGACCCTGTTCGGTGCCGCGCCGGTCGCCGCGCAACCCGGGTGCTCGCGGCAGGTCGCCCCGCCCCCGCCGGTCGACTCCTCAGAAGCCCCGGCGCCGGGCACCCCGGCTCCCCCACCGTTGTCGGTCCCCGACCCTCCGGTGGGCGGGCCGAGGATGAGTGAGTGCGGGCTGGTGCTCCCTGCCGGCGCGCCCACCCCGCCGGCGGGGATCGACTCGATGTCCTGGCTGATCGCCGATGCCGATTCCGGTGAGGTGCTCGCCGCCAAGGATCCCCATGCGCGCAACCGCCCGGCCTCGACGCTCAAGCTGCTCACCGCCCTGCTGGCCGCCGACCAGCTTCCCCCCGACCGGGTCGTGGTCGCCACCCAGGCCGACGCCGACCAGGACGGCAGCCGGGTAGGCATCGGCCCGGGTGGTCGCTACACCGTCCGGCAGCTGCTCACCGGTTTGTTCCTGTCCTCCGGCAACGACGCCGCACACGCCTTGGCCGGTGCGCTCGGTGGGGTGGCGCAGACCGTCGAGCAGATGAATGCGCTGGCCGCCAAGCTGGGTGCGCTCGACACCCGAGCCGCCACCCCGTCCGGATTGGACGGGCCGGGCATGAGCGCCTCGGCCTACGACCTGGCGTTGGCGTTTCGCCAGGTACTCAGCCGCCCGCTGCTGGTCGAGCTGATGGGCACCCAGCAGGCGGCCTTCCCCGGCTACGGCGACCGGCCTGGGTTCGTGGTCAGCAACGACAACAGGCTGCTGCGGACCTATCCCGGCGCGCTGGGCGGCAAGACCGGGTTCACCGACGACGCTCGGCACACCCGACTCGACGCCGCGCAGCGCGGCGGGCGGCGCCTGATGGTCGTGCTGATGCGGGGCGAGCAGCGGCCGGTGTCGATGTCGGAGCAGGCGGCCCGGCTGCTGGACTACGGGTTCGCGCTGCCCCCCGGCAGCCCGGTCGGGCGGCTGGTGCCCGAGGCGCAGGTGCCCGAGGCGGAGCTGACTCCAGAGGCTCTCCCGGCACCGACGGGTGCGAGCGCGTATGCCGCCGCCCAGGGTTCGACCAGCCGATCCCACAGAGCCGGCGTGATGCTGTGGATCGGCCTGGCGGCCACCGTGCTCGCCACCCTCGGTGCCCTGGTAGCCCGCCAGCGCCACCGCTCTCGCGGCACTACCGCTTGCCATCGTCAGGATCTCACGCCATAATCGAACACATGTTCGATAAATGTCCGCGCCCCTCGCCGTCGCTAGGTTCTCAACGCGAGCCGTATCCTGCGCCCATGACTGTGTCAGCGCGTGACGTAGCTGCCGCCCTCCGTGACCGGCTTCCCGGGCTGCCGACGAAGAAGCTGCACAAACTCCTCTACTACTGCCAGGGCCATCATCTGGCCGCCTTCGATGAGCCGCTGTTCAGCGAGACGATCTCCGCCTGGGACATGGGTCCTGTCGTGGGAAACCTGTGGTATGCGGAGAAGCAGGGAGGCGTGCCGAGGGTTCATCGCGAGATGGATGAGGCTCAACTGAACACTGTCGGTTACGTGCTCAGCCGCTGCGGCGCGCTGACCGGACAGGATCTTGAAAACCTCACACACAGCGAAGAGCCCTGGCAGCTGGCCGACAACGGACGTCAGCCCGGTGAAAGCGCCCGCATCGAGCCTGAGTGGCTCAAGCAATACTTCAGGACGAGAGGTAGTGTCGACGACGAAGAGGACGGGATGTTGCTCGACTCGACATCTGTCACGCAGTGGTTGCAGGGCGCCGAGAAGCGACGCGAGGATCCCGTCCGTTCAGACAGCCGCGAGGAACTCGTGGCCAGGCTCGAAGAACTCCGGGCGAGGCTGCCCTCTCGTGCCTAGCGGAGTGCGACCCTGGACGTTGGAGAATTTTCTTGAGCGTTTTGACGCCTGGGTGGAACTTGAGTCCCCTACAGATGATCTGCGCTGCGTCGTGATGGCCTGGATCATGACGCGCGAGGACGACCCCTACCAAGGAGTCCGACGAGAGGCAGGCTTTCCGAATCTGTGGTCCGGCCCTGTACCAGATTCGTGCGACAGGTCCGGACACGTTGTCGTCTGCTCGTACTGGATCAAGGAGTCCAGCCGCGCCGTGTGCTGCGCCATTTTTGGCACGCTGAGTTTGCCGCTCTAGGCACTCCAGCAGTAGGTCGTGATCATCTGAGTTAGGCTTGTCGGGGCGGCCCACGCTCGCCCGGCGGTGCTGTGCTGCCCGCGATACCGCCGCCTGGCCGACAGAGAGGTGATCGCCCGTGCAACCCATTGACCCCGAGTTCTTCGACGACGACGAGGTGCGCGCGGCGTTGGCCAACCGCGACATCGGCACGCTTTTTCGCCTCCTGCAGCGCGTCGGGGTGAGCCAGCGCCAGATCGCGGAGCTGACCGGCCAGTCCCAGTCCGAGGTGAGCGAGATCACCCTCAAGGGCCGTCAGGTGCTGAACGTGAACGTGCTCGAGCGCATCGCCGACGGCATCGGTGCACCCCGGGCGCGGTTGGGGGTGAGTTACGGTGAGGAGGCACCGCCGACCGCCACGGAGATGAGCGAGGCCATGAAACGCCGCATCATGCTCGCCGCCACCATGGCGACGGCCGTGCGCCAGGCGACACAAGCCCTCGGCGAGCCCCTCCACCTCCCCCTGCCCACGGACGACGAGCTGCCCACGAGACTGGACATGTCCCATGTGCACGCCGTGCGCACAGCCACCACACAACTCCGCGGCATGGCCCGCTACCACGGCGGACAAGGCACCCTGTTCAGCGCCGCCGCGACCCTCTACACCCGATGGATGCAGGTCCCCGCACCCGATGCCGTCAAAGCACAACTCGCCGCCGCGCTAGCCGAGCTACACACCCAGGCCGGCTGGACTTGTTACGAGTGCGCCACGAGGCGCTGCTGTGTCCGGATGGAGGTGGAAGACCGTCCATTTCTTTGTCGTCGTAGCGGCGAAGTGAAGCTGGAGGCAGCCTGATCCGGGGGTCGCCGGGGAGGGTGGGAGC
>JBOHFI010000048.1:0-39736 GCA_050699595.1 Pseudonocardiaceae bacterium | reverse complement strand
GTGATGTCCCCGCCATAGCACTTGGCCAGCACGTCCTTGCGGATGGCGCGGATGGTCTCCCGGGCGATGATCCGGGAGCCGATCGCGGCCTGGATCGGCACCTCGAACTGCTGGCGCGGGATGAGCTTGCGCAGCCTGGTCGCCATCGAGGTGCCGTAGCCGTAGGCGGCCTCACGGTGCACGATCGCGGAGAACGCGTCCACCGGCTCGCCCTGCAGCAGGATGTCCACCTTCACCAGGTCGGCGACCTGCTCACCCGCCTCCTCGTAGTCCATCGAGGCGTAGCCGCGGGTGCGGGACTTCAGCGCGTCGAAGAAATCGAACACGATCTCGGCCATCGGCAGGGTGTAGCGCAGCTCCACCCGCGACTCCGACAGATAATCCATCCCCAGCAGGGAGCCGCGGCGACCCTGGCAGAGTTCCATGATCGTGCCGACGAACTCCGAGGAGGCGATGACGGTGCAGCGGACCACCGGTTCGTACACCTGCGCAACCTTGCCGTCGGGCCAGTCCGCGGGGTTGGTGACGATCTGCTCGGTGTCGTCGTCGCGGACCACCCGGTAGACCACCGTGGGTGCGGTGGAGATGAGGTCGAGGCCGAACTCGCGCTCCAGCCGGTCCCGGGTGATCTCCAGGTGCAGCAGGCCGAGGAACCCGCAGCGGAAACCGAACCCCAGCGCGGCGGAGGACTCCGGCTGGTAGCTCAGCGCGGCGTCGTTGAGCCGCAGTTTGTCCAGCGCGTCGCGCAGCTCCGGGTAGTCCGAGCCGTCCATCGGGTACAGTCCGGCGAACACCATCGGTGTGGGAGTGCGGTAGCCGGACAGCGCCACGGTGGCGCCACCCCGTTCACTGGTGACGGTGTCCCCGACCCGGGACTGCCGGACGTCCTTCACCCCGGTCATGAGGTAGCCGACCTCGCCGACGCCCAAGCCGTCACACGGCTTCTGGTCGGGCGAGATGATGCCGACCTCGAGCAGCTCGTGGGTGGCGTTGGTGGACATCATCCGGATCCGGTCCCTCGGCACGATCCGCCCGTCCACCACCCGGATGTAGGTGACCACACCTCGGTAGGAGTCGTAGACCGAGTCGAAGATCATCGCTCGGGTCGGCGCCGTGTCGTCCCCGACCGGGGCCGGGACCTGCGCGACCACCACGTCGAGCAGCTCCCGCACGCCCTGCCCGGTCTTCGCGCTGACCCGCAGCACGTCCTCGGGCTCACAACCCAGGATGTGCGCCAGCTCGGCGGCGTAGCGGTCCGGCTCGGCCGCCGGAAGGTCGATCTTGTTGAGCACCGGGATGACCCGCAGATCCTTCTCCAGCGCCAGGTACAGGTTCGCCAGCGTCTGCGCCTCGATGCCCTGCGCGGCATCCACCAGCAGCACCGCACCCTCACAGGCCTCCAGTGCGCGGGACACCTCGTAGGTGAAGTCCACATGCCCTGGGGTGTCGATCAGGTGCAGCACGTGGTCGACGCCGTCGACCCGCCAGGGCAGCCGGACGTTCTGCGCCTTGATGGTGATGCCCCGCTCGCGCTCGATGTCCATCCGGTCGAGGTACTGCGCGCGGTAGTTGCGCGCGTCGAGCACGCCGGTGAGCTGCAGCATGCGGTCGGCCAGGGTGGACTTGCCGTGGTCGATGTGCGCGATGACGCAGAAGTTGCGGATCAGCGCGGGAGGGGTGAAAGTCTTGTCGGCGAACGTGGTCACTCAGCAGTCCTCGGGTGGCAGGGGGATGACGCCATGGTCGCACGCGGCATCGAGGGCACCCGCGCCGCCGCGACCTCGCCCGTGTTCTCGTGTCGACCGACCGGATCACGACAGCCTGGCATTGCGCCATGACGAGATTCGACCGACCGACCCCTGACCGGTCTGTTCGCTCTCGGCTGCGTGACGCCGACGAGCCCGGTAGGGAGGATCAGGAGTCAGAACCCCAACCCAGGAGGAGACCCACCGTGCCGATCGTTCCACTGCCCACGCCGGGACGCCGGGAAGCCGCTGCCGCCGCACTGGAGGCCAAGCACCGTCTCCAGGTGCCCTGGACGACCATCGCGAAGACACTGGACCGCTCGCTGGTGTGGAGCACCTCGGCCGTGCTGGGCCAGCAGCCATTGAACGCCGAGCAGGCCCGCGCCGTGGGGAGCCTGCTGCACCTGAACGACGACGTCGTCGAGGCACTCCAGTTGCCGCCGATGCGCGGTGCGGACACGGTTGATGCCACCGAACCGGTGGTGTACCGGCTGCAGGAGATGGTGCAGGTCTACGGCGCCACGCTGGCTGAGCTGATCCGCGAGGAGTTCGGCGACGGCATCATGAGCGCAATCGACTTCGAGCTGTCCGTCGAACGCCGTGAAGACCCCGAGGGCGATCGAGTGCGGCTGGTGCTGGATGGGAAGTTCCTGCCCTACCGAGTGTTCTAAGACCCACTGCTGTTATGATCGCCCACCGTGCCGCGCGACGGCACCCCCTGCGGAAGGCGAGATCGAAGGTAAACGCGTGGCCAACATCAAGTCCCAGCTGAAGCGGATCCGGACCAACGAGAAGGCGCGACTGCGCAACAAGTCCATCAAGTCATCGTTGAAGACTGCGGTTCGCCGGTTCCGCGAAGCTGCGGCTGCCGGCGAGAAGGACCGGGCGCTGGGCGAGTTGCAGACCGCCAGCCGGGCACTGGACAAGGCCGTGAGCAAGGGCGTCGTGCACCGCAACCAGGCGGCGAACCGCAAATCGGCGATGGCTCAGCGGGCCAACCAGCTGTAACGCCGCTCAGCGCAACCGACCTTAACCGCCGTTGAGCGGCGAACCAACTGACAAACCGCTCAGCGGCGGCGGGCGGCGCACAGCGCGAGAATCGCGCGTTCCAGTGCGTAATCAGCGTCTGCGGCCCCTCCCTTGACGTCGGCGTTGACCGCCGCCACCAGCTGGATCGCCTGGGCCAGCCCTTCGCGCTCCCAGCCGCGGGCCTGCGCCATCGCCTTCTTGACCTTCCACGGCGGCATTCCCAGCGTGCTGGCAAGCCGGTACGGGTCAGTGCCGCCCGAGGAGCTCACCCGAGCAACCGTGCGCACCGCGTCAGCCAGCGCGTCGGCGACCAAGACGTGCGGCACACCCAGCTGCATCGCCCAGCGCAGCATCTCCACAGCACCGGCGCGGTCCCCGGTCATCACCTTCTCCGCGACGGAGAATCCGGTGACCTCGGCACGGCCCTGGTGGTAGCGGCGCACCGCGGCCTCGTCGACCGAGCCGCCGCTGTCGGCGCTCAGCTGGACCGCGGCCGAGGCGAGTTCACGCAGGTCGGAACCGACCGTATCGATCAACGCGGTGACCGCACCCGCGCTGATCCGCCCACCGACCCGCTGAACCTCGGCGCGAATGAAGCCGGCCCGCTCCTCGAAACGGGTGATCCGAGGGCAGTCGACGACCGCGGCACCGGCCGCGCGCAGCGCGTCGGCCAGCGCCTTACCGCGAGCACCCCCCGCGTGCACCACGACGAGGACGATGTCCCCCGCGTCCGCGGCGCCCTCCGACAGATGGCGCGCATAGTCCAGGATCGCACCGGCGATGTCCTTACCGGCTTCGTGGGCGCCACCCAACACCACCACCCGCCCCTGAGCGAACAGCGACGGGCTGACCAGCTCGTCCAACTCGCCGGGAACCAGATCGGTGGTGCGTATCCGGCGCACTTCGGTCTGCGGGTCGGCTCGCCGCGCCGTATCGACAACAGCCTGCACGGCCTGTTCGACCAGCAGTTCCTCCTCACCGAGGATCAGGTGTAGCGGCGCGGACGTGGCCGTCAGAGAGTTCACGCCGCCCATCCTCGCATCGGGCGACGATCCGGTGGCGTGCTCCCGCATCGTGGACTCGGCTGGGCGGACGTTACTGACTGACGTACGGTGGTTACCACAACCGAATACCGCTCATCCAGAGGGGCAGAGGGATCGGCCCGACGAAGCCCCGGCAACCGACGCTAGCTGACGCGCATCTCTTCATACCGCGAGGTCGCTTGCGATCACGGTGCCAATTCCGACCCGCACGTGCGGGAGAGATGAGGAGAGACCTCGCGATGGCTGGCACGCTCGGCACTGGAACGATCCCCACTGGAATGGTCGACACTGGCACGATCGACATCAGAGCCTCCTCTGGCTTAGACCTCGGACCTGCGCGCCAGCTGGTGTGCCGAGAATGTGGATCCAGCACGCCACTGGCCGCGGAGTTCGCCTGCGCCGAGTGCTTCGGACCGCTGGAGGTCAGCTACGACTTCGGGCGCATCACCCGTTCGGACATCGAGTCGGGGCCCCCGTCGATCTGGCGCTACCGCGGGCTGCTGCCAGTGCCGGCCGACGTCGACGAACACCCGAACACCCAGCCCGGCCAGACCCGCCTGATCCGCGCCGACCGGCTCGCCAAAGCGCTGAGAGTCCGCCGGCTATGGGTCAAGGACGACACCGGCAACCCGACGCACTCCTTCAAGGACCGGGTCGTGGCGGTCGCGCTGGCAGCTGCTCGACAGCTCGGTTTTCGGGTACTCGCCTGCCCGTCGACCGGCAACCTCGCGAACGCGGTGGCCGCTGCGGCCGCCCGGGCCGGCTGGGAGTCGGTGGTGCTCATCCCCTCCTCGTTGGAACGAGCCAAGGTGCTCACCACAGCGGTCTACGACGGTGCGCTGATCGCGGTGGACGGCACCTACGACGATGTCAACCGGCTGGCCACCGAGCTCGCCTCGGAACACGAGGACTGGGCATTCGTCAACGTCAACGTCCGGCCCTACTACGCCGAGGGCTCCAAGACACTGGGTTACGAGGTCGCCGAGCAGCTCGGTTGGCGGTTGCCCGATCAGATCGTGGTGCCGATCGCCTCCGGCTCGCAGCTGACCAAGGTGGACAAGGGTTTCCGCGAGTTCACCGAACTGGGCTTGGTGGCGCCCGCGCCGTACCGGGTGTTCGGGGCCCAGGCCACCGGCTGTGCACCGGTATCCGCGGCCTTCAAGGCCGGCCGCGACGTGATCGTGCCGGTCAGGCCGGACACCATCGCTCGCTCGCTGGCGATCGGCGCGCCCGCCGACGGCCCCTATGTGCTGGATGCCGTCCGTCGCACGGGCGGCGCGATCGAGGACGTCACCGACGCCGAGGTGGTCGAGGGTATCCGGCTGCTGGCCCGCACCGAAGGGGTCTTCGCTGAGACCGCCGGGGGGGTGACGGTGGCCTGCGCGAAGAAGCTCATCGAGTGCGGGCGGCTGGATCCCGACGCCGAGACCGTCCTGCTCATCACCGGCGACGGGCTCAAGACCTTGGACGCTGTGCAGGACCACCTGGGACCGCGAGCCACCGTGGCACCGAACGCCCAGGCCGTCCGTGAGGCCCTCGGAAACTGATCTGGCTGCCGTTCGCTCAGGGCGCTCGCACCATCGCTCCACGCGCGACCACCTGGAGCCTGGGGCCACCCAGCACCGCGACATCGCCGTTCAGGTCGGTCCGCATCACCCGGGAGCCGGCTTCGGTCAGCTCGTCGAGCACGTGCTGGCTGGGCTGGCCATAACTGTTGTGCGCTCCGACACTGACGATCGCCACTCGCGGCCGCACCGCCGCGAGGAACTCGTCGGAGTCGTAGCGCGAGCCGTGGTGCGGGACCTTCAGCACGTCAGCACGCAGATCGGTTCCGGTGGCCAGCAGGTCCGCCTGAGCGTCGAGCTCCACGTCCCCGGTGAGCAGCATCCGACCGGAGGGAGTGCTCGCTCTGACCACAACAGAGGTGTTGTTCACCGAGGTGCCGTCGACCGCGGCCTGGTGGTCCCCGACCGGGTGAGGGTCGCGCAGCGGGGCCAGCACGTCGAGCGTCAAACCCGGCCAGGACAGTCGCTGCCCCGTGCGCAACGCGACCACCGGCACGTGGGCCAGCGCCGCGACACGCAGGACCTGGGCGAATGCCCACGGGGGGCTATGGCTGGGGCCGAGCGCGACGGCGCTGACAGCCCGTCCCCGTAGCGCGCCGGCCAGCCCGCCGATGTGGTCGGCATGCAGGTGGCTGAGCACGACCAGCGCGAGCCGCCGGACGCCGAGGCGGTCGAGGCAGGCCGATACCGGTCCCGGGTCGGATCCCGTGTCGACGAGCACCGCCCGACCAGGCTCGGCGGTGGCCAGCACCGCCGCGTCGCCCTGGCCGACGTCGCAGGACACCATGATCCAGCCGGCCGCCGGCCAGCCTGGCGCCGCGAACCTCGTCGGCACGAGCACCAGCAGGGCACCGATCAACCCGGCTGCCGCGAGAACCCGCAGCTTGTGCGCTCGCAGCGCGAGCAGCGCCACCACAACGATCAACGCCAGCAGGAGCGCCCCCGAGGCCCCTCCGGGCCACCGCACCACGCCGTCGGGGACCGCGGCTCCCTGGTGGCCGACGCCCACGAGCCAGCTCACCGCCGGTCCGGCCAGATGCACCACGACGACGGCGGCACCGGGGTGCACCGCCGCGAGCACCGCAGCGAGTACGCCCAGCACTGTCGCCGGCGCCACCGCTGGAGTGGCCAGGAGGTTGGTCAGCACCGCCACCAGACTCACCTGACCGGACAGGCCCGCCACCACAGGCACGGTGACCACGTGTGCGGCGGCGGGCACCGCGAGTGCCTCGGCGATTCCCGGTGGCACACCGTGACGGCGCAAGGCCGCCGTCCAGCCTGGGGCGAGCAGCACCAGCGCACCCGTAGCCAGCACCGAGAGCGCGAATCCTGGGTCACCGCCGAGCGTCGGATCGACCAGCAGCAGCGCGAGGACCGCACCGCACAGCGCGGGAACCGCCGAGCGGCGGCGGCCGAGCACCAGGGCCAGCAGCATGACGGCACCCATCACGGCGGCGCGCAACACACTCGGCGAGGGGCGGCACAGCACCACGAACCCGACCAGGACAAACCCAGTCACCATCACTGCGGGCCGCGGTCCCAGCCGGGCGAGCCGGGCCAACCCGAGGACGGCCCCACACAAGATCGCCACATTCTCACCGGACACCGCGAGGAGGTGGGTGAGCCCGGCGACGCGGAACTCCGCGTCGACAGTCGGCACCATCGCCGACGTGTCGCCCACCACCAGCGCAGGGAGAAGGCCGGCCGGCTCCGGATCGAGAACCCGCGACGCCTGGCGCAGCCCGGATCGAAACCGCTCGGCAGCCCGTTGGACGGCGGTCGGCGCCGTCAGCACTACCGGAGCACCGCGCACCCGCAACACGACCACCGTCAGGTCGGATCGGTCGGGCATAGCGAGTAGCCCGGTGGCCCGCACTCGCTGACCGGGCAACAACCCGATCCAGCCCTGCGCCGGTGCCAGGAGAACCACCCGACCGCCGGTCCGCCACTGGTGCCCCGCCACGTCGGCAGCCTCTAGTTCGGCGCGTACTACCACCCGCTGCGGGTCCGGTTGCCGACCACCGTAGCCCGGGGAGGCGATCGCCTGCGGGTCATCCCGCAAGTGCACCACCACTGTCCCCAGCGAGCCGTGCTCGGCAGCCGCCCGCACCGGATGATGCTCGACCTGCCAGGCTTGCGTGCCGACCACGAGCGCCACCGCGGCGGCCACCCCGCCCACCGCGAGAACCACCGCCGAACGGCCCCGCAGCGCCGTGACCCCGGCAACCACCAGGCCGCCTACACCCAGCGCAGCGGCGGCCAAGGACCCGAGATACAGCCCGGCCAGGGCCACAGCCCAGCCAGCGAGAGCCGCGGGCACCAGGCGCAGGTCATGCCGAGCGGCCTCAGGAGAGAGCGTGTCCTGACTCACACTCGCACCAGGCCCCTGAAATGGGCAAACCGCGCCTGTCCGATGCCGCTCACCTCGCGGAGCTGATCCACCGACGTGAAGTGCCCGTGCGCGACGCGCCAGTCGAGGATCCGCTGGGCGGTGACCTTGCCGACGCCGAGTACCGTGCACAGCTGCTCGAGAGTCGCCGTGTTGAGATCAACAGGACCGGAGGCGCCGGACGCCGGCTGCCCCGGTGGCGGCGCCACACCGACCAGTAGCTGCTCGCCGTCGGACAGCCGCCGGGCGATGTTGAGGCCCATCAGGTCGGTGCCGGGCAGCGCGCCGCCGACCGCGGCCAGCGCGTCAGCCACCCGGGTGCCGTCGGGTAGCCGGATCAGCCCAGGGCGGGCAACCCGACCCTCCACACTGACCACTACCTCGTGGGCCGCGACCTCGTGGGCCGCGCCGGGCGGTGGTGACGCCGCTGGAGACCTCGCGGCGGCGGCGGTGACCAGCGGCAGAGCCGGGGCTGGTTCAGGCACCGGGCGCTCCCACCACACCCCGACCGCGGCCACCACGGCGGCCAGTGCCGCGACCAACGACAGCAGGAGCGCTCCCGGCCGGCCGGGGTCCCATCGGGCGTTCCGCAACTGTCCGGGTACCCAACGCTGGACCAGCCGGCCCGCTCGCGATGTGGTGGGTGGTTTGTGCGCGTCGTCCGGCCAAGTCTGGTGCGGCACGCCGGGCATGGCGTCGGCGGGCGCGGCCTGTCCCGCGTCTGGATCACCGGGATCCAGACGCGGATCGGGAGAACCGCCCAGGGCCACAAGCCGCGTGCGGACTCCATCGGTGTCGAGGGACGGGAAGCTGGGAAGCAGGGCCACGCCGGTGACGCTAGGACAATGTCCCGCTCATCTCGATGACCGAACCCTTCCGCTGTGGACAACAGGGTGGGTGGGGATAAGTCGGGGTCGGACATCGCAGCCCGGAGACATCGCTCAGACGACAGCGGAGGTGTTATAGGAGAACAGCCGCCAGCCGGAACCGCCGCGGACGAGCACCGTCCAGTGGCAGTTACCCATCCCCGCGAACACCGGCCATCCTGATACCGGCAAACCGAGCAGCAGCGGCGTCAGACCGGAGATCAGTCCACCGTGGGTGCACAACACCGCGCTACTGGGCCCGGCCGCATCGAGCTCAGCGACCACCTGTGCGGCCCGCCCGGCCACCTCCACCTTGGTCTCACCACCCGGGGGGGCCCATTCCGGGTTTCCCCGCCAGATCGGGATGGCACCCGGCCAGAGCGCCTCCACCTCAGCGTGGGTCAGGCCCTGCCACGTCCCGAGATGAGTTTCCCGAAGCCGCTTGTCGATCCGCAGCGGCATCCCGGTCTCGGCGGCAAGCGCCGCCGCGGTGTCCCCGGCGCGGGACAGGTCAGAGGTCATCAGTACCTCCGGCTTCAGCCCCGCGAGCGAACAGGCCGCCCGACGAGCCTGGCCGAGGCCGGTCGCGGTCAACCGCGAGTCGACCTGGCCCTGCATCCGCCGCGCCGCGTTGTAGTCGCTCTCGCCGTGCCGCCACAGCACGAGCCGCTCCAGGCTCACCCCGACTCGTCCACCTCGGGGGCGTCCGCATCGAACGGGATCACCGGGCAGTCCTTCCACAGTCGCTCGAGGCCGTAGAAAGAACGCTCCTCGGCATGCTGCACGTGCACGACGACGTCGACGAAATCCAGCAGTACCCAGCGCCCTTCACGGGCGCCCTCGCGACGAACCGGCTTGCTCCCGGCGACCGCCATGTTCTCCTCGACGGCGTCCACGATGGCCTGGACCTGGCGCTCGTTGGGCGCCGAGGCGATGACGAAACAGTCTGTGATCACCAACTGGTCGGACACGTCGAGCAGGGTGATGTTGTGCGCCTTCTTCCCCGCCGCCGCGTTCGCCGCGGTCAGTGCAAGCGCTCGCGCATGATCAGAGGCTGCCACATCACTCCTTGTCCCCCGGCTCCGCCAGCCGGCGCTCGACTGCGCGCGGCACCGTATGCACCCCAGGTTGTCCGCGCCCGACCACAGGTGAGCGTACGGGTTCGGGGTTGATCGACGCGGATCTACCCGGGGCATGGCTGTTCGGGCCGCAGCCTGTTGCGCACAGGTGTGGCGCTCAGTCCTCCTGCACTCGCCCTGTCACCCGCCACGCGCGGTGAGCTCGAAAGCTCCAGCCGGAGCACCGAGCCGAGGCGCTAGCGCTGCCGCGACGGTTCGTGACTCCGACGGTTCCCACCCCCGAGGGCCCGCTGACTCTCCCAGCGAGCCAGCCCGATCCAGCAACTGGCCTGGCCGGCGGCAGCGGCTTGCCGCACTGTTCCGCGGAACCGCCCGCACGGACCGATGTGCCAGGCCGGGCCACCCGGCGCCGGATGCCCGCACGCGCCGACGTAGCTGTCCGACGGCTGGCCGCCGTCGGCGCTCCAGCGGACGGCCACGCGCACGCGCTCCGGGCATCGTGGGGAGATGGTGGTGCCCTCAGCGTCCAGCTCGCCACGATACGTGTCGCAGTCACCCTTGGACCGCAGGTAACACGTCACTGGGTGCCTCCCAGAATCGCCTCGTCCACCCGGGCCTCGGCCACCTCCACCAGATCGTGCCTGGCATGCAGCTCGCCCCATGTGGCGTAGTGGCGGCCCTCGCCGGTGGAGTAACGGCCGTCCGGGCCGGGCCGCCAGGTGCGCATCAGACCGACTCGGCGAGCTCGGCGGTCGCGGCGCTCGGCGCTGAGCTGCGGCGGTTGCGGATCGATCGTGGGTTAACATTGGGGCAGCTCGGTCGGCTGGTGAGGTATTCCTGGCAGCACCTGGGCGCGGTAGAGCGAGGTACCGCAGTGCCCTCGGAAGTCGTGGTCTCAGCGTGCGACGCTGCGGTGTTTGGCGAATGGTCGTTTGATCTCGATGTTGCCGGCGGTGATTCGGGAGCAGGCGCGGGTCCGGCATCAGCATGAGACGGCCAGGCGTGGTCGGTCGACCGATCCCGTCGAGGCGAGGGCTCGGCAGGTGTGTGACCAGGATGACCTTGATTGGGCGCGGGGGGCTGATGCGGCTCGTCGGCCCTCGCGGTTGAGCACCGCGGTTGTCGAGGACCTTGAGCTGATCACCGATCGGCAGCGGCGGCTATATCACAAGCTGTCCTCGGCCGAGATGATGGTGCACGTCCAGGCACACGTCGGCCTGCTGGTGTCGCTGTTGGACAGTCCGCAGCGTGGTTGTGGTACGACCTGGGTGACCTGCACACGATGAGTCACTGCTATCGACAGGCGGGCCTGGCCGTGGACGAATCGTCTAATGCTTGCCTACGGTCCTACATTCTGGGCTATCAGGGTCTCGTTGCGCGGGGACAGGGCCGGCCGGAGTCGGCGCTGGGGTTGTTCGACAAGGCACGGCAGACTGCCGGGCGGTCTGTCGCTGATCCCACTCGGTCGTGGTTGACGGTGCTGGCCGCAGACACGCTGGCGCGGGTCGGTCGCCCTCGCGGGGCGTTGGCCGCACTGGATACCGCGCGTTCGCTGCTGGCGGGTCAGGACAGCCGCAGGGATGAGTGGATGTATGACTTCGACGAGGGCAGCCTGGCTATCCATGCGGGTACGTGCCTGCTCACGGTAGGGCGCCCGGAGAGCGCGGCGGCGGCGTTCACGGACGCGCTGCGCTTGGTGCCGCCGTCGTGTGAGCGTCGCGGCGCGGAGATCCGGGTGGGGCTTGCGGTTGCACGGTTGGCGTCGGGGGACGTGGAGGAGGCGCAACGGTTGGCGCTGGCGTCCCTGGAGACTTTCGCGGGCCGGGGTTCGGTTGCGGGTCTGGGTCGGGTCCGGGAGTTACGTGGGACGTTCCGGGCCAGGGGTCACGTCAGCCCGTTCTCCTCGGCGATGTCCACCACCAAGGTCTCTAGCGGGTTGCGGAGCTGATCTTCCGGGGCGCCGTGAGCCGCTGAGGCCGTCAGTTTGCGCTTGGCCGCTGTGCCGTACTTGGCAACGATCGACTCCAGCGAACGTTCGGGCATGAGGGTTGGTTGTCCTCTCTCGTCGTCCCCGCGACCCTACGACGCATCGGACGGATTGTCGGTCGACATACCGTTGGGGTGTCTCCAACGGGTGAGGTCTTCGCTCGTTCGTGGGCGGCCTGCATCTGCGGCGGTTTCTTTCACCGTGACGATTTGATCTCGGGACGCGCTCGAAGGCCGATGATGCCCGAGGAACGGGTGAGGGAGTCCTTGGTCCACCTGGTGACTGGAATGGAAGTGATGCCCGTCATGCCTCGCAGCGGATTTTTCGGGGGTGTGTGGGTGGGCCGGCACGGCCGCCGGGAGCCCGGAGCACGGGGGCAAAGGCTCAACCGGCGGCCGGCCGGGTCTTACTCGTCTCGCGGGGAGTCCGCGAGGAAGACGCAGCGCTGGCACGTCAAGCCGGGTGGCCGCTGGTCGTGCCGCGTGGCGTTCGTCATCATCACGTCGCCGCACCAGGCCTTGAGGACGCCGGGAGGATGGTCGCTCTCGGACAACAGCAGATGCGCGTGGTAGTCCACCGGAGACCGCGCCCAGCGCGCCGGGCGGCTCACCCCACCCCGCTTTCCTCACGCCCCGGGCGCTCCGGGGGCGGCTCGGTCACCTCGCCGGTGTCCCCCCTCTCGGCCCAGCGCAGGCAGGACAGGCACATCCAGCCGGGCGCCTCGTCATACAGGCTGGCGCCCATGAACACCCGCTGCCCGCAGCGCGCGACGTACACCCCGTAAGGGTGATCGGTGCCCTCGTCAATGGCGTGGGATTGCCAGTCCAGCGAAGATACGCCCCAACGCGGGGCGATGCGTTCCTCGCCCGACTACGACGCAGGTGACGTCGATAGCTCTGGGGTTCGCGCGGGAAGCGTCCGCGGTCGCGCCGTCAGCCATGGTTGACCTCTTCTCTCCGGGTGGCGGGGTCGTGTCCCGCCGTCATCGGTCGGTCTCGCTGTGGTGTGGCTCTTGGTCATGGCCGTCCCCCGGTGGTGTGGGCAGTAGTTCGCGAAGCCTCTCCAGCGTGGCGATGACGTGCTCGACCCCGTGTGGTGTGAGGGTCGGCGGCCAGGTGCCGGCCGGTTCGTCCCCGGCTGCCGGAACGCGTGTCACCCGCGCTCACGGGCCGAATCCCGACCACGCGGGACAGAACTCCGCTCTGAGGCATGATCAAGACTGCCGGGAGGACCCGGGCGCCGCAGACCGCGATGTAGTGCCCGCGCCCGTCGGATGCGGGCACCGCCGGTTACCAGGTGCTCGACCAGGGTGCCCGCGTCGGTGACCCCGGCGAGGCGTGATCTCGACCGGTCCCGCGCCGCGCTGCCTCGGCCGCGGCACCACCCGGTGAGGAGCCCACGCCTGCTGTGCCTGCCCGCCATGGGTCCGCCTCCGTTCGCCTGGGGCGCCGCCCGGCCCGGTCGGGAGGGAGGCCTGGTGGTCGCCCGCTCGCCCCGGGGGGCACGCCTCCGGTTGCCGTCTGCCGCTCGGCGGTGTCGGCCGCGCTCGGTGGGGTGCTCCAGCAGCTCGACACCGATCTGGAACCACACGAGACAGGGGAACCGGCGGCACCAGGGGACGGGGATGAGGTGGTAGCGCCAGACGACACGGTGGCACCAGCTGAGACGCCGGCAGCCATGGCAGCGGCCCGAGCGGATCGCGGGCTGATGATCGAGCAGGATCGAGCGCAGGGCATCGATCGGCCCCGTGGGACAACCAAACCGCTCCAGCTCGGCGAGCCGCTCCCACACCGAATGGACGAACCCGCGCTCGACGGGAGGACGCCCTTCCAGCCATTCCACGGTCCGGGCCGACAGGGCGGACTCAGGCCGCGGCGGACGGGTCGGCACGGTGGGCTCACCCCCGCTCCACACGGCGCGACCCTGCGGCGTCCAGGCGCGCGGTCAACTCATCACCCAGCCGCCGCGCCGTGGCCATCGGTAGCAGCACCCTGTGGAACCCGCCGGTCACGAACCTCAAATCCCCCAGGTGCAGCTCGACGTAGACGTTCGAGTCGTCCGCCGGATCAACCAGCCGGCTCTCGAACCGCACCTCCGCCGCGTCGTCCTCCCAGACCACCGAGGCCTGCTGATGGACCCGCACACCGTCACCGGTCACAGAGCAGTGCCCCGGCGAGCACCACACCGGATGCCCATCCTCAGAGCCTTTGCCGCTCGCGGCCACCGGGCCACGCTCGCCGGGCTGATCCCGTGTCTCGGGCATATCGTCGGTCACAGTTCACAACAGTGAATCCGATCAACCCCTGGGCGTCCGGCGGATCGGACGTCCGCCCGGATGGGCTACACCGGCAGACCCGCCCGGTAGGCCATCCCGCGCAGCTCCCGGCCGACCGCATCCCGCCGGGCATGGGTGATCAGCTCCGCGATGATCTCGCGGGCGAAGGGGTTGCGCAGCACCCGCAGGGGCAATAGCTCCTCGGCCGTACGCAACGCCATCACCGCGTCGTCCCGCCGGCGAACACGGGCCAACGCGCGCCCGTAGTCCTTCCAGTAGGTGGCCCGGCGTTCTCGCATCGGGTGCTCCTGCGGGCGCAAGCCCTCCGCGACCCGGATAGCGGTATCGGGATCCCCAGCCTCCAAGGCGCCGGCCATGCGCCACAGGCCCACGTTGACCGGCCCGAATCCCATCCCGAACGCGTTGCCCTGCCCGGTTCGCTCGGCGATCTGCGCGGCGTACTCCAGCGGGGCCTGCATGTCACCAGGCCGCTTGTCCGCAGCGGCCACCAGCGCCCGACGCAGCGCGAGCATACCCCCGAGCTGTAAGCGGTCACTGGTATTCGTGGGCACCGTCACCGAGTCGAGCTCGGCGCGTGCCAGGTCGAAATCACCCGACCGGAGAATCGTGCCCGCAGCATCGAACGCGACGACGCCCAGCGCGGTGGGATCACCGAGGTCTTCGGCGGCTTGGCGGGCCAGCATGGACGCCTGCCACCGCAGATCCGTCGAGGCGCCCATGACGCTGAGCCAGTCGCCGAGGGTTGCGGCGTGCACCCTCACCGCCAGCTCGAGCAGTTCGGCCACATCCCGCCCTGCGGCCATGCTGCTGTGCAGGTCCCGGATCAGGCTCGGTAGCGCGACGCTGCGACTGCGGTAGTCGATCTTCCACACCGCTCTCGCCCGATCCCGTAGCTCCTCAACGTCTTTCACCTGCCCACCGGGCCGTTTGCTGCTCACGGCCATCAGCGCACGCCGGACTTCCTCGACTGCGCTGTCGGTGTCGCCGTTGGCCGGCGCGGGTACCGGCAGCCTGGTCAGATCGGAAGGGGCGATCTTCAGCGCGTTCGCCAGGGCCACGATCTGCCTGATGCTGTCCAGGGCACGCTCACCGCGCTCGAACTCCGACAACTGCGACTTGCTGATCCCAGCCAGCCCGGCGACCACCCGCAGCGACTTGCCCCGCGAATTCCGAATCTGCCGCAGCCGCCGGCCAATCGTCCGCGCGTCATCGTCAACGTCCACGAAACCCCCCTCTCCTCGCCAGGTCCCCCCGCCGATGCCCCGGGGAGCTACCCCGGGGCGGACACCTCGGCGAAGAGGTGACAAAAGGCTACGCCGCCCACCCGTGGCCGGCGGATCTGACGGTCACGACCAGTTCTGCAGTACGCCTGTATTTTTTGGTGGATGCGATCAAGCCGATAGTGTCCGCCAGCGTGGACGCCACCCGGACGGGCTACGCCGGCAGGCCATCCCGCAGCGAGCGTGCCCCTGCACCGCCGGATATAGCCGACTTGCGAAAACAAGTTGATCGATTGTAGGGAAACCGCTTGTCAGGAGCTATTTTCGCAAGATCACCAGTAGTGGGCGGATCGAACATCTCGGCTACCGGATCTGCCAGACGTGGACCGCCGCACCAGCGGACTGCCGGACGCGGGCGATCAACGCCGTGACGTTGTGCACCGTGTCCACCTCGAAGGCCGCGCGCAACGTCCACATGAGACGGAAAGAGACAAAAAGATCCACACTGGAACGGTACAGATGATCTCCACGTGTCCGCGGCTTGTCCGCAGGACGTCCGCAGACGACCAACGGTGGCCAACGCCGCCAAACGGTGTCTGTGCAGTTCAGATGGGGTTCTGGGACAATCATCTCTGGTCGGCCCGGTACAGGTTGCGCTTGCTGATGTACTGCACCACGCCGTCGGGGACCAGGTACCAGACGGGCCGGCCGCGCTCGACGCGCCGCCGGCAGTCCGTCGAGGAGATCGCCATGGCGGGCACCTCGACCAGGCTCACCGCGCGGTCAGGCAGGTGCTTGCTGTCCAGGTGGAACCCCGGGCGGGTCACCCCTACCAGGTGGGCCAGATCGAACAGCTCGTCGAGCCGCTTCCAGGACAGTATCTGCGCCAACGCGTCGGCGCCGGTGATGAAGAACAGCTCGTGGTCGGGGAACTGGGTGCGCAGGTCGGTGAGGGTGTCGACGGTGAACGTGGGAGCCCGGCGGTCGATGTCCACCCGGCTGGTGGAAAATCGCGGGTTGGACGCGGTGGCGATGACCGTCATGAGGTAGCGGTCTTCGGCCGGGCTGACCGCACGGACATTCTTCTGCCACGGGATCCCGGTGGGCACGAACACGACCTCGTCCAACTCGAACAGGGACTGCACCTCGCTGGCGGCGACGAGGTGGCCATGGTGGATCGGGTCGAAGGTCCCGCCCATGACCCCGAGTCGCCGGCCGGACATGGACGCAGCCTAAGTGAGAGCCGTTCGGGGCCGGCTCCGGCGGCGATACGCTGAGGCCTCAGCGAGCAACCGGCGGTGGAGCAGTGGTGGCGAGCATGAGTCTCAGCGAGGTCTCGGCGAGGGAACTGGCGCTCGTCGACGCCGTGGGCTCGGGCTGCGTGGTCGAGTGCAGCACACTCAGCACTGAGCAGTTGGGCACCACGGACAACCCCCGGTACATCATCCGTGCCGAACTCCTGCGGGAGCTGGTGCTGGGCCGCGGCGGTGAGCGTCTTGATCCACTGGGGGTGCGGGTCCATGGGGCGCGGATCACCGGAACGCTTGATCTCACCCACGTCCCGGCTACCGTGGGGATCGAGCTGCGAGGCTGCTTCTTCGAGCGTGCCGTGCTGCTGGTCAGCGCTCGCCTGCCCTGGCTGACCTTGGCGGGCTCCCAGCTCTGGACGCTGGACTGCGACGGCCTGCACGTCGACGGCGATGTTCTGCTCGGCGACGGGTTCACGGCCACCGGCCACGGTGACTACGGTGCGGTGCGGCTGCTCGGCGCCCACGTCAGGGGCCAGCTCAACGTCAATGGCGCGCGGCTGACCAACGAGACCGGGCCGGCCCTCATCGGCGACGGGCTGCACGTCGACGGCGACGTGTTCGGCGGGGGGTTCATCGCCACCGGGCATGGCGAGCTCGGCGCGGTGCGACTGCCGGGCGCCCACGTCATCGGGCAACTCAACCTCAATGGCGCCGAGCTGGCCAACCAAGCCGGGCCCGCGCTCATCGGCGACGGGCTGCACGTCGACGGCGGTCTGGTGCTCGCCGAGGGGTTCACCGCGACCGGCCACTATGAGCGCGGCGCGGTGCGGCTGCCCGGTGCCCACATCGGCGGCCAACTCAACCTGGATGGCGCGGCGCTGATCAACACGGCCGGGCCCGCCCTCATCGGCGACCACCTCGACGTCAACGGCGGCGTGTTCCTCGACGGGTTCACCGCCACCGGCCACGGCGAAGACGGCGTGGTACGGCTGCCGGACGCCCACATCACCGGCCAACTCAACCTCGACCGCGCGGAGCTGACCAACGCAGGCGGACCCGCCCTCATCGGCGACCACCTCCGGGTCGACAGCGACATGTTCGCCGAGGGACTCACCGCCACCGGACACAGCCACGACGCCGCCGTTCGGCTAGCAGACGCCCACATCAGCGGCCAACTCAACCTCAGCCACGCGAAGCTGACCAACCAGGCGGGCCGGGCCCTCATCGGCGAGCACCTGCAGGTCGACAGCGACATGTTCGCCGAGGGACTCACCGCCACCGGACACAGCCACGACGCCGCCGTTCGGCTAGCAGACGCCCACATCAGCGGCCAACTCAACCTCAGCCACGCGAAGCTGACCAACCCGGCCGGGCCCGTCCTCGACCTGGAGGACGCCGAGGCCAAGCACCTGTTCCTGCCCGCCCAGGTGTTCTGCCCGCACGGTGCGGCCAAGAGGACGCGCTGTGCGGCGCCGGAGCATCGGCTCACGCTCTCCGGCCTCGTCTACACGTCACTGCATGCGGTCGACTGGCAGGAGTGGCTACACTTGATCACCCACCACACCCGCGGCTACCGGCCTCAGCCCTACCAGCAGCTTGCCGCCGCGCTGAGAGCCAGTGGCCACGAATTCACCGCGCGGGAAGTCCTCATCGCCCAGCAGCGGGACCTCTACCACCGCGGTGAGCTCGGTGGCCCGCTGGCCAAGGGCGCGCACCGGCTCTGGGGAGCACTCGCCGGCTACGGCTACCGCAGCGGTCGCGCCGTCCTCACCCTCGTCCTGGCGCTCATGATCGCGGCGGGGCTGGGTGTCGCCGCCGGGCACACCCTCATCGGTCCAGGCCGCTACGTCACCGCGCACACCAGCGACCCCCACTCACCGTGCTCCCTGGTCGAGCAGATCGGCGTCGGTATCGACCGCAGCGTGCCGCTGGCCCCCGCAGGCATCGGCGAGCGCTGCGATATCGACACGTCCAGCCCAGCCGGCCAGGTGTTCATCGTATCCACCTGGATACTCCAAACTCTGTTCTGGACGTTGGCCGCGCTCGCCATCGCCGGTTACCTCGGTGTCATCCGCAAGACCACTGCGCCGGGATGACCACGAACTGCCGCAGGTACAGGTCAGCGAAGGTGACCGGCCCGCGCGGCCCGGGCACCCGGTCGACGTTGATCCCGGTCTCGGGAACACGGCGGAGCGCGAAGCCGTCAAGCAGGCGGGTACTGGCGTTCCAGAACGCCCCGGTGCCGGCGTAGCCGTCCAGGAACTCGCGGGCGGCGGTCTCGTCGCTGGTGACGATCGTGGCGGCCAGTCCTGAGGTCTCCCGGTTCGCGACATCGGCAGCGTGCCCCGGACCGGCCACCCGGCTCACGGTCAGGGTCGCCTCCCGGCCGGTGTCCAACGCCCACTCGTGCCCGAGCGGGTGGGCATGCGGCGGCAGGGACAGCGCGATCCCCCGCTGGCGGGCCGCCGCGAGCAGCGCATCGTGTACCCGGTCCGGGACGCCGTGGGCCACCAGCAGGAGGTTGACCCGGTTGCAGACACCCAGCCGGTCCAGCCCGGCCAGCAGCAGCTCGACGGCCAACGCGGGATCGGCGGCGGTGTCGATGTAGAGCACGCCACCGCCGTCGGCATGCGCCAACACCCGCACCCCGTGGCGGGCGCCCTCGGCGGCCAGCAGCCGGGTGGTCTCTCCGCTACCCCGCACAATGACCAGCGCAATCAACTCAGGTTGCTGTACGAGGGCGACGGCACTGTCCCGGCGTGGATCGGGCACCAGCTGCACGGCGTCGGGGTCCAGCCCGGCGTCGGCCAGTGCCGGCGCGATGACGTGCTCGCTCAGCGCCAGCGCGGAGCGCAGTGCCGCTGATCCGGTTCGCAGCACCCCCGCGTTGCGGGACTTCACCAGCTGTGAGGCGACGTCGACGGTGACGTTGGGACGGGCCTCGAAGGTGGCGCCCACTACGCCGACCGGGCGGCGGCGCTCGATCAGCCGCAGCCCGTCCGGACGATCTTCGAGCACCTGGTCCCGGGGCGGGAACGGGACCTGGGCGAGCAGGGCGAGCTGGCGGGCCATCTCGGTCAGCCGCGGCTGCCCCAGGCGTAACCGGTCGATCAGCACCTGGGTCATCCCGGACCGCTCAGCGGCGGCGATGTCTGCGGAATTCGCGGCGAGCAGCTGCGCGGCGGAGACGGTCAACCGCCGCGCCATGGCGTCCAGCGCCGCGTCGATCATCTCGTCGGACGCGCTAGCGAGCGCGGGAGCGGCGCGCTGCGCCCGTCGAGCACACTCGGCGACGGAGGCTGACACGGGGGCAGCCTACGGTTGCCCCCGTGTCAGCTCGTGAGTGGCATTGAGTGCTGGAACACTGTTTGCCACTCACGAGCCGGTTACACCGGCACCAGGTCGTCGGCGTGCACGATTTCGCGGCGCAGCTCAGCGGGCAGGTCACGGGTGGAGCGACCGATCAACTCGGGTAGCTCGGCCGCGTCGAACCCGACCATCCCCCGGGCGATGACGACGTCGCGCCCATCGACCAGCTCCACCACGTCGCCGGCCTCGAAGTCACCCTCGACGCCGGTGATGCCGGCCGCGAGCAGCGAACGCCGGCGGTGCACCACCGCGCACACCGCCCCGTCGTCGAGCCGCAACCGGCCGGCCGCGCCCGCGGCGTGACGCAGCCAGAACCGGCGAGCCGACAGGCGCGCCCCGGTGACCGCGAACGCAGTGCCGACATCGGCCAGGCCCAGGGCTCGACCGACCTGCGTCGCGGCGGCCAGCAGCACCGGCACCCCGGCTTGGGCGGCCACCGCCGCGGCCGCGAGCTTGGAGGCCATCCCCCCGGTACCCAGCGCACCACCGGCACCGGCCCGCACCCCGCAGGTGTCGGCCGGCCCCGTCACCTCCGGGACCAGCCGCGCCGCGCCGAGCTGCGGGTCACTGTCGTAGAGCCCGTCGACGTCGGAGAGCAACACCAACGCGTCAGCACCCACCAGGTGCGCGACCAGAGCGGCGAGCCGGTCGTTGTCACCGAAGCGGATTTCGTCGGTGACCACCGTGTCGTTCTCGTTGACCACCGGCACCACACCGAGGCCGCGCAACCGGGCGAACGTGCGCTGCGCGTTGCGGTAGTGCGCGCGACGCACCAGGTCATCCGAGGTCAGCAGCACCTGGCCCACGGTTCGGCTGTATCGGGCCCAGGATTGCACGTAGGCGTACCCGAGAGCCAGCTGCCCGACGCTGGCCGCGGCCTGCTGAGTAGCCAGATCGCGAGGCCGGCGGCGCAGCCCCAACGGCGCCAACCCGGCGGCGATGGCACCCGAGGACACCATGACCACATGGGTACCGGCCGCGACACGGCAGGCGATCGCGTCAACCAGGGTGTCCAGCCTGGCCCGGTCCAGCCCGCCGACTGTCGTGGTGAGCGAGGACGAGCCGATCTTGACTACCAGGTGCCGGGCCTGCGCCACGGCCTGCCTGGCCGGACTCATTCCCGCTCCACCGCACCGTCGGCGAGTGGCTCGCGCCGCACGCGCCGAGCGGCCTTGCGCGCTGGCGCGCCGGCGCGCTCGTCGGTGTCCAACCGCCAGTCCGTCCCGCGCCCACCGAGGCGAACCGCGCCCGCTCCGGCCGGCGTGGCGGGTTCCCAGTCGAAGGTGACGTGGCCGATGGTGACCGGGCACCCAGCCCGGGCACCCACGGCTGCCAGGGCATCCTCGACACCGAGCCGGGCCAGCCGGTCGGCCAGGTAGCCGACGGCCTCGGCGTTGTCGAAGTTCGTCTGCCGCACCCACCGCTGCGGGCGCCCACCACCGACGATGAAACCCCCGGGCCGATCGGGGTCAGCCGTGACCTCGAACCCAGACTCGTCGACCGCCGTGGGACGCAGCACCACCCGAGTCGGTTCAGCGCTGGGCAGCGACTCGCGGTGCCGGCGCACGACCGCGCCGAGCGCGAAGCGCAGCTCCCGCAGGCCCTCGGTGCTCACCGTGGACACGCCGTGCACCGGTAGCCCGCGGGCTGCGAGCTCGGGTGCCGCGATGTCAGCCAGCTCCCGGGCATCCGGGACGTCAATCTTGTTGAGTACCACCAACCGGGGGCGGCAGGCCAGCTCACCGCCCAGCGACGGGGTGTAGGCGGCGAGCTCGCGTTCCAGAGCGTCCACATCGGACAGTGGATCCCGGCCGGGTTCGACGGTCGCGCAGTCCACGACATGCACCAGCACCGCGCACCGTTCGATGTGCCGCAGGAACTCCAGCCCGAGTCCCTTGCCCTGGCTGGCGCCGGGGATCAGGCCAGGGACGTCGGCCACGGTGAACACCGTCTCACCCGCGGTGACCACACCGAGGTTGGGTACCAGGGTGGTGAACGGATAGTCGGCGATCTTGGGGCGGGCCGCGGAGAGCACCGAAACCAGGGAGGATTTGCCCGCTGAGGGGAACCCGATGAGCCCGACATCGGCCACCGACTTCAACTCCAGCACCAGCTCCCGGGCTTGTCCCGGTTCGCCGAGCAGGGCGAAGCCCGGCGCCTTGCGGGTCCGGGACACCAATGCCGCGTTGCCCAGCCCGCCATGCCCGCCCGCCGCGGCGATGAACCGGGTTCCACCGCCCATCAGGTCAGCCAGTACCTCGCCGTCGGGAGTGAGCACTACGGTGCCGTCCGGCACCCGTAGTTCGAGGTCCTCACCCATGGCGCCGTTGCGGTTGCCGCCCTGCCCCTGCTTGCCACTCGAGGCTCTCGCCTGGGAGCGGTAGTGGAAGTCGAGCAGGGTGTGCACTCCGGGATCGACCACCAGCACCACATCGCCACCGCGCCCACCGTTGCCCCCGTCCGGACCACCCAGCGGGGTGAACTTCTCCCGGTGCACCGACGCGCAGCCGTGGCCGCCATCCCCCGCGGCGACGTGAATCACCACCCGATCCACGAAGCGGGACACCTCTGGATCAGGCCTGCGCCGGGACGATGTTGACGGTCTTGCGCCCCCGCTTGGTGCCGAACTGCACCGAGCCCGCCTCTAGGGCGAAGAGGGTGTCATCGCTACCGCGGCCGACATTCACTCCCGGATGGAACTTGGTGCCGCGCTGGCGGATGAGGATCTCCCCCGCGTTGACCGCCTGGCCGCCGTACCGCTTCACGCCAAGCCGCTGAGCGTTGGAGTCGCGGCCATTGCGGGAGCTGGACGCGCCTTTCTTGTGTGCCATCGGTGCTCACACCTTCGTCAGGAGTTTTCTCACGGTCAACGGTCACTGAGGTCAGTGAGAGATGCTGGTAACCTCGACGCGGGTCAGCTTCTGGCGGTGACCCTGGCGCTTGTGGTAACCGGTCTTGTTCTTGAACTTGTGGATCCGGATCTTGGGACCCTTGACCTGCGCGACGACCTTCCCACGAACTGAGGCGGCGCTCAGGATAGCCGCGTCGGTGGTGACAGTGGCACCGTTGACGAGCAGCACAGCGGGCAGGCTGACCTCGCTTCCGGGATCGCCGTCAAGCTTCTCCACCTCGACGACGTCTCCGACGGCCACTCGGTACTGCTTGCCGCCGGTCTTCACGATCGCGTACATCGGGCGGTACTCCTGGTTGTTGGATGGCGACTGGTGGATGTTCACTGTTCGGATGCGGTGACGGACTGCAGACAAACCTAGGCCCGCCGAACTGGCGGGCCGCGCCAACGAGGGTACGGCCCGCCGCCCGGCCCGGTCACACCGGGGTGCTCACCTCACGTGCGGTACCGCGAAGGACTGGGGCTGGCGAGTCGACACCCTCCGGCAGCTCTGTGGCGGGCGGTCCGGCCGGTCGTGACGCAGCCCGGCGGCGCCGCGTCATCGTGCGTGTCGTCGGCTGCGCGGGCTCGCTCGGTGCGCCGAGCTCCGGTGGCACCTGGTGTTCCTCGACGGTCAGGCCCGGCACGACCGCCTGTTCCGATGCCGCGAGGGCGCCTGACGGCCCACGTCCACGAGATCTGGATCGACGACCGTTCACCGTGCCGGAGTCCCTGGCCACCGACGGCGCCCCAGAAGCAGACGCAGAAGAAGCCACAGCGGACACCTCAGCAGCCACCGCCTGGCTTCGGACGTTCACCGGCTCCGCGGCCACCAGCACGCCACGACCTTTGCACTGCTCGCACATGCTGGAATACGCCTCCAACAGCCCGGTGCCGACCTTCTTCCGAGTCATCTGGACCAGCCCGAGTGAGGTGACCTCGGCGACCTGATGGCGGGTGCGGTCCCGGCCAAGGCATTCGGTCAACCGGCGTAGCACCAGGTCCCGGTTCGACTCGAGCACCATGTCGATGAAGTCGATGACGATGATCCCGCCGATGTCCCGCAGCCGCAGCTGCCGGATGATCTCCTCGGCGGCTTCGAGGTTGTTTCGGGTGACGGTCTCCTCTAGATTGCCGCCAGATCCGGTGAACTTGCCGGTGTTGACGTCGACCACGGTCATCGCCTCGGTACGGTCGATGATCAGGTATCCGCCGGAGGGCAGCCACACCTTGCGGTCCAGCGCCTTGATGATCTGCTCATCGATCCGGTACTCGGCGAACACGTCGTCCACACCCGCATACCTGCGCACCCTGGGCATCAGCTCCGGGGCAACGTGCTTGACGTAGCCCTCCACAGTGCTCCATGCCTCGTCGCCCTGGACGACCAGCTCACGGAAGTCCTCGGTGAACAGGTCCCGCACCACCTTCACCAGCAGGTCGGGCTCTTCATAAAGCAGCTCCGGCGCGGTGGCCTTGCCCCCGGAACCACCCGCAGCGGCACCTGAGCGGTTCTGGATGATCTCCCACTGGGCCTGCAACCGGCGGACGTCGCGAGCCAGTTCCTCCTCGCTGACCCCTTCAGAGGCAGTCCGGATGATCACGCCGGCATCTTCGGGGACGATCCGCTTGAGCACCTCCTTGAGGCGCTTGCGCTCGGTGTCCGCCAGCTTGCGGCTGATCCCGGTGGCCCGTCCGTCCGGCACGTAGACCAGGAACCGGCCGGGCAGGCTGATCTGGGTGGTCAACCGTGCGCCCTTGTGGCCAACCGGGTCCTTCGTGACCTGCACGAGAACACTGTCACCGCTGGAAAGGGCCTGCTCGATACGGCGCGCCTTGCCTTCGAGCCCGGCGGCGTCCCAATCCACCTCGCCGGCGTAGAGCACCGCGTTGCGGCCCCGGCCGATGTCCACGAACGCGGCCTCCATCGAGGGCAGCACGTTCTGCACCCTGCCGAGATAGACGTTGCCGACCAGCGACCCGGAACCTGACGTGGTGACGAAGTGCTCCACCAGGATGTCGTCCTCGAGTACCCCGATCTGGGTGCGCTCAAGGCCCTCACGCACGACCATCGTGCGCTCGACGGCCTCGCGCCGGGCAAGGAACTCCGATTCGGACAGGATCGACACCCGCCGCCTGCCTGCCTCGCGGCCGTCACGTCGGCGCTGCCGTTTGGCCTCCAGGCGGGTCGAGCCGCGGATGGACTGCACTTCGTCGTCAACCAGCGGGCGGCCCCTGTTGTCCCGGACATGCACGACGGTGTCCGGTGGGTCGTCCTCGCCGACGACGGCGTCATCAGCGCCGCCATCCCGGCGGCGCCTGCGGCGGCGGCGCCTAGCCACGTTCCCGTTGGGCTCCTCGGGCGCACCATCCTCGGTCGACTCATCCGAGGAGTCTCCTTCGTCTCCTTCATCTCGTTTGCCACCGTCACGCTGCACGATCGGGCTGTCTTCGGCGTCCCCGCCGGTCTTACCGCGGCCACGGCCCCGGCGGCCCCGGCGGCGGCGGCGGCGGATAGTCCCGTCGGTCTCCGCCTCGTCCGCGCTCGCCTCGCCCAGCTCGTCCTCCCCCAGCTCGTCCCCGTCGTCATCGACGTCGGGCCCCTCAGCCGGCTTCTGTTGCGGAGCCGGTGGGAGGAACACCGGTGCCGGCGAATTCAACACCACCGGCCGTGCCGGTGAGTCCAACACCGGCAGCAGGGGTATCTCCGGCGCGTTCCGCTGCACCACCTCGTCGATCTCCGGTGCGTCCGGCCCTGGATCCGGCAGCAGCACCCGCAGCACCCGCAACGCCGTCTCACGGTCGATGCTGGACTGCGCGCTGCGTACCGCGATGCCGAGCTCAGCCAGCGCGGCCATGACGACCTTGCTGCTCACCGAGAGGAGCTTGGCCAAGGCATGCACACGCAATTTGTCCGGCAACGAAACCGCAAGATCGTCCCCGTCGGACGTGGTGGTCTCGAATGCGTCTGTCCGCCCGCCGAGGGGTCCGGCGGGCGTTGTCGTGTTCGCCATTCAACTCCTCCAGCCCCCGGGCGCGTCCCAACCTGTCAGAACGCGACCGCGCAGGGGCCCTGTGCGTTATCCGCCACCGAGTCCGGAGACGGAAATCCTGTCTGGCACCGGCAGCTCCGCGGTCCGGAGCGGTCAACCGGTGTGTCCCGCGACGTCGTGCCGATCCGACCGATCGTCGGACTGCGCCACACCATCCGGGGCCAAAGCCGTCCGGGCAAATGCCCGGTCCGCAGCGAGCGGATCGACGAGACCCCCGTCGTCGTCAAGCCGGCCTTGCGCAATCCGGATGGCTTTCACGAGCACCGTCGCCGGAAGCCCGGCGACGGCACCGAGCGCACTCAGCACATCATCGGGTCGTACCGCAGGGCTGACCTGTCGCACGACCGCCACCAGTATCCCACACCGGCCGAGCTGATCGGGCACAGGCGCCGCCGTCGGACAATCATCGACTTCCAGTGAGACGATCGCCGCCCGCGCGTCGATCGACCGCCGGCCGTCCTTGGTGATGCGTTCGACTACCAGTGTCGGGGCGGCGAGCAGCGTGTGGACAGCCTGTCGTAGCTGTTCACCATCCAGCCCTGCGACCTCGATGCGCCAGGCGCTGGCCTCGATCCGCTCGGCGAGTCCGCCGGGACCGGCCAGCACCCCCTCCAGCACGGCGAGCCCATCGGGCAGTGCCGCGTCAAGCTCGGCGCGGACCACCTGGGGATCGACGTGCTCCACGAGTTGGATCTCGGCGTATTCCGCCTCGCTGGCCGCTCCGGTGGGCGCCGCACCCACCCAGGAGACCTTCGGATGCGGGTTGTAACCCTGCGAGTACGCCATCGGCAGACCGGCCCGCCGCAACGCCCGCTCGAAAGCTCTGGCGACGTCACGGTGCGAGGTGAACCGCAGCTTTCCCCGCTTGGCATAGCGCAACCGCACCGTGCAGACCGGGGCAGCGGAGGGGTTGGGTGTCATCTGGGTCCGATGTGGATGGGTCCAATATGGACGGGTCCGATGTGGACGGGTCCGACTTGGATGTCGGTGCCCATCGACGGGCAGACTCCGCAATCGAAGCAGGGGGTCCACCGGCAGTCGTCCTGCTCGCGGCTGGCCAGCGCGTCCTGCCAGTCGTCCCAGAGCCAGTCTCGGTCCAAGCCGGAGTCCAGGTGATCCCAGGGCAGAACCTCCTCGCGACCGCGCTCACGGGTGGTGAACCACTCCAGCGACACTCCCTGGGGCGCCAGCTCGGCCGCGCACGCCGCGACCCACCGGTCGTAGCGGAAGTGTTCGCTCCAGCCGTCGAACCGTCCGCCGTCGCGCCACACTCGCTCGATCACCCGGCCGACCCGCCGGTCCCCGCGGGACAGCAGCCCCTCGATCAGGGAGGGCTTCCCGTCGTGGTAGCGCATGCCGACGTTTCGGCCGATCCTGCGGTCACTATTGATCTCCGCGCGAAGCAGGCTCAACCGCTGGTCAACGACATCGGGATGCTCCTGGGCGGCCCACTGAAACGGGGTGTGGGGCTTGGGCACGAAAGCGCCGATCGAGATCGTGCACCGGATGTCCTTACTGCCGCTGGCTTCCCGGCCGGCCCGGATCACCCGATGCGCCATATGGGCGATCTGCAGCACGTCGTCGTCAGTCTCCGTCGGCAAGCCGCACATGAAGTACAGCTTCACCTGCCGCCAACCCGCGCCGAACGCGGTGGAGACGGTGCGGATGAGGTCCTCCTCGGACACCATTTTGTTGATCACCCGGCGGATCCGCTCGGAGCCGCCTTCGGGAGCGAACGTCAAGCCGGAGCGGCGGCCGTTGCGGGAGATCTCGTTGGCGAGGTCGATGTTGAAGGCGTCCACTCGGGTGGACGGCAGGCTCAGGCCGGTTCCGCTACCCTCGTAGCGGTCGGCCAGGCTCTTGGTGATCTCGCGGATCTCCGAGTGGTCCGCGCTGGACAGCGACAGCAACCCGACCTCGGTGAACCCGCTGGCCTTGAGGCCGCGCTCGACCATCTCGCCGATGCCCTGCACCGATCGTTCCCGCACCGGGCGAGTGATCATCCCAGCCTGGCAGAACCGGCAACCGCGGGTGCAACCGCGGAAGATCTCCACGCTCATCCGCTCGTGCACGCTCTCCGCGATCGGCACCAGCGGCCGCTTCGGGTAGGGCCACTCGTCGAGGTCCATCGTGGTTCGCTTGGCCACCCGTAGCGGGGCTCGTGCGGTGTTGCGGACGACCTCGGCGATCCGACCGTCGGGAAGGTAACCGACGTCATAGCAGCCCGGCAGGTAGACGCCGTCGACCTCAGCCAGCCGGCCCAGCAGTTCGGTCCGCCCACCGGGGCATCCGCACGCCTTCCAGTCCCGTACCACCCCGGTGATCTCAAGGATCACCTGCTCACCGTCTCCCAGGACCGCGGCATCGATGAAGTCGGCGATCGGCTCCGGGTTGAACGCGGCGTGGCCCCCGGCGATGACGACGGGATGGTCGTCGGTGCGCGCGCTCGCGAGGAGCGGGATCCCGGCGAGGTCCAGCGCGGTCAGCAGATTGGTGTAACCGAGCTCGGTGGCGAAGGACACCCCGAGCAGGTCGAAGGCGCCGACCGGCCGGTGCGAGTCCACGGTGAACTGCGGCACACCATGTTCCCGCATCAGCGCTTCCAGATCCGGCCAGACCGCGTAGGTCCGCTCAGCGAGCACGTCGGGCTGCTCGTTGAGCACCTCATAGAGGATCATGATTCCCTGGTTGGGCAGCCCGACCTCGTAGGCGTCCGGGTACATCAATGCCCAGCGCACCGCGGTGGCGTCCCAGTCCTTCACGGTGGCGCCCAGCTCACCTCCGACGTACTGCACCGGCTTGGAGACCCGGGGCAGCAGTGGCTCGAGCTGCTCGAACACCGATATGACCGCCATAGGGCCTCAGGGTAGTCAGAGGCTGTTCACCTACCGCCAACCCGGCCCACCGGCGCCTCTACCGCAGGAGGAGGACCGCCAAGCGGCGGGATGCCACCACGATGCCCACGGCGGCCATCACCACGAAGTACGCCACGTGTCCCAGCATCGACCAGCCGAGGACTCCGGTCGTCAGACCACGCACCAGAGCCACCGCGTGGTAAAGCGGGAATGCCTGCACCAGCCACTGCAGCGCCAGCGGATACACCGACAGCGGGAAGAACGTCGCCGAGAACAAGAACATCGGCAGTGTCGCCAGCATAACCAGGTCGAAGTCCTGCCAGGACCGCAGGAACGTGGTCGCGGCCATCCCGGCCGCCGCGAACGCCAACACCACGAACAGCGCGGCGGGTAGCGCCAGCAACGCCCACGGTGAGGAGATCAACCCGAGGGCGAGCATGACCACGAGAAAACCGGCCGAGTACGTCCCGGCCCGGATCAGCACCCAGCCGATCTCCCCCAACGCGATGTCCACCGGACCCAGCGAGGTGGCGAGCATCGCGTCGTAGAGCTTCGCATATTTGATCTTAGAGAAGACAGCTAACGTGGTGTCGTACACCGCCCCGTTCATCGCCGACGCGACCAGCAGCCCAGGGGCGATGAACGCCGCATAGCTCAGCTGCTGCCCGGCCGGCCCCACCATGGTGCCGACCAGGCTGCCCAGCCCCTGACCCATCGCGATCAGGTAGAACAGCGGCTCGAAGAACCCGGAGACGACGGCCAGCCAGACGCTTCGCGACGCCAGTACCGAGCGCGCGACGAGCATCCGGGCCCGACCTGCGTACAGTCCTGGCGGCAATACTCGCAACAGCAGCCCGGCGCGCGGCGCGACGACCTCCCGCGACAACTCTCGAAGCGTGATCATCTGGTGAGCCTGACCCGGAACCGCCAACGGGATAGTCGCAAGCCCACCATCAACAACGCCACCAGGTAAGCGAGGTGTCCCGCCGCCGGCCACCACTGCAGCGTGCCGAGCGCGGCGCCACGGGCCAGTTCGGTGCCGTGCCACAGGGGGCTGATCCAGGCCAACGGCTGAAGCAGCCCGGGTAGCTGCGAGATCGGGAAGAAGGTCCCGGAGAACAGGGTCATCGGCAGCACCACGAACCGGAAGACGGCCGTGAACGCGCCCCCTTCGGTCTCCCGCCCCGCAGAGAACGCCACGAGCGGTGCGCTGAACGCCATGCCGCACAGCACGGCGAAGACCAACGCCGGCGCCGCGCCCGGCCCTCGGACCGCGCCGAACAGCGTGATCACCAGCAGGTAGGCGGCACCGGACAGGGTCAACCGCAGCGCGATCCAGGTGAGCTGCCCACCGGCCAGTTGACCGGGCGTGATCGGGGTGGCCGCGACGCCTTCGTAGGTGCGCTGCCACTTGAATGAGGACAAGACTGGGTAGGTCGACTCGAAGGCCGCGGTCTGCACCGCGCTGACCGCCAGCAGAGCAGGCGCGAGATACTCCAGGTAGGGCACCCCGCCGGTGGCCTGCGCCGCACGGACGCTGGTGCCGATCAGGCTACCGAGGCCGACGCCGAAGGCCAGCAGCAGCAACAGCGGCTGTAACAAGCTGGAGACGACCGTGGCCCGCCAGTTGCGGCGATACCAGGTCCACAGCGCCTCGACAACGCGCAACGAGGCTCCCCACCCGGTCAGCACCCGGCCGCAGGATTGAGCAGTCATCAGTCCCCCAGTCTCATCGGTCCACCGGTAATTCAGTCCACCAGGGATCGACCGGTGAGCCGGAGGAACACGTCCTCCAGGGTGGATCGCCGGACCAGGCTGGACACCGGCAGCACTCCGCGCTGGTGCGCGGCGGCCAACGCCGCTTCGCCGTCCGAGGCGTAGAGCAGCAGCCGGTCGGGCAACTCCTCGACGCGGTCGGCGAGACCGTCCAGCTTCTCCCGCCAACCCTGCTGCGCACCGGGACGCAGTCGCAGTTCGAGGACGTCACGCGTGGAGTACCGGGCGATGAGCTCACGCGGCGAGCCTTCGGCGACGATCAGCCCACCGTCCATCACGACGAGGCGGTCACACAGCTGCTCAGCCTCGTCCATGTAGTGCGTGGTGATGATCAGCGTGACGCCCTGCTGCTTGAGCCGGAACAGCCGGTCCCACAGTACGTGACGGGCCTGCGGGTCCAGCCCGGTGGTCGGCTCGTCGAGCAGCATCAGCTCCGGTGAGTTGACCAGGGACCGGGCAATGGTCAGTCGCCGCTTCATACCTCCCGACAGCTGCTCAACCGGATCGGCGGCCCGATCGGTGAGCTGGACGAAGTCCAGCAGCTCGACGGCTTTGGCCCGCACCGCAGCCCGTGACATGCCGAAATAGCGACCATAGATATGCAAGTTGTCCCGCACCGAGAGTTCGGCATCCAGGTTGTCCTGCTGTGGCACCACCCCGAGGCGGGCGCGGATTCGCGGTCCGTCAACATCCGGGTCCATCCCGAGTACCTGAAGCTCACCGTCACTGCGTGGGGACACGCACCCGATCATGCGCATGGTGGAGGACTTGCCGGCTCCATTGGGTCCCAGGAACCCGAACACCTCGCCGGCCTGGACGTCGAGGTCGATGCCCCGGACCGCCTCGACCACACCGAAGCGCTTACGTAACGCATGAGCCTGCACGAGCGAATCGGACACACGGTCGACGCTACCCTGCGCCACCGACAACGCCGAACAGTGTCTACGCGAGCGCGACGCCACCGCTCGCCGAGCCGCCTGGCGCCGCACGAGTGGACCCAGATGTTGATCATCAACTTGCTGAACACCGACAGCTCAAGGCCAACGTCGCCCGGTCTTTGCGAACACGAAGCGCGCTTTTCGTCACATGATCAAATTAATCTGAGTCGCCCCGGCAAAACTACCCGACCGGGACAAGCCTGCCGGTCATCACACCATGTCACCATCCAGAACACTAACGAGCAGCACCCCTCCAGCATCACCAACCGATCGCTCCCCCACTACGCTGTGGCCCACAGCCACCCACTATGATCCTCTGGCCTCGACACCACCGACGAAGACCACGCGGTAGCCGAACGAAGTCCGGGGCGAACCAGCCACAAGATCACGATAGGTACCCCCTGTCTCATGCAATCTTCATCACCACCAGCGGAAAGGGCCAAAGTACGGTGTCCAGCGCCAACTTTGTCGAAATGACCACGTCGGCCGTGAAGGTTCTGACTGACGGCTCGCTGAGCTCAGATCAAATCTGGATCAGCCCCATTTCCCCTTGCCAGGATCCCACGGACCACCAGTTCACTGCATTTCTGAAGCCCGAGGCAACTGCAATTTCAGCGGGAGTCAAGTTCACTCCCCTCTTTGAGGCTCTTCTAGAGATATTTTCCACTCACAAAGTAGAAGTGGGGGCTATCCGGGTCGTATCAGGATCCTTCTTTGAACGAACAGGGATTATGGCTCGACACTACGGGGTGATCAACGCGATTTCTCGTTTGGGAGAAGCCGCGCTTTCCGAGAATGCCCTGTCGATGCTCCATGAACGCTTCGGCGAGGAACTCTCATCAGGTTACGAACTGATGGGTGGGCAGCAGTTCTTGCAAGAATATCAAAAATTCTCCCCCTTTGCCCTGTCTATCCTGTTCGACAACCTTGGCAGCATACGCCTCGCGCCAGGAACCTATGCATGCCTCGTGACGGTCGAAGGCCGGCGGCTCATTTTACTCAATGGTTTCCACCCCTACCAACTGGAACGCTTCACCCGCCCGACCGCAGTGACCGTGCTATTAGAGTGTCGCACTACTACGCCCTGGAAGTCACTCCGCAAAAAAGTTGCTGGAGCGACCAACCCCGCCAAAGCACTTCCCGGCTCCTTCCGCCAAGTACTCCTCGAACGAGCTGACGAATTCGGTCTTGTGGAGGTCGGCCAAAATGCAAACGGCATCCATCTATCTGCGGGACCACTGGAGGGCATGGTCGAGGTTCAGCGATTCTTCGGAACAGACGACAATAGCGACCTGTCCGTCGAGACCACATGCTTCGGCAAGCTACTCAACACGGCCGACCTACCAGAAAATCTAATCGAACAACTCTCTGACAATGCCAGTTTCGAGGTCGACGGCCAAATGATCTCAGCCTTTGATTTAACAGAAGAACTCGATGTCACCGATGCTATCCTTGCTCTTAGGAAGTTGAGCTGACTGGAGCCAGTCGCGTAGCGTAGTCAACTTGACGCTATCTGCACCAATCACCGAGCACTCCTTAGCCTCGCGGTGTACGTCTGCGCACGTTAGCCACCAAGCTCCTCGCTTCACAAGACCGCTGGCTCTAGAATGATGAGTTCTCGGTCGGAGATCGTACAGACTGTACCAATCGGGATAGCAAGTAGCGGAGCAGCATGCGAGCATTCAAGGCCAGCCAATACAGGAAACTCGTAGCCTCTCGTTGCGTCGCGAACACAGAAGTGAAGCTGCGCCAGCTCGTCAGACGTCCACCCGCTGGACCTGCCTATCAACAGAGCCTTAATCCCGTCGAAGATCCCCGCGTTTCGGAGAAAATTTACGTCAGCATCAGCAGTACTCACATCATAAGGCTCCCCTGGTAAATCAAGCAGCAGCAAAGAGCCGTCATAGTCAGGCTGCCATGGAGTGCCAACCAATTCACGCAGAGATGGCAAACATCCCGCAAACAACGGCCCGGTCGCAGTTCCAGACCGGAGACAAACCCGACACTCACCTACCTGTCGGCGTCTCGCTCGCAGTTCTGCATCGCTCTGCTCCCTCGATTCAACCGCTTGCCAGTCCACGCAGGGAAAGACCCATGGCGCGTCACGCTTCGTCGCAACCCTAATTAGCTGGTCGAGGACTTCCGCATCAGGTCCACCGTACTCACCAAATTCCGGAATGATGGCCGGACCATAGAAAGTTACCAAGCCAGTCCTGGCAAAGATAGCGTGCAGCAGGACCGTTGCGTCGGAGTATCCGCAGAATATCTTCGGATTTGCCGCAATAAGATTGACGTCTAGATCCTCTAGGAGATGCGCGCTGTGAGCTCCGCCGATAGCCGAAAAAATTGCGTCTACCGAAGGATCATTAAAAGCGTCGTGTAAGTCTTGAAGACGTTCCTCCCGGCTACCAGATACCCAAGTTCTCACGCCGTCACCGCAGCCGACAGCATGCGGCATTACAATTACCTCGTAGCCGAGAGCTTCGAGAGAAGAAACGCCTCGCCTAAAACGCTCCGAGATCAGATAGGGCCCAGCCATCGATGTAGCAACCACAGCAATCCGACCGCCTGGCCTGAGCGCACGCGGACGGACGAGTTTCCTACTTTCCAAAACATCCTCTCCATGTCATTGACTACACCTTGCTAGAAGGATCTGGCATCAGACTCGTGCTGACATAAGGATGACCCGCCGCCTGACAGACTCAGCGATCCCAACAGCCCGCTTAGTCCATACCGGAATAATAGTAGACGCCTCGACATCCTGAGCCGACATCCAAAAAATGCGTCCCACCTCGTCCGTATTTATTGACTGTGGCACTGCATCACCATCCAGGCAGGATGCGAAGACGAGATTAACGACGGCCGAGCCGCTGGGTAGCGAGAAGGACGAGCTACTGACATAGTGGAGAGGACCCTTAAGAGAAATACCGAGCTCTTCCAAGACCTCGCGTCGAGCAGCCGCTTCGACCACGTCATCAACCGGCTCATCTTCCTCAACCTTGCCACCGACCAGCGAGACAAGGCCGCTGGCATGCACCTCCCTGGCACCGCGTTCGACCAGTAGCCATTCAGAGTCCCGCCAGATGGCGACCTCAACGTTTACAATATAGGTAATTATGGCTTCAACACTCACGATTACTCCTTACTGCTCCCACAATAAAAATATTATTACCCCTCGCCGCTATCTCGGGCTCTTGAAGAGCCACTTCTTCTATCTCCAAGATTTGCCGAAAACGGTCCTTGTCATCAAGAATGTTCCTTACGTGAGTCAGAAGAGCCCTGGGCGAGCGTCTCCTGCAGCGCAGGGTAAACAAGACTGGGAAATCCCGTCAAGAGTTGAACCTGCAATCCAGCAGCCTCGTAAATTTCCCGCAAAGAACGTGGCGTAAAGGCACGAATAGCGGGCATGTCAGGAGTGAAGCTGGTAATTCGCGTCTCGAGTGCTGAGCGAGCTTCAGCCAGACGGTTGGTAAGCACATTGAAATAAGCCGCGTGCAGTGCGTTAGGAACAAAAGAGATCAGTTGGCCACCAGGACGAAGTTGCTTTGCTAGAGCTAATATGACAGCCGACGGATCTTCTACGAAACCAAGTACATTATGGAAATTCCAAATCACATCAAATGATGCCCGATGAAGCGAAGCAGGAAGATCGTCCAGATCGCCCGGTATCAGCTTTAGCCTGCCGACTCTAGTTCCGAGAAGTTTCTCGCGCGCCTGATCCATCATGCTTTCCGAGATGTCCAAGAGTACGCCTTGAGCTTCGGTAAAATAATCGAGAACCTTGAACGACCAACGCCCAGTACCGCCACCTGCATCAAGAAACGAAAATCCACTTGAACGAGAGTCGAGAGCGTACCGTAGCAGACAACGCCAAAGTAGTGCGTCGGAGAACTCCCAATAGACCTGTTCTTCTACCAGATCATAAGTAGATGCCTTGGCCCTGAAATACGCCAACACGCTATCCTTGTAGTCGGAATCCACTGAGCTCTCCCTGACTCGACGCTGCGGACAGTGTACCTCAACTAGACGATCTGCGGCGTGCCTCTTAGCCGTGGAACTATCTGAAGATCTCGTATGTCATCGTGCCGGAGCACCCACATAAGGAATCGCTCAACACCAAGGCCAAAACCTGATGTCTGCATCGGGAAGCTGTCTTTCATCTCGCAATACCAGTCATATCCGGAGGTATCAGATACCCGGTGATAATTTAGGGCTCGCCGCACGAGTTCGCCATCTGGATGCCGTTGACCCGCACCAACGACCTCACCTGACCCAAGCAACAGATCAGCATTCAGAGCATAGCGGTAGCCGCCATCGGCGTAACCTTGGTAGAAAGGGACCGCGAGATGATCCCAGTACGTGACCCACACCGGAGAATCGAAATAATGGAGCAAAAATTGTTCTCCCTTGCGCGTCAGCGTACGCCACATACGGCTAGGATCTTCTCGGACTAGTTCTTCATTCCCTCCCGCGAGCTCGACAACCTCATCGAACATCACGCGCCTGAAAGATGTGCGACCTGATACGACACTGTTAAGATGCTCTGTCGTGCCTGCGAATTTCTGTATTAGAGAGGCCTGCTCGTTCAGGAAGGCAGCAGCAAGAACGAGGACATATTCCTCTGCTAGCAAAAGAACATCATCGAGAGTTCCAGGAACCTCCGCCTCACTTTGCATGAACTGGTTCAGGTGTGTTTGGTCCGGCTCTTCGCCGCGAAAAGATTGCATGAGATAGTAACACCCGGTCACGTTCAGTCTGCACGAATACTCCAGGAGGAACTGTGCGGAATCCGCCAGGAAGGTCCGTTCGCCAAACAGTTCGACATCAACTGGAACGGAGTCGCTCCCAAGACCAATAGGAGAGGAAACGGCTCCGGTAGTGATCGGAAGATGCGCGTTGACCACCTTAAGTTGATGATAGAAGTTCGCAGTAGTTCTGGTGATGACGTCCTGCATGACGGGCAGAGCTTGGTACCACTTACTCTTGGGTGCAGTGAGGTGGAACGTAGAGGGGTTCTGCCACGCTTTGGGCGCAGTAAGCGGTCGGAAGTGGGCACCTTCATGTCCCTGTACGACTGAACGTTCGCCGTCGTTGACAAATCTATCGTTCATCGTTGCCTCCCGACCTGCCTGTTTTAGGTGTCGACGTCGATATTGGAGAATCCTTCGCTCAGCGCGCTTGTAGCGATACGCGCGAAGATCTGCGGCAGCCCCGCATCTCGACCCGCCTGAGTGTCCACGATTGGCAGGCCTGAATCCCCGTGTTCAGCGATTGCAGAGAGTATGGGAAGCTCGTAGATGGGAACGTCTACCTCGGCCGCGAGGAGTGAAGAGACGCTCCCGTGCCCGCCATGATCGAAGACGCTTGCCCTGGTCTCGCAATGTGGACAGACGAAGTAAGACATGTTCTGTACCACGGCGCGGAATGGAACCCCCATTAATCGGAGCATAGTCATACAGCGACGGGTGTCTGCAAGTGCGACCCTTTGGGGAGTTGTGACGACTACTACGCCAGCGACATCCACAAGTGCCATGAGCGCCAAGTGTAGGTCGCCAGTTCCTGGAGGAGTGTCAATAATCAGCACGTCTAGGTCTCCCCATGCAACATCGCGAAGCATCTGCTTGAGAGCTCCTCGGAGAAGAGGCCCCTTCCAGGCAAAAGTTTGCTCCGGTGACGCGAGCAGACCAGTCGACATTATTTTCAGCCCGTTGAGAGCTACGGGCTGAATCTTGCCCTGAATTACCTTCGGACGACCCGACAACCCGAGCATGGTCGGTATACTGGGACCCTGTAGGTCAGCGTCTAGCAGCCCAACCTGGGGCTGGAGATCCGTGCGCGCGAGCAGCGCGGCGAGGTTGACCGCTACGGTCGACTTCCCAACACCACCCTTGCCGCCACAGACAAGAACTATTTCCGTACTTGTCAGGATCTTATGGCTCACTTTGCTGAGATCCTGTTCCACAAGTTGGGAAGTTCTAGGAGCCAAGTCGTGGCGCGATGCCCCTCGTTCAGATCTATGTCTTGACGAATCATTCCGAGGCACGTCAGCTCGATGTAGATTGCCTGAACGACATACGGCAAGCATTTTCTCTCAGTTGACGTGAGCGGCGCCACCCCTTCGTAAGTGTTCAGGAAGTCAGAAATTGCCCTGATGTCGAGTCCGTCGACCTGGATTGAAGCAAAATTTGTCGAGTCCTTGCGGTACCGTAAGATACAGTGCGTAAGGATCGCCTCGGCGACGTCGTGAAGGCGCTGCGCAACGTCGCAGTTGTCGAAGTCCAGGATGGCAGCGACTTCACCGTCTTCGCGGAAGAGCAGATTCCACGGGTTGTAATCACCATGAATTGCAACGAGTGGAAGTGTCGACCAGCCGAGCGAACGGGCATGAGTTTCTGCCCGAGAGAGGATGTTTATGAAATCGGAGAGCACAGTTCTGGCATCATGAGCCCTTTTTGTAGCAGTATCCCCAAGGAGAACTATGTGGTCTCGAGCGAGTTCGAAGATATCCTCTTTTGGCGCAGTACTTGCGGTAACCTCCTGCAAATGCATCGTTGCAAGCGTACGTGCTGAGCCGAGCTTCTGCTCTTTGGTGCCGGAGTATCTTCGCCCAGACGCGAATTCAAAGAGTACAAACTTGGCATCGCCTATTTTTGTCCAAAGCGAGGCGTTCTTGGTCGGCACTATTCCGGGCAATGGACTGCCAGCTTCCCTGAGTTGCCTCTGGATTGTTGTCGATGCCGTAATTTGCTCGACCGTATCACAGTACCACGGGATCTGTTTGAAAAAATAGAGCCCACTCTCGGTTTCTACAATAGCCTTCTTGCTTGTCGCGGACCGGACTTCGAGGAGCGTGCATTCATCCCCATCGAGTAAGATCGGAAGAAAACAGTCCAAGCCTGTCAGCCCATACCGGTCTTCGATGATGCCTAACGCGCGCTCGTCGAGATTAAAGAAATCGACAAATATGGCTTCTCTCTTACTGGCATAGAGCACACCCCTTTCGTGTCGCTGCGGGCGGACTAGCTGTGAACTTGAAGCATCATACCTTGCGTTCCAATCTTGTTGCACAACGGTGCTCATGCACGCATCCGCATTTTCCTGTGTGTGCTCATTATACAGTAGTACTCCAGTTGCACTCCATGATATGAGGGCATGTCGGCGGAGGGGATGATGCCGCGGCGGTGTGGTCGGCGAAGGAGTGAAGGTGTCGCAGCGGACGGGCCTAGTGAGGCTGCGCCTCGGACCGCCAAGTCTGTGGGCACGCCAAATGGTCCCTGCGGCCTCCTGAGCGCAGGCTCCCGCAGGGACTCCCGGTCTGGGGTGGCGGACCGTCGCCATCCGCTGCGCCGAATCGGGCGGCCTGAACTTCAGGTGCCGTCGTTGTGCCACCCATCGTGGCTGGTCAAGCGGTCGAAATGCCTGTGTGGGAGCGGACGAGTAGAACGCTACGCCCTCTTGAGAACTTGGCTCAAGTGTCAAGCTCCTAGCGTCCAAGGGTCGCTACGTCCCGTCCGAGACTGCGCTCGGACGGGATGGCCCCTGACGGGGCAGCGTCGGCCGCCGGTGTGATCGCGGTGCGGTCGGCACCCCGTAGTGTGCCGCAGTGGTTGACGAGCTCAGCGAACGTTACGGAGATCTGCTGGCGGGCAGCTATGATTGCGTGGATCGTGTTGTGCTCAACGCTTACTTCTCGCTGGGTCACAACCCGGGTGGGTTTCGGGTGTGGTGGCGGCGGTGGCATGAGGGCGGTGATGAGGAACTGGACAACACGCACTTGATGCGGATGGCGGGCCGGTTCGCCCGCCGGGTACGGGCCTCGGCCCGGGCCCACGGGATCCCGGTCATCGATTGTAAGCGCGGCGAGCGTAAACATCAGGTCGCCGAGGAGTATCTTGCTTCGCGCGCGGTCGGCCCGGGAGTGTTTCTGATCCTGGTCGCCCGCGCCTCGGCATCGGTGTGGGAGGTCGCTCGCTCGACCAGCGGTGTCATCGTCAACCTGGCTAAGAAACAGGCCTTCGTCAACCATTACTCGTTTCACATCATGGATCCCGAGTGGGGTCATGTGACGATCAAGATGTCCGGGCATCCCCCGTTCGCCGCGCAGGTCATCCTCAACGGGCACGAGTACGTCGCCGCGGCTGCACAGGAGACCGGGATCGGGTTCACTAAAGAGGGCAACTGCTTCACCGCGGTCGCCGACCCGCAGGGCCTGGCTCAGGTCGCGGACACCTTGTCGCACCCCGCGACGACAGGGCGCCTGAGCCCAATGCCACTAAGTTAAGGGGCTGACCTGGGGAGATGGGCTTGGCGCTGCCCCAGAACCTCTCCGAGCTGGCTTCTTGGTTCCGGGTAAGGTGATTTGATGGCCCGGGGTGTTGTGGCGACTCTG
>JBOHFI010000047.1:0-39807 GCA_050699595.1 Pseudonocardiaceae bacterium | reverse complement strand
CTTCAAGGGCCACCAACCCCAGAGACGGTCAGGCGCGGGGCTTCTCGCGCATCTCGTAGGTCTCGATCTCATCGCCGACCCGGAGATCGTGATAGGACGAGAGCGTGAGGCCGCATTCGAAGCCCTCTCGGACCGACGACGCGTCATCCTTGAACCGGCGCAGGGAGGAGACCGTGAAGTCTTCGCGGACCACCACGTTGTCTCGAAGCAGCCGGGCCCTGGCGTTTCGCCGGATCTCCCCCGAGGTCACCATGCAGCCGGCGATGGTGCCGACCTTGGAGGACCGGAACACGTCGCGGACCTCGGCGCGGCCGAGTGCCACCTCCTCGTACTCCGGCTTGAGCATGCCCTTGAGGGCCTGCTCGATCTCCTCGATCGCCTGGTAGATCACCGAGTAGTAGCGGATCTCCACACCCTCGCGGTTGGCCAGGGCAGTGGCCTTGCCATCGGCCCGGACGTTGAACCCGAGCACGATGGTGTTGTCCGCGATGGCGAGGTTGATATCGCTCTCGGTGATGCCCCCGACACCACGGGAGATGACCCGCAGCTCGACCTCCTCACCGACATCGAGCTGCAACAGGGCGTCCTCCAGGGCCTCCACGGTACCGGAGTTATCACCCTTCAGGATCAAGTTGAGCTCGCTGGTCTCCTTGAGCGCCTGGTCCAGATCCTCCAGGCTGACCCGGCGGCGCCGGGAGGCGAGATCGGCGTTGCGCTCCCGGGTGCGCCTGCGATCGGCGATCTGCCGGGCGATGCGGTCCTCGTCGACGACGAGGAAGTTATCGCCGGCACCCGGTACCGAGGTGAACCCGATGACCTGCACCGGGCGCGAGGGCAGCGCCTCGATGATGTCACCGCCGTGCTCATCGACCATCCTGCGGACCCGGCCGTAGGCGTCGCCGGCAACCACTGAGTCACCGACCCGCAGCGTGCCCCGCTGCACCAGCACGGTGGCCACCGGCCCGCGACCGCGATCCAGATGAGCCTCGATCGCCACCCCCTGGGCTTCCATCTCCGGGTTGGCCCGCAGGTCCAGCGAGGCGTCCGCGGTGAGCAGCACCGCCTCGAGCAACGAGTCGATGTTGGTGCCCTCCTTGGCGGAGATATCGACGAACATGGTGTCGCCGCCGTACTCCTCGGCCACCAGCCCGTACTCCGTGAGCTGGCTGCGGATCCGGGTCGGATCCGCGTTCTCCTTATCAATCTTGTTCACCGCGACCACGACCGGCACGCCGGCCGCCGTGGCGTGATTGATCGCCTCCACCGTCTGCGGCATGACGCCGTCGTCGGCGGCCACCACCAGCACCGCGATGTCGGTCGAGCGCGCGCCGCGGGCCCGCATGGCGGTGAACGCCTCGTGGCCCGGGGTGTCGATAAAAGTGATCAGCCGCTCCACGCCCTCCAACTCGGTGGCGACCTGGTAAGCGCCGATGTGCTGGGTGATCCCACCGGCCTCGCCGCCCATCACGTTGGCCTTACGGATGGAGTCCAGCAGGCGGGTCTTGCCGTGGTCGACGTGACCCATGACGGTGACCACCGGCGGCCGGGACGCGAGATCGTCCTCGCCGCCGGAGTCCTCGCCATACGACAGATCGAAGGACTGCAGCAGTTCGCGATCCTCGTCCTCCGGGCTGACGACCAGGATCTTGTAGTTCATCTCCTGACCGAGCAACTCCAGCACGTCGTCAGAGACGGACTGGGTTGCCGTCACCATCTCGCCCAGATGGAACAGCGCCTGGACCAGCGCGGCCGGGTTGGCGTCGATCTTCTCGGCGAAGTCGGTGAGCGAGGAACCACGACGCAGCCGGACGGTCTCGCCGGTGCCACGCGGTAACCGGACGCCGCCGACCGACGGCGCCTGCATGTTGTCGAACTCCTGGCGCTTCTGCCGCTTGGACTTGCGGCCCTTGCGCGCGGGACCACCAGGCCGGCCGAAGGCACCGGCCGCGCCACCGCCACGGCCACGACCACCGGCACCACCGCCGCCACCACCACCGGGACGCGCCGGCCCTCCCCGGAAACCGCCACCACCAGCGGGCGCGCCAGCGCCCCCGGAAGCCCCGGGACCGCCGGAAGCCCCGCCACCACCGCCACGGAAACCACCAGCACCGCCACGGCCACCTGGCCCACCGCGCCCTGCGCCCGGACCTCCAGGGCCGCCGCGTCCACCACCATCACCGGCACCGGGCCGCCCCGGACGACTCGGCCCGGCCCCCGGGCCGGGCGGTCGAGGCGGCATCATGCCGGGATTGGGCCGTGCTCCGCCGCTGCCGGGTGGGCCGCCGCGGCCGGTGCTCGGGCGGTTACCCCCGCCCGGACGGGGTGGCATGTTGCTCGGCCCGGCTGGACTCGCTGACGGGCCGGGCCGCTGCCCCGACGAACGCGGCGGCCCCGAACTCGCAGAACCAGCGGAACTACCGACGCCGAAGGGGTTGTTACCGACTCGGGGCGAGCGCGGACCCGGCTTCGGCGATCGCGGCCGGGGGTGTCCGGACGTTCCGGCGGCAGGGGCACCGCCCTCGTCGGGCCGCGAACCCGGGCGCTGCGCGGCAGACGGACGCGGCGGAACCGCCCGCTGCTCCGCCGCGGCAGAGAAGGGTGTCGCCGGGTTGTTCGTCGCGGCCGGAAGCTCGCCGACAGATGGAGGCGCACCAACGGATGGGGGCGCACCAACGGATGGACGACCGGGAACCACCCGACGCTCCACCGGTGTCGCGCGCTGCGGGACCCCCAGCGGGGAGACTCCTGGGGCGGACCCCGGAGCGGAACCGCCAGGCACGGATTCTCCTCGACGGGGGGGAGCGGGTGCAGGGCCGGGCTTAGCCGTGCCCCCCCCGGCCGTGGGGTAGATCCCACCGGAGTCACCACTGCTCACGCGACCGCCGGCCGATGCGCCATTGGCGTGGGACTGCCTGCCTCCAGCCGAGGGAGCATCGGAGGGAAACGAGTCACGAAGCTTGCGGGCGACCGGTGCCTCCACCGTTGAGGAAGCGGACTTCACATACTCACCGAGATCGGCGAGTTTCTTGAGTACATCTTTACTGGTGACACCGAGCTCTTTCGCGAGCTCGTGCACGCGGGCCTTGCCTGCCACTGCTCTCCTCACTGGTGGAGCCGGCGGCAATCCCGCTCGACCCCGTTACTAGTGCATGTCCATCGCTGTCAGAGCTTCACGACTGCGGGTACATTTCGGAATCGACCTGCTCTCTGCGTTGACCGAGCACCGGGGCTGTCCCGGGCGTCGGGTGCGTCCCTGGCGAACCGAGGACCTCAAGCGTCTCCGAACGGCTACGTGAGAAAGGCGTGCACCGCAGCGGTGTCGAGCGCGCCCGCGGCGCGCAACGCCCGCGGGAAGGCCCGGCGCCGCTCGGCCAGACGGAGGCATCCGATGTCAGGATGCACCCACGCACCTCGACCGGGATACCGACGCCGCGGGTCCGGGACCAAGATCCCTTCCACCGCCACCACACGCAACAAGCCGGAAGCCGCCGCCCTGGTCCGGCAACCCACGCAGGTCCGGACCGGCTCGGCGGACCGCTCGCGGCGGCAGCGCCGGACCTGGTCCGGGCAGGCGTGGACCGTCCCCCGGCGGCGGGCCATCACAATTCTAGCGCGTCGGCGCGGCGGGCGGAGAACTGGTGTTGGTCACCGGTACCTCGGTACGCCCAGGGCGGGCCGAGGGGGCCGCCATCGGGTCGGCGTCACTTCGAATGTCAATCTTCCACCCGGTCAACCGGGCGGCCAACCTGGCGTTCTGCCCTTCCTTACCGATCGCCAGCGACAGCTGGAAATCGGGGACGACGACCCGGGCCGTCTTGGCTCGGGCATCGATCACCTGGACCGAGACGACCTTCGCTGGGGACAGCGCATTGCCCACGAACGTCGCGGGGTCCTCCGCGTAGTCGATGATGTCGATCTTCTCGCCACCCAGCTCACTCATCACGTTGCGAACCCGCTGGCCCATCGGGCCGATGCAGGCGCCTTTGGCGTTGACGCCCGGGACAGTCGACCGGACGGCGATCTTCGACCGATGCCCCGCCTCCCTGGCCACCGCGGGGATGCCCACGGTTCCGTCTGCGATCTCGGGAACCTCCAGGGCGAACAGCCGGCGGACCAGATTGGGATGGGTGCGGGACAAGGTGATCTGTGGTCCGCGCAGTCCTCGGGACACCCCCACGACGTAACACTTGATCCGCTCGCCGTGCCGGTAGGTCTCCCTCGGCACCTGCTCCACCGGCGGAATCACACCCTCGGTCTCACCGATCTGGACCACCACCACACCACGGGCGTTAGCTCTGGCGTCGCGTTGCACGACCCCGGCGACGATCTCGCCCTCCTTGGCCGAGAACTCACCGAAAGTGCGCTCGTGCTCAGCATCGCGCAGCCGCTGCAGGATGACCTGGCGAGCCGTGGTGGCCGCGATCCGACCGAACCCCTCGGGGGTGTCGTCCCACTCCTGACCGACGTTGCCGTCGTCGTCGAGCTCCTGGGCCAGCACCCGGACCAGGCCGGTCTTGCGGTCGACGTCGATGCGCGCGTTCGGTTGGTGGCCGTCGGTGTGCTTGTACGCGGTGAGCAGCGCCGTTTCGATGGCCTCGAGAACCGTCTCGAAGGAGATGTCCTTGTCCCGTTCGATGGCGCGCAGCGCGGCGATGTCGACGTTCACCGTTCCTCCACATCCTGCCGGCTCGCGCCATCGAGCGCAGCGAGCTCGGTAGCGGGCGGCTGACGGAATTCCACTTCCACCACCGCGCGGCGCAGCTCCGCGTAGCGCACCCGGCACAGGGATCCCGACGCCAGCAGCACCACGCCCTCGTCATCGCAGTCACCGATCCGGCCTGCCAGCTCACCCCCAGCCGCCAGGGTGGCCCGAACCAGCCGCAACCGGTTCCGCCGCCAGTGCCGTGGCTGAGTCAGCGGCCGGTCCACTCCAGGCGAGGTCACCTCGAGGGTGTAGGGCTCAGCGATCAGCTCATCGCGCTGATCCAGTGCCAGCGACACCGCGCGGCTCACCGCGGCGATGTCGTCCAGCCCGACTCCAGCGTCCGAATCGATGATCACCCGAATGAGCCGGCGCCGGCCCGCGCACACCTCCTCCACGCTCTCGAGCTCGAATCCGGTGCCGGACACCGCGTCACGCACCACCGACTCGGTTACTGAGCCGGGACTCGCGGGCTGCGCGGTCACCGTGGCCTCCTGACGATAAGTGACTGTCTGTCTACGATGCGGCGATGCGGGCGAGCACCCAGCGTGGCGCACCCCGGTCGGGATTACCTAGGGTATCGCGTCGCGGGAGGCGGCCCGCGTCGAGCGGATCTCGATGCCGGCCGCCCAACAAACCTCGATCCTGGCAAGATGGTCGACCGTGCCAGGACCCAGCCCCCACCGTCGCCGCGTGCTGGCCGCTGCGGCGGCACTGTTCCTGGCCGGCCCGGCGGTGTCGGCCGGGTGCACCCTACCCGCACGCACACCGCAGGGGCCCGACCCGCTGGAGTCACCCGCGCGACGCGCCGAGGCTGACGCGGCCCTGGCAACGGGAGTGGCCCAGCTGGTGGCCCACGCCGACCCAGCGATGGCCACTACGGCCAGGGCGCTCGCCGCGGACCGGATGGCGCATGCGGCGACGCTGCGCGCCGAACTACGACGGGCCCGGCCCGGCTCGGCTCCCCGCGACGCCTCCCCGCCGGCTGCGCCCCCACCGGCTGCTCCCCCACCCGCTGAACCCGACCTTGCCGGTACCCGGTCAACGCTGACCCAGGCAGCGCGCGCGGCACAGGATGAGGCGACCAAGCTGGTCGTGACACTGCCCGGATACCGTGCCGCGCTGCTGGCATCAGTAGCGGCCTGCTGCGCAACCCACGCAGCCCTACTCTCATGACCCCCCACCCCGACCACTTTCACCCCGACATGGAGACATGTCGGGGTGATCGGACCCCTGCTGAGCCCGACAAGTCTCCATATCGGGCTGGAAGCCGGGAGACGGTGGATGCCTTGCAGAGGGCGTTGGGGGCTGAGCATGCTGCGATCTGGGTTTATGGGGTGGTTGGGGCCTTCGTGGGGGACGGGTTGGGCGGGCGGCTTGGTGCGGCCGCGGCCGCGCATCAGACTCGGCGCGACGCCACTGAGCGGATGCTCATCGACGCGGGCGCGCCGCCCGTGCCACCCGAACCGGGCTACCTCACTCCGGAACCGGTCACCGACGCCGCTTCGGCCCTGCGGCTAGCGATCACCGCGGAGACCGACGCGGCAGCGGCGTGGCGCTCGGTGATCGAGCGCAGCACAGCTGATCCGGACCTGCGCGGGGCCGCACTGGACGCCCTGACCGGAGCGGCCGTGCAAGCCGCCCGCTGGCGGACAGCCTCAGGCAGTACCCCGCCGACGGTGCCGTTTCCCGGGGCACCCTGAACATGCGCGAGCAGGCGGGGCCTACTTTCTACACAGCTCCCGCAAGTGCGCCACCACGCCGTCCACCGGCACCTCGGTGCGCTCCCCGCTGAGCCGGTCCTTGAGTTCCACCACACCACAGGACAGGCCGCGCCCCACCACGAGGATGGTCGGCACGCCGATCAGCTCGGCGTCGGCGAACTTCACACCAGGGGTGGCCGGGCGGTCATCAAGAATCACCCGCAGGCCGGAGGCATCCAGCTCTGCGGCCAGCCGTTCACCGGTGGCACCGACCGCGGCGTCCTTACCCGCGATCACCAGGTGCACGTCGGCCGGGGCGATCTCGCGCGGCCAGATCAGCCCGTGCGGGTCATGACTCTGCTCGGCGATCACGCCGACCAGCCGGGAGACCCCGATGCCGTAGGAGCCCATGGTGATTCGAATCGGCTTGCCGTCGGGGCCCGGCGCGTCCAACTCGAAGGCGTCGGTGTACTTGCGACCGAGCTGGAAGATGTGCCCGATCTCGATACCGCGGGCGGCGACCAGGGTGCCGGCCCCGTCGGGTGAGGGGTCACCGGCACGCACCTGCGCGGCCTCGATGGTGCCACCGGGCGTGAAGTCGCGTCCGCACACCAAGCCGACGACGTGGTGTGCGGGACGGTCGGCGCCGGTGGCCCACGCGGTGCCCCGGACGATCCGAGGATCGACGAGGTAGCGCACCCCGTTCGCGACGAGCGCGCCCGGCCCGATGTAGCCCTTGACCAGGAACGGGTGCGCGGCGAAGTCCGCGTCGTCGAGCAGCGCCACCTCGGCTGGGGCCAGCGAGGCCTCCAGTCGTTTCATGTCCACCTCGCGGTCGCCGGGGATTCCGACGCCGAACAGTTCCCAGCGTGGCGCGCCGGGTTGGCGGGTCTTGACCATGACGTTCTTCAGCGTGTCCGCAGCGCTGAAAGCCCGGCCCAGATCCGCCCCATTGAGGTGTGCCACCAGTGTGTCGATGGTCGGAGTGTCCGGGGTATGCAGCACCCGGGCCGGCGGTAGGCCCTCAAGAGGCCGTTCCGGGGGCGCCGGGGTGATGACTGCTTCCACATTGGCCGCGTACCCGGACTCGGTGCTGCGGACGAAGGTGTCCTCGCCGTTCTCCGCTTCGGCGAGGAACTCCTCGCTGGCCGAGCCGCCCATCGCGCCGGAATGCGCCGACACGATCACATAACGCAGCCCGAGCCGGTCGAAGATCTTGACGTAGGCCTCGCGGTGTGCCCGGTAGGACTGCGCCAACCCGTCTTGGGAGAGGTCGAAGGAGTACGAGTCCTTCATCAGGAACTCCCGGCCGCGCAGGATCCCCGCCCGGGGGCGTTCCTCGTCCCGGTACTTGGTCTGCACCTGGTAGAGGATCACCGGGTAGTCCTTGTAGGAACTGAACTCGCCCTTGACGGTGAGCGTGAACAGCTCCTCGTGGGTGGGACCGAGCAGGTAGTCGCCACCCTTACGGTCGTGCAGCCGGAACAGGTTCGCGCCATACTCGGTCCAGCGACCGGTGGCCTGATAAGGCTCACGAGGCAGCAACGCGGGGAACTGGATCTCCTGCCCGCCGATCGCGTCCATCTCCTGGCGCACCACCGCCTCGATGTTGCGCAGCACCCGCAGGCCCAGCGGCAGCCACGAGTAGATCCCCGGAGCGACCCGGCGGACGTATCCGGCACGCACGAGCAGTTTGTGACTGGACAGCTCGGCGTCCGCCGGATCCTCGCGCAGGGTGCGCAGGAAGAGCGTCGACAACCTGGTGATCATGCTTCGGGCACTCCTCAGACGGCGGCGATCGCGGAGCCCGCAGCGTAGCGGCACCGGAGAGGAATCGCTCCTCCCGGTCACCGTCCTCGGCAGCCGTCACGGTGAGCCGGCAGCACCTCAGTCCCGACCGATCACCTCGGAGACATCGACCACCACCGGGACGTCAGAGGTCTGGGCGCGCTCCGACGCGAGGCCCAGGGCATCGACGAGACGCTGGAGGTCCTCCCCGCCGAGAACTCGGCTCGCGACCAACACGCCCTCGGCGTCTTCGAGGTCCAGGGTGGTGAGCCGGGTCAACCGGTCGCCCCGCACAATGATCGTCAACCCGTTCAACGCACTGATTCGGACGCCCGGGTCGTCCGAGGACTCATCGGGGAACTCGTTCTCGTCGTCCACAAGCCCATCGTCGCCTACCGCCCCGGTCAGGTCCACGCCGGGTGCCTGTGGATAACCCGTGAGTGGCGATGCGAGCCATGGCTCGCATCGCCACTCACGGGGCACGCAGCGCCACGACCGGGCCGACCACCACGATGGCGGGTGGCCGGATCCCCGCGCTGGCGACGGCGACGTCCGCCAAGGTGGCGCGCACCACGCGCTGGTCGGCCAGAGTGCCGTTGGCGATCACAGCGACCGGGGTGTCCGGCGGCCGGCCGTGAGTGATCAGGGCAGCGGCGAACACGCCGATCCGCTCCACCGCCATGAGCAGCACCAGGGTGCCGCGCAGCCGCCCCAGCGCCGGCCAGTCCACCAGCGAGGTGGGATCGTCCGGAGCCACATGCCCGGACACGACGACGAACTCCTGGGTCACGCCGCGGTGCGTCACCGGGATCCCCGCCGCCGCCGGTACCGAGACGGCACTGGTGACGCCGGGGACCACAGTCACCGGCACCCCGGCGGCCACGCAGGCCAGCACCTCCTCGAAACCACGCCCGAAGACATAGGGGTCGCCGCCCTTGAGCCGCACCACGAACCGGCCGGCCCGAGCGTGCTCGATCAGCTGCGCGTTGATCTGTTCCTGGGCCATCGCCCGGCCGTAGGGCACCTTCGCGGCGTCGATCACCGTGACGTGCGCGCCGAGCTCGTCCAGCAACTCCCGAGGCGCGAGCCGGTCGGCCAGCACCACATCGGCTCGGGCCAGCAACCGCCGCCCGCGCACGGTGATCAGGTCGGGGTCGCCGGGTCCCGCGCCGACGAGCGCCACCCCCGGAGTCGTGATGCGCTCCTCGGCGTCCGGGGCGTCGTCCACCACCCCGGCGCGCAGCGCGTCTACCAGGGCGTCCCGGACGGCGGCGGAGCGGCGCGGGCGGCGCCCGGCGAGTACACCGATGAGCAACCCGTCGTGCTCCCCGGTGGCCGCGGTGACGGCGCTGCCACCGGTCGCGTCGTCGGCCCGCACGCAGAACACCCGCCGCCGCTGCGCCTCCTGCGCCACCGCGGCATTGACCGCGGGCTCGGAGCTGCAGGCCAACGCGTACCAGGCGCTCTCGAGGTCACCGTCGGTGTAACCCCGGACCTCCCAGCGCAGTTCCCCCGCCGTGGCCATCGCCTCGACGGCCGGGGTGGCGTCGGGGGCGATGAGCAGGACGTCGGCGCCGACGGCGATCAGTCTCGGCAGCCGCCGCCCGGCGACCGTGCCCGCGCCGACCACGACGACCCGGCGCCCGGTCAGGTCTAGCCCCACCAGATACGGCTTCACTGGACCGGGTTCCAGGACAGCAACGCGTTGACCGCCGCCGCGGCGACTGCGGTGCCGCCCTTGGCGCCGCGGTTGGACAGTGCGGGCAGACCCGAGTCTCGCAGCGCCGCTTTGGCCTGCGCGGCGTCGACGAAACCCACCGGCAGTCCGACGACCAGCGCCGGGCGCAGCACACCGGACGCGGCCAGCCGGATCAGTTCACGCAGTGCCGTCGGCGCGTTGCCCACCGCCCACACCGCGCCCTCCGGGTGCGCGGTCGCGGCCGCCCGGAGGCCCGCCGCGCAGCGAGTCAGCCCCCGCACCGGCCCCGGAGCCAGGTCGAGCGCGACCACACACCGCCGTGAGGTGATGCCGGCGGCGAGCATCCGGACATCAACCACCAACGGTGCCCCGCCGGCCAGCGCCTGCTGCCCCGCGCGCAGCGCGTCCTCGTCACAGACCAGGTCGGTGGCGTACTCGAGGTCCGCGCTGGCGTGGATCACCCGCTCGGTCACCGCGCGGGTACCCGGCGGCAGCCTCGCGGTATCCACCTGGGACCGGAGAATCCGATACGACTCGACCTCGATCGGATGCTGGGCCGGCGTCACGTCGTCCCCTTTTCGTCCCTCGGCACGGAGACAGCTTGCCGTCACAATGGTGCAGGCACCAAAGGTGGCGGGCCGAACGGAGACCGCGAATGAGCCCTGAAGATCACGATGACGAGCTGGCCACCCAGTATGTACTCGCCCGGCGCCTGCGACCGGACCTCGAGGGAGATGCGCTCGCTCGGCTGATCATCTCCAGACTCAGCGAGGATCAGTTACTGCACCTCGCGGGGGACGCGCTTGCCTGGGCGCCCCATCCCAGCGATCGCCGGGATCTAGCGCTGCGCTACGTGCGGAACTTCGTACTCGCCATGGAAGCCGACCCCGACGATAAGTAACTCGACTCGCCGGGCGGGTAGGGAGCCTTCATAGTACCCCTGTGAGGGGATTTTTCTGGGGAGGCGACTCCCGCACGACGCGGCGGTGGCTTACGATCATCGCGGCCGGCGCGGTCCTGGCCGTCACGCCGATTGGTTGCGCGTACCGAGGGCTCAACATGCCCACGCCATCCGCCGGTAACCCAGGAGGCCCGGTACCCACGGTCTCCCCGTTTGGCAGCGGCACGCTGACGACGCCGAATCCGACCTCGAAGGCCATCACCTACGACCCGGACCTGGCGCCGGTCGGGGCTGCTGTCACGGCCGCTCTCATCCCGTCGTCGGAGGGATCCACCACGGCGGTGTTCACGGTGTCCAGGTTGCTACCCAACCGGAGCTACGCGGTGCACGCGCACACCACGGCGTGTGGCGCCACCGGCGAGGCGGCGGGGCCACACTTCCAGAATCGCATGGACCCCGCGGCGACGCCCCAAGCGCCATCGAGCGACCCCGAGTTCGCCAACCCGCGCAACGAGATCTGGCTGGACGTGCACACCGACGCCGTCGGCGCCGGCACGTCGCGCACCACGGTGCCCTTCGCCCTCACCGACCGGGTCCCCGGGTCGATCGTGGTGCACGAAGCGATGCAGACCGCAACGGGTCCCGGCCAGGCAGGCAAGGCGGGTGCCCGGATCGCCTGTCTCACCCTGTCCGGGCGGTGACCGCCGGCACGTTACCCTGGGTTGATGGCTTCTGGGGTGATCTCGTTCGTGGGCGCTGGGCCCGGCGCGCCGGACCTGCTGACCCTGCGTGGCGCGCACCGGCTCGCGGCCGCTGACGTGGTGGTGTGGGCGTCGTCGCTGGTGCCCACGGCGGTGTTGGACCACTGCCGCGACGGTGTGGAGCGGCACGACTCGGCGGGCATGACGCTGGAGGATGTGCTCGCGGTGTACACGGCACACCCGGATGCCGCGATCGTACGGCTGCACTCCGGGGACGTGTCGCTGTACTCCACGCTGACCGAGCAGATCAGCTGGTGCACGCGACACGACCGGGCCTTCGAGATCGTGCCCGGGGTCGGCTCGCTCGCCGCGGCCGCAGCAGCCGCCGGGGTGGAACTCACCGCGCCGGGGGTGGCGCAAAGTGCCGTGCTCACCCGGCTCGGCGGCGGCCGGGCCGGGGCGTCGATGCCGGCCGGGGAGAGCGTCGCGGGCTTCGCCGGCCACGGCACCACGATGGCGATCTACCTGTCCGCGGCCCGGCCGGCCGCGTTGCGCGAGGAACTGCTGGCCGGCTACCCACCGCAGACCCCCGCTGTCGTCGTCGCGAAAGCCAGCTGGCCGGACGAGACGGTGATCATCACCACGGTGGACGGCCTCGCCGAGGCGTTGACCGCCTCCGGGATCCGCACCGCCGCGCTGGTTCTGGTGGGACCGGCCCTAGCCGGCTCTGCACTGGCCGGCTCTGCACCGTCCAGCACCAGGGCCCGCAGCCGGCTTTACGATCCCGGCTACTCCCACGGCTGCCGTCGGCGGTCGCTACCGGGTACCACCATCGGACGGGCCATCCCCACCTCCAAGCGCAGGCTCCCATGACCGGTCTGCTCAGCATCGTCGGGCTGGGCCCGGGTGCTCCGGCACATCGCACCCGGGCCGCTGAGGACGCCGTCCGGGACGCGCAGGTCGTCCTCGGGTACCACGCTTACCTGGCGGCCTGTGCCGACCTCACCGGCCCACACCAGAGCGTGGTGCCCAGCGGAATCGGCGCCGAGCAGCAGCGCGCCGAGGATGCGGTAGGCGCGGCGGCCGACGGTGCGCGCGTCGCGCTGGTGTCCTCCGGTGACGCCGGGATCTACGGGATGGCCTCGCTGGCGTTGACCGCCGCCGCCGCGATGGCGCCGATCCGGCGCCCGGCGGTGCGGGTGGTGCCCGGCATCACGGCGGCCCTCGCGGCGGGCGCGCTGCTGGGAGCCCCGCTAGCGCGCGACTTCGCCTGTCTGACCCTGTCCGATCTGCTCGCCCCCTGGGAAGCGGTGGAGACGCGGCTGCGCGCGGTGGCCGCCGCCGACCTGGTGCTCGCGCTGTACAACCCGCGCTCGCGAGGCCGGTCGTGGCAGCTCGGCCGGGCCCGCGAGGTGCTCGCCGAGTACCGGCCCGGGGACACCCCGGTCGGGCTGGTCACCGACGCGGGGCGGGACGGCGAGCGGGTGGAGCTGGCCACCCTGGCCACCCTGGAGCCGGCCAGCGCCGGGATGCACACCGTGGTGATCGTCGGAGCCGGGAGCACCAGCCGGCTCGGCGCCTGGTTGGTGACCGCCAGGTCGCTCGGTACACCGTCATGACCGTTCATCTGGTGGGTGCTGGACCCGGCGACCCACAGTTGATCACCCGGCGCGGCGCTGCGCTGCTGGCCGGAGCCGAGCACGTCGTCTATGACCGCCCTTCGATGGCCGACATCCTGGCGCTGGCGCCGAGGGCCACCCTGCACCGCGTCGGCAAGCGGGGCGCCACCGCGGCTGCGCCACAGCACGAGATCAACGCGCTGCTCGTCGAGCTCGGCCGGACCGGGGCGTGCGTGGTGCGACTCAAGGCCGGCGACCCGTTCGTAGTGTCCCGCGGTAGCGAGGAGGCGATAGCGCTGGCCCACGCCGGGGTGGACGTCGAGGTGGTACCCGGGGTGTCCGCCGCGGTGGCCGCGCCGGCCGCGGCCGGGATCCCGGTGATGGTCCGGCGGCGCTCCCGCACGCTCACCGTGGTCGCCGGCAACGACGACGTCGAGGCGGTGAATTGGGACGCCGTGGCCCGCCTGGGTGGCACCGTGGTGCTGCTCACCGGCCGAGCGGTGCTGCACCGGGTGCTCGCCGCGCTGGCGGCGGGCGGGACGGCGCCCGACACCCCGGTCGCCGCGATCAGCGCCGCCGGCCGCCCGCATCAGCGCACCGTCCGCGGCACCCTGGCGCGCCCGCCGGCCGCGCGGCTGCCCGCACCGCTGACCATTGTGATCGGTGACGTGGCGGCCGTGAACGTCACGGCGGCCGAGGTGAGCTGTGCCCATCCCTGACGGCATCGTCTGTTCGGCGGTCGCGTCATGAGTGCCACCCACCTTGGCCTTGTCGTCCCAGCTGACACCCCGGTGCACCGGCTAGCGCCGCAGTGCAAGGTGGCCGCCACCGCGCTGTTCGTGCTCATCGTGGCGGCCACGCCGGCCGGCGCGTACCGGCCCTACCTGGGGTACCTGCTGCTACTCGCTGCGCTGGCCGCACTGGCCCGGTTGCCGCCGCTGACGCTGGGCCGCCGGCTGCTGGTGGAGGTGCCGTTCCTACTGTTCGTGCTGGCGCTACCGGTTCTCGACGGGCCGCCGCGGCTGACGGTGCTCGGGGTCGGTCTGTCGGCACCCGGGTTGCACGCGGCGGCAACCATCGCGCTGAAGGCGACGTTCGGGCTGCTCGCCACCGGTATGCTGGCCGCCACCACACCGCTGCCGGAGATCATCACCGGGTTGGAGCGGTTGCGGGTGCCTCGGGTGTTCACCGCGGTCGCGGCGTTCATGGTGCGCTACGCCGAAGTGTTGGCCGCCGAGCTGGCCAGGATGCGCACCGCCGCGGTCTGCCGGGGCGGGAGCCCACGCTGGTTCTGGCAGGTCCGCGACGTGACGGCCGGGCTCGGCGCACTGGTCGTCCGCTCCTTCGAGCGCGGCGAGCGGGTGTATCTGGCGATGGCCTCCCGCGGCTACACCGGGACGGTGCCGACCGCGCTGACCGGTGCCGCAGCGTCTCGGGTGGAGTGGACCGCCGCACTGGCCGTGCCGGCGCTGGCCGCGATCGCGCCGGTGCTGGGATGACCAGCACCGGCGGCGCAACCCGAGCGATGCTGGTGGTCGGGCACGGCAGCCGCGATGCCGACGGGGTGGCGGAGTTCTGGGCACTGGCCGAGACGATCCGCGCCGCCTCGGGGGAGCTGCGGACCGGGTTCGGCTTCATCGAGCTGGCCTCACCCACCGTCGATGAGGCCATCGACGAGCTGGTCGCCCACGGCGCCACTGAGATCGTCAGCGTGCCGCTGGTGCTGCTCGCCGCCGGGCACCTGAAGAACGACGGTCCCTCGGCACTGGCCCGGGCCCGGGCCCGGCACCCGGGGGTGCGCTTCTGGCTGGCCCGTGACCTGGGCATCGAGCCGCAGGTACTGGAGATCGCGGCGGACCGGATCCGCCGCGCCGCCGGTGACGCCGACCCGGAGAAACTGGGAGTGGCGCTGATCGGGCGCGGGTCCAGCGACCCGGACGCCTGCGCGGACCTGTGGAAGGTCAGCCGGCTGCTCGCCGATGGGCGCGGGCTGGGCACCGTCGAGCCCGGGTTCGTCTCCGTCGCCACCCCCTCGGTCCCCGAGACACTGGAGCGACTGCGGCTGCTCGGCGCCGCGACCGCGGTCGTTGCCCCGTTCTTCCTGTTCCCCGGGGTGCTACTGAACCGGATCCACGCCGAGGCGGCCGTCTGGGCGCGCGAGCACCCCGAGGTCGAGGTTCGCGGCGCCGAGCATCTGGGGCCCGACCCTCGGCTGGCCCGGTTGGTGCTGGAGCGCTACCGGGAGGCCCGAGCCGGCGACGTGCGGATGAACTGCGACCTGTGCGCCTACCGGGTCCAACTGCCCGGCTACGAGTCCAGGGTGGGCACGCCGATCTCGCTGACCCCGCACGGCGACGGGCCGGCCGTGGGCTCGCGGCGGGCCCGTCGGGCCACCCGCGCACCCGCCCCGGCGCCGCAGGTCCGTCGCGGGCGGTTCGGGGGCGCTGTGCCCGTTGCCTCTGGGCCCGAGAGCGGGCGACCCGCGATCGAGGTGCGGGACCTGGACTTCACCTATCCGGACGGCCGCCGCGCGTTGTCCGGGATCTCGATGCACGTCGAACGTGGTGAGCGGGTCGCCCTACTCGGGCCCAACGGCGCCGGCAAGACCTCGCTGGTGCTGCAGCTCAACGGAGTGCTCACGCCCTCGGCCGGGTCGGTGCTCATCGGCGGTGTGCAGGTCGGGCGGCGCACGCTGACCGAGGTCCGCAGGCGGGTCGGTGTGGTCTTCCAGGATCCCGACGATCAGCTGTTCAACCCCACGGTGGGGCGCGACGTGGCGTTCGGGCCAGCTCATCTCGGATTGTCCGGTACCGCCCTGGAGGCCCGGGTCGCCGAGGCGCTGTCCTACGTCGGCCTGGCTGATGCCGCTGACCGCCCACCGCACCGGCTGTCCCTGGGCGAGCGGCGACGCGCGGCGGTGGCCACCGTGCTCGCCATGCATCCCGACGTGCTGGTGCTCGACGAGCCGACCGCCAACCTCGACCCGGCGGCCCGGCGGGAACTCGCGGATCTGATCAAGCGGCTCGGGATGACGACGCTGCTGGTCACACACGATCTGCCCTACGCTCTGGAGCTGTGCCCGCGCGCGCTGGTCATCGACCACGGGCAGATCGTCGCTGACGGGCCCACCCGGGAGGTGCTCGCGGACACCGGGTTCATGAGCGCGCACCGGCTGGAACTTCCCGCCGGTTTCACTCCGCTGGGCGCCTGATACGGCAACGTGGCGACCCACTGCCCATCACCGATTCCCGCTAGGTCCGGGTCATCAGGCTAGGACTCGACGTGCCCAGGGCGGCCACCAGGCCTCGGCCGTCATGGGCGTATTCCTGGGTCGGCTGGTATGCCTGGGTCAGTTGGTTTCCCACGCTCCGGAAAGTCGGGCCGCCGACCGAAGTGAGCTGGTGTCGCTCGAGGAATGCCACCGTCCGCACCACCGCGAACTCCACCCAGCCACCCGCCACGGCCCGCATGCCGTCGCGGACAGAGACATCCCACCGGCTGGCCCGACCGGTCACGCTGACGCACCGCGCGGTGACGACCAGCTTCGTCCCAGCGCACACGGGCGCCTGATGGGACAGCGACACCCCGGTACCCAGACTGTCCTCATCATCACCGATGACCTGACGCAGCGCGTCCATCGCGGGCCACTCGCACAACGCCACCAGGATGCCGGTGGCCAGCACGGCGGGCTTCCGGGCGAACTCCGCCGCCCCGGGAAACAGGGTGGTGACCAGATCTCGCGGCTGCACCCGGTAGGTCAGGGTCCGCGCGACGCCGGGAACGAGGCTGAAGTTCACCATGTCGTACCGTCCGGGGCCAGGCAGACGCCGACGTGACCGTCCGGGAGCTGGCAGTGCCACTCCCCGTCCTCAGCCAAGCCGTTGATGTGACCCAGCACGCTGCGGCAGCGCTGGAAGCCGGCCAGACAGGGGTCTGGGACCATTGTGAGTGATGTGATTCGCGTGAGTGTGACCATATCGGCGGAGAGTAATAGACTCACTGGTCCAAGTCATAACCGTTACATCACACGAATGGACGAAATCTGCCAGGCAAGACCACCCCTCTCGATCCCCGCGCGCGCAGATGCACGTGCACAAACGCGTGCATCTGCGCGCGCTCAAGATCCTCTCGTCGCGCGCGAAGATTCACCCCATTGAGGGGCGGCGATCGGTCCTGTCGCGGCGAGGGATGACAGGCTGATCGGAACCGGGACGCGGGTGCTGTGTCGCCAGCCGTGTCGGTCGTGGTCAGGTATGGGGTCTGTGATGTGGCCAACCGGGCTCAGGCTGGGCACCGTCGAAGGCACCGGTAGTTCTGTCCCAGGTCACACGGTTGACAACGCCGCGAACCTCACCCCGCACGACGCGGCCACCAGGGCCTGGGAGAAGGTCAACCATACGAACATGTGCCGGGAGCACACCGCGGTGAAGATCAACGCGTGGGCCACCCGGCGGCGGCCCGAGCCCGAGTCATACACCAGGCCCATCCGGGCGAAGTCGATCTGACACTCGACAGATCCTTGCCGACCCACTCGGTGATCCGCTCCCGCTCGGCCTCCAGTGCTTCCCAGACAACCAGCAGGACAGGAAGTGACGTCGCGATGTGACGTGTGTCTTGTGGTTGCAAGCTCGTCATCGCCAGCCGGTGTGAGTCCGGTGCAGTCTGCCGCGTCGTTGGTGGGCTATGGCTGGCGGAAGATGTCGTGGGCGCCTACCCGGCGCCAGATCACGTGCGGCTCACCGGGGCGTTGCTCCGGGCCGTACTCGAAGGTGGCTCGGCCGTCGGGCGCCCACGTCATCTCCCAGACACCCGGCCAGCCCTGGATGCTCTTCACGCGAAGACCCGGCCGGAATGTCCGGCCGGCTTTCACGTCAGCCACCATGGCCGCGATCGCCGTGAGAAAGCGGCGCTGCTGCTGATCCGTGAGTTTCACAAAGTCCCGGGCGAATGCCGGCTCCCGTGCGTACGTTGGACTCACAGTCGAGATGGATCTTCAATGACGGCTTCCAGATAGGCGAGAAAATCCTCGCCAGAATCAAACCCCCGGCCCGGGATACCGGCAGCCCTCTCTTCGTCGACCTCGCGTTCCCTCGCCTGCCACTCTGGTGTCCAGAACCACGCCTGGTCGGGATCGATCGCATGCACCTTGGCCACTGGTCGACCAGCACGGGTCAGGATCACGATCTCTCCACCGTGCTCGACGGCCGCGACCTCTTCAGGGGTAAGGAGGAGCCCCCCTCCAGACTCGGGCGGTAACTCATGGGCATGCGCGGCAGTCACGTTTCCATGGTAGGGCAGACGTCGCATGTCCAGGGGAGGAGTCTGGCGCTGATCACCTTTCGCCCCACAGCGTGATCGCGTCGGTCGGGCAGATCTCCACGCACTCACCACAGGAGGTGCAGCGCGCCGCGATGACCGCCGGACGCTGGGGCGCGGGGCGCAGTGCGTGCTCCGGGCAGGTGCGCAGGCACGCCCCACACGCGGTACACACTGAGCTGATCGACAGTGGACTTCTCAGGGGGGCGAGTGCCGCGACCGCGACCGTGACGTGCTCGCCGCGCAGCTTCGGCACGATCAACGATCCGCCGCCGAGTTCGCGGGCCGTGAGCAGCGCGGCGGCCTCGGCGACACTGCGGGTTCCGACGTGGCCGTGGACCGATTCGCTGGGATGCGGCACGTCCACCGCGTCGAGCTGCACGGCCGAATAGCAGTGTAGGGGCGCGCCGTGTTCAGCGATCACAGCGCGCAACCCCGGCTCGTCGCGGCGGCGGTCGATGGTGCCGAACGCGGCGATCTCACTGAGGTCGACCACAGCCGACCGAAGCGCCGACCACACCGCCGCCACACGCACGCCGCGAGACGAGCCGAGCCCGACGACCAGGGGCCCCACGACCAGACTCACCGCCGCAGTCCCCACAGCAGCAGCACCGGGTTGGTCGCGGCCAGCCGCACCGACCCGTCGGGCAACTCCGCGAACCTCGACGCCGCCAGCTGCACCCCGTCGACCTGGTGGCCCGCCTCCCGCAGTGCCGCCCGGCAGGGAGCGAGGCGGTCCAGCGCGGCCAGCGCGACCACTACGCGAGGGGCGGCTCGCGCCGCGGCCGCCACCACCTCCGGCCCTCCCCCGCCGACGAATACCGCGTCAGGTTCGGGCAGCCCGCTCAGCACGGCCGGAGCCTGTCCCTCGACCACCCGGACGTCCACCTGGTGCACGTTCGCGTTGGCCACCAACCGCACGCACTGCGCCCGATCCCGCTCGACGGCGACTACGGCCGCTCCGAGCCGCGCGCATTCCACCCCGACCGAGCCCGACCCCGCACCCAGATCCCAGATCAACCGACCCGGCCCCGGGGCCAGCCGCGCCAGGGCCAGCGCCCGGACCTCCGACTTGGTGATCATCCCGTCACGGTGCGAGAACTCCGCCTCCTCCAGCGCCCACCCGGTCGAGCGAGGTACCGGCTCGCCACCGGCGATCCAACCCCGAGCGGGCACCGTGTGCTCATCGGCCAGGCACAGCACGACATGCGGATCGCGCAGCGGCCCACCATCGAAGTGTCGCACCCGTTCCTCGGGCCCGCCGAGATCCTCGGCGACCAGCACGCTGCGCCGCCAGCCAACCAACCCGGCGACGATCTCCCCAGCTCCCGCCCCCGGCCCCGTCAACACCGCGACTGCGGGATGGGCCCGGCACACATTGAGCGCAGTGCGCAGCGACCTGCTGTGCGCCGAGACCACGGCGACGTCGTCCCAGGACCGGCCCAGCAACGCGAACGCCCGCGCCACGCTGGAGGGCGCCGGCAGCACCACCGGGCGCAGGCCGCGCTGGCGCAGCGCCCGCACGATGCCGAAGAACCCGGGATCACCGCTGGCCAACACCACGGCGGGTGCGGTGCCCGATAGCCCGTCCAGCTCCGAGGGCCCGAGCACGGTAGCGCCGACGGGCACCGGCACGGCGGCGAGCTGGTGGGGCGCGCCGAGGACGACCCGCGCACCCGCCAGTGCCCGCGCCGCGGCGGGCGGCAGCGCGGCACCGTCCAGACCGACCACGGTGACGCTCATTCAACGGCGCTCATGTCAACCCAGTCCGGCTCGGTCGCGGCCACTACCCGCTGGCCGGTGAAGTCCACCATTGCCGCATTCGTCCGTAGTGGGTACCCGACCTCGGCGCTGAAGCGGCGCAGCGTGTCGGCCACCCGGGCGCAAACGTCGTCTCCGCAGGCTCGCAGCAATCCGCCGGCCTCCCAGACCTCATAGGCCCGCCGGGCGGTCGGGGCACCACGGATCTCCGCCATGTCCGCCGGATCACCGCCGTGCGCGGCGGTGATCTCCGCCAGCAGGCCGGTGTCCACCTTGGACCGGGTGTAGTGGGTCATCAGGATCCCGGAGGCCAGCTTGGTCAGCTTGCCGATCATGCCGACGAACACCACCTCGGTCAGCCGGTGCTCCACCGCGCGGCGCAGCGCTGCTCCGGTGAAGTCGCCGACCTCCACGAACGCCACCGGCGGTAGGTGCGCCAGCAGCCGCATCGCGGCCCGCTCGGTGCGCCCGCCAGTGGCCAGCACCAGCGTCGGCACCTCCTGGGCGGCCATCACCGCCACCGCCTGCTCGACCGAGGCCCGCCAGGAGGCGGTCGAGAACGGGCGGACGATCCCGGTGGTGCCCAGGATGGAGATCCCGCCCTCGATGCCCAGCCGGCGGTTGGTGGTCTTGCGGGCCATACGCTCCCCGCCGGGCACGCTGATCGTCACGTCGATACCCCGCCCGCCGGATGCTTCTCGCACCGCATCAGTGATCATCTGCCGGGGTACCGGGTTGATCGCGGGCTGCCCGACCGGCAGCCCCAGCCCGGCCCGGGTGACCGTCCCCACTCCCTCACCACCGTGCAGCACGACCTCGCCGTCGTCACGCCAGGTGACGGTCACCGTCAGGTGCGCGCCGTGGGTGACGTCGGGATCGTCGCCGGCGTCCTTGATCACCACGGCGGTGGCACTGCCCCCCGCACAACACAGCGAGTGGACGGTGAAGGTGTGCCGATCCCCCGACGGGAACGGGATGTCCACCGTGGACAACCGGGTGCCGCTCAGCGCCGCCACCGCGGCCTTGGCCGCCGCCGCCGAGCAGGCACCGGTGCTGAACCCGGTACGCAACCCGTGCGGGCGCATCGTCGCGGTCCGCGGCAGGCCCGGCTCGCGCAGCGGTGGACTTGGCTCGCGCAGCGGTGGACTTGGCTCGCGCAGCGGTGGGCCGCCTTTCACAGCTGCGCCCCTCGACCGTTACGCGGGGGCAGGACCACCACCGTCGACAGGTAGGCCGCAGCGTCGGTACACGCCAGCGGGGTGATCCGCTCCTCGGGGGTGCCGAGGTGCTCGGCGCACCAGGCGCGGTCCAGCGCACCGGCGGCCGCGACCCGCGCACGCAGCGCCGCCAACCGACGGCCACCCTTGTAGGCGACCACCGTCCCGCCCCGGGCCAGCGCATCATCCAAGACCGTGAGGTCGCCCGACAGCGGGAGCAGGGTGAGCGGCTCGGTTCCCTCGACCAGGGTGAGACCGGCGGCGCTGGCGGCGGCCTGCATCGCGGTGATGCCCGGCACGGTGCGGATCCGGACCTCGGGCAGCAGCTCGCGCACCGTTGCGGAGAGATAACCGAATGTGGAGTACACCGATGGGTCACCGAGGGTGGCGAAGGCGGCGCTGCCGCCGCGGGCGCGCAGGTGCGCCACCACCCGCGCGGCGGCCGCGTCCCAACAGTCGTGGCGCCGACGCTGCGACCCGGCGACGCCGTCGCCCAGCGCGAACACCAGCCGCTCCAGCCGGTCGTGGGTCAGGTGCGCCCGCACGACGGCCTCGGCCCGCCCTGGCTCGTCGAGGGCCATCACCGGCACGAACACTCGCTCAGCGCGGCACAACTCGCGCACCGCGGCGACGGTCAGCAGGTCCGGGTCCCCCGGACCCACCCCTACTCCGACCAGCTCAATGGTGCTTGGTGCACCCGTGTCCGATGCGCCCGTCACGACCCGCCCTTCACGCAGCTCGCCACGAAGCGTGCCACCGCCGCTGGATGCGCGACGGGGTGGGTGTGCAGGAACGATGCGTGCACCCCGCCCCGCACGAATCCCTCGGGCTGGGCACCCGCCCAGACCCAGGCGGGTTCACCCGCGCGAGGCGTGACGGTGCTGCGGTGGAACTCGTGACCGCGCACCCGTTCACCCAGGCGGTGCAGTACCGATCCGCGCAGCGCCACCGCGTCGCGGTAGCCCAGCACCAGGTGCCCGGTCATCGTCGCCTCGGCGTCGAGCACCCCGCACATCGGTGCGCCGTCCACCGAGCGGCACAGGTACATCAACCCACCGCACTCGGCGTGCACCGGTGCCCCGCGCCGGGCCAGGGCGGCGACCTCAGCGCGCAGTACCCCGTTGGCCGACAACGCCTCGGCGTGGCACTCCGGGAACCCACCGGGCAGCACCAGGCCCGCCGTGCCCGGCGGCAGCGACTCATCACGCAACGGGTCGAAGACCGCGACCGTGGCCCCAGCCGCGGTGAGCAGCTCGGCATGCTCGGAGTAGCCGAAGGTGAACGCCGGGCCGGCGGCTACCGCAATCACCGGTTCCCCCGTCACCGCGACGACTTCCGCCGCCGGTTCCCACCGGGCCACTGGCGCCGCTGGCGCGGAGAGCGACATCACCGCGTCCAGGTCTACCTGCGTGGCCACCGCATCGGCCCAGCACGCCACCACCCGCGCCGCGGTGGCGTGCTCAGCGGCGGTGACCAGACCCAAGTGCCGCGACGACACCGCCAGCGCGTCATCCCGGCGCAGCGCACCCAGCACCGGCAGGCCCACCTCAGCGCAGGCCTGCCGGCAGACCTGCTCGTGCCGCGCCGAGCCGACCCGGTTGAACACCACCCCGGCGATCCGGACGTCGGCGTCGAAGGACCGGAACCCGTGCAGCAGCGCGGCGAGGCTACGGCCCTGGCCGCGCACGTCGACCACCAACAGCACCGGGGCCCCCAGCAAGGCGGCGACGTGCGCCGTCGAGCCCTGGCCGTCGGTCCCGATGCGGCCGTCGAACAGGCCCATCACGCCCTCCACGACCGCCAGCTGTGCCCCGGCCGCGCCGTACGCCGCCAACGGCGCGATGCGGTGCTCGCCGACCAGCACCGGATCAAGGTTGCGGCCTGCTCGCCCGGTGGCCAGCGCGTGGTAGCCCGGGTCGATGTAGTCCGGGCCGACCTTGAACCCGGCCACCGCGGTGCCTCGCCGCCGCACCGCGGCCATCAACCCGGTGGCGACGGTGGTCTTCCCGGCGCCCGAAGCGGGCGCCGCCACGACCACGATCGCTCGTGCGTGGGCTTCCCGGAGCCACACGGTATTCACATCGGGCGCACCAACAGGATCACCGTGCGGTTCTGATTGCGGCTCTCGGTCGTTGAATTGGGAAACGGAGGATCAGCGGCGCCGCTGCTCGTCACGGTGAATGTGGTCAAGGGAAGTCCGCTGTGCGCAGAAAGCTCCTGTGCAGCCACTCGAGCCCGGGCGAAACCGAGGTCTGCGTTGTCGGTGTATCGGCTGTTCGGAGCAACGGGGATGTCGTCGGTGTGTCCAACGACCGTGAACGACACGTCACGGCTGAACCTGCCGAGGTGCGCACCGAGGTCCGCGAGGGCTCGCTGCCCCTCGGCTGACAACACAGCACCGCTGGGGAACAGCCCGACCGGGAACGTGACGACGAGGGTGCCCGACTCCGACCGCAGGATCAGCCCGGAGCCGGCCAACTCCGCGCGGAGGTCCTGCAGTGCCCGCTCCGGCCGCAGCGTGACCTGATCGAGCCGGTTCTGCAGGTCGCCGACCTGGCGGGCGAGGTCGCCTATCGCCGTCTTCGTCTCGCGCAACTCGGATGACAGGGCCTGGTCGGTGGACTGGCCGGGTCGCGCCACCACCGCACCGGCGATTCCCGCCCCGGCGAGCAGGACGACAGCCACGACCCCGACCGCGCGGCCAGTCCGCTGCCGGTGGCGCCGGGCATGGATCTGCGCGATCAGCCGCCGACCATCCCGCGAACCGGACTCGTCCACACCGAGCTGCTGCACCCGGGCCCAACACTCGTCGGCGGCGGCAAGTTCGCCCTGCTGGGCATGCACCCGAGCCAGCAGGTCCAGCAGGTCTGGGTCGATGCTGTCGCGACCTCCGAGCTCGTCCAGCACCCGGTGCGCTTCGGCGTAACGACCTCGCCTGGCGAGGTGGGCAGCCCTGGCCAGACCGGCTACCCTCGGTTGACTGTTCTGGATAGTCGTCACCGTCGGTGACCCGCGCGCACAGTGCTCATCACGTCGATGGCATTGGAGGACGGCTCGTTGTCGGGCATGAATTGCTCGAGCTGAGCGTTGACGGCCCCCAGTCGCCCGCCGTCGCCCGCAGCCACGGCGTCGCGGCCTTCGGCGAGGAGTTGTTGCACCTGTGGGTTCGGGTTGTCTGCAAGGCGCTGCTCGCGCGCACCGAACATGACGGCGTCGAGCTGTCCCGACTGGCGCAGCAGGCGAATTCCGATATCTCGGACCACCTCGATCTGACGTTGGAGATACGGTGCGGTCCCGGGCTTTGACGGCCGCGTCAATGGCCGTCTGAGCGGCCTGTAGGTCCTGCCGGTCCGCCGAGTCACCCCACTGATCGACCAGCGGGCGTACCGACTCCAGCAATCCCTCGGCTTCGTCGATGAGCTCGGGCAGCTTCAGCGCCTCCTCGACCTCGTCGAGGGCCGTCTGAGCATCCCGCAACCGAACCTGGCAGGTCCGCGCAGCGTCGGGGTCGGCTGACGCCACCAGCCTTCGGAGCTCGTCCAACACGCCGTCGGAGTGAAACCAGTCCAGCAACTCGACGGCCTCTGGCGCCCGGACCCCAGCCCGCTCCCGAAGCTGCGCGTATCGGTCGGCCACCTCGTCCATGGCCTGGCTGAGTGTGGTCAAATTGGGCGCCTCCGTGCGACCGAGCTCGACCTGGATCTCGAACTCCTCATCGAGGACAGGAACGAAGGCGTCCGCGCGAGGGGCGAAACTCTGGTCGATCTTAATGAAGACCTCCACCTCGCTGCCTGAGGGAACGTCGCGCTTGGCCTCCTCGTCTTCATCCTCTTCCTGTGAGGCGGATCGTCGCAGCCATACCGCCGATCGTGCGCGCAAACCTTACGCAGGTCCATCCGAACCACATCACAGTCACGTAAGCGTCGCCACGGCGGTGAACGCGGGATGACCGGCCTCGGCGGGCGCCATGCACGGGGTCTAGTTGAGCTGGGTCTTCGTGGTCCACCGCACCAACGGCTAGAGAAGAATGAGGACGAGGCACCAGCGGCTGTAGAAGAGGAGGACGAGCCACGTCCGATAAGTACGCCATACTTAACTCTGATCGGGTGAATTTGTCAACCTCGATCGGGTGAATTTCGCTCCGGCCGCTCAACATCGCCGGCACCACCGCGCCACCCGAGATCGACGAACCCGAACAGTTACACGTCGCAGTGCCCATGTGTGTTTCACGCGAAGTCGATGCTCCTCCGATGGACGGCGTGGGTGCCGCACGCCGATCATGAACACTCGACGATGTCGGTAAGGACACCGTCGGGTGAGGTTCGGCTCGGTGAGGAGTGGCGTTGTCCCTGATCTCAGCACTGGCCCTAGCCCTTGCGGCGATGCCGGTCCTGATCGTGCTCATCGTGTTGCATTTTTGCCGCTGGCTGGTGAACTTCACCGGCAAGACCGAGTCGCTGCGCGAGGTTGCCCCGGTCCTTCGCGCGCTGCGAGACCTCGTGCGAGTGCGGCGACGGTGAGCGACCGGGCCACTGTGATACGTGCGGACTATCAGCTTGACGAGGTGCTGCTGCTGAGTCTGCTGGCCGACGGACCGGGACTGGACGCCGCCACGACCACCCGTGAGTGGCGATGCGACCTATGACTCGCATCGCCACTCACGGGTGGTCTACCACTCAATGCCGCGCTGGCCTTTCTGGCCGACGTCCATCGGGTGCTTGACCTTGGTCATCTCCACTACCAAGTCGGCGGCGTCGAGCAACGCGGGCGGCACGTTACGGCCGGTGATCACGACATGCTGCCGACCGGGCCGGTCGGCCAGGGTGGCCAGCACCTCGTCGGTGTCCACCCAGCCCCAGTGCAGCGGGTAGCTGAACTCGTCGAGCACGTACAGGTCGTGGACCTGCCCGGCCAGCCTGCGGGCGATCTCCGCCCAGCCCGAAGCCGCGGCGGCGGCGTGGTCCTCGGCGCTGCCCGGCTTGCGCGCCCAGGACCAGCCCTCACCCATCTTGTGCCACTCGACCGGCCCGCCCTGCCCGGTCCGCTGGTACACCTCGTGCAGCGCCCGGAACGCGGACTCCTCCCCCACCTTCCACTTCGCGGACTTGACGAACTGGAACACCCCGATCGACCAGCCCGCGCTCCATCCCCGCAACGCCAGCCCGAAGGCGGCCGTGGACTTGCCCTTCATCGCTCCGGTATGGACGATCAGCAGCGGCCGGTGTCGCCGCTGCCGAGTGGACAGCCCGTCGTCGGGAACCCTGACCGGTACGCCCTGAGGCATCGGGACCTCCGTCTAGGCAACAGATCTGGCGGCGCGGACCACTCCGGCTACCGCGTCGGCGGACAACTCCTCCAGCCGCACGCACGCACCACCCATCGCCAGCGCGAGCCGGTCGGACAAACCCAGCCGGACCGGCCCGGACTCGCAGTCCACCACGATCGTCGCCACCCCGTCGCGACGCAGCAGGCCAGCCGCGGCCAGTGCGGCGTCCATCCCGCCGTGCGTGGCCCGGCCGTCGGTGAGCACCACCAGGAGCGCCCGCCGAGTGGGATCGCGCAGCCGCTCCGCGGCCAGCACCCGCGCCGAGCGCAGCAATCCCGCGGCCAGCGGGGTGCGCCCACCGGTGCGTAACGCGCGCAAGCGGGCGGCGGCGGCATCCACCGCCGACGTCGGTGGCAGCACCACCTGTGCCTCCGTACCCCGGAAGGTGATCAAGCCCACCTTGTCGCGGCGCTGGTAGGCGTCCAGCAGCAGGGACAGCACCGCCCCGCTCACCGCGGACATCCGGGCCCGGGCCGCCATCGAGCCGGACGCGTCGACGGCGAACAGCACCAGGTTGGATTCCCGCCCCTCACGCACAGCCATGCGGATGTCTTCTCGGCGCACGACCAGCCCCAGGCCACGGCGCCCCCGGCCACGCTGGTGCGGGGCGGCGGCGGCCAGGGTCCCCAGCAGGTGCAGCCCGCGCCCTCCAGTATCGGACGCCCGGATCGTGCGCCCCGCACTGGTCCGCGCCCGAGACCGCCGCCCAGGAACCCCAGCACCCACACCAGCCAACTCCAGCACCCGAGCCCGAAACTCGCCCACCTCCTCACCCGCGCTCTCACCCCCCACACCCGAGCTCTCGCCCCGACATGGAGACATATCGGCGCCCGAATAGCGCCGATATGTCTCCATGTCGGGGGCGGCCCCACCGGGGTTGGGGGGGTCGGGGGGGCGGAGGGCTTGGTCGAGCTGCGCATCGTCTAGGCCGGGCTGGTCGAAGGGGTCGCGACGGCGGCGGTGCGGCAACGCCAGCGCTGCGGCGACTCGGACGTCAGCCTCCGCCACCGCGTCGGCTCCCCGCCAGGCCGCGTGTGCCAACGCGGTGCGGGCCAGCGCCAGATCGGCGCGCATCCCGTCCACCTCGAACGCGGCGCACACCGCGGCGATCCGGCGCACCTCGCCATCCGGAAGCGCCACCGAGGACAACGCGGTCCGGGCCACCGTGATCCGTTCGGCGAGCGCGGCGTCCTCGGGGCGCCAGGCTGCCGCGAAACCAGCCGGGTCCGCCTCGTAGCACAGCCGGCGGCGGATCACCTCGGCCCGCGTGTCGACATCGCGGGAGGCCGCCGCCTCGACGGTGAGCCCGAAGCGATCCAACAGCTGCGGGCGTAGCTCGCCCTCCTCTGGGTTCATCGTGCCGACCAGCAGGAACGACGCGGCGTGCGAGACCGACACACCGTCACGCTCCACGTACGCGCGACCCATCGCGGCGGCGTCGAGGAGCACATCGACGAGATGATCGGGCAGCAGGTTGACCTCGTCGACGTACAGCACGCCGCGGTGCGCCGCGGCGAGCAGCCCCGGCTGGTACGCCGAGACGCCCTCGGTGAGCGCACGCTGCAGGTCCAACGAGCCGATCAGGCGGTCCTCAGTGGCTCCGACCGGCAGCTCGACCAGCCGGGCCGGGCGCACGAGCTGTCCCGGTACCACGGCATGCGGGCCGTCCGGGCAGGTCGAATCCGGAGCAGCCGGGTCGCAACCGAAGCGGCATCCCGGTACCGCAGTGACCGCGGGGAGCAACGCCGACAACCCCCGAACCACGGTCGACTTCGCGGTGCCCTTCTCGCCGCGGATCAGCACGCCGCCGATCGCCGGATGCACGGCGCTCAGCAGCAACGCCAGCCGGAGATCATCCTGCCCGACGATCGCGGAGAACGGGTAGCGAGCGACACTCACGAGCAGCGGATCCGGGCCGACGCGTCGCGGCGCATCGGCACGTGCGGGATGCCGTCCTCGGTGAACTCCACCCCGTCGACCACGAAGCCGTAGGCACAGTAGAGTCCGACACAGTGCCGCTGCGCGTCGAGCACGCACGGGGCGTCGCCCACCTCGGCCAGCGCCGCCTCGAGCAGCCGCCGGACTTCACGCCTGCGCCGGGCCCGCACAGCGGCGCAGACCCGGCCGATCCGGAACTGACCGTCGACGGGCTCCAGTAGCCGCAGGGTGGCCCGCGGCTCCTCCATCGCGCCGGGCGGGGCGAGCCAGTAGTGCCGGGTTGTCCGGTCCAGGTCATGGCCGTCCAGCTCCTGATACGAGCAGGCCTGCTCCACCACGAACACCTCGACCCGCAGCCGCAGCAGGGCGTAGATCATAGCGGTCGACAGGTCGGCGGCGAGTCTTCGGTGTAACACAGTGTGGTCCACCGTTCCTGCCTACCAGATGGTCTGACATCGTGGCGGCGTGGCGCGGCATCAGCCCTGGCGGCTCACCCTGAGGTGGCACCTGATCTGGCTGTTCACGGGTGCCCTGCTGGCGGCTTGTGTCACCACCCTCCAGCACACCCCCGCCGTCCAGAAGACCCCCGCGGTAGCCGCACGGACCCCGATCAACTCCCCCACCAGGCAGCCGCCGATCTCTGCGCTACCTCGCCCGGCGCCTGCCTGGGTGCTGGGAGCCATGCCGCTACCGCTGCGTCCGGACGGGTTCGGCGTGGTGCGCTCCACCCCCCCAGCGCTGGTGAATCGGCGACTCACCGCGATCGATCAGCTGCCCCCACCCACTTCGACCTCGTTCGTCTCGACGATCAGCCCGGTGCCCCCTCGGGTGCTGGCCCGCAGCAGCTGGAAACCGACCTGTCCGGTGCAACCCGGCCAGCTGCGCTACCTCACCATGTCCTTCCGCGGCTTCGATGCCCGCGCGCATACCGGCGAGATGCTGGTGAACGCCGATGTCGCCCAGGCCGTGGTGGATGTCTTCAAGCGACTGTTCGCAGCCGGCTTTCCCCTTGAGGAGATGCGGATAACGCCGGAAGCCGCGCTGAACCTGCCCCCGACCGGGGACGGCAACAACACCGAGGCCTTCGTCTGCCGCCAGGCCCGTGGCCAGACGCACTGGCCGGCCCATGCCTACGGGTTGGCCATCGACCTCAACCCGTTCGACAACCCCTACGTCCAGGGCGACCTGGTGCGGCCTGAGCTCGCCTCGTCCTACCTCAACCGAGGCTGGGTGCGGTCCGGCATGGCGCTGGAGGGCGGGCCCGCGGTCACCGCGTTCGAGTCGGTGGGGTGGACCTGGGGTGGGCGGTGGCCGGGCCCGGTCAATTTCATGTACTTCAGCGCTAAGGGGGCTGAGGCCCTTGTGAGTGGCGATACGAGTTGGAACTCGTATCGCCACTCACAAGGGCCTCAGCCCTCGAGGTCACCCTCGAGGTCCAGGTAGATCGCCCGCAGCGCGGTGAGGTCCGCCGGGTCGGGATCGGCCCACAGGCCCCGGTCGACGGCCTCGAGCAGCCGCTCGGTCATCCCCCGCAGCGCCCACGGGTTGGACTTGCGCAGGAAGTGTTGCACGCTGGGATCGACGATGTAGGACTCGGTGAGCTGGTGGTACATCCAGTCCTCGACCACTCCCGCCGTGGCGTCGAAACCGAACAGGTAGTCGACGGTGGCGGCCAGCTCGAAGGCGCCCTTGTAGCCGTGCCGCTGCATGGCGGCGATCCACCGTGGGTTGACCACCCGGGAGCGGAATACCCGGCGGGTCTCCTCGGCCAGCGTTCGGGTCTTGACCGCGTGCGGCACCGCCGAATCACCGACGTAGGCCGCCGGGTTGCCACCCGTCAAGGAGCGCACCATCGCGACCATTCCGCCGTGGTACTGGAAATAATCGTCGGAATCGGCGATGTCGTGCTCGCGGGTGTCGACGTTCTTGGCGGCCACCGTGATGCGCCGGAAGGCGTGTTCCATGTCCCCGCGAGCGGCGGCACCGTCGAGGCCTCGCCCGTAGGCGTAGCCGCCCCAGGTGGCGTAGACCTCGGCTAGGTCAGCGTCGGTGCGCCACTGCCGGCTGTCGATCAGCGGCAGCAGCCCGGCGCCGTACGCGCCCGGCTTGGAACCGAAGATCCGGGTGCGGGCCCGCCGGTCGTCGCCGTGCGCGGCGAGGTCGGCCCGGTAGTGCGCGGCGAGGAAGTTCCACTCCGCCGGCTCGTCCAGCTTCGCGACGGCGGCGATCGCATCATCGAGTAACGCGACCACGTGCGGGAAGGCGTCCCGGAAGAAGCCGGAGATGCGCAGCACCACGTCGATGCGGGGCCGGCCGAGCTCCTCGAGCCCGAGCACCTCCAGGCCGGTGACCCGGCGAGAGGCGTCGTCCCAGGTCGGGCGCACACCCAGCAGCGCCAGCACCTCGGCGATGTCGTCGCCCTGGGTGCGCATGGCGCTGGTGCCCCAGACGGTGAGACCCACCGAGGCGGGCCAGGTACCGGTGTCGGCACGGTGCCGGGCGAGTAACGAGTCGGCCAGTGCGGCGCCCACCTCGAAGGCATTGCGCGACGGAATGGCCTTGGGGTCCACGGAGTAGAAGTTGCGACCGGTGGGCAGCACGGACACCAGGCCGCGGGTGGGCGAGCCGGACGGTCCGGGTTCGATGAACCGGCCCTCCAGGGCGCGCAGCACGTTGGTGATCTCGGCCGGGGTGCCGGCCAGGCGCGGGACCAGCTCGGTGCACCCGAACCGCAGCACCGCCACCACCCCGGCGTCGGGTTCCCCGAACACCTCAGCCACCACGGCAGGCACCTTCGCGGCGTCCCACCCGGCCGCCTGGGTGCCCAGCACGAGCGTGCGCGCCAGCGCCTCCAGGCGGTCGACGTCGGCGAGCGGCCCCTGCTCACCTGAGCCGATGCACTCCGCGATGCCGATGCGCTCCGCGATGGCCGCGCGCAAGCCGGGCAGCGCCGCGCCGGAGCCGAACACCTGGCGGGCGCGCAACACCGCGAGCACGTCGTTGACCAGCTCCTCGCCCTCGGGGGCGCGGCCCAGCACGTGCAGCCCGTCGCGGATCTGCACGTCCTTGATCTCGCACAGGTACCCGTCGAGGTGCAGCACGAACTCGTCGAACTCGGCCGCACCCGGGGCTGCGTCCGCGCCCAGATCGTGGTGCAGCTGGGCGCTCTGGATCAGCGTCCAGATCTGCCCGCGGAGGGTGGGGAGCTTGTCCGGGTCCAGCGCGGCGACGGTGGCGTATTCGTCGAGCAGCTGCTCGAGGCGGGCGAGATCGCCGTAGCTGTCGGCCCGGGCCATCGGCGGGATCAGGTGATCGACGATCGTGGCGTGCGCCCGGCGCTTGGCCTGGGTGCCCTCCCCGGGATCGTTGACGATGAACGGGTACACCAGCGGCAGGTTCCCGAGCACCGCGTCCGGGGCGTCCCACGCGGCCAACCCCAGCCCCTTGCCGGGCAGCCACTCCAGGTTCCCGTGCTTGCCCAGGTGCACCATGGCGTGCGCGCCGAAGGAGTGCTCCAGCCACCGGTAGGCGGCCAGGTACTGGTGCGAGGGGGCCAGCTCGGGGTCGTGGTAGATCGCCACCGGGTGCTCGCCGAAGCCGCGCGGTGGCTGGATGAGCAGCATCACATTGCCGAATCGCACCGAGCCGACGTAGATCGCGTCGTTGCACACATACAGCTGTCCTGGCGGTTCACCCCACGTCGCCACGACGGACTCGCAAAGCGGCGCGGGCAGGGCGGCGAACCACTGGACGTACCGCGCGGTGGGCACCCGGATCGCCGCGGTCGCCATCTGCTCCTCGGTGAGCCACTCCGCGTCGTGCCCACCGGCGGCGATCAACCGGTGGATCAGCGCGTCACCCTCCAGCGTCTCGACGTCCAGGTCGCCGAGGTCATAGCCGGCTTCGGCGAGCGCGCGCAGCAGCACCACCGCTGAGGCCGGGGTGTCCAGCCCGACCGCGTTACCGATCCGGGCATGCTTGGTCGGGTAGGCCGACAGCACGAGCGCAATCCGCTTGTCACGGGCGGGCACCTGCCGCAGCCGGGCCAGCGCCACGGCGGTTCCCGCCACCCGGGCGGCCCGCTCGGGGTCGGCCACATAGATCGGGATCCCGTCCGCGCCCGGCTCTTTGAAGGAGAACGGCACCGACACCAGCCGCCCGTCGAACTCCGGGATCGCGACCTGCATCGCGGCGTCCATCGGGGACAGCGCCGCGTCGCTGGCCTGCCAGCTCGCCCGGGGGGAGGTCAGGCACAGGCCTTGGAGCACCGGGACGTCCAGCCCGGCCAGCGTGCCCGCGTCCCAACACTCCTCCTGCGCCCCGGCGCTGCCACCCGCGGCGAGCACCGTGGTGACCACCGCGTCGCACTGACTCAGCAGCGCGCGCAGCCCGTGGGCTTGCTCGTTGCCCAGCCCGCGCAGCGAGCCGCAGAACACCGGCAGCGCGTTCGCTCCGGCCGTGCGGATGGCGTCGGCCAGCACGTCGACGAAACCGGTGTTCCCGGCCAGCGCGTGCGCCCGGTAGAACACGATGCCGACGGTCGAGCGTCCCGGGTCGAGCTCGCGCGCGTCGTGCACCCCGTACTCCGGGGTGAGAGCCGGCGGCTCGAAGCCCTCCCCGGTGAGCAGCAGCGTGTCGGACAGGAACCGCGCCAACTCGGCCAGGTTCGCGGGCCCGCCGGCGACCAGATACCGCAGCGCCTCCGCCGCCACCCCCGCCAGGACCGTGGAAGCCGCCATCAGCTCCGCGTCCGGCACCGCCTCCCCGCCCAGGCACACCACCGGCAGGTCGGCCCGCAGCAGCGCCTGGAGCCCCGGCTCCCAAGCCCGCCGCCCACCGAGCAACCGGAGCACCACCACGTCCACCCCGTCCAACAGCGCGGGCAGCTCGGTGGGCTCGGTCCGGGCCGGGTTGGCGAGCCGGTAGTCAGCTCCGCTGGCGCGGGCGGCGAGCAGGTCGGTGTCAGCCGTGGACAGCAGCAAGATCCGCACAACAACCCAACCTACCGGCCGACGTCGATCACCACCCGAGTCGGCGCGTCCAGCGTGAACACCTTGACCCAGGTCTGCTTGCGCATCCCGACCCCGATCGACAGATAACCCTCGAAGTCACCGGTGATCCCGACCGCCATGACGTTGGTCAGATTACGAGTGCGGAACTTCTGCGGCCCTGGGTAGCTGGGGTGACCAGCGTCGTCATGGGCCTGCGCCGGGGTGGCGACCACCGTGGCGAACGCCGCGCCGGTGAGCCATTCGATGTCGCTGCGGCCGTCCCGGATCAGCTCGTCGACGAACCGAGAGCTGACCTTCGGTGGCGAGCCGGAGAAGTCCAGCACGACCCGGTCGAACGTGGGGTGCACGCCGGTGCGGATGCCGGTGAGCACAGGGACGCCTGAGGCTGGCGGCACCGCTGACTGCGCCGGGACGGCGCCAGCGGCGACCAGCCCGATGCTGAGGAAGAGGGTGGCGAGGGTTCGCCTGCTGATCATGCCCATGATGACCTCCGACGGGTCGAAAAACGGGCTTAGGTGATAAATCAGACGCGCAGGCGGTCATCGGGTTGACTCGTGTCGGGCATGTCAGGGTTCTTCGAGCCAGTTCTCCACCACAAGCCCAGGGACGCGGGCAAAATGGCGCACATTGCCGGTCACGACCGTCAACTCATTCGCGAGCGCGATCGAGGCTATCCGGAGGTCTGGTTCGGCGAGTGGTTGCCCCGCCTGCTCTAACGTCGCCCGAAGGTCGCCGTAGGTATGCGCGGCAACCTCATCGAAGGGCAGTACCACGCCAGCGTCGTGAATCAGGTGTTGGACGCGTTCGGAGAGCTGGGCGTTGCGGCGGCGGGCCGCGCCGTAGATCAGCTCACCCACCGTGATAGCCGTGGTGAACTGACACTCAGCGGGAGTCACCGCCAACCGCCGGATGAGATGCAGCGGTGGCGCGGGCTTGAGTACGGCACTGATCACATCCGTGTCCAGGCAGTAACCGATCACGCTAGTGGGGGAACCGGCCGGTCGATCGCCTGCTTCCGAGTCGCGACGACCTCCGCCATGTCCTCATCGATCGTGTCCCACTCAGCCAGCGCCCCGGCGACGGCCGCAAAGCCGACGGGCTTGTGGTCACGGTGACGGGCCCGCTGAGGCGGTACCAGCGCGACCGTCGGACGTCCTCTGTTGAGGATCACAAAGGACTCCCCACGGCTGACCCGCTCGGCAAGCTCAGAGAACCTGCGCTTGGCTTCCGCGACACCCACTTCTTCGATCGACATGTCCCGAGGTCACCTCCAACTCGTTGTGACATCAGGGTAGCCGTCAGCAGTAGAGCCCCAGCCCGGGGGACAGCAGCAGGGTCCGCACGACAACAGGCTGATGAGGCCCCGGGGTAACTGGGGTGGCAGCGCTGTCATGCCCCCTGCGCCACTCCGCCTAGCAGACCAGCTCTGCGCGTAGCTCCGCTGCGGTCTTGGTGAGCACTGACTGGTCACCGTTGATGAGACACTGTCCGATGTACTCAGCGATCGGGTCAGGGTGGGCGTCCAGCACCGCGCGAGGCCACCAACGGCGCACCACCTGGGTGAGGCGGTCAACATCGAACGTCTCGGCAACGTGGACGAGAGCGGCTCGGAACTCGGCCTCGAAAGCGGCACGGTGCTCCCCGCCAAGGGCACTCCAGACGACTGGCCCGCTCTTGTCCAATCGAGAGACGGACGCGGTAGAGGCCAGTTCAGTCATGCACGCAGAGTAGCCCCGCTGGCCTGAAGAGAGCTCGACGACGCGGCGCCCATGCCACAGCGGATCACGCCGCCAGACGACGCTCGTCGCTCCAGGACGCCACACCGGTGTTGGCGGCCAACACGCGCCCCCGGTGAAACACGATACCGACGGTGGGTGCTGGGCGTCTGGCTCAGGAATGTTGTGCAAGTCGTACTTCGGGGTGGAGCCGGCGGCTCGCAGCGACGTGCTCGGTGCCCAACCTCGGCCGCACGGTGATCGCTATACGCGACCCGTCTGGCGCACGCCGCATGCGGGTCGACGACTACCGGGTGATCCACACAATCGAAGAGCTTACGAGCTACCGGCCGACATCGATACAGTAGCTCCCGAACCCGCTCTACAATCTTCTGTTCGTCCGCGACACCCTTACGGAACGTCAGTGGTAAATGGAACTCCGTCGCGTACGAGGATGTCCTGCACCATTTGGTGGTAGCTAGCGTCAGTAAGCAAGACCAGCAGACGCTCGGCTCGTGACGCGCCCACGTACAGAGTCCGCCGCGAGTCGCCGCGCCCGCCATCGCGCCACAGTTCCACGCCTGACGGCTCCCCGCTCGACCTCGGTGGCTTCGAGATGGCTAGGGCGACCGCAAGGGCCTGCAAGCCCTTGTAGCCGTGCACGGTCGCCCACTTGAAGCGCTGCACAGACCGGAAGCTATCCGGCCATTTGTCCCCGTTCGGGATGCGGAGCTTACTGGCGTCGACCCAACTGTCCCAGCCCATCGCAGAGACACCTTGCTTGATCGACTCTTTGAAGCTACTTGGCGTGGTTATGTTGGCGGCTCCGCGTAGCGCAAGGCGTAAGGAGCCGTCGCGGAACTGTCGCTCGATTAGACCGATTTTGTCGTAGAAGACAACGTCTGGTGCCTCTTTCGTAGCTTGGTCGTAGCTGATGTCCCGCAGGATGTACTGGACAAGCCGGAGCGCCTCGATCCGCTGCCGACCAACACGTTCCGACTCGTCAGCTACCACCAACGAAGCCTGCGCAAGCCGCACGAGGCGGTTCGTCGTTTCTGTTCGGTCGACGATCGCGCCTGCACACGCACGGGCCACGCGTCTGGTGTGCGCGAGGCAGACGATATCGCTCGCCGAAAGGCCTTCATTTGCCAGTATCCGGTCGATAGTTTCGACGTGCTCCTCGAAGTTGCGTCGGGGTGGCGGCAAGTAAATCGGCGTCGATATATCCCGCCACTTGCCGCATGGCTTGTCGGCTTCTTCGCCGGATCGGAGGCTGTCAACTAGCTTGCAGATGGCCGGGGAGCTGCGCCAGTTATCGGCCATCCGCAGGCTTGCTGGCAGCCGCTGCGCGAGGGCTGCTGTGGCATCTGCGGATGAGCCACGGAACTCGTAGATGGCCTGATCGACGTCGCCCACCAAGACTAGGCATAAACCGGCATCCAGCAGGAAGTGAAAGAGGCGGAGGTCGTGCGTGTTAGAGTCCTGGACCTCATCAACGATCACCTCAAAGAAGCGGTTACAGAGGAGGGTCTTCAATTTCGGCGCAATTGCTGGATCGGCGAAGTACCTGACGGCGAGTGCACGCGCGTGAGCACAGTCGATGATTCCGGCACTGATCAGCTTTTGCCAGCGTACGCTCGCGACCTGTTCAGCGCACCGCAGAGCGCCTGTCGAGTCGGCGACGGATTTCGCCCAATAGGGGAGATTTTCTGGATGAAAGCGAGCCGTCCCGCCTACCTCAAACGAGAACCAGTCGAGCTGGAAATCGACCCTCGACAATGGCGGCTGCCCATTAAGTTTAAATGAGGTACCGTGCACACCATCCCATCGGTCTTTAAAGGTCGGCACGATCCCGGTTTGATCCACGAACACGGGGCCCACGATGAACCGGTTGATGAAGCCATCGATGGTGCCTGCGAAGTTCGGGCACTCCATCAAGTCCGGACGGCCAATGCAACGAGACTTTGCCTCGTCGGCTGCGGCACGGGTAAACGAGAGCAGCGCAACGCCGCGCCGGGACGACGACGCGCCAGGGCGCTCGACGTAGCGCTGGACCACAGCCTCGGTCTTCCCGGCTCCCGGACAAGCATCGACGAACAGGCTTCCGGGGGTCTCGATCAGATACCTCTGGGCAGCGGTGAGGGTCAGGGCCATGAGGCTAGTTCAGCGACTTGCGGATAGCGTCGGCGAGGTACGGTGGACACTCGAAGGGAACGCCTTTATCGAGCGCCACAGCAAGGTCGTGCGCGAACTCGCCCTTACCCAAGTAGTTCTTGGTCTTGCGCAGCGCCTCGTGGAAGGCACGGTCGGGTTCTGCGGTGTCCAAGAACTCCTGCCACCTAGATTCAGACCGGGGCTTCTGCTTGAGGAACGCAACCCGCAACGCGCCGCTATTAGGGTCAACTGGTACCAGCAGATCGGCTTCCAGCGTGAACGTCGACTCGGCGACCACGAGGGCCCCCCGAGTCTCCGCGTCGAGGAGGCCTTCAAGTCGTGCACGTCGATTGGTGATGGCCGGCTCGTCGTCCTCGTCCTCACCAGCAATTGGTGGCTCGCCACTCGTCACGTCGGGATCGCCGTCAGTAATCACTACGAGACGATCGAGCAGCTGGACACCACCGATGGGGACAACGAGGAGTTTTATGTAGGGCGCGAAGTCGACGCTTCCGACGGAGATGATCGAGATTGCTCGGAAGGCTTGCCGTTCCTTGGGGTCGGATAGTACGCGCCGCGCCAGGGCGGGCAGCAGTACCGCCTCGGCTATGCCCTCCACAAGAATCGCCCGTCTAGTGAAGAGCAGCTCCGCACGTGTGACGTCCAGATATTGGTTGATCTTGCGGCGTTCGTCGTCGCTCACTGCGGCGTCCACGAGCGAGACTGCGACCGTGTTCCGCTCTGCCGTTTTCTCTCCCTCGCCACTAGCGACGGTCGTCGCCGCAGTCCGCAGCACGACCACGTTCTCGATGCCGACGCTGCTGGCGAGATTCGGTGAGTGCGTTGTGGCGATTACCTGAATACGGCCGGCAGGACGGTCGTGGTCGGCGTGCAGAGACTGGTTTGCCTGCTCACTCAAATAGTCGAGCAAGACGGCCTGGAGCTGCGGATGGAGATGCGCCTCTGGCTCCTCGACTAGGAACAGCGTCAGTTCAGAATTCTGGGCGTTCTGTAGCTCGAGGATAACCGAGGCCATCTAAAGGAGGTTCGCGTAGCCAAGGCCCGAGTCAGCGATGTCGGCCAGGTCAACGCCGTGCTCGGCCATTTTGAGCCGAAGGCTACGCGTCAGTCTATGGAGGTGGAAATTTTCGAAGCCAAGGCCGACGTTCTGTCCCCGTACCGGCGTCGTCAAACGACCGAGGTGCCCCTGCAGTGCCGTCTTTGTTCCGTCCAGTACAGGATGTCCCTCAAGCTTACGTAGGCCGTCGTTGGCCTGCTTGAGGAAATCGTCGCGCGCTGACTCTTTTGTCAGGTAGCGAATGATCCGGGACAGCCGGTTGCCTGCGGCAGAGTCAAGTTCGCGTTGAGCGTCGCGAAGGGGCGGAAGGAAGACATGGTTGATCTGCTCACGCTTCTCCTGCTCCGGGTCGGAGCTGCCGGGTTTGTTGGCGAGATAGGCGGTCCGTAGACGGGGTAGTATCGTGTCGTCGGCTGTGTAGCGAGCCGTGTACCATGCGGTGCCGGTGCTCAACTGGGCCGCTACCACGAAATGAGCGCACTGAGCTAGGGTCAAGTCGCTGTACTCAGCAACTAACTCGATGACATTCGTACTCGCCTTGTAAGACAGGTCGTCGTTGTCGAAGTACCGACTACGCCGCCCGCTGAGGGGACTCGTAATCAGGCGAGCCGCGTCGATGACGTTCGACTTGCCGGAGTTATTCTCACCAACGATGAGCGTCAGCGCTGGCCGGAGCTTGACTGTCGTCTCGCGGCAGGAGCGGAAGTTTCGCAGGTACAACTGGCGCAAGTACATGCCGTGCAGGGGTGGCGCTACCTCTGATCCGGTTTCCTCTGCTGTAGCTGTGGCTTCGGGCACTAAGTTCCCTACGATTCTAATCCTGGCCGAAGCCACGAAACGATCAACCCTGACACTGCCGAGCCTAGAATAGCTCAGTGTCGGTAACACTGGTGAGCAGCCCGAGCCGACATGATCGGAACAGGTTGAGCTAGTTAGGCAAAGGGTTACTGGGCGTACCGCTTCGCCTACTCAATGCCGTCAGCCGTGTGGGCGCGGGTTCGTTTGGCCTCCACCACGCCGATCGGGAGGTCCGTGCCGTACCCGGGGACATAGGAGCTGGAATGAAATAACTTATTCAAGTTGCGGCCTGATAGTGTAATTCCATTCGCCATGGAACTCGTGTCGGACGATGGGTATCGATGCCTTCTGCCGGTCGGTGAGTTTGATTTTGGTGGCG
>JBOHFI010000046.1:0-41804 GCA_050699595.1 Pseudonocardiaceae bacterium | reverse complement strand
GCAAGACCGCGGCCACCCTCCGGAAGATCAGACACGACCCGCACCTGCTTCTGACCATCCTCGGCCTGAACCCCACCCCTCAAAACAACTCATGACCAGCAAGAACGACTTTGCGGTTCACCCTGCAGGCACTCGCCGCCCCGCGTCCCGGTCTCCGGGGATCGCCCGACCGGAGCAACGCTGCGGACGTAGGCGAGCCAATACGCCATCTCAATACCGATAGCCACGAGGAAAGGCCCTCGCCGTAATCGCCTGGTTCGTCGAATGGAGTGATCAGAGCGAGGTAGACGTGTTCCGTCGTGACCTCCGCCGAACAGGTCGCAGCGAGCAAAGCGTAAGCGAGTTCCTCGCCACCGTTGGGCTCCGAAAGCCACCACTCGGCGGCATCGACCAAGGCCAGGCGCTGCACCGCAGACAAGTGCGCCTCACGCTCACCCAGGACCGCCACGGCGGCCAGGCGCTGCCGGTTGGGAATAGCGCGGGTACCGCGAGGAGACCGCACGATCGGCTCGTCGCCATCACCCAGCGCGGACGCGGACAACTCCAGCGTCCGCGACAGATCAAGCTCGTCCAGGTGCGGCTGACCCGGGCGGTGGAAGATCCGCGACACCGACGACCACTCCTCCAGCACCCTGGCCACCGACCGAGCACGCCAAGGCGCAAGCCGCAGCACCACGCTCGGGGACTCCCGCCCATTGAGGACCAACGTGCCGCCATCTAGCTCCACCACCTCACCATGATCTAGAGCCACCCGCAGGCGGTCCGGATCGAACTGCGTAGGGTCTGGCATCGGGTCTCCACCCTCTTCCACAGGGTCGGCGATCAAGGCCGTGGGCAGGTGTTCGCAGCACCAGCCCTCGCCGGTCAGCAGACGCGGTAGCTCGGGTCACGAGAGCAACAGACCGCCGAGCACGCCCTCCCCGGTCAAAAGACCTCTGCGGTACCCCACAGCCGCGATCGACAAGGCGAATCGGCGTTGACACGGTAGAGGTCACTGGTTCAATCCCAGTATCGCCCACCAGCATGAACAGCACGGCAACCCCTGCCCCAAGCGACGCAGAACGCCAGCAGACCCCCGAGGCGGCGCGCCGCGAGCTCGACTCCAGGGACGTTTTCGGGCACCTGGGACGTCGGTAGCGTCGAGTTCACGACGTTGAGCCGCGCGGGCGGTGATGCAGCGCGGGGGGCGGAGATGTCGTTGTTGGAACGTGATGGTTCAACTACCATCGACAGTCGTGCGCGGATCTCAGGATGACGAACTAGTCCCCCTGTATCAGCCCTTCGAGACGGAGCTGCGCGGATTCAATCGAAGACAGGTCCTGGAGCATCTCGAATCACTCGATGGTCGCATCGCGATGGTTGCAGCCGATCGGGATGCGGCCCTGACTCAGGTCACCGAGCTCAGCAAGGTGCTGAACCATCTTCGGTTAGCGAGCGAGGATCTTCGCCGGGAGGCGGATAAGGCGACGTCGCGGGTCGAGCGCATCCTGGCTACCCCGATGACCGGGGCCAACGCCCGGATCCAGCGCATCATGCGGCTAGCCGAGGAGGAGGCGGCCGAGCTTGCGGCCCACGCCGAGGCCGAGGCCACCGCGCGGATCGCCCGCGCCGAGGAGGACATCGCCGAGCTGAGAGCCCGCGCCGACGACGAGATCACGAGGCTGCGCGCGCATGCCGGCCGCGAGGCCAAGTCGCTACTCGACCATGCGAGACGGCAGCGAGATCAGCTCTCGAAGAACTCCGCCGCTCGCCGGTGGACCGCCGAGCGGGATGCGGCGCGAGCGATCGCGCAACGGGAGTCCGCAGTGAACACCCGGATCCGGGACAGCGAGCTGCGCGGCATCGCCGGCTTGCAGCTCATGCTCCAGGCTCTCGGCGAGCACCTGTCGACCCGGGTTCGCACGGTCGAACACGACGAGTCGGCGCTGCGCGAGCTGCGCGCTCAGGTTGCCGGCGAGGTGACCGCGCTCGAAGCGCTGCGCACTGAGATCACCGCCGCGTTGGCCGCCGCACACCAGCTCATGACGGAGGCGATCGGGCAGGTCCAGGTTCCCTCGGTGCCGATCCAGCGCGGCGCCGAGGGCGCAGCGGTGTACCTTCTGAACACCGGCACTAAGGAGCGGCGATCACCTCGCACGTCCCGTTGAGCGACACCGACTTCATCGACACCGACGAGCAGTGGAGTACGCACAACTACCATCCGCTGCCGGTGGTGATCACCTCCGGTGAGGGTGCCTGGGTCACCGACGTGACAGGCCGACGTTACCTCGATTTCCTCGCCGGCTATTCAGCGCTGAATTTCGGGCACCGGCATCCCGCCCTGGTGGCTGCCGCAGTGGACCAGCTGGAAAAGGTGACGCTGACCTCGCGGGCTTTTCACCACGACCTGCTCGGCGCGTTCTGCCGGGAGCTTGCTCAGCTGACCGGAACCGAGATGGTGCTCCCGATGAACACCGGTGCCGAGGCAGTCGAGTCCGCGATCAAAGTGGCCCGGCTGTGGGCGCACCGGGTCAAGGGTGTCCCGGACGGGACCGCCGAGATCGTGGTCGCGGGTGGGAACTTCCACGGCCGCACCACCACCATCGTGTCGTTCTCCACCGACGGGGTGGCCCGGGCTGGGTTCGGCCCGTTCACCCCTGGCTTCGTCGTGGTGCCCTACGGCGACCTCGACGCGCTGCACGGCGCGATGACGTCCCGGACAGCGGCGGTGCTCCTCGAGCCCGTGCAGGGCGAAGCGGGAGTGCTGGTTCCGCCGCCGGGTTACCTGGCCGGAGCCCGCGTGGCCTGCGACGACGTGGGCGCGTTGCTGATCGCCGACGAGATCCAATCCGGGCTGGGCCGCACCGGAGAGCTGCTGGCGCTGGACCATGACGACGTGCGGGCCGACCTGTACACCCTGGGCAAGGCGCTGGGCGGGGGGATCCTGCCGGTCTCAGCCGTGGTGGGACGGCGCGCGGTGCTGGGTGTGCTGCGGCCCGGGGAGCACGGATCGACCTTCGGCGGCAACCCACTGGCCTGCGCGGTCGGTCGCGCGGTGATCGCCCTGTTGGCGAGCGGCGAATTCCAGTCCCGCTCCCGAGAGCTGGGCGCGTACCTGCACACCCGGCTGCGCGCGCTGGTCGGGCACGGGGTCGCGCAGGTCACCGGCCGAGGGCTGTGGGCCGGCGTGCACATCGCTCCCGGCGGCCCGACCGGACGCAGGGCGGCGGAAGCCCTGATGGCCCGCGGCGTCCTCTGCAAAGAAACCCACGCCACCACACTGCGCATCGCTCCCCCCCTAGTGATCACCCGCAACGACCTGGACACCGCCCTCGACGCCATCACCGACGTCCTCACGCACTGACCCCAGCCGCCATTCGGAACCGAATCGCGGTCAGGTTACGGGGGGTTTACGGGGAGGGGTGGCAGGATTGCGGGGTTGCCCGTATCTGGAGGCTGGGAGGGTCGTGCGGCACCGGATCTGGGGGTGTCTGGGGGTGCTGGGGGTGCTGATGGGGGGGTGCACCGCGGGGCCCTCGGAACGGCCCTCGGTGGCGGTGCGGGATACCAACCTGCCCCCGCAACGCCCCCTGCGGACTCCGCCCAGTAGTCCGCCGCTACCACCGACCGGCGAGTACAACCGTCATTCACTGCCCTGGCGGGACTGCACCGGCCCGATCAGCGCCGCGCTCGGCATGCCAAGCCCACGACGGGTGGAGTGCAGCGAGCTTCGGGTCGACGCCACGGTGGCGGCACCGGCATTCGGGAATGTCCTCAAGCTGGACCTCAGCCGAGTCGGCGACGGCCCGGCCCCACTCGTGGTGCTCGGCGAGGCGTCCGGGGAGCCCGGAACGGTCCGGGCCGCCCGGCTGGCCCAGCGGCTGCCACCCGCACTCCTGGACCGGTTCACCCTGATCGGGCTGGCCCGCCGGGGCACCGGGCCGAGTGATCCGCTGGACTGCATACCGAACACCACCCGGAACCTGATCATCGGAATCGACGCGGCCCAGCCTGAGCAGCTGGACTCGCTGCTCGACACCACCCGTACCGCGATCCAGACCTGTGCGCAAGACCAGGGTGAGGTGCTCACCACCATCAACTCCACGGGCACGGCCGAGGACCTCGAACAGCTCCGAATCATCCTGAACGCCCCAGTGCTCAACCTGATCTCGCACGGTGAGGCGTCCCGGGCGGTGACCGAGTTCCTCCACCGATATCCCAGCTCCATCGGGCGGGTCGTGCTCGACGGAGCCGTTGATCCGACCCTTGACGACGTGAGCGCAACCGAGGCAGAGCTGCTCGCCGCGGACGCCGGCTACACCGCGTTCGCCGCCGACTGCGTGGCCCGAGGCTGCCCGCTGGGATCCGACCCTCGCGGTGCCCTGCTGTCCTTGGCCGAGGCGCTGCGGCGGGCCCCGCTGCGGGCCGGGGGGCAGCGGATCACTGCGGGTATCGCCTACCACGCGGTGCTTGCGACGGTCGGTGACCCCGAGCGCTGGACGCGGCTGTCCCACGCGCTGGCGGCCGCCCGCGACGGGGACGGGGCCGAGCTGGCCGCACTCGTGGCGCCGGTACTGGCCAAAAACCACGGGCAGCCGGCACGCTTCGACCCCGCCCTGGCCACGCGCTGCAACGACACCCCGACCCGGGTGCCACCCGAGCGTGCCCAGCAGCTGGCGCACCAGTGGCGAGGGCGTTCCGCGCTGTTCGGTCCGCTGTTCGCGGCGCGGCTGCTGTGGTGCAGCGCGTGGCCGGTGCCCTCGGCGCCACCGCTGGAGTCGGAGGACTCGGCACTGCCGCCGGTGCTTGTGGTGGCGACCACCGGGGACCCGGTGACCCCGGCCGAAGGGGCCAGGCGCACCGCGCAGTCGCTGCCGTCGGCAACGCTGGTGAGCTGGCAGGGCCCGGCGCATGGCGCGCTACCGCGCAGCCCCTGCATCGTCGACCTGGTCACCCGCTTCCTGATGGATGCCTCGATCCCGAGGCAGGGCACACTGTGTCCTCCGTAGTTGGGTCCGCCGTAAGCTGTTCGCTGCTCACGAGGGGTGGACTGGGGTTATGCCGTTGACCTCGTCGATCGAGCTGTCCATCGGAGGTATGACGTGCGCGGCATGCGCGGCACGGGTGGAGCGCACGCTCAACAAGCTTGACGGCGTGCAGGCCAGCGTGAACTACGCGACGGAGAAAGCCAGCGTGGCGGCCCGCGCTGAAGTAGAGATCGCGCAGCTGATCTCGCAGGTGGAACGGGCCGGCTACCGCGCCACGCCGATCGAGCGCGACCAGCCGGCGGCCGATGGCCCGGTTCGGTACCTGCTGCGTCGGCTGGTGGTGGCGCTGCTGCTCGGGGTGCCGCTGGGGGATCTGTCCATGACGGTGGTGTTCCTGCCCTCGTGGCGGTTCACCGGGTGGCAATGGGTGCTGCTGGCGCTGACCTTGCCTGTGGTGACGTGGTGTGCCTGGCCGTTTCACCGCAAAGCCGTCGTCGCCGCGAGGCATGGTTCGACCTCGATGGACACTCTGGTGTCGTTGGGGATCACCGCAGCCACCTGCTGGTCGGTCTACACGATGTTCGTCATCAACGGTGCGGGAGGGCGGGGCGAGGGCGGCTGGGGGCTGATCTTCCGGCCCGCCGGCTCGATCTACCTCGACGTGGCCGTCGGTGTGACGATCTTCCTGCTCGGTGGGCGGTTGTTCGAGGCGCGGGCCAAACGACAGGCCGGTGGTGCGCTGAGCGGACTGTCCAAGATCGGTGCGCGGGACGTGGCCGTGCGACGCGAGGATGGGCGGGAGTACCGTATCTCGGTCGCGCAGCTGCGCGTCGGCGATCACTTCGTGGTTCGCCCCGGCGAGACCATTGCGACCGACGGCGAGGTGGTGCTGGGCCACAGCGGGGTGGACAGCAGCGCGATGACCGGCGAATCAGCGCCCCGCGAGGTGTCCGAAGGCAGCCAGGTCATCGGCGGCACCATCGCCCGCGGCGGCCGGCTTGTCGTCCGCGCCACCACCGTGGGCGAAGACACCCAGTTGGCTCAGTTGGTCCGGCTGGTCGAACGGGCGCAGAACGACAAGGCGGGCGTCCAGCGGCTTGCGGACCGCATCTGCGGGATATTCGTCCCGATCGTGCTCGCCTTGGCGGTCCTGACCTTCCTCGGCTGGCTGGTCCTCGACGGGTCGGTCGAGCGCGCGTTCAGCTCCGGGCTAGCGGTGTTGATCATCGCTTGTCCGTGCGCGTTGGGCCTGGCCACGCCGACGGCACTCATGGTGGCCTCCGGGCGTGGAGCGGAACTGGGCATCTTCATCAAGGGTCACCAAGCGTTGGAGTCAGCCAAGGCCATCGACACCGTGGTGTGGGACAAGACGGGGACCATCACCACCGGCCGGATGGCGGTGATCGATGTCGCCCTGGCCGAGGGAACCGAGCTGGACACGCTGCTGCGCCATGCCAGCGCCGTGGAGGACGCCTCCGAACACGCCGTCGCCGCCGCGATCAGCGCGCTGGCCCGGGCCGGGCTGGGTGGGATCCCGCCGGTAACGGACTTCACCAGCCTGTCGGGCCTCGGGGCCCGGGGGGTGGTCGAGGGCCAGGAAGTGCTGGTCGGATCGGCGCGGCTGCTGGCCGCGCGCGGCATCTCGATACCGGCCACGCTGGACGAGCAGCGCGCTCAGTGGGAGCGCCACGGCGCCACGACGGTGGTCGTGGCCGCAGGCGGCGTGGTGGAAGGCGCCTTCGCGCTGACCGACACGGTGCGGCCCAGCGCTGCTGCGGCGGTCGCCGAGCTGCTCCGGCTCGGGCTGCGCACGGTGCTGCTCACCGGCGACAACGAGGCCACCGCTCGGGCCGTCGCCGCCCAGGTCGGCATCGACGAGGTGATCGCCGAGGTGCTGCCGCACGACAAAGCCGCCGTGATCGAGGCACTGCAGGCCCAGGGACGCTCCGTGGCGATGGTCGGAGACGGCGTCAACGACGCACCCGCGCTGGCCCGCGCCGACCTCGGCCTGGCCCTCGTCTCCGGCACCGACGTCGCGCTCGGCGCCGCCGATCTGATCCTGATGCGCAGCGACCTGACCGTGGTGCCCAGCGCGATCAAGCTCGCCCGGAGCACCCTGCGCACCATTCACAGCAACCTCGGCTGGGCGTTCAGCTACAACATCGCCGCGCTGCCGCTGGCGGCCCTCGGCCTGCTCAACCCACTGATCGCCGGTGCCGCCATGACCCTGTCCTCACTGTTCGTCGTCTCGAACAGCCTACGACTACGCAGATTCGCCCGCGACAAGACCCGAGCGATCACCACGTAATCTGTCACGGCAAGGGAGTGCACGTCCATCTGTTCAACCGGCAGGAGATCGAGTTCACTGCCTGAGGTTGGTCGCGTCCTACAAGGACGTTGAAGACGGATCTGGACCATGTTCTACACCGTCTGACTGAGTACTGGCAGGAAAACGAGCGGAGGTCGGATCGTGGCTACTAGGGAGCAACGACGTGCACGGACTGTGCCGGCCATCGCCCGGCTGGCCCGCTCCCGCGATTTCCGATCTACCTTCGCGGAAATCACCAATGAGCCTGGTGACCAGACGATCATCCCAGCACTCCCGGACGACACCGTAGGCTACGTGCTCGATCGGCTTCGAGACGCAGGCGGGACCGCTGTGCTAGTGCTGATGACAGAACAGACGTTCCAGATTGCGATGTTGCTCCCTGCGTCTGATGCTCGCATCACCGTCCGGTGGAGGACGACACCGTGACGGTGATGCACGAGGACTGCCAGGTCGACATGTTCTTTGACTACCTGGCGCGGGTCGGCACGGCGATCATCAAGCGGGTCGCCGCGAAGCTCGTCGACCACGGCCCGCTTCAACTCACTTAGTGGTCGGCGCCGGAAGTCCGCCGGAGGTTGATGGTGACGGGAGATCGCCGCGGTGGCTCAGGGGCTGGGGATGTCCGGTGCTGCGGGCGTGGTGTCACTGTCCGTGAGGTCTGGGAAAGGACTGTCGCGGTGTGCAGAGTTGCCACCGGTGGCACGTCCGCAACCGATCTACCCACCTCCCCGTGCGACGGAAGTGGCGCAGGAGGCGAGCGCAGAGGTGACGAGCAGCCACCCGACGCGCACCACCACTGCACGGATAGTGCCGGGTGTTTCAGGACGACACGTGGCCCCCGCAACCTATACCTGACACCTTCCAAGCCCTAAACCAACCGGACGCACAGGCCACGCACGAGTGGCCTTTGACGGTCAGGCGGCAGGAGCAACAGACACTTCAAGGGCGATCGCCTGGGCATCACTGTCGTACTTGCTCGGGTCCCCCTCCAGGGCAAACGAGATCGCGTCCATACACTCACGATGAGCATCCTCGCGGGTCGCCGTGCCGCCGCCGTTGATGTGCAGAGCAGGCACGCGGTAATGCCAGTCGTCCGCCTCGTCATCGAAGAAGAACTCAGCTCGCAGCGTGGTACTCATGTGATCATCATCCTATAGCTTGCGCAGCTCGGCAAGGGTGTTGCCGTAGTCTTTGGCGATCTGGGCCATCGCTGGCCCACCCGGGTCAACGCCCTCATGGTAAGCCCAGACGCGCTGCCGATCGTCCTTCACGAGGACACGATGCGACCCATGGCGACCGTCGACAAAGACAAACCCGACGCAACAGCCACCGCCTTCACCCCACTGCGCCCCAACGCACGAGCCGTGGCGTCGCTTATTATCCTTCACTGTCGCTCATCCAGATGAGGTAGAACCTCCCCGAAACAGAAGGGCAAATCCTCATCGGTCACAGTGAAACAAGTCGGCATGCCCGGAAGTTACTCGCGGTGAACCGCAAGCAGCGGCGGCGACACACGAAGATCGCCAAAAATTACACAGCTGCGACTCGCGAAACGGACAGGCAGGCGTCCGCACAAAGTATCCAATTTAAAAACGAGACCTAATATATATATCACGAGAAACTAGTCCAGACTGAACAAAACAGAGGTGGCCAGGGAGGCAACCAAGGCAGTACTGGGGGTGCGGCCGAGTCCTTGCACCCTGGTGTTGATCACTACCGTGTCGTGCCAGGTGGTATGCGACGATGCGGAGACGAAGGGAAAATGGGGGTACTTCCCCCCTTTCGGCAAGAGTGGGGTGATGTCTCCGCTGCCTTTCTTTGCGAGCAATTCACTAAGATCTTGCGTAGATAAGTAATCAGGCATTTCGATCGTTGCGGTGGCGAACCGAACCGTGTAGTTCCTCTCCCGAATTTCTATGAGCGTGCGGTGAAGCGAGACACACCGATGCTCTTCAAGGAAACGTTGAGCTGCACCGTCAGAATACGAGACGCAGTCAGTGGTGGACTCCGCGTTAAGCGTGGTTGGATGCCGGCTTAGGCTTCGCAGGCGAAATGTCGCTTTGACGGAATCATCGGAGCCTCTGACGCGTACTTCAGCCCGTCCGCGGGAAGTTCTGGCACGGATGCTGAACTCGTCAGCTTCCTGGCTCTGGGAGATCCTGGCGCCCGCACTGAACCCATCAGCAGCTCCACTGACCGCCGCCTCGCTGCCTGCGCTGCCACCAGCGGCCGCCGCTACCACGATGGCCACGGCCGCTCCTGCTACCGCTCTGCTGCTCCTTTTCTGGCCGACGGGCACGCGTCGACCGTCTGGCAACGTGATCCACCCAGGGTCGTCCGCCATCTCGCACTCCTCTTCTTGTATACCACCGCACGGCGTCCACGTTTCAGAATACCCGCGCCTCGGCGTTCGGGTGCCATAGACTGTGCCGCCGAGTTATCTGAGAAATCCGATGTGAACGTCGATACAAAAACCATCCGTTTGGAGCATTCGCCACCGTCCCGAACGGCTGACAAAAGCGACAAAAGTGATTTCAAGCTAACTGGCACTTGTTCCCATACCGCGCGCAGTCAGCAGAGTGACAAGTTCGCCTGACCTGTGTCAGATCTGAGCAGGTCAGAAGCTCTGAACGATCCTGTAGCGACATGTTACAGGATGAGCTGTTGGTGCGACCACCTCGCAGTAAACCGGCCCTCCGGGGCCGACCCAGCCGATCCGGAGCAGCCACCCCCGCACCGTGGCGGCCGACTGGGGGCGACCCACCGGTGTCCCCACCCACCGGCCTTGGCCAGCAACGCCGCCCCGATCACCGTGACTTCATCCGCCTGGCGCAGCAGCACGCTCGTCCGGCTGAGGACGCCGCGTGCCGGGTGCTGCACTTTGTAGGATCGATCATGTGGCGATATCCTGGGCTGGCCTGGTGCGTGTGAATGCTGCGTAGATGGTGCAGATGCTGCGAGGAAAACGCCACCATCTTGACTTGATACACATGCGACAGTAGCCGCCCTGGTCAACCTGGTGGTGGAACAGGAGTACGCGGGTAGCACCGGCCAGCTTTACCAACTGCTCCTGCGTCGGCTCGGTTTCGATGGTTTCAAGCTGTTCCAGCAACAGCCGGTGTTGGATTTGCCAGACATGGCTCACGACTGTTTGTCACCGCGTGCTTGCTTGACAGCTTGCGTAAGAGCGTCCATCAGACTGTCGATAGGAATGGGTTTTAAGACTGTTGTTTCAGCGGTGCATGGTGGGTCGATAGAAACCCACACCTTTCCGCGATAGACGACGATGATCATGGTGACCTTTGCGTCTTGCCGACCCTTGGTCGATGGAATTTGCCGGAATGTGTCACCCAGGACTTCGCATGATTTCGCCGACTATAAGTTTGCTTAGTGGCAGATTTCTCCGAATCCGCGACACTGGACGATTCGATTGATTCAGGTTTACGGTTTTGCCGGGTGGCTATAGTAGATTTGCGTTCACGAACCAGCTACGGGCTCACCCCTCTACGCCAGGCCAAGCATTGACCGCACACTTGGTAGCGTTTGCTCGTTGCCGTCGGGCGGCTCACCATGGCCGCACCGCATCGCCGCGTGCCGTCACCTGCCACTCACGCGCCTTTCGCTGACCGAGTGGTTCGTGCCGATGCCTGCTCTGCGTGACCGTGCTCATACGGTGACTCTATGGGCATGTCAGGGGCGGGTTCCAGTGCTATGCGCGTGCTCGAATTATTTACTACCCCGGAAGGCGTCCGCCAGTCCACTGAGGAAACTACGGGCGTCGTCTGACCATAGGGCATGGGAGGAGAAGAGGTCGAAAAGTGCCCGGTAGTGGTCGATGTCTTTCGGGTCGCGTAGCACCAGTTGCCCGGTGAACAACTCGATGGTCACCAGGCGGGCGTCGTAGACAACGACGCCGTTCATGGGCCCGTCGGGCACACGCACATGCTGCGGCACAACGCCAACGCGCACGTTCGGCAACCGTGACACCGATATCAGGCGGTCGATCTGCATGGCCATGACCAGTGGCGAGCATAGTTGCCACCGGACGGCACTTTCAGTGAGCAGGACATCGAAAAAAGTGGCCTGGTCATACAAAATTGATTGGCGCGCCAGCTTGGCGGTGATGGCGCGTGAACGATCCGCGCTGACGGGATCAACGGGTGAATTGACGGCTTGCCGCATGTACTCGGGTGTTTGCAACAGCCCGGTAATGAGGGAGGGCAGGAAGTAACGAACCTGGGTAGCGCCCGCTTCCAGTGTCGCCAACTCTTTTTGCCGGTGGTGCAACCCGCGACGCACTGAGGCCCGTATGTCTTGGTATTCGGCGTTAGCGACACGAGCCAACGTCAGCAACTCGCACCGTGTCGCATGATCGACTTCCAGGCAGGCCAGCATCTGCTCTACGTCCACCACAGACGGCAGCAAGCGGCCGTTCTCGATCCGACTCACTTTGCTTTGACTCATGCCACAGCGCCGGGCCAGTCGGTCACCAGACAGCCCAGTAGCACGACGCAAGTCCCGTAGGGCATCGGCGAGGTTCTGTCGGTCTTGCCCCGCCTGGCCAGGGTCCAGTCTCACCCTTCCAGCTTGGCCCTTTCCCACTCGGCGTAGTAGTGCTCGAATGGTTCGGCGTGCTCCAACGCCAGATTCTTCCACGCCACATACGGGGCAGGGTCGACGTCTTTGAGCAGCTCGCGGCCTAGCTGGACACCGTGCTCGTCATAGTCCATGCGCACAACCCTCGCCTCGTCCAGCAGCCAAAAATCCTGCGTAGGCACACCAGGGTCAGTCTGATGGGCAAGGTCCAGGATACGAATGTCCTCGCCGGCTTTGACGTTGAAAAAATACCCCCACTCGAACTCATACGTGAGGTAGTCACTCAGGGGTGAGGTGACCACATGCACCCGCTGAAACGACTTCCCCGCCCTCACGCCTTCGGCCACGGTGTCGAGCCAGCGGTAATGCAATCCTGGTGGCGGCTTCTCACCCGCCACATGCCGGGCGAACTCGTCACGCTCACCCGGCATGTCATACACCGCTAGAGTCTCCAGACGAAAAGTCGAAGACGCAACAGAGGCCATCAACTGACGCCAGGCATCAGTCTCCAAGCGCACGGGCAGCCTCCAACAACAGCGCGGCCGGAATCTCCACCACAACCTCACCATCCGGACTCACCCGGTCCACCATGTAGCCCTGAACCGCAACAGTGCCCCTATCGGTGGTGAACACCGTCGGGCAATCATCGTCCTTACACTCCCCAGCAATCTTGACAAGCCTCATAGCTTTACCTCCCATGTAGCCATGCAGACGCGTGCCTTGACGTTAGAGAGGCCAGTAGCACAGCGTCAAGAGCCATGCACGTAGCCGCATAAACCCAAGACCGCAGACAACCCCAGGCCGCCACACCGGACACCACATCTCTAGTGTGGACGGTCGACCTGCGCGCCCCAGTCGCCAGCTCGATGGCCTCAGGGTCGATGCGGCCGTAGGCAGGACCGTCGCTAGTCGGACACGTTCCCGCTGCTGGGAGGCTTGGCTCGGCTTGGTCGGACGCGGGGGGGCTCGCCGGGCATCTTGGGGTAGTCGGGTGGGTAGGGCAGGTCACCGAGGCTGTGGTCGCGCTCGTCGCGCGCGGCCCAGTCCAGCAACGTCTCCAGGCCGAAGGCTTCGCCGTCCAGCTCGGCGTGCGGGTCACCCCGCTGCGCGAGCAGCGTGGGCACCGTGAGCACGTCGAAATCCTCCGGGTGCACGTCCGCCAGGTCATCCCAGTGCACCGGCATCGACACCGTGGCGCGCGGGGTGCCGCGCACCGACCAGGCCGAGGCGATCGTGCGGTCCCGGGCCGCCTGGTTGAAGTCCAGAAACACCCGCCGGCCGCGCTGCTCCTTCCACCACGACACGGTGGCCCGTTGCGGGACCCGCCGCGCCACCTCCCGAGCCAGCGTGATCACCGCCCGGCGGACCTGCGTGAACGACCACTGCGGACGGATCCGGACCGCAATGTGCATCCCGCGACCCCCGGAGGTCTTGGGGTAACCGACCAGCCCCACCTCAGCGAGCACCTCACGCAGTACCCCGGCCACCGCGACGGCGTCGGCGAAGCCGGTGCCCGGCTGTGGGTCGAGGTCGACGCGCAGCTCGTCGGGGTGATCCACGTTCGGACGGCGCACCGGCCAGGGGTGAAAGTCGAGGGTGCCCAGGTTCGCCGCCCAGGCGAACACAGCCGGCTCGGTGGGGCACACCTCGCGGGCGGTGCGCCCAGACGGGAAAGTGATCTCCACCGAGTCCACCCAGTCCGGGGCTCCGGGAGGAACCCGCTTGGCATAGAAGGCCTCCCCGCTCACCCCGTCCACGAAACGCTTCAACGTGACCGGACGCTGCGCGAGCACACGCAGCAACGGCTCGGACACCGCAAGGTAGTACTCCACGACCTGGCGCTTGGTGATGCCGCGCTCCGGAAAGTAGACCTTGTCCGGGTTGGACACCCGCACGGTGCGCTCGCCCCTCGGGCCGGGCACCGTGAGCGCCAGCGCCTCGCCACGGCCCACATTCGGCAAGCTACCGCACGGCTGCCCCACCCAGGGAGGACTACGGTGGGGCCGTGGTGCGCAGCGAACCGCAGCCCGACCAGCCGCACGCGCGGGAGCGACGTCGGCTCGACGACGACCTGATCGGGCTGGACCGCGACGATCCCGAGGTGCGGGCCTTCTCCGACCACCTGGACCGCGCCCATCGGCAACGTCCCGGTTTCACGGTCGAGGGTTACCTGTCCGGGGTCAGCGAGTTCGCCGAGTCGGCCAACCGCGCGCAGGGTCCTCGGCGGGCGGCAGCCGTCCTGGTGGTGGGGCTGATCCTGCTCGGCGTGGCCGTCACGCTGTGGGAGGCGACGGCGTTCATCCTCAGCGTCCTGCTGGGCTGACGTCGACGCGAACCGCCCGGGTAGCGTGGTCGCCATGGATCCGGTCAAGGGCGTGACGCCTAAGGTCGTCAAGTCCGACGCCCAGTGGCGCGAGCAGCTCACCCCCCAGGAGTACGCCGTGTTGCGCCAGGCGGCGACCGAACCACCGAGCACCGGCGAGTACGAACACACCAAGACCGAGGGCGTGTACGAGTGCCGGGCCTGCGGGGCGGAGCTGTTCCGCAGCGATCACAAGTTCGAGTCGCACTGTGGGTGGCCGTCGTTCTTCACCCCGCTGGCCGGCGACGCGGTGCTGCTGCGCGAGGACCGCAGCCTGTTCTCCCGGCGCGTCGAGGTGCTCTGTGCCACCTGCCACAGCCATCTCGGGCATGTCTTCGAGGGCGAGGGGTACGAGACCCCCACCGATCAGCGCTACTGCATCAACTCGATCTCGCTGCGCCTGGTGCCCGACAACTGAATGCTGACAAAGCAGCCTAGGGCAGCCCGGCCACCAGCTCGGCGACGGGTACCCGGGGGCCGGTGTAGAACGGCACCTCCTCGCGGACGTGCCGCCGGGCCCGGCTGGCCCGCAGCGCGCGCATCAGGTCGACGATGCGATGCAGCTCGTCGGCCTCGAACGCGAGGATCCACTCGTAGTCGCCCAGCGCGAAGGAGGCGACGGTGTTGGCCCGCACATCGGGATAGTCCCGGGCCTGCATGCCGTGCTCAGCGAGCATTTCGCGGCGCTCGGCGTCGGGCAGCAGGTACCACTCGTAGGAGCGCACGAACGGGTAGACGCAGACGTAACGCTTCGGCTCCTCACCGGCCAGGAACGCCGGCACGTGGCTCTTGTTGAACTCCGCCGGGCGGTGCAGCGCCACCGTCGACCACACCGGCACGCTGGCCCGGCCCAGCGCGGTGGCGCGGCGCAGCTCGGCGTACCCGGTCTGCAGCGCCTCGACCTCCTCGGCGTGCCACCAGATCATCCAGTCCGCGTCGGCGCGCAGACCGGCGAGGTCGTAGACCCCGCGCACCGCCACGCCCTTGCCCTCCAGCGCCTCGAGGTAGTGCTGCGCCTCGCGAGCGGGTTCAGCGCGGTCGGCGGGCAGCCGTCCGGGTTCGACCCGGAAGACCGACCACATGGTGTAGCGAATGGTGGAGTTCAGCGCGGCGTAGTCCAGGCGGGTCATGGCCCCATCGTGCCACCGCGCGCAGCGGCCGGTGCGGTGACGCCGGTCAGGTACTCGGCGATGCGGCGGGCGGCGGCGTCGGCGGTCGCGATGCAGGCGGGTAGGCCGACCCCGTGCAGGGTGGCGCCGGTCACCGCGAGGCCGGCTGACCTGGCCACGTCCCGCTCCAGGGCGGCGACGGTGTCGAGGTGCCCGGGCGCATACTGCGGCAGCCCGCCGCCCCAGCGGGCCACCACGGTGTCCACCGGCACGGCGGTGATCCCGGTGAGCGCGGCGAGGTCGGCGCGTACCGCGTCGATGAGTTCCCCGTCGTCACGCTGCAGCACCCGGGCCTCACCGTGACGACCCAGCGAGGCCCGGACCAGCAGCACCTCGCGCGACGATGCGTGCGCCCACTTGCGCCCGGAGAAGGTGAACGCCTTGACTGCGAGAGGTTCACTGGCGGCGACCAGGACTCCGGAGGCATCCGGCAGGGCACGGGCGGCGGCCAGCGGCAGCGCGAGCCCCACCACCGCGCAGGAGGCGACCTCGACCCGGCCCACCGCCGCCGAGGCGGCGGGCAACGGATCGGCCAGCAACCGCCGCAACGCCGGCGCCGGGACGGCCAGCAGCACGGCGTCGACGTCGAGGTGCTCGGTCTCAATTGTGCTGCCGAGCCGCAGCCGCCAACCATCAGGGATGCGGGCCAGCCCGCGCACCGGGAGCCCGAGCCGAGGACGCACCGCCGCGGCGGCCGCCAGCGCGTCCACCAGAGCACTGAGCCCGCCGCGCAGGGTGCCGAACACCGGGGGCGAGACGCCGCCGGGAGGTCGCCGGGGGGGCAGCACAGCACTGGCCGCAGCGAGCAGCGACCCGGCGCCGCGGTCCAGCGCGGTGGCCACCGCAGGCAGCGTCGCGCGCAGCCCCAGCGCGTCCGCGCGCCCGGCGTACACCCCGCCCAGCAGCGGATCGACCAACCGGTCGACCAGCTCGTCACCGGCTCGCTCACGCAGTAGCACCCCGACCGCGGCGTCGCGCCCGGGCTCCCAGCGCAGCGGCACCGTGGGTTCTTCGGCCACCCGCGCCACCCCGGGCGCGGACAGCAGGCCGGCGACGTCGGCGGCCGCGCCGGGTAGACCCAGCATGGTGCGGGTAGGTAGCGGCATGGTCCGCCCCGCAGCCCGCACGGTGGGAGCCGCCGGGGTGGGGTGCCTCAGCTGCCCACCGAGTCCCAGTTCCTCGACCAAAGCGACCGCCTCGGGCCGGCGCACCAGGAAGGCTTCCGCGCCCACATCAAGCGCGACACCGCCCAACTCGACGGTGCGCAGCGCGCCGCCGAGCCGCCGCGAGCCCTCGACGAGCAGGATCTCGGCGGCCGGGCCGAGCAGCGTGCGCAGCCGGTACGCCGCGGCCAACCCGGAGATCCCCCCACCGACGACGGCGACCCGGCAGGCGCGCGAAAAGCCGCTCACCGCGAGTGCGCCAGCTCCACGATGCGGGTCAGCACGTCCGGGTCGGTGTCCGGCAGGACGCCGTGACCGAGGTTGAGCACGTGGGCGTCGGCCGCGCCGCCCTCAGCGATCACCCGGAGCGCCTGCGCCTCGACAGCAGGCCAGCCTGCCAGCAAGACCGCCGGGTCGAGGTTGCCCTGGAGCACGATCGGGCCGTGCGGTCGTGCAGCCCGCACTCGCTGCGCGGCGACGTCCAGGGGGATCCGCCAGTCCACCCCGAGGACGTCCGCGCCGGCGTGGGTCATCGCGCCGAGCAGCTCTCCGGTGCCCACCCCGAAATGGATCCGCGGCAACCCGGTGCCGGCCAGGCCCGCCAGCACCCGCGCCGAGTGCGGGAGCACGAACTGCCGGTACTCCCGTTCGGACAGCGCGCCCGCCCAGGAGTCGAACAGCTGGACCGCGTCCACCCCGGCGGCCGCCTGCGCCCCGAGGAAGGTCAGGGTGAGATCGGCGAGCCGGTCCAGCAGCGCATGCCAGACCTCGGGCTCGGAGTGCATGAGCGCCTTGGTGCGCTCGTGGTGCCGGCTCGGTCCGCCCTCGACGAGGTAGGACGCCAGGGTGAACGGGGCCCCGGCGAAGCCGATCAACGGGGTCTGACCCAGCTCAGTGAGCAGCAGCCGCACCGCCGCGGTGACCGGAGCGAGGGCATCCGGTTCCAGCACCGGCAACGCCATGACGTCGGCGGCGCTGCGTACCGGGCTCTCCACCACCGGACCGGTGCCCGGCACGATGTCCAACCGGACTCCCGCAGCGTGCAGCGGCACCATGATGTCGCTGAACAGGATCGCGGCGTCCACCCCATGCCGGCGCACGGGCTGCAGGGTGATCTCGCACACGAGCTCGGGAGTCATGCAGGCCTGCAGCATCGGCTGGTCGGCCCGCAGCTTGCGGTACTCGGGCAGCGACCGCCCGGCCTGGCGCATGAACCACACCGGCAGACGATCCGGGCGTTGTCCCCGAGCGGCGAGGAGCAGCGGCGCGTCGGGAAGCAGCCGGCGGGCGGCGGGCGGTGTGCCTATCTTGGTCATCTCAGTGATTATCGTCGCACGGGTTGTCCCCCGGTTGTGGAACCAGCCCCCGCTTTCGGCGATGTCCTCGGTTCACTGGCCTGGGTTCACCACCCTGGGTTCACTGGCCTGGACAGCGGCGTTTCGGCGAGACTGTCGGCGACGGTCCTCCTACAGTTGGTGGTTGTGCCCGATCTGGTGGACGCCCCGGAGATCTTCCGCAACGCGGTGAGCTCGCTCAGCGCGGTGCGGCCTCGCGCCGAGATGCGGTTCGAGCCGATCCCGGCCCCGCGCCGACTTGCGCCATGGGCATACGCCTGGAGTCTTGAGCTTCCCGATGCCGGCCACGCGTCGACCACCGGTCGGCTTGTGCTCCTGCACGACCCGGCGGGTCACGACGGCTGGAACGCCACCCTGCGGCTGGTCGGCTTCATCCGCGCCGAGCTGGACGTCGAGCTGGCTGGTGACCCGCTGCTCCCCGCGGTGAGCTGGTCCTGGCTTGCCGACGCGCTGGGCAGCTCAGGTGCCGAGCACACCGCTCTCGGGGGCACCGTCACCCAGACCTCGTCAGCCCGGTTCGGCGCTATCGCGGGGCCTGAGCGGACCCACGACATCGAGCTGCGGGCATCGTGGAGCCCCGTTGGTGACGGTCTGACAGCGCATGCCGAGGCTTTCTGTGAGCTGATGGCGGCAGCCGCCGGGCTCCCCCCCGTCGGGGTGGTGAGCCTGAGGTGAGTCGTCCAGCATGGCACCGCCGTTACCCCGTCTTGTCAAGACTCGCCTGATCGGGCGACCGCCGATGGCGGCTTTGCGGGCAGATCGGCAAGAAGGTTCCCACCGGTCCCCCGTGAGGCCGCTCGGGCGGCTAGTCTCCCCGTACGACACCAATCCTCGCTTGAGTGGCGGCGCGGTCACTCAGACGGGGTCCCGGTGCGGTCGGGGGCACGACCGACTCCAGGGAGGTAGCTAAGTGGCTGCTGTCGGATACGGCGCGACCGTCAGGTCGTCGCAATCCGGCGCCGTGCCGGCGTCATTAGTCCCGCACCCGCGGGAGGAACTGTTCACGGTACTGGTGGTCGACGACCATCCGTTACTGCGTGAGGCCATCGCCTCACGTCTGGTGACGATGGGAGCCGTCACCGTGCACGAGGCCGCATCGGTGGCCGAGGCCAGGACACGCGCTCTGGCATCGGGCCCGTGCGATCTGGCGATACTGGATCTGACGCTGCCTGACGGCAGTGGGCTGGACCTGATCGGCGAGCTGCGCGGATGGGGCTGGACCCGCATCGTGGTGTTGGCCTCCTCCGACGACCCGCACTCCGTGCGCACGGCATTCCAGACCGGCGCACAGGCCTACCTGCTCAAATCGGCGTCTCCCTCGGTGGTCACCGACGGCGTGCGCCGAGTACTCGAGGGCGGGGTTTACGCCGACCCCTCGGTGGCGCCGATCCTCGCGTCGGGCACCCGCGTAGCGGGAACCGACAACACGCCGCGCGAGTTGTCCGCCAGGGAGGTCGAAGTGCTCCAACTGGTCGCCAACGGGCAGTCCAACAAGGAGATCGGCGAGGCGCTGAGCCTGTCCGCGCTCACTGTCAAGAGCCACCTCTCCCGGATCGGACGCAAGCTCGGCACCGGTGACCGAGCGCAGATGGTCGCCCTCGCGATGCGTGCGGGGGTCATCCGCTGACCGAGACCACTCCGGTCCCCTTATTGGAACCGGCCGCCGGGGTGCCACCGGTGGTCGCCACCGCGGCAGCCCTGGGCACCGCGGTGGCGGTGCTCGGCGACGGCACCGGCCCGGTAGCGGTGGACACCGAACGCGCATCGGGCTATCGCTACTGGCAGCGCGCCTATCTGGTACAGCTCCGGCGTGAGGGCGCCGGCACGGTACTCATCGACCCGATCGGCCTAGGCGAGCTGTCCGATCTGGCCGATGTGCTCAACCCGCTGGAATGGGTGCTGCACGCCGCTTCCCAGGATCTGCCCTGCCTAGCCGAACTGGGGCTGGCACCCGCCGCGGTATTCGACACCGAGCTGGCCGCCCGCCTGGCTGGACTCGAGCGGGTCGGCCTGGCGGCACTGGTCGAGGAACTGTTGGGCTACCACCTGCAGAAGGCACACGGTGCCGCCGACTGGTCGCAGCGGCCGCTGCCCACGGAGTGGCTGACCTACGCCGCGCTCGATGTCGAGCTGCTGCTGCCGCTGCGGGCCGCGATAGCCGCCGAACTGGATGCCCAAGGCAAGTCGGCCTGGGCCGCAGCGGAGTTCGAGGCAGTGCGCAACGCCGGCCCACCCATCCCTCGGGCTGACCCTTGGCGGCGGACCTCCGGGATGCATCGCGTCCACAAGCCCCGTGCATTGGCCGTGGTACGTGAGCTGTGGTACGCACGCGACCAGCTGGCGCGGCTGCGGGACATCGCCCCGAGTCGCGTGCTGCCCGATGCCGCGATCATCGACGCGGCACTGACCGATCCGCCGGACGAGGCCGCGCTGCTGTCCCGGCCGGTGTTCAGCGGCCGCTCGCAGCGTCGCCACGTCAAGACCTGGCTGGCCGCGATACAAGCCGCGAGGGTCATGCCTGCCGGCGAGCTCCCCTCGCTGCGCGCTCAGGGCGAGGGACCACCCCCGCTGAACCGCTGGCCGGACCGGGACCCGGCCGCGGCGGTCCGGCTCGCGGCGGCGCGGGCAACGCTGACCGAGATCGCCGAACACCACCGGCTGCCGTTGCAGAACCTGCTGACACCCGACGTGGTCCGCCGGCTGTGTTGGGAGCCCCCTGAACCGCTCGATGCCGCCGCAGTGGAGCGGGAGCTCGTCGCCGGTGGTGCACGGCGGTGGCAGCGCGACCTGACCGCGCACCCCCTCGCCGCAGCCCTCACACCCCCCAAGTAGCCCTTCAAGTACCACCAACCCCAGTCGCGGGTGCTGTGAACAATCGCCAACCCCGCGGTGCACGGTTGCCTGCGGGGCCTGGTTGCCGGGCACGGAAATAACGGACGGGGAGCTTCGCGAGCTGGTCGACGAGCTCTGGAGCACCGTGAACGTCGAAGTCGACATCGAGCGTGCCTAGGTAGGCGGTGAGCAATTGAGGGCTGTCGGCGCCAGCGTCGAGGATTCAGGCCTGATCGTCGACGGCCTCCGACACTCAGGCCAGAGGCGGGGGATCTTCGGGGCGACGACCGCGCTGGAGCACGCAGCGTGATCCGGGCCCGATAGTTCCGCAATGCGGCCATCCAGCCGCCCCGTCAATACCGTCTCGCCTAGACCCACTGACACCGACCTGCGGCGCGCCGCATCCACTGTTGAGGCACTACAGGGTGTCACGGCCATGACCCTGCTCGGGCAACCTGCCGATGTCACGGACTTGGTCACGCTGCTCGTCCGCCCCGACAGCCGATAGGTCATCGAGCAGAATATCCGGGCCGACGGCGGCCTCACCTGATCGGCACAGGCCATCGGTTGGTCGTCGTTGACAGCAACCCACGACCGGGGTTGGTAGTCCTTCAAGTACAGCTGACCCGGCTGAGCGACGCCGTCAACTGCTACAAACCCCGGCGATTGGACTTCAACATCTGACACCACTGTCAAGTCGCGTATACCGCGCTGAAAACTGGAGTGGTCGTCCACGCCGACGCCGGTAGCCGCGATCGTGTGAGGCCGTGCCTCAGCAGGGTGCTGAGAGCCGCGGCGCGGGAGCTTCGGTGCCGCCGACTCCGCTGACGCTCCGTTGGATGCAACCCCGCCCGCCCCGACAGGACTTCCGGGTCAAGCAGCTCGCCGACGCAGAGTGCGCTGCACGATCTCAGCAACCCCATCGGGATCACGCATCATGTCCCACCACGTGAACCGGAGCACAGCCCAGCCCAGTTCAGGCAAGCCATTCTGCCGCCAACGGTCACGGAAAACGGCTTCAGGCAGCCCGTGCGGATCCGCGCCATCGTACTCCAGGGCCACCTTCTCACGCAAATAGGCACCATCGAGCCGAGCCACCAGCGTGCCGTCCGGTGCCCACAGCTGGTACTGCGGGATCGGCAACGGGACCCCACGATCGCGTAGCACAAGACGTCCCGCGGTTTCGAGGATCGATTCCGCCGCTCCGTCGGCCTCGTCCAGCCGTTCCCGCGCCGTAACGCAGCCGACACCACCGCGCCACCGCTCGACGACAGCGAGGACATTCGCCTTAATGCACAAGCGTCGCCGCAGAGCGTCGTCGATCGCCCACACCGCGCGCAGTCGCTCCAAACTCGTCGCCAGGTCGGCCAGCGTACGGGCGACGGAAGTCACCGGTACGCCCTCGTGCCTCTCGACCTCCCCGCAGCCGAGGGATCGGGTGTGGAAGCGCAGGTCGGGGCGATCGCGGCGACGCTGCTGTCGAGTCACCGTCACGTGCTGCGCGCGGTCTTGCTCGGGCACTGCGATCTGGTACACCCGAGCCGCAGTCTGGTGGCTGGGGACCGCACCGACCGCGCCCGAGCTGAGTAGCGCGGCCCGCGCCAGCACGGGTGGGGTCGCCTCGACCCGTCTAGGCAGGTAAATCCCGCGTTGGATTCGCCGCAATCGACCAGATCGTAACGCCGTCAACAGGTCATCAGGATCGACGGCGGTAAGCGCTCGTTCGCGCAGTAGCAGCCCGTCTGACTCCAGCAGGGGAATCCACCACTCGTGCATGGGATCCAGCTTGACGCCCAGCGCACCCGACGCCCATCAGTGACGCTCGGCGCTGTGGATAACCACTGCTCCTGTGGACAACCGTCATCATGCGCGCCACGGTCGGTAGCGGTTATGGGCTACCGTGGCCGGGGTTGGCAGTCCTTGAAGAGCCAGCTACCCGGCTGGCAGGTGCACCGTCACCGTGAGACCACCGCCGGGGACGGGTTCGGCGTGCACCATGCCGGCGTGCGCGGCCACCACGGCGCGGACGATCGACAAGCCTAATCCGGCCCCATCGTGTGAGGTCCGGGCCACCCCGCCTCGGTAGAAGGGCTCGAACAGCGCGGTCACCGCCTCGGGCGCGACAATGGCACCTGAACTGCTGACCCGCAGCGTCGCCCACGGTCCCGTCAGACCAGTGCAGACCTCCACCCAGCCGCCGCTCACGTTATGCCGCACCGCGTTCTCCAGCAGGTTGCCCACAATCCGTTCCAGCAGCGCGGGATCACCCACCGTCGACGCCGACGTCGTCCGCGTGCTCACCCGCAAGCCCCGGGCGCGCGCCTCGGGCGTGACGATCCGCAGCGCGGCCTGCGCCAGGCCGGCGAGGTCGGCAGGCTCCCGAGCCCGAAGCGCGCCACCCTCCGTCTGAGCCAGCATCAACAGGCCGTCTACCAGCTGCTGGGCCCGCAACGTGGCGTCCCGGATCACCGCGGCCATGCGGCGCAGCTCGGCGGTGTCCGCAGCGGGATCCGCCAGCGTGACGTCCACCTCGGTGCGCACGACCGCCAAGGGTGTCCGCAGCTCGTGGCTGGCGTTCGCGACGAATCGGCGCTGCGCCTGGAACGCGGCTTGCAGCCGGTCGAGCATCGCGTCGAAAGTGTCGGCAAGCTCAGCCACCTCATCGCGCGGCCCCGGCAGCCGCAGCCGCTCGTCCAGGGACTCAGCGGACAGGCGGCGCGCAGCGGCGGTCACGTCGTGCAGCGGTCGCAGCACCTGGCCGGTGATCACCCAAGCCAGCAGCACGGTCGCGGTCACCGCGAGCAGGAAAGCCACCGACCCGGCCTGCAGCACACGCTGCCTGGCCGCCTCAGCCAACGCGTGCCCGAGCTGGCCCGCAGCCACCGGCACACCATCGACCTGCACGGTCGCACCCGGCGGCAAGTCCGGCACCGCAGCCACCACCCCGCCGACCAGCAACCAGCCCAACCACAGCAGCAGCGCGCTCACCGCTGCCGACAAGCCAGTGGCGAGCAACGTGAGCCGGGCCCGCAGCCCCGGCCCCCGGCGAGGCCGCACCAGCCACTCAGCCGGGTGCAAGGTCAGCGCTGGGCACCCGGTAACCGGACCCCACCACGGTCTCGATGATGCCCGGTTCACCGAGCTTCTTACGCAAGGTCATCACGGTTACCCGCACCGTGGTGGTGAACGGATCGGCGTTCTCATCCCACACCCGCTCCAGCAGCTCTTCGCTGCTGACCAGCCCACCCCCGGCGGCGAGCAGCACCTCGAGCACCCCGAACTCCTTCCGGGTGAGCTCGACCGGTGCGCCGGACCGGCTGACGGTGTGCCGGGACGGATCGAGCACCACGTCGCCGGCACTGAGCACCGGGGGCACCGCCGGCGTGGCCCGGCGACCCAGTGCACGCAGCCGGGCCACCAACTCGGGGAACGCGAACGGCTTGGACAAGTAGTCGTCGGCTCCCAAGGACAGCCCAGCCACCCGATCGGACACGGTGCCACTGGCCGTGAGCATCAGCACTCGAGTCACCGCCCGGGATCCGGCGATCTCGGCGCACAACCGGTCACCGGACATCCCGGGCAGGTCGCGGTCGAGCACCACCACGTCATATCGGGTCACGGCGGCCTTCTCATGCCCGCTGTCGCCATCGTAGGCGACGTCCACGGCCATACCCTCACGGCGCAGGCCACGAGCAACCGCATCGGCCAGCGGCTGCTCGTCCTCGACGATCAGAATGCGCACCCCCCCACGGTGCCACACCCCGTCGCCACCGCAACGGCTCGGATACGCCTACACGCTGGTGCCCGGGCTCTCCACCGTAGCGGGTTCGCGGCCCGACCTGATCAGCCCGGCCGCCCAGCCGGTCACCGCCCTGGCGACACCCTGCGCGGTCAGGCCGAGATCCGTGAGCACCTCATCGCGAGAGCCGTGCGCGAGGAACCGCTGCGGGATACCGAGATCACGACACGGCACGTCGATCTCAGCATCACGCAGGGCGGCAGCCAACGACCAGCCGAAACCACCATGCCGGCCGCTATCCTCCACGCTGACGACCAGCCGGTGCCGAGCGGCCATCCGCACCAGCGCCTCCGGTACCGGCAACACCCAGCGAGGATCGACGACGGTGACCCCGATGCCCTGGTCAGCCAGCCGGCCGGCGGCATCCACGGCGAGCGCAGCAAATGCGCCGACACCCACCAGCAGCACGTCATCCCCGTCGTCCGGAGCGGGCCGGGCCAGCACGTCCACCCCCTCGACACGCTCCAGCGCCGGCACCGCCCCGATCACCGGGCCCTTGGGGAACCGCACCGCGGTCGGTCCGTCGTCCACCGCGACGGCCTCGGCCAGCTCCTCACGCAGGGTGGCGGCGTCCCGGGGTGCGGCCACTCGGATCCCCGGCACGATCCCCAGCACTGACAGGTCCCACATGCCGTTGTGGCTGGCGCCGTCATCACCGGTGATGCCTGCCCGGTCCAGAGTGATGGTGACCGGGACGCTCAGCAGCGCCACGTCCATCAGAAGCTGGTCGAACGCCCGATTAAGGAACGTCGAGTACAGCGACACCACCGGGTGCAGCCCACCCAGAGCCAGCCCCGCCGCGGAGGTGACCGCATGCTGCTCGGCGATGCCGACGTCGAAGCAGCGATCCGGGAAACGCTGGGCGAAGGCGGCCAGGCCGGTCGGGCCGGGCATCGCCGCGGTGATCGCGACCAGGTCCTCGCGCTCACCGGCCAGTCTGATCAGCTCCTCGGTGAAGACGCTGGTCCAGGTGATGCCGACCGGTGCGATAGGCGCACCGGTCTCGGGGTCCATGACCTTCACCTGGTGCATCAGCTCAGCGGAGTCGTTTTCCGCGGGCCGGTAACCGTTGCCCTTGCGGGTCACCGCGTGCACGATCACCGGCCCGCCGAAGTCCTTGGCCCGGCGCAGCGCGGCCTCCATGGCGCGCAGGTCGTGCCCGTCGACCGGGCCCAGGTACTTCAGCCCGAGGTCCTCGAAGAGGACCTGCGGCGCCAACGCGTCCTTCAAGCCTCGTTTGGCCGCGTGCAGACCGGCATAGATCGCCCGACCCACCACCGGGGTGCGCTCCAGGGCCTGTTTGCCGGTGCGGAGCACCCGCTCATAGCTCGGCTCCAGCCGCAGCATGGAGAGGTGCTCGGCGAATCCGCCGATGGTCGGTGAGTAGGAACGGCCGTTGTCGTTGACCACGATGATCACCGAACGGTCCTTGCCGGCGGCGATGTTGTTGAGCGCCTCCCAGCACATCCCGCCGGTCAGCGCACCGTCACCGACCACCGCGACGACGTGGCGACGCGATCCACGATGCCCGATCGCTTTGGCCAGCCCGTCAGCGTAGGACAGCGCAGCCGAGGCGTGGCTGGACTCCACCCAGTCGTGCTCGCTCTCGGCGCGGGACGGATAGCCGGACAGGCCACCTCGCTTGCGCAACCGGTCGAACCCCGCAGCCCGCCCGGTGACGATCTTGTGCACGTATGCCTGGTGGCCGGTGTCAAAGATCACCGGATCGTGTGGGGAGTCGAACACCCGATGCACCGCGAGAGTGAGCTCCACCGCGCCGAGGTTGGGACCGAGGTGACCTCCGGTGCGGCACACCTTCTCGACCAGGAAACCTCGGATCTCACCGGCCAGCCGCGTCAAGGCAGCCACATCAAGGCGCTTGATGTCCTGCGGGCTGTGCACCGACTGCAACAAGGTCACCGGATCCCCACTTCGCTCGCGACCGCCACCGGGCGCCCAGTTTAGGGATCCTCCGGCCTCACCAACGCCCGCATGCAGTACAGACGCATTCAGCGGGCTCAGAGGGGTAAACGGCACCCGAATAACCACGCTGAGCCTACTGAATGCGGCGACGGCACCCTGGTCAGCGGGCCAGGACAGCGACGCATTCGACGTGGTGGGTCATCGGGAACGCATCCAGCGCCCGCACCGCCAGCAACCGGTAACCGCCTTCGTGGTAGGCAGCGATGTCGCGAGCCAGCGCCGCCGGGTCACAGGCCACGTGGACGATGCGCGCGGGCCTGCGGCCGGCCACCGCCAGGGCCACCGTTCGACCGGCCCCGGATCGGGGTGGGTCGAGTACCACCACGTCTGGGTGTCCCGGTAGCTGCTCCAGCGCCCGCTCTACCCGGCCGGTGACGAAGCGCACCTGTGCAAGGTCCGCCAGCGCCACCGCTCCATCCGCTACCGCCCGCCGGGATGCCTCCACGACTGTCACCGAGCCGGAGCGCCCGACCTGACCGGCCAGCACCGAGGCGAACAGTCCCACCCCACCGTAAAGATCCCACGCGGTGCCCCCCAACGGCGCGACCGCCCACTCCCCCACCAGCGCGGCCAGCGCATCTGCCGCCGCGGGGTGTACCTGCCAGAAGCCGAGCGCGGACAGCTCCCAGCGTCGACCGGCGGCGTGCCGTACGACCCGCCCGGTGCCACGACACTGTTTCGGCGGCCGGCCCGGGCGCAGCTGCGCCACGTGCACTCCAGCGGCGTCGTCAGGGGCGTCGGCGGCCACCACCTCCAGCTCACTACCCGTCCGCCAGCGGCGGGAGAGCACCAGATCCAGGGAACCGGGCACCGCCAACGGGCAGGCCGGCACCGGCAGCACCGTATGGCTGCGGTGCACCCGGAAACCGGGCTGCCCCGTCCCGTCCACCGCGAGCCGGGTCCGGGTACGCCAGCCCAGCGAGCCGCCGGGCAGCTCCTGCACAGTCACCTCGGCATTCAGCCCGGCGATCCTGCGCAGCTGCTCGGCCACCACCTGCGCCTTGAGCTCACGCTGCACCTGTGGGTCGACGTGCTGGAAGTCGCAGCCGCCACAGCCACCGGGTCCCGATGCCGGACATGGCGGCGACACCCGGCCGGCCGCAGGTTCGAGCACCGCCACCGCGTCGGCCCGGCAGTACGATCCGCCACGGTCCTCGGTCACCACCGCCTGGACCCGCTCCCCGGGCAGCGCGTGCCGGACGAACACCACCCGGCCCTCATGGTGGGCTACACAGAACCCGCCATGACCCACCGGTCCGACAGTGAGCTCCAGACACGTCATGACCGCTGGCCCCGGCGCGGCGGAGGACTGACCGCGGCGACCTCCGCTGGGGTGCCGCTGGTTGAGTTGGCGGTGGGACCGGTGTGCATGCCCCAGCGCACCGCGCCCGGGGTGAACTGCGCACGCTGGGCCAACCGGGCGGAGGAACACGCCTGCCAGGGCACACTGGTCACCATCACCCCCGGCTCGAACAGCAAGCGGCCCTTGATCCGAAGCGCGCTCTGGTTGTGCAGGACCTGCTCCCACCAATGGCCCACCACGTACTCGGGGATGAACACCGTCACCACGTTACGGGGGTTGTCCGAGCTCGCCCGCTTGACGTAGTCGACCACCGGTTTAGTGATCTCCCGGTAGGGCGACTCGACCACCGTGAGCGGTACTGGAATCTCGCGTGCCTCCCACTGGGCGACCAGTTCCCGAGTGCCCGCATCGTCGACATTGACGGTGACCGCCTCGAGCACGTCAGGACGGGTGGCCCGGGCGTAGGCCAGTGCCCGTAGGGTCGGCAGGTGCAGGGTGGCCACCAGCACGATCGCGTGGTTGCGCGAGGGCAGCACGGTGTCGATCTCCTGGGGGACCAGCTCGGCGGACACCCGGTCGTAGTGCTTCCGGATCGCCCGCATCACCACGAAGATCACCATCATGGCCGCGATCGCGATCCAGGCACCCTGGGCGAACTTGGTGGCCAGCACGACCAGCAGCACCGAACCGGTCATCACCAGCCCGAGCAGGTTGACCGCCTGCGAGCGCCGCATCCGGCGACGCGCTGCCCGGCCGGTCTCGCGAGCCAGCAGCCGGTTCCAGTGCCGCACCATGCCGGTCTGGCTCAACGTGAACGAGACGAACACCCCGACGATGTAGAGCTGGATCAGCCGGGTGACCTCGGCCCCGAAAGCGATCACCAGGACGGTCGCCGCGCCGGCCAGGAAGACGATGCCGTTGGAGAAGGCCAACCGGTCACCCCGAGTGTGCAGCTGGCGCGGCAGGTACCGGTCCAGCGCCAGGATCGAACCGAGCACCGGGAAGCCGTTGAACGCCGTGTTCGCCGCCAGCGCCAGGATCAGCGCGGTGACCGCGGTGATGAAGTAGAACGCCGCCGGGAAGCCGTCGAACACCACCTGCGCGACCTGCGCCACCAGGGTCTTCTGCACGTAGTGCCACGGCGCGCCGATCAGCTGCCGGGCCGGGTCATCGGCTATCTTCACCCCGGTGCGCTGGGCCAGCACGATCAGGCCCATCAGCATGGCCACCGACATGCTCCCGAGCAGCAGCAGCGTGGTGGCGGCGTTACGGGACTTCGGTTTCTGGAAAGCCGGCACCCCATTGCTGATCGCCTCCACACCGGTGAGCGCTGCGCAGCCGGAGGAGAACGCCCGCAGGACCAGGAACACCAGGGCGACACCGGCGAGTTGGCTGCCCTCACCCCGCAACCCGAAACCCGCGGACTCGGCATGCAGATGCGCACCGAACAGCAGCACCCGGGCCAACCCCCAGCCGAGCATCACCATGATACCGATCATGAACGCGTAGGTGGGGATGGCGAACGCCGTCCCAGACTCCCGGATCCCGCGCAGGTTGGCCACCGTGAGCAGCATGATCGCGACCACCGCGAAGGTTACCTTGTGGGTAGCGACGAAAGGCAGCGCTGAGCCGATGTTCGACGCCGCCGAGGAGATCGACACCGCAACGGTGAGAATGTAGTCGACCAACAAGGCGCTGGCCACCACGAGCCCCGCGGAAGCGCCCAGGTTCACCGTCGCGACTTCGTAGTCCCCACCGCCTGAGGGGTAGGCCCGCACGTTCTGCCGGTAGCTGGCGACCACCACCAGCATCACTGCGGCAACCGTGAGCCCGACCCACGACGCGAACGAGTACGCCGAGTTCCCCGCGACCGAGAGTACGAGGAAGAGCTCTTCGGGGGCGTAGGCCACCGAGGACAGCGCATCCGATGCGAAGACCGGCAGCGCGATGCGCTTGGGCAGCAGGGTGTGGCTGAGCCGTTCGCTGCGGAACGGCCTACCGACAAGGATCCGTTTGACCGCGGTAACGAGCTTCGGCACGCGAAAAGCGTACGGCCCGGAGCCGGCCCGACGCGGAACGGCGACACCGTCGACGATACGGTTTCCTCGCAACCATCGGGCGGGAGCGCGCGTGCACGTCGTGATCATGGGCTGCGGCCGGGTGGGTGCTGGCCTAGCCCTCGCACTGGGACGTCTCGGCCACGACATGGCCGTGATCGACCAGAATCTGCAGGCCTTCCGCCGGCTCGGCACCGACTTCCACGGCCAGCAGATCCGCGGCTCCGGCTTCGACCGCCAGGTACTCGTCGAAGCCGGGATCGAGCGGGCGGGGGCGTTCGCCGCAGTGTCCAACGGCGACAACTCCAACATCATCGCTGCTCGGGTGGCCCGGGAGACCTTCGGGGTGGCGCACGTCGTCGCCAGGATCTATGACCCCAAGCGAGCTGCGGTCTACGAGCGACTCGGCATCCCGACCGTGGCCACCGTGCCCTGGACCACTGACCGCTTCCTGCGGATGCTGCTGCCCAACGGCGTGGCGACCGCGTGGCGAGACCCGTCGGGCACGGTGGCGGTGCTGCAGCTGCCGCTGCACGAGGGGTGGGCCGGGCACACCGTGAGTGACCTGGAGGAACACACCGGCGCGCGGATCGCCTTCATCGTCCGATTCGGAACCGGGGTGTTGCCCGGGCACGACACCCTGGTGCAAGCCGACGACCAGGTATACGCCGCCGCCGTCTCCGGCACCGTCACCGACGTCACCACCGCGGCAGCCACCGCTCCCCCACCCGCCTGACTCCACCGACCTGGGAGCAGCCATGCGCGTGACCATCGCCGGAGCGGGCGCGGTGGGCCGGTCCATCGCGGCCGAACTGCTCGAGTTCGGCCACCAGGTGATGCTCATCGAACGAGATCCCGATCAGCTTGACCCCCGCGAGGTCGAGGGTGCCGAATGGATCCTCGCCGACGCCTGCGAACTGGCCTCGCTGGAGGATGCCGGGCTGGAGCACTCCGACGTCGTGATCGCGGCGACCGGTGACGACAAGGTCAACCTGGTGGTCTCGCTGCTGGCCAAGACCGAGTTCGCCGTACCTCGGGTCGTGGCCCGAGTCAACAACCCGCGAAACGAGTGGCTGTTCACCGAGGCGTGGGGAGTGGACGTCGCGGTGTCGACCCCGCGGATGCTCGCCGCGATGGTCGAGGAAGCGGTCTCCGTCGGCGACCTGGTACGGCTGATGACCCTGCGGCAAGGGCAGGCGAACCTGGTCGAGGTCACGCTGCCTGCGGATACGCCCCTGGCCGGACAGCCCGTGCGGCAGCTGCAGTTGCCCGCCAACGCCGCGCTGGTCACCATTCTGCGTGGCGGCCGGGTGATCGTCCCACAGGGCGACGATACCCTTGAGGGCGGGGACGAGCTGCTCTTCGTCGCTGCCGCTGAGGTAGAGCCCGACGTGCGGGCTGCACTGCGTCGTCGCCGGAACTAAGGTCGTCGCCGGAACTAGCCGGCCACCCGCACGGCGCGCCGGATTGCCCAGATGGTGACCAGTGCGGCCACTGCGGTCAGCGGCAGGCCCATCGCCAGCCGAGCCACTCCGAGCGCATCGGTCGCATGCTTAACGTACAGGGGGTACTGCACACCGAAACGGGCCAGAAAGACCACCGCCCAGACGACGGTCGCTACGTCGAAGCCGAACCGGGCGGTGCGGTTGGTGCGCCAGTCGAACCCGGAGGGGTCGAGCACCGACCACAGCACACCGGCCAGCGGACGCCGCACCACCGCCGACACCGACATCGCCAGCCCGGCGACCAGGCTGTACAAGATCCCGTATAGGAAGAAGTCCCGTGCCTCCCCAGTACGGTAGGCGATGAAGGCGCAGACGGCCACACCGAGGATCCCGGACACGGCCGGCTGGAGGGGTTCCCGCCGCAGCCGCCGCCACACCCCTACCGCGACCGCGGCACCCAGCGATGCCCAGATCGCCGGTTGCAGCCCGGCGAACGGGTTCACCACGACGAAGACCACCGCCGGGACGGCAGAGGCCACCAGACCTCCGACACCACCCAGCTGTTCCAGCAGAGTGGGGGTGCCCGGCTCGGAGACCGCCACGGTCCCGGCGTGGGATTGTTGGGTGGACGGGCGCTCCGGCACGGGGTCAGGCGGCACAGGGTGAGTCATAAGCTCCGCTGCAGCTCGTAATAGGGGTTGTAGAGGACCTTGTGGCCGTTCCGGACGGCGATCCGGCCCGATGCCTTCACGGTACGGCCAGGTTCGATGCCGGCGATTCTCCGCCGCCCCAGCCATACCAGAGTAATCGCCTCGGAGCCATCGAACAGCTCGGCCTCCAGGGTAGCCGCCGCAGCCCGGGGGCAGTGCGCCACACTGCGCAGCCGGCCCAGGACGGTGACCGCCTGACCGGAGCTGCATTCGCTGGCGCGCCGCGCGCCGGACTGCTCAACCCGGCGCGACAGGTCCTCGGCGTCCAACTCGGAGACATCGCTGGTGAAGTGCCGGACGAGTCGCCGCCAGTGACCGGGGGCCGCACTGCTCATGTCGATCTCCGGACTGCGATCGCGGGTACCTCGGTGGACCCGTCCAAGGCCCACAGTAACCCAATGGCGCCGCGTAACCCGACATCATCCGCGACCGCGTTCGGCCACGGCTGATGTCGCCCATCTGGTTCAGCCCCGCTGGGCGGCGTCCCCACCGCCATCGACGGCGGCGTCGACCAGCTCGGCGGTGGCCTGCTTGAGCTGCTCTCCCAGCGGCCCGGGCAGCCGCAGTGGCAACGGGCTACGCACCGGCAGCGGTTCCAGACCACGCACCACCACGGTCCGCCGGATGACATCGCGCAGCAGCGCGCTCCGGTCGTCGGCATAGTCGGCAATCCCGGCCGCGACACCGCGCAGCATCCACCGGGGCCCGTCTACCGCCAGGAACCGCAACACCCCCTGTTCGGTCACGGCCTCGATCTCCTCGCCCCACTCGCCGGCGACCCGCCCGACCAGCGCACCATCAGATCGCAGCCTGCTCACCAGCTCCGGGGCGACCTCGCGCCACAACCCGCCACTGCGGGGGGCGGCGAAAGCGGCGATCGTGAACTGGCCGAGACCGGTCACCAGGTGCACCGCGCGCACCGGACCGGAGCTGTCCACCTCGACCTGGAGTTGGGCGCCCTCCGGCACCGGCAACCGCAGTGAGCCGAGATCCAACCTGATCCAGCCGTCGTCGGGCGCCTCGTCAACGTCGTAGGGCCCGAACGCCGCCACCCTGCCGGCAACACCCTCGGGGACACTGTCCGGGACCTCGTCGCGAGGCTGCGGCTGTGCACTGATCTGGGCCCTCGTTTGGGCCTTGGCGCGACGTCCGAACATTGCTCAGCACCCTCCCTGCCGTGTTGTCCCGCCCGGCTTTGTTGTTCGAAACACCGAACACCGCGTCCCGGTTGAGCCGTAACCGTTCGTGCCCGACGCGTTGACCACCCCCAACCCCGCCCGTGCCGCCAACCCGGAACGAGGGTGAACGAACGCCGCATAGCCGGCGGGCAGCGCAATCGCGATACCGGTGCCCACCACCGCCCGCTCCCCCGGCGCCAGCACCAGGTCCCGCGTGGTGACCAGATCGGCTCCAGCGTCGTCGGCGTGACAGTACCCGGGCACCGGCACCTCCGGATCCAACCGGGTGAGCAGGACCTCAAGGGGGAACATCTCGGCCGGGCACACGGACGGCGAGACTACCCTCGGTCCAGTGCCCGATCGTCACGCCCCGGACCGGCGTCCGCCTGACGTCGAGCCGGTCTTCGATGAGCGTCTGCCCGTCTTCGAGGAACATTTGCCCGTCTTCGAGGAACATTTGAGAGTGCCGCTGTGGTGGTGGCCGCTGGGTTTCGGGGTGGCCACGTTGCTGGCCGCCGAAGTGCACATGGGGTACCCGGGGGTCCGCGCCTGGCTGCCTTACCTGCTGACAGTGCCGCTGACCAGCCTGGTGCTGATGCGAATGGGTCGGCATCGGGTCGCGCTACGCGGCGGCGAGCTTCGGGTGGGGCCGGCGCACGTCCCCCTCCGCCATCTGGGACAGATCCAGGTGATCTACCCGGACGCCAAAAGACGCGCGCTGGGACCAGAACTGGACCCAGCGGCGTTCGTGCTGCACGCCGGGTGGGTGGGGCCCGTCGTGCGCATCACCGTCACCGATCCAGCGGACCCCACCCCCTACTGGATCTTCAGCGTCCGTCAGGCCGAGAAACTCGCCGCGTTAATGCGGGGCACGACCGACGAGGTGCCCCGCGACGGCTCCGGGCCGCGCCCCCCCGGCCGTTAAGCCGGGGGAGCTGGGGGCCAGGTCTCAGGCCGCGCAATCCCGGCAGACCATCCGCCCGTTGCGTTGCTCGGCCAGTCTGCTGCGGTGATGGACGAGGAAGCAGCTCGAACAGGTGAACTCATCGGCCTGCTTGGGCAGCACTCGAACGGTCAACTCCTCGCCGGACAGGTCGGCGCCGGGCAACTCGAAGTTCTCCGCGGACTCCGATTCGTCGACGTCGACCGCACCGGACTGCGCCTCGTTCCGTCTCGCCTTGAGCTCGTCCAGCGAGTCCTCGACAAGCTCATCCGCCTCGCTCCGCCGCGGAGCGTCGTAGTCGGTCGCCATGATTCCCACCCCTGAGTCGTACGGGTCGTGCCGCAGCACAAACGCACAGGCACGGTAATTTGTGCCCGAGACGTCGGTCACACTTCTCGACGCTGCGGGTGCGGCCCTGGTAGCCGTACCGCGAGCTGATTGGCAGCGCCAGAGCTGCGAGAGAGTAGCTCACCGATCAGCGCAGGCTACGGATTTCCCCGGCGTGTCGCGTGCGGGGCGCTGCGCCGTCCCTGCCCCGCACCTACCCTCAGGTAAGTAGGGGCTGGCCAGGTGACGGGCCAGGGAAGGCGGGGCCGTGGCCGGGGTGGGCTCGTCAAACGCGCGGGTGCGGGGTCCCCGCACCCGAAGACCGATGCACGCGGTCCTGCTAGCGGTGATTCTCACCACTGCGGCCGGGCTGGTCTGGTTCAGCGTGCTGCATCAGACTCAGGATGGCTGTCCCACCGGCAGCGGTGCGGACAATCCCCACCGTAGCGTCCAGAATCCCCGCGCCGCTGCGGCCGCCGCCTCCAGCGAACGGCTCCCAGCCGATGGACTCGATACCGTGCCGCCCGCACCACCCCAGTTCACGCGAGTTCACGTGCTCAACGCGGGCGGCGTACTCGGCGAGGCCGCCATCGTCGACGGTGCGCTGGCCAGCCTGGGGTTCGCCGCCACCACCACGCCCGCGAACGATCCGCAACACCCCGCGTTCGACCTGCGCTGCTACGGGGAGATCCGGTTCGGTGTCGAGGGGCAGGCCGCAGCGCGGACGTTGAGCTTGGCGGTACCGTGCGCCGGACTCGTCCGTGACGCCCGCCCAGACGCGGGGGTCGACCTGGCGCTGGGCACCAGATTCGTCGCGCTACGCCCCAACGACGCGGCTCGCACGGCCCTGCTGGACCTGGCCGGGCTCGGGCAGCCGGTGCCTGCGCAGCTCTCCCCCCGCAGCGGCCTAGCCGTCCAGGTGGGATCACGGGTGTCAGGGCCCGGGGTGAATGGGGACATCCTTCGCCGGGCCCGTCAGGTGACGTGCTGACGCGCCGTCAGACCACATCGGCGCCGCACTGCGCCACCAGGTCCGCCAGCGCGTCGACGATCCCCGGTGCGGCCGCCAGCAGGAAGTCTGATCCGCGGTGGGGCAACCGGACCACCGCGCCGGCCTCGGCGGCGATCAGCGCCCCGGCCGCCCAATCCCAATGGTGCAGGCCATGCTCGGCGAAACCGTCCAACCAGCCGGACGCGACCGAGCACAGATCCAGGGCGGCCGACCCGAAGCGGCGCACGTCCCGGACCTTCGGCAGCATGCCGGCTACCATGGCCGCCTGCCGGGCCCGTCGCTCGGACCGGTAGGAGAAGCCGGTACCGATCATCGACAGCTCCAGCTGGGTAGCGCCGTTGACCCGCAATGCGGCTCCGTCACAGTCGGCCCCTCGGCCTCGGGCCGCGCTCCACAGCCGGCCGGCGGCAGGCTGCCCCACCGCGCCGGCCAGGGATTGCCCGTCCCGCTGGACCGCCACCGACACCGCGTACCAGGGCAGCCCGTAGAGGTAGTTCACCGTGCCGTCGATGGGGTCGACCACCCAGCACAGGCCTCCCGGCGCAGGGCCGGCGCCACCCTCTTCCTCGCCCAGGACCGGCTCGCCTGGCCGCCACTGTGCCAGCAGCCGTCGAGCCAACCGCTCGGCCGCGGTGTCCGCGAGGGTGACCACGTCGGTGGCGCTGGATTTGGTCTCCACCTGCCCGGCGCCTGCGACCCGCATCCGCACTACCAGGTCGCCGACCTGGTGGACCACCGCCACCGCCGTGGCCCGCAACTGCTCGACGTCGTCCCCACGAACGCTCGGCACCCAGACATCCGACCACACCCTGGTCACGAGATTCGGGTTAGGGTCGGATCCCACCGGGGGCCTTGCGGCGGGCGATCAGGAGAGGACGCGGATGGCTAAGGCACCCGGATTCGGAGTGGACATCGGCGGGTCCGGCATCAAAGGCTGCACTGTGGATCTGCGCGACGGGTCGTTGCATGACGAGCGAGTCCGCCGACCCACTCCCGCGCCCGCCACGCCGGAGGCGGTAGCGGAGGTGGTCGCCGCCATCACCGGCGAGTTCGACTGGCACGGCCCGATGGGAGTCACCCTGCCCAGTGTCATCACCCGCGGCATCGCCCGCACCGCAGCGCACCTGGACCCGTCGTGGAAGGGCTTCGCCGCGAACACGCTGTTCTCGGAGTACTGCCGGGTGCCGGTCACCGTGCTCAACGACGCCGACGCAGCCGGGCTGGCCGAGATGCGGTTCGGCGCGGGCCGTGACCATGATGGCGTGGTCATGCTGCTCACGTTCGGGACGGGCATCGGAAGCGCGCTGTTCGTCGACGGGAAACTGGTGCCCAACACCGAACTGGGCCACCTGCAGGTCGACGGTTCCGACGCCGAGATCCGGGCAGCCGCCGCGGCCAGGGACGACGAAGCACTGTCATGGCCGGATTGGGCCGCCCGAGTGTCCCGCTACCTGCACGTTCTCGAAGATCTGATCTGGCCTGATCTGATCATCGCAGGCGGCGGCGTCAGCAAGAAGGCCGACAAATGGTTGCCCTTGCTGGAGTGCCGGACGCCCGTGGTGGCGGCCACGTTGCGCAACGACGCCGGCATCGTCGGTGCCGCGGCAGCCGCCGAGGAGGGACGCGTGCGATAAGCACCGTGGCGCTGCGCCCCGGGCGCGATCGGCGTCGTTACACTGCCAGAGTCGTACACTGGAACGTGGCACCGTCCCCGAGCACCCTGGATCGCACCGCCGCAGTCCGGCAGGCCGCCGTGATTGTCGACGCTGGCTCCAGCGGTGGGCTCGCCGACGCCAGACCCGATTCCCGCACCGCGCCCGAGCACCGACTGTTCCGAAAGGCCGTCCGTGGCAGCCGCAGAACCCGCATCCCATCGCGCCGCAGCCTCGAACTCCGCTGCCTCGAAACCCGCGACCTCGAAACCCGCAGCCTCGAAGTCCGTCACGTCGGCCGCCGCTGCATCGAACCCCGGGACCGAGAAGAAGCCCTCCTCCCGTAACGGTGTTGTCAGTGACCCCGACCTGAGCGCCGTTGCTTCCGGTCCGGCCACCGCAGACGGCACCGCCACGACGACCCGCAAGCGCAGTGCCCGCAGTGGCGTTGCGCGCACCCGGGCGAAAGCCCCCAGCAGCAGCACCACCAAGACGGGCACCAAACCCGCCACCGTGGCCAAGCCCGCGGCCGGTGTGGCGGGCAGCCCCGGGGTCGACACCGAGAGCGGCCCAGCGGCCGAGGATCTCGCCGACGTCGAGGTCGAGGTCGAGGAGATCCCGGTGGAGGCTGAGGAGCCGGAGACGCCCAGCGGCCCCGGCTCAGAGGACTTCGTCTGGGATGAGGAGGAGTCCGAGGCGCTGCGCCAAGCCCGCAAGGACGCCGAGCTCACCGCCTCGGCCGACTCGGTCCGCGCGTATCTCAAGCAGATCGGCAAGGTCGCTCTGCTCAACGCCGAGGAGGAGGTGGAGCTGGCCAAGCGCATCGAGGCCGGGCTCTATGCCGCCGAGCGGGTCCGCAGGGGTGAGGACTCGGCCGAGAAGGAGAAGCCGGTCGAAAAGCTCTCCCCGCAGCTGCGCCGGGATCTGCGCTGGATCGTCCGCGACGGCGAGCGCGCCAAGAACCACCTGCTGGAGGCCAACCTGCGCCTGGTCGTCTCGCTGGCCAAGCGCTACACCGGCCGCGGCATGGCCTTCCTGGACCTGATCCAGGAGGGCAACCTGGGTTTGATCCGCGCGGTGGAGAAGTTCGACTACACCAAGGGCTACAAGTTCTCCACCTACGCCACCTGGTGGATCCGCCAAGCCATCACCCGAGCGATGGCCGACCAGGCCCGCACCATCCGGATCCCGGTGCACATGGTCGAGGTGATCAACAAGCTGGGCCGGATCCAGCGTGAGCTACTCCAGGACCTGGGCCGCGAGCCCACCCCGGAGGAGCTGGCCAAGGAGATGGACATCAGCCCCGAGAAGGTGCTGGAGATCCAGCAGTACGCCCGGGAACCCATCTCCCTGGACCAGACCATCGGCGACGAGGGCGACTCCCAACTCGGCGACTTCATCGAGGACTCCGAGGCCGTGGTCGCGGTGGACGCGGTCTCCTTCACCCTGTTGCAAGATCAGCTGCAGTCCGTGCTGGCCACGCTGTCCGAGCGGGAAGCCGGTGTGGTTCGGCTACGATTCGGGCTCACCGACGGCCAACCCCGCACGCTCGACGAGATCGGCCAGGTCTACGGGGTGACCCGAGAACGCATCCGGCAGATCGAATCCAAAACGATGTCCAAACTCCGCCACCCCTCCCGCTCCCAAGTGCTGCGCGACTACCTCGACTGAGGGCTCTTCAAGGACTACCAACCCCGGTTACACCGATCTCCAACGGCCCCCAACCCCGGCGCGCGCAATCCTGATTCGAGGTCCTGTCGAGCTACTGGCATCGATCAGCACCAGGTCCCGGGCCATCGGGTCGTTACCGATCCGGTTGGGTGCGATCCGGTCGGCGGTGTCGAGGTGCGGGATCGTCTCGCTGCCCCCTCTACTTGCGTGTAGCCGCAGGCGAGGTCCGGGTATACGCTGCTGCGCCGACCTGCGGACACAGGTCTGGCCGAAGGCGACCACTCAGGCCTCCATCAAGGCCTCCAGGGCCGTCCGGGCAGCCTGAGGTGCACAGCGGGTCTCCCCTCCTTCCTGAGGTGGCCATCCTCGAGCCGACCTGCGTATCTCTCGGAGCCGTCACAGCTCCGTGCGGAGCTGGTCGAGTGGCCGGACCGATCGGACTCTTACCGACCCTGGCGATGCCGACCCGGAGATGGTGACGACGGCACAGCTCAGCAGAGTGCTGGCGTGCTCCGAGCGGTGGTCTGTTGGATGGATACTGGGCGCACGTCACCGGCCTCTTTTGGCGTATACTCCCACTGACCACTTGCCGTGTAGCACCCCTACACTTAGGCTCGTGTCCAAGCCGCCCAGCCTGAAGTACTCGCAGGCCGCACGCCGTCTGCGGGATTCCGGCGCGTACCTCCACCGGCAGGGCAGCGAGCACGAAATCTGGCGATGCAGCTGCGGCAAGCACCAGACGGCGTTGCCCCGACACAGCACCATGTCACCGTACGTGGTGGGCCAGATCGGGAGGCAAATGCCGTGCCTGGGAGAGGAGTGGTGGCGATGAGCATCACCGACACGCGCACCTACACGGTTCAAGTATTCCGTGATGGGGGGTTTTGGATTCTGGAGGTCCCGGAGTTGCGCGCCGTCGGTCAAGCCAGGACGTTGGCGAGTGCGGGTGGCACCGCGCGGGAACTGGTGGCGCTGTGGCTGGATGTCCCGGCCGACCAGGTCCAGGTAGTGCTCGACTACAGCCGAATCGACCCGGAAGCCATCGAGTTAGCGGCCGGGGCCCGCAGTGAGCAGGCCAGGGCAGAAGAGCTGAGCCGTGTCGCGGCGCGGCGTTTGCGGCAGGCTGCGCGGCGCCTGGTAAAGACCGACGGGCTGAGCCTGCGAGACACCGCGACGGTACTGGGAGTGACGTTCGGCCGGGTACAGCAACTACTGAAGGACTAGATCATCGCAACACTGACGGGGGTGTCGTGGCTAAGGACAGCCAAAAAAGTCGGTTCACCTGCTTTATCTGCTCGGCTTGGCTGGTATCGGGTGCATGGTCCGGTATCTCTACCTCTCGCCCGTCCTTGGGACCATCTGCGTCGTTGCGGGCTGGATCTTTCTCTTCACGATCTGGGTACTGCTCATCATACCGACATGGTGCGACTACGACGTCGGTGGTCGAGGATGCACACGCCGAGTCTACGGCAAAGCCAGAGGCTGCTTCCAACATGCCCGGCTGAAAAGGGACGCCGTATGGGCAGCATTGGGGAAGAGGAACCCCGGTATGGCGGTCCGCTTGACATGGGGAAACAGCCGTCCAAAATTGGGTCGCCTCGTTGGAGCCGACGCCGTGATGTCGGAGAAGACGGCGCAGCAGGGGGCATACAACCTGTCGATGTGGGTCTTCGCCGCCGCGAGTGCGGTCACTGGTGTGATCACGTTGTTTCTGGCGATCTGATACCCACACGATGCACCCCAGAAGAAGGTTCTCTTAGATGTCCAGCACTCCCGAAACGTCACACAACCACCTCTTCGCACGCGCCGCCGACAACACCGACACCACCATTGCGCCCACCAAACATACTGCACACACTGCTACCTGCATCCTCGGCCACACCATCCGCATCCCCACCCTTGGCCGATGCCACTCCGGGGACAATCGGGACCCCGTTGAGCCAACCTGCTCCGAGGTCCTGTCGGGCCACTGTCAGGAATTCCGTTGGAGTGAGGCGGCCAGCGCCCTCCCGCAGTGCGCCGAGCAGTGGCAGTTCGGTCACGGCAGGGAGATCAGTGAGGTTGCACCGGGTAGCAAGGTCCGGTTCAGCGGGCCACGCACCGATCACAATCCCCACACAGCCCAAGCCACGGCAGCGCAGCGCCTCGGCGGTGAGGGCGGTGTGGTTGAGGGTGCCCAGTCCGGCGGCGGCCACCACCAGCACCGGAGCGGCCAAGGCACAGGCGACGTCGGCGAGCGTTCCCCCCTTGTCGTCCAGGGGTACCAGCAATCCCCCAGCACCCTCGATCAGCACCAGGTCGTGCGCCGCGGCGAGCTCGCGGGCGGCGTCGGCAACCGACGAGGGCGTCACCGGGGGCAGGCCGGCGCGGCGGGCCGCAGTCGCCGGTGCCAACGGGTCCGGGTAGCGGGCCAGTTCCCGGCTGGTGACCGAGTCGCCCACCAGCCGTCGCACCTCATCGACGTCACCTGGCTGGCCCGCCTCAACGCCGGTCTGCGCGACCTTGAGCACCGCCACCCGGCGGCCGGCGGCGATGGCGAGCGCGGCGATGGCCGACGTCACCACCGTCTTGCCGACCCCGGTGCCCGTCCCGGTCACCACCAGCACGGTCACCTGACCGCGCCGGCCAGGACCGTACCGAGCACCCACGCCACTCGCGCCAGGTCCGAGTCGGTCAGCGCGGCATGGGCGCTCAGCCGCAGCCTGCTGGTCCCGGCGGGCACCGACGGTGGACGCAGGCAGCCCACCCGCACACCGTGGCGCAGGCACTCCTCGGCCGTGTCGACCGCTCGCCGCGGCGTACCGAGAATGATCGAGACCACCGCGGCGCACGGCCGGGGTGCACCCGCCGCGGCGGCGATGGCCGTGGCGGCGGCGAGCACCCGGCCGGGCAGCGCCGGCTCGGCGCGCAGCACCCGCAGCGCGGCCAACGCCCCGCCGGCAGCTGGCGGG
>JBOHFI010000045.1:0-42679 GCA_050699595.1 Pseudonocardiaceae bacterium | reverse complement strand
CCCCCACCCCCCATTTGCCTACGGCATCGCGCGCGATCATATGATCGCGTGGCGGTACTGCACGACCCACACTGCGGTCGGCTGCCCCAGCACCGCGCTCAAGCGTTACCGCCGGCCACGGCGGTGTCGTTCCCTAGCCAACGACACCGCGCGCGATCACCAGCGCAAACCAGCCACCATCGGCTCAGCCACGGCCGCCGTTAGCGCTGCCGCCCTTGCCACCGAAGCCGTCACCGGCGCTGTTGGTCTGGTCGCCCAGCACGTCGATGTTCAGGACGTTGAGGCCGATGCCACCGGTGCCCTTACCACCAGCGCCGCCCCGTCCACCGTCGCCGCCGCCACCCTTGACAGCGAACACGGACATGACGGTACGCGCCGGCAGCAGCTCCACGTGCTGGCCGTCAATCTCGGCGAAGCTCATTGCGTCGGACATGAAATTCCTCCTCACGATAGCCCCCCAGTGGGGCCGGAAACAGAGCACCTCATCGACCCCGTGCCGATTCGGCTAATACTTACCCTGGCGAGAAATGGGCCATCTGACAACATCTATTCGCCACCTAAAATTGACATCCCGCCACCTATGCCCTGAAGCCGGTTGATCACTGGCGACGAGGTACGTAGACCTCAGCCGCCGACCACCTACCGCGCGACGTCGGGCGAGACGTGCCCAGGTGCCGTCTGACCTGCATCGTCGCTGGTGAGCGACCCCACATAGGTAGTGGAGCGTGGCCCGTGGGGCGGTGCGTACCGGGTTGCGGCGATCCGGCCACCGTCGGTGGAGCGCAGCGGTTGCGCCAGACATTCGGGAGCAGGTGGCGGATTACGTAGATCCGTCGGCGACGACTACTGAGCGCTGAGCCGATGCGGCTACTCAGTGGAGACGAACGGTAACACAGCGACGACGGTATTCCGGCCGCTCTCCCCGCCGACGACGCACCCCGGACTACCTAGTCGCCCTGTACGGACCGTGCTCAGTAGTCGCACGGACCGTTAGGCCGCCGCTGACCGGCCGGCGTTGTCGTGGCCGCCTGGCGGACCGGGTTACCGCCGGACGCGGGGGTCACGCTCATGGCGAGCCGAAAGTGCCCGACCAGTCAACGCAGAGGAACTGCCGCCGGACGCCGCAGCGGCCGCGCCTGCGCCACTGAACGGCGAGCGCCTGGTAATCCTTATCTCACGCGCCGCTGCCGCCACCCGGCTGGGCACGGCGGCCTGGCTGACGAGGCGTGAATCCGCACTCCAACGATGGGAGACCGTCCCCCGTGGCACCCAAATCGCTGGCCGAGGCCCGCGGGATCGTGCTCCATTCGCAGGCCTGGGCACTCGACTCCGCCGAGGTCCTGTCCGCGCCGGACCACCTAGCCCGCGTCGCTGCCGACGCGCTCGGCTGGCGTGGCGTGGTCCTGCCCCCGATGGTGCTGCTCGGCCGCCGAGTGGTCGCCGTCGCCACCATCCTCGGCGACGTGCATGAGCGCCGGATCAGCTCGGGCTGGGGCCCGGTGACCGACCGGGTATCGGTATCCACCTGGGACTGGCCCGAGATGCGGCATCTCGCGCCGGAACCCGCAGTGCGACTGAGTGGCATCATCGCACCGGCGCGGCACTGGCGGACCGGACTCACCGGCGCCGCGCCGTTCGCCGAGCTGTGCCGCACCGCCCTGCTGCTACCCGCGCATATCGCTCGCAACGTGGAGTGCCTGCGCCACGCCGAGTATCACGGCCCCACCGTGCTGGCCGCGGCAGGGCCACACGACGTCGACCCCGAGGCCGTGGATGTCGTGCATGTCGGGCGCTGCCTCCCGGCCGCGACCAGCCCCCCGACCACGACCAGTCGGTGGGTGCACGAAATGGTCTACGACCGCCTGCTGACAACCCCCTTCGATCAGTAAGCTCAGCGCAGCACAGGCCTGAAGATTACGGTCCGGACGACCTCAGTCCGGGTTGATCGTGCCGAGGATGCGGACTCGTTCGGCGTCACTGACCCTTGGGCAGCTGGCGCACGGACTCTCGACCCCGGGCAGCGCGTAAAGAAAGCAGCATGAGCCGCGCCGACGAGTCCAGTGCATGCGCCCATGCTCATCGGTCACCTGGCAGATCGTCGAGGCCGAGGTGAGCGGCCACTCGCCGTCGGCGAGCACCAGCCGCGCATCGTCCGCGCCCGCCTGCGGTGACCCGAACGAGCACCCCGCCAGCAACAGGCCCTTATCCAGTGCGTCGGTCACCGCCGCCCACCGCGTGCGGCGCCCGAAACGCACCTGCGGGCTGTAGACGGCGAGGAAACGAGTGGCGTGCGCGATCACCTGCCAGCGCAGCACCGCGCCCAGCGCCACCTCGTCGGGCACCGGCACGGCATCGGGATGGCCGGCGTCGGGATCACCGGGCAGGCACCAGAACCGACCCGGCCACAGCACCACTTCCCGTAGCGCCCCCGAATCGAGCCGAAAGCCGAGGTGCCGCGACGAGAGCGAGGGCACCCGCCGAGCGGAGTGGAACAACAACCCACCGAGGTGGCCCGGGATAATCAAATACCTTTTCAGCACATAGCCGGCGGTGGTCTCCTCCGGAACGTGGGTCTTCTCGGCGACGGGGCAGTGCTGCTCGACCAGCCGCTGCGCGACCTCCGCCCGCCAGCACGCGAAGAAGTCAGGATCAGACAGGGCGTGCTCACACCCGATCCACGGGGAACCACGCCACTGCGCATGGGGTGCATCCAGTATCCGGAAAGACAGCGACGTCACCGCACGATCCACCGCCGCCACCGACGCGGTCAGTGGGTGCACACAGCGAGGTTCAACCACCCCCGCCGACCGCTCCTCAGGTACCGCGACGTGCGACACAGTCCCCCTCAGCGGTCGTGTCCACCAGGACAGGTTTGCCTTACCTAACAAGGGATAATCTAGCACCGATCAGCCCTGGTGGCACGTCGACCCCAGCTACGGCGAAGGACAAGCAGTCACCACCGGCACCAGCACCGGGTCAGAGCCACGATTCGACCGGCTCGGAGAGAAAATCTGTCAGCGAGATGCCGTCGGCACCGACGAGAAGAGTTCGGTCCGAATGGAACGCTTTCGCGAACTCAGCCAACCCCGAGGGTGCGGCCCGGCGAGCACCACTTTTCACCTCGAAGGCCACCAGCGAATGTCCGGAACGGACTACGTAGTCGACTTCCTTGCCCCGATCGCGCCAGTAGAAGACCTCGGTGGCGGCACTGGCTGCGCTGTTGCACAGGTGCGCACCCACCGCCGATTCGACCAGCCGACCCCAGATCTCCGGCGTGCGTCGAGCCTCCGGCTGCGACAGGCCGAGGAACGCCGACATCAAGGCGGTGTTGCGTACCAGCAACTTGGGGCTGGAGCCACGCTGCCGGATACGCGCCCCGGCGAACTTCTGGAGTCCCACAATCAGCCCAGCGCCGGAGAGCAACTCCAGATAGTGCGCGAGAGTGACCGTATTGCCGGCGTCCTGCAGCTCGCCGAGCATCTTCTGGTACGACAGAATCTGACCAGAGTAGTCGCAGCCAAGCCGGAAGAGCTGCCGCAACAATGCGGGCTTGTCCACTCGCGACAGCAGTAGCACGTCCCGAGAAATTGTCGTCTCGACCAGCGAGTCGAGGATGTAGTTGACCCACCGCACGTGATCATCGACCAGTGCGGCGGCACCGGGGTAGCCGCCATGGTAGATGTATCTATCCAGATCCCAGCCGAACGCTGCTCGCATCTCGGCAAATGACCAGTGTGGCACCCGCACCAACTCGAACCGGCCGGCGAGGCTCTCGGTCAACCCGCGTTGGACCAGTAACGGTGCCGAACCGAGCAACACCACTCGCAGACTCAGCCCGGCAGCGGTGTCCTCGTCCCACAGCCGCTTGACGACCTCGGACCAGGCCGTGATCTTCTGTGCCTCATCGAGGACGAGCAAACCACCCTGCGCTCCACCCTCCCGCGCCCGTAACCGCGCGCTTGCCCACTGAGTCTCGATCCAAGCTCGGTCGCGCAGCGTTGGGTCATCCGCGGACGCGTAGTGCGACGGTAGTTCCGTCGCGGCGAGAACCTGCCGCACTAGCGTGGTCTTGCCGACCTGTCGTGGGCCGGCGAGCACCTGGATGAAACCCCGGGGTTGCTCGACGCGCTCCAACAGGAGATCGAACAGCGGGCGGTGAAACTCCGGCATGGTCATCGTCACATTTTACTCATGGTCGCGAGTAGTTTTACTCGCGACCATGAGTAAAATAATCACCCTTGGGCGGCAGATGCACGCACACAGCGTCGACGGCCCTCGGGGTCGCGGATCGATCACTGTGTGCCGTGCACCCCGAACGATCAGGCGAGGGCGGCACGGCTAGACGGCTTCGGGATCAACCGACCCGTGGCACGAGCTGCGTCCAACCAGGCCGCGATCGCCTGCTCGACCTCGGCGACGGCGTCGTGCGGCGCCGGGCCGTGAGCGGAACACATGTTGGGAGGTCGGGGGCATCGGCGATCCAGACCTCGTCTTCGTCGCTCCAGAACACGGACCGGTCCCCCGCGCTGGAACGCCGGTGTCCATCTCACCCAACCGGTAAGTCGACGATGATGTGGTGCCGGCGTCCGATGATGTGATCGCTATCTGGAGGAGTCGTGGCGGGACGGGTGGAGTTGGCGCAGGTGATCGGTCAGCTGCGCCGGGAGTTGAGCGCGGCGATGCGGGACGGTGAGGGGGAGGACCTGCGTTTCGAGCTTGGTCCGGTGGAGCTGGAGCTGACCGTCGCGGTGAGCAGGGAAGCGGGGCCGAACGCGAAGGTACGGTTCTGGGTGATCGAGCTGGGCGCGGACGCCACAACGTCGTCGCAGGCGACTCAGCGGATCACGTTGACCCTCGATCCGCGCCGCCATGGGGTTGCGGGTAAGCCGCTGATCTCGGGGGCGGAGCAGCCTGACGAGCGTTAGAGTCCCCATGGTGAGCGACAGACTTGCCTCGGCGATCGTGCCTGAGCAGGTCGCGAAGATCATCGTTACGCTGGACGGCGCGGCGGCGCGGCGAGGCTCGGGGTACCAGGTCGGGCCGACCGCCGTGTTGACGGCGGCGCACGTCGTCGACGGCGCGGTGTCGGTGCAGGTTCGTTTCGATGCCGATCTGCCCGGCGAGTGGGTGACCGAGATGATCTCGTGCTGGATCGATCCTGGCTCTGACCTCGCAGTACTGACCATCACGCCGCCCAAGGGGCAGCCACCGGTGGTGGCGGCACGGTTTGGGCGGATCGGTGCTCGGGCGGCGGTGCCAGCCGTGCGGGCGATCGGGTTCCCGCTGTTCAAGCTGAGGACCAAGGACAGCGACGGAGTGACGTACCGAGACTCGCATCAGGCCGACGGGTCGGTGGCGGTGCTGTCCAATCGTGGCGAGGGCACCCTGGAGGTCACGGTGCCACCACCGGAGCGGGATCCCGCCGTATCGCCGTGGGAAGGCATGTCCGGCGCGGCGGTGTGGGTCGGTGACCGCATCGTGGGAGTGATCGCGAAACACCACCCCGCTGATGGACTCGGGCGGCTGGCCGCTGCCCGCCTGGACCTCGCCCTCGACGGGCTCGACCCCGGCCGGCGTGCCGAGCTGCGCGCGCTGCTCGATCTCCCCGAGGTGTTGCCCGATGTGATCCCGCCCCCGGCTGGCGAGCGGGTGACCACCGCCTACCAGGTGCAGGTCCGCGAGATCGCCCCCAAGCCACTACTCGACCGTGAGGCGGAACTCGATGAGCTGGTGGGGTTCTGTGCCGGGGACCAGCCGTACGCGTGGTGGCAGGCCGGGCCGTGGGCGGGCAAGTCGGCACTGCTGGCGTGGTTTGTGCTGCACCCGCCCACCGGGGGTGGACGTGGTGTCGTTCTTCGTCACCGCGCGATTCGCCGGGCAGTCTGACAGCGACGCCTGCACCGACGCGCTGATCGAGCAGCTCGCCGCCCTGCTCGGCGAGTCCCCGGTTGGACTGCTGACTGCCGGCGCGCGGCGGGGCACCATGCTCCGGCTACTGGACGACGCGGCGAGCCGGTCACGGGAGACCGGGCGCCGGCTGCTGGTGGTGATCGACGGCCTCGACGAGGACAGCGGCGCCGCCACCGGCCCCAGCATCGCCGCGCTGCTGCCCCGCCGACCCCCGGCAGAGGTGCGCGTCCTGGTGGCCAGCCGACCCCACCCGCCGATCCCCGACGACGTCGCTGGAGATCACCCACTGCGGACGCTCAACCCCAGGCGGCTCGACGTGTCCGAACACGCCCGGGACACCGAATACCGGGCGAAGTACGAACTCGCCCAGCTCCTGGTCGGAACCCCGTTGCAGCGTGACGTGCTGGGGTTGATCACCGCCGCTGGTGGTGGCCTCACCTTGGGTGAGCTGGAAGAACTCACCGAACAGCCACTGTACGAGATCGAGTACCTGCTGGGTGGGGTATTCGGCCGCAGCGTCGAAACCCGAACCCGCACACTAGGTGAGCAGGTATACCTGTTCGCTCACGAGACGCTGCGGCTCACCGCGGAACAGGGTTTCGGCAAGAGCCTGGCTCCCTACCGTGACCGGTTCCACCACTGGGCCGACCCTACCGGCAGCGAGGTTGGCCGCCAGACACCCCGCAGTACCTGCTGCGTAGCTACCCCCGCCTGCTCGCCAGCACCGGGGATCTGACCCGGATCGTCGCCTGCGCCACCGACCAGGCCCGGCACGAACGAATGCGCAGCCTCACCGGCGGAGACGCCCTCGCCCTCACCGAAATCAGCACCGCCCAGCAGTTACTCCTCGCCCAGCCCGACCCCGACCTCACGAGCCTCGCGCTCACTTCCGTCCAGCGAGACCATCTCTCCGAGCGCAATGCCAACATCCCCACCAACCTGCCCGCAGTCTGGGCCAAACTCGGTCGACTCACTCGTGCAGAAGCCCTCGCGCACAGCATCCCCGACCCGGACTCACGGGCGGAAGCGTTGGGTCTGCTCGCGGACGTGGTGGCCGCAGGTGGTGATCCCGACCGAGCCGAGACACTCATCGCCCAGATCCCCACCCTGGACTCTCGAGCAGAAATGTTGATCAAATTAGTGCAGGTAGTGGCCAGGGGCCATGTTCCCGGTGGGTTTAGGTTGCCCAGGCCGTGGGTGGCCGAAGAAGTTGATCATAAACGAGCTGTTCGGCTACTCAGCGAGGCCGAGACACTCACCATACAGATCACCAATCCGGACCGGCAGGCGGAGCTATTAATCCAGCTCGCGGAGGAGGCGGACACGAGTGGTGATCCTGATTGGGCGGACCGGCTGGCCAGCGAGGCCGAGACATTCATCGCGAAAATCACCAACCCGGACGCACGGGTAAAGAGGTTGAGCCAGCTCGCGAACGTGGTGGTAACCTACGGTGATCTCGACTGGGCCGAGGCACTCGTCGCGCAGGTCACCGACCCGGATTCACGGGTGGAGCTGTTGATTGAGCTTGTCAAGGAGGCGACCGAGAGCGGTGATCCCGACCGGGCGGCCCGGCTGACCAGAGAAGCCGAGACATTCATCCCGCAGACCGCCAACTCGTTGGCGGGGGTCATGGTGCTGGGTCGGCTTATGGCGGCGGTGGCGGCCTTTGGTGATCTCGATTGGGCTGAGGCTCTCATGGAACAGAACACCGACCCGGACTCGCAGACGGACCTGTTAATCCAGCTCGCAAAGGAGGCGGTCGCGAGCGGTGATCCCGACCGGGCTGAGGCACTCATCGCACAGATGACCGATCCGGACTCGCAGGCGGAGCTATGGAGCCAGGCAGCGGAGAGGGCTACCGCGAATGGTGATCTTGACCGGGCCGAGGTGCTCAACGCACGGAGCACTCATCCGGACCTGCTAGCAGCACAGCTGAGCCAGGTCACAAGAGATGATGATGATTACGAGGCACTCATCGCACGGTCTCCCCTGAACCAGCGGGCGGCTATGTTGAGCCACGCTGCGGAGATGGCGGCACATGATGATCCCGACCGGGCAGCTCGGCTGGCCGCCGAGTCCGCGGCGCTCAGCGCACAGAGCACCGACCCGTACTCACGGGCGAAGCCGCTGTGCCGGCTCGCCGAGGCGGTGGCCACAAGTGGTGATCTTGACCGGGCGGTTTGGCTGATCGGCGAGGCCGAGGTGCTCATCGCGCAGCTCACCGACGAGGACTCGCGGGCAGAAGCGTTGGGTCGGCTCGCAGAGGCGGCGGCCGCTTGCGGTGATCTCGAACAGGCTGAGGCGCTCATCGCACAGATCGCTGACCCGGGGATTCGAGCGAGGGCGTTGGGTCGGCTTGCCATGGCAACGGCTAGGACGCCGCTGGTACAAGAACATCCGCACGGCGGCTCACCTACGGTGGTTCGAGCACGACACCTTCTCGGCAAGGCTCTTGCGACCGGTTCATGGACCGACGTCGCCTCCAGGCTGGCGTACCTTGCCCCACCGGCCGTCAGCGCTCTTGCCGATGAACTGCAGGTGCGCTGGAACCTGAATGGTCCGGCTGATCCCCGGCACAACGTCCCGAGGTCCAGCGACTTGTACGGCGTGCCTTGAGGCAGTCGTAGTAGAGGTTGAACCCGTCACCGTAGGCATTGGTCAGCATCAGCGTCACGAACCGCAACCAGCCGGCAAACCGCCCATTCCTCAGCCCCGCGTGCGTGCAAGCAGAGTCATCAGAAGACCAAAATTCGGGACCAGCTACCGCCCTCCACCCTTCTCCAGGCCGGAGTCTCTATCAGACCCGGGGTTCAGGTATCGAGTGAGCTGAACTTTCCGGTGCCACCAGAAGACTCCTGCTGCCCATTGCGCCACTGCCGCACAGAAGGCGCCCAACGGGGGGGTGGCAGCGGTGGCATCCCGCAGATCGGCCACGGTGCGCGCGTGAGCCAAACAACGACGAGCCTCATCGACTTTCTGTTGGATAGGTGAAAGGGAGGAAGGCACCGGGCGGAAGAGGATGCCTTTCTGCTCTTCGAACCTCGCCGAGTACAGATCATTGACTGCGGTCAGCAAGTCGCATGCAGCGACCCGGATCTCCCGTGTCCTGGGGTCACGTCTGGCTCGGTCGTCTAGAAACGTTTCGGATGAGAGCTCGAGGAACTCCAGGTTGAGGGACCCATAACAGGAGTGACGCCGGAGAACCAGGTAGTCATTTTGCGCGGGAGCCGTATTGCCGGCGCGCATAACGGCCTCCCACGAGACGGCGAAAAGAGAGTCCCTCAGCGACTGCCGGATCCGGGTGGCGATGGTGGGTGAAACGAGGACGTCCAGTTGCTCCAACAGTTGAGCGAGGGCAGCGGGAAAAGGACCTTCGAAGGTCTCCTGCGGCCATGCTTCGTGCAGCATGCGCCAGATACCGCCCACTTGCTGGAAGTAGCCGGTAAGATCTCGTGAGGCTTGACCTTCGGCGTGGACGTCATCAAAGGCGATATACCACAGTGACAAGCGGGCCCAGAACAGAGCCTCGTCGTAAGAAACCCAGGGGTAAGCCGCAGCCGTTCCCCTACCGAACTCCGACAAGCGCAGCCGTCGGGCCGGATCATCGATCAGATGGGCGTGGTCGAACCAATTGACTGCTTGTCGTTCGATCTCCTCACTCTCTGGATGCAGATGACAAGGCAGCAGTTCGGCAGCGCGGTCCATAACCATCTCAACCGCGAGCCACCCTTCCTCGACCGAGCCAAGATCGGGATTAGAGCGATGAACCTCCTCTTCGGGCATCAGAATCCTCCTTACCGTGAGGTCGGTGGGACTGAGTAAGACCCTGATTCGTACGGACAGATTCGATCCTCTTGATCCTGGTCTCAGAAAACCCGTTTCACGAGACCGCAGGCAATTATACGGCACTGTCAAGATCACTGACCCCACGCCCGAGGTGTCTGTGTTACGGGGAACCTCAGCCGAAGACCCTGAGCGTCAAGCACCTCACCCACGCTGCGATGCCTCCGGAGTACCGTCCGACTGAACCGGTCACGTTCTCCCTGCCTCCGATCCGTTCCTGGCAAGCTGGAGCCTGCCTATCTGCCAGACAGATCCTCTGGATACACAGACATCACGCACTCCCTGGAGAAGATCATGGCGACTGAGTGTACGGCTGGCACCGCGCCGGGGGCGTTCCCGTTACTCGGTCACACCCTGTCGCTGCTGCGCAGCCCGCTGCGGTTCCTGACCGCCCTGCCCGCCTGTGGTGACCTGGTGCGTATCCGGATCGGGCCCGTCGAGGCGATCGTGGTGTGCACACCGGAGCTGACTCGTCAGGTTCTGCTCGACGACCGCGTCTTCGACAAGGGCGGACCCTTCTTCGACCAGGGTCGAGAGGTGCTCGGCAATGGCCTTGTCACCTGCCCGCATAGCCTGCATCGGCGGCAGCGTCGCCTGGCCCAGCCCGCCTTCCACCCCACCCGGCTGCCCGGTTACGCGCAGGTGATGACCAAACACATCACCGAGGTGACCGGTTCCTGGCGGGACGGCCAGGTCCTCGACGTCCTGTCCGAGATGATGACACTGACCGCCAGGACCGCGGTGGAGACGATGTTCTCTGACGCACTGCCGGCTACTCTGCTCGACGCGGTGCTCCACGATTTCCGTACCGTCCTGGTGGGGGCCTACAAGCGCGTGATCATGCCGCCACCGCTGGACAAGATCCTTATTTTCGGGAACCACCGTTACGACCGGGCCCTACTCCGCCTGCGAGGGATCATCGGTCGCGTCATCACCGACCGCCGAGCCAGTGGTGCCGACCGTGGCGACCTACTCTCGGCGCTGCTGAGCGCCCGCGACCCCGCCGACAACCAGGGCCTGTCCGACACCGAGATCGTCGACCAGGTCATGACGTTCTTCCTCGCGGGGTCGGAGACCACCGCCAACCCCGTGGCGTGGGCGGTGCACCTGCTGGCGGGCCATCCCGAGGTCGAACACCGGCTGCACGCCGAGGTCGACGCCGTCCTCGTGGGCGCGCCCGCCGGCTTCGAGGACCTGCCGAGACTGGAACTGACCAGCCGGGTCATCACCGAGACCCTCCGGATGTACCCGCCTGTCTGGATGCTCACCCGCACCACCACCACCGACACCCAGTTGGGTGGGCACCCCATCCCGGCCGGGAGCACCATCGTCTACAGCGCCTACCTCCTCCACCACCGACCCGATCTCTACCCCGATCCCGGCCGTTTCGACCCCGACCGCTGGATTGACGGGCACACCGCAGCGCCACCGCGCGTGGCCTTCATCCCCTTCGGTGGCGGGGCCCGCAAATGCATCGGCGATATCTTCGCCGTCACCGAGGCCACCCTCGCCCTGGCCACCCTCACCGCCCGCTGGCGCCTGCGGCTCCTTCCCGGCCAACACGTCCACCCCGCACGGGCTGCCGTATTGCATCCACGCGGGTTGCGGATGTGCGCCACAGCAAGAAACGTGTCTCAGTAAGTGGGCCCGAAGCGAACAGTCCTCAACGAGTACGACCCAGTGGTAGCCGACCCAGCCTGTCTGTCCCAACGTGGCGTCCTACCGGCGATGAAGTCTGGCAACCACAGTCGCTCGTCCTCCTGCTTCCGGGCGTGGCCGATGTGGAGATCCGCTGTGATGCTGCGTGAACGCCGGAGCCGGCCTCGAACGCGGCGGTCAAGCTTGTCGCTTCCACCGCAAGACTAGATGATCACTCGACCGATGCGCTCGACGTGCTGGGAGCCTGGGCAGGAGGACCGTGAGCAGCCGGGCACGATGCACGCCTGACTCATCGACATGCGCGACGTCGTCACCCGCACTCTCGTCGGCTCGGAGGCTCGCGTCTCCGCCCAAGCGGGCGCACGGAGAAGACCGCGATCACAGCGAGCGAACTGCGCATCCTCGAGCGAGGGGTACGGGTTGGGCGTGTGGGCCGCTGGGTCACAGCTCCTCTCAGAGCCTGGGCCGGACGGGCGGGTACGTCGGTGCCTGATTCGTTCATAGGTGTTACCCTGCTTCCTAGTAGGCTGGTCTGCGGACGCAGCCGAAGACGCCCGGATGTGCCCGCGTCGTCGTGGGACTCCGGGCGTCGCGCTACTCAGGGCATAGTGAGGTCAAGGTTCATTGGGGACCACAGGGTTCATTGGGGACCACAGGGTTCATTGGGGACCACAGGGTTCATTGGGGACCACAGTCCAGTGAGATCACTTCAATGATATGAGATTCCGAGACGATTTTCCACGGCTCAGGTCCCGCGCCGCTGAGTGCCCCGATGTAGCTACCGGCGATGAAGTCTGGCAACCATAGCCGCTCGTCCTCCCGCTTCCGGGCGTGGTCGATGTGGAGATCCGCTGTGATGCTGCGTGAACGCCGGAGCCGGTCTCGAACGCGGCGGTCAAGCTTGTCGCTTCCACCGCGAGACTCGATGATCACTTGACCGATGTGCTCGACGTGCTGCAGTCTGGGTAGGAGGGCCGTGAGCAGCCGGGCACGAGCACGCTCCTGCAGCTGGTCGGTAGTGGTCTTGGTGATGATGAGTGCGCCGCTGATCGGGAACCTCGCGATGATGTCGGCAATCTGAACCCGGCGGGCTGGAGTCTCGTCGTAGTAATGCAGGAAATCGCGGCCGGGCAACAAGAAGCCGCGCAGAGGCCCGGCGAGGTCGGGGCGGCTGCGGGATCGGGTAAGCACAGCGACCAGTCCGACCAGGCGGGTGCCGTCCGGGCAACGCACGCCTGACTCGTCGACATGCGCCACGTCATCACGCGTACTCTCGTCAGCTCGGAGGCTCACGCTCTCCGTCCAGGCGGGCGAACGAAGAAGACCACGATCACAGCGAGCGCACTCCTCTATGGGTCAAGCCGACTCCTGCCGATCTCACGGTGATCGGCCCCCGCAGCTGGCGCGGGGGCTCTGGGGGACGGGCTGGGGAAGTCATTCCAGGAGGTGGTCGAAGTCTCCGTTCTTGGCACCGGCGATGAAGGCGGCCAACTCGGGTTGGGTGAAGACGAGGGTGCGGGCCTTGCGCTCGGGCGGGGGCAGCTTGTCGTCCTGGAAGCCGATCAGGCCAGCCGCCGTAGTGAACGACAGGCAGCCACCATTGGGGCTGCTGAGGGCCGATTTCACGTACCGGCCGTTGACCACAGCGTCGTAGTGGGCATCGTCGAGCGAGGGGTACGGGTTGGGTGTGCGGGCCACCGGGTCACAGCTCCTCCATGACTGTGCGGATCAGGTCCTGTGACTCGCGGGCGGGCAGAGCCTGGGCCAGAGCCGCATGGAAGGTGTAGGTGCACTGCCGGACGATGTCGCGCTCGTCGTGAATGCGCTGTGCCGTGCTGCTGTCCACATACACCAGGTCACCGTCGAGGTCATCCGGGAACTCGAAGATCACGAAGTTGTCGGAACCAGGCAAGCCTCCAGCGCTGAAGGGCAGGATGTGGATCGTCACCGGGTACTCCTGAGTCACTTCGATCAAGTGTCGTAGCTGGTCACGCATGACGTCTCGGCTGCCCACCATGGTACGGATAACGCCCTCGGTCATGACAGCGGTCAAGCCCTGGAAGCCCTTCTCGCCGAGCCGCTGCTGGCGCCGCATCCGCAGCTCGACCAACCGGTCGACGTTGATCGGCGGGACGAAGGCCCGGCCGTTTTCGATCGCCGCCTCGGCGTAGCCACGAGTCTGCAGCAGACCCTGCACGAACGCGATGTCGTAGCTGCGCGCGGTGCCGGCGTCCTCGCCGATCTCGACCAGCATCTCGATGGCCTCGTCGACGACGTCCGAGTACTCCTGCCACCAGCCCCGTTCGTCGGCCCGGCGGCGTAGCTCGTCGAGCGTGCCCGCCTGCTCGGCGCCGACGTCGAGCACCGTGCTGATCCGGTCCAGGTGCTCGGCGGTGATCCGGGCGATGCCGGACTCCACCCGGGACAGGTGCGCGGCGGAGATCCGGCGCTGCCGGGGCTGGTCGGCGTTCATCAGCTCGACCAGCTTCTCCTGGATGAGCTGAGCATCGTCGCGGAGCCGCCGGATCTGCTTGCCCAACCGGCGGGACCGGATCGTCTTGCGCTGTGCCACGAGGGTCCTCTCTGTCACGTTCACCCGATCAGAGGATACAAGATCATGGAAGTTGCTGTGAAAATTTCTCCATGTTACGCTCTGAAGAGCAAGCAAGCTAAAAGTAGCTTACCGACTCCTGGTGGAGCGCTCCCGCTACCCCCCGGTTGAGCGCTGCGGTAACGCACCAGGACGACGGTGGCCCCGGCCTGACTCTCAGATCGGCTGGGGCCACCGTCCACCAGGAACGGACGGTGATCACGTGACCGGTCGGCACCACTGCAGCACGCCGTTGATCCGGTTCCTGGCGCTGCTGGGCCGGCAGCGTGCCTCGGCTGCCCTGCCGCGACCTCGACGGCCGCCGTACCCGGTTGGGATGCGCGAGATGAATCGGGGCCACCTGAATCGGACCCAGATGAATCAGGCCCGAGATCAATCAGGCCCGGATGAACCCTCAGGCCCAGAGAAATCAGGCCCGGAGCGATCAGGCAGTGGGTGACTTGGCGCGCAGGATCCGGATGAACTCACGCATCCACTCGGGGTGGTCCGGCCAGGCCCGCGCGGAGACCATCACGCCGTCCACGACTGTGGCACCGTTCACGAACTCCGCGCCGGCCGCCGTCACGTCGGGTTCCAGCGCCGGGTAGGCCGCCGTTCGCCGGCCCGCCAGGACCCCGGCCGCGGTGAAGACCAGCGCCGCGTGGCACTTCTTCGCCACCGGCTTGTCGGCGGCGAAGAAGTGCTTGACGATGCGTGTGCAGTCAGCGTCATTGCGGATGTATTCCGGTGCCCGCCCACCCGGGACCACAAGGGCGACGTAATCAGCAGGGTCGACCTCGGCGAAGGCCAGGTCCGCGGCCCAGGGGGTACATGACCTCCAGCGACTCCGCAGCATCCCCGGTCAGAATCAGGATCTTCGCCATAGTCGACCTCCCGGCGTGAACTCGCCCGCACCGCACCGAGCTCGACAGTAGCGTTGCGGGGCGGGACCGTTCCTCTCGAACGGCCCCGCCCCTATCGCGAGTGCCTGCGCTGCACGCGTCCGGCGCCGGACGGGGGACTCCCGTGTCGCGGTGCGCTGGGAATTCACACCAGGCACCGAGCGACGGGATCCGGCGGTCATCGGGTCGACGTTGGCGGTGGCGGTCGGTCAGGAAACGACGCCGCCACCGGCGCGGCACTCCACTCGGTGGGTTGTGGAGCTCCCACCGGCGGTACGCGGGGCGTGCAGCACCGCCGGTGAGAGGTAGGGGGTGGCCGGTGATCCTTCGACATCTCGGTCGGGGGCACGGACGTTCGCCGGATCACCGGCCACATGGCGGCTGCTCAGGCCATTCGTGGGTGGGGGGGGGAGCCCAACGAACGGCAGCGAGACCGCCAGCTCTATGGAGTTGACATAACGGCGACTATCAGCGCGCGGCACCAGCCCCGGCGGGGGCCCTGGCCGACACGGCCTCGGCGGAGACGAGGTGCTCATGCACAGCCCGCCACACCGTGCACGGCGCGGCTCGAGGCCGCCAGCGGCTCGAGCACTCCGGACAGCGACCTCGAGGATCCGGCGCATGGGTGGCGAGGAGCGCGCGCCACCCATGGGTCAACCGGGGCAGCTCACTGCGTGCAAGCGAGAGCAGAGACCCGTTGTCGGCGCTGCATACCAGCTCCTCGAGCATGTCGAGCCGCTCCCATACCGCCCGTTGGATCATCTGACCCAGCACCCGGTCCACCTCGCCACCTTCCCGCAGCCCAGGCCACGTACCGACTAATATCGCTTGACACGAGATCCTGGTCGTGCCGCCTCAACCAACTTACAAAGCTGTCCGGCCGGTTTAAACCCGTCATGCGCCATGCTGCGCCGGCCAGGCATGCTAAGACGGTGAGCGGCACGACCTGACAGGTCGCGCCGATTAGCTTCGCTGAAGTGCTCTTCACGGGCGACGTGGAGCATGCCTACTCTGTACATGTCGCCCGTCGGACGACAAGGGGGAGCCGAGATGAACGTGACCGGCGGACGAGACGCCCGGTTGTCTCTGGAGACGTGGAATGAACCAGAGATGAAGCGGGCGCTGGCGGCTCGCGACATCAGCTCAGTCTACCGCCTGCTCCGGCGGGAGGGCATCTCGCAACGACACATCGCGGCCCTGACCGGGCAGTCCCAGTCCGAGGTCTCGGAAATCCTCAAGGGTCGCCAGGTCATGGCCTACGACGTGCTGGTGCGGATCTCCGTCGGCTTGGGCATCCCCCGAGGGTACATGGGCCTGTCCTACGACCCGGCGACGGCGATGAGCCTGGTCGGACCCCCCGACAAGGTGGACGAAGTCGACAAGGCAAAGGCGGAGAAGGAGAAGGCGGTGAAGCGACGGAAGCTCCTGGCGCATGGCTCCGCCATGTTGTTCGGCACCACAACGCTGGGAGCCGACCGCGGGCCATTGTTGCCCGGCCATGTCCTGACGCCGATGCCGAATCGGATCGGTGTGATGGACGTCAAGCAGGTGGAGGCGACCACCAGGGCCCTGCGTGCGCTGGACTACGAGTTCGGCGGCGGAAACTGCCGAGACGCGGTCGTCGCCCAGCTGGCCTGGGCGCAGCGCCTGCTGGGCGCGTCGGGCAAGGACGAGGTGCGCCTACGGCTGTTTCGGGCACTGGGCGACCTGCAGGGTCTGGCCGGGTGGACAAGTTTCGACGTGGGATTGCGGGAGTCCGCACACGGCCATTACTCCACTGCCCTGGAATTCGCCAACCAGGCCGGCGACTCGATCCTGATGGCGCGCATCATGTTCTGGATCGGCCGGATCTATCTGCACGACAGAGAGGCCAATGAGGCCCTCAAGTGGTTCCAGCTGGGCCAGCTCGCCGCGCAGCGCGGTGGGTCGGAGCGGGCCGTGGCGCTGCTGTGCGCCAACGAGGCGTGGGCGTACGCGATCATGAAAGACGACGAGATGGCGCAGAAGCTGCTCGATCGGTCCGAGTCCGAGCTGGCGCTGGCGGAGCTGCACAACGAGGTGCCCAACTGGGCTCAGGACTACGACAGCAGAGAGATGTTCGCGATGATCGGGACGGTGCACGCCGAGCTCGCGGCCACCAAGCCACGGCATACGAACATCGCGATCCCCGCGCTTCGCGAGTGCCTGGCCCTCTATGACACCTCCACGGCCCGTAGCCGGACGTTCAATCTGACCTCGCTGGCCACCAGCTACCTGCGGGACGGCGAGGTCAACCTCGGTATCCAGACCGGCCGCAAGACCCTGCTCACGGTGCCCGCGATCAAGTCCACCCGGGTGCTGGACCGCCTCCAGCCATTAGAGTCCGAGTTGATGAAACGCCCCCACAACTCGGACTCCCGTGACCTCTGTCACCAGATCCGCCAATTCCGAACCGTCTGACTCACTCGCATTCGCGGCCGTCGTGCTGGCAGCCGGGTGTGTCGGGCTGGTGGCCAGCTGTGTCGGGTTGCGTGCCAGCGGCCCGCCGGCGAAAGGCGGCAGTCTCTCAGCATCGGAGCGTGGGGAACGCGCAACTGTCGGTCCCTCGCTCTAGTCTGATGGCGTGAACTCGGCAGTGTTGCTCGACGCGGCTGTGGTGACTCGGTGCCGTCGCCGGGTGCATCTGGAACACGACCCTGCAGCAGCCGGCGCACCGCGTGCGGCTCTGGATGCAACCACTGCGCGACGGATCGCCGACACCGCCGCCCACCGCCGCGTGGTGGCCGACCGGCTGGCTGCGCACCACCGCGCTGACTGGGCGGAGGTCTCGCCCGAGCTGCCCGCCGAAGCGCGCCGCGCCGCCACGCTGGCTCTGCTCAACCGCGGCGTGCCTTTCGTCTGGGGTGGGTTGCTGCCGGCGGATCCCTCGGGCGGGCGGCGCGGCGGCGCGGAGCTGCTGGTGCGCCACCACGGCGGCTACCTTCCGGTGATCGTCGTGCGACACAAGGTCACCGACCCCGGCTCCGGGGCTCGGACCAGCCCACTGACCCAGCCCGACCTGAGCGCGGCCCGCACCGACCCGGAGCGCAAGGTCCGCCCACTGGCCCGGGACCAGATGCGCCTGGCGCACACCTTCCGGCTGCTGCAGGCGGCCGGACTGGCGACCCGCGGTCGGGCCACCGGCGGGGTGATCGGGCTGGAGGCCGACGTGGTGGTCTGGTACGACCTGGACGCCCCCACCTGGTCGGGCGGCCATACCGCGATGGTCGAGTACGACGCCCGGTTCGCCGATCGGCTGGCCGTCGCGCGGGCCGCAGCCACCGAGTCCGAGCCGCTGGCCCAGCCGTCCCGGGTCACCGAATGCCGCTCCTGCCCCTGGTGGCCCACCTGCGGCCCGGCGCTACGGGCGGCCCGGGACGTCAGCATGGTGCTACGAGGGGGAGAGGACACGATGGCGCTGCGGGCGGCCGGGGTCGCCACCGTGGACACGCTGGCCGCGCTGGACCCGGCGGGTGAGCCACCGGCGCCGATGGTCGGGATGGCCTTCCGCGACGCGGTGTGGTTGGCGCGGGCCTGGCAGCGGGACCTCACGCTGGTGCGGCGTCACCGGCGCATCGCCGTGCGACGCGCCGACGTCGAGGTGGACGTGGACATGGAGAGTTTCGATGAAGACGGGGCCTACCTGTGGGGATGTCTGCTGTCCGGCTCCGACATCGGGATCGTGCCTGGCTACCGCGGCTTCGTCACCTGGGAACCCGTGCCGACTTCTGACGAGGCGCGGTCCTTCGCGGCGTTCTGGAGCTGGCTGACCGACGTACGCTCCCGCGCCGCCGAGCGTGGTCTGAGCCTGGCCGCCTACTGCTACAACGAGCAGGCCGAGAACCGCTGGATGCTCTCCTCCGTCGAGCGCTTCGCCGGCGCCCCCGGGATCCCCACCGCCGCCGAGGTGCGGAAGTTCATCTCCTCCGAGGCGTGGGTCGATCTGTACGCGGTGGTCAGCGCCGAGTTCCTCTGCCCGCAGGGCAAAGGGCTCAAGACGGTCGCCCCGGCCGCCGCCGGATTCTCCTGGCACGATCCGGAAGCCAGTGGAGAGAACTCGATGCGCTGGTACTCCGACGCTGTCGGGCTGGGCGGCGGGGAACCGGATCTGACGCAGCGGGCCCGACTGCTCACGTACAACGCCGACGACGTGCGCGCCACCCACGCGCTGCGGCTGTGGATGAGCTCCGAGTGGGTGAACGACGTGCCCTACGGCGGTGATCTCTGACCCGGTTGCCGTGTGCAACCATGGAAGTAACACAGCGTGAGAGGAGAGCGTATGTTCGTGCGTCGGATCGCGGTGGTCGGCTCCGGGTATGTGGGCCTGACCACCGGCGCGTGCCTGGCGTCGCTGGGGCATCGGGTGGTGTGCGCCGACGTCGACGAGGGCAAGGTGGCCCGACTGTCCGCTGGGGACGTGCCGATTCTGGAACCGGGACTGCCCGAGCTGGTGGCGCAGGGGCTGGCCGCCGGCCGGTTGCGGTTCGTGGTGGGAGCCGCCGCCGCGGTCGGTCAGGGGCCCGACGCGGCTGAGGTGGTGTTCCTGTGTGTGCCCACTCCGATGGGTGCCGGCGGCGCGGCGGATCTGTCCGCGGTGGAGGCGGTGGCCACCGAGGTGCGTTCCCTGCTGCCGGCGGGGTGCGTGGTGGTCAACAAGTCGACCGTGCCGGTGGGCACCGCAGCGCGCACCGCGCGGTTGCTGGCGCGCGCGGACGTGGCGGTGGTCAGCAACCCCGAGTTCCTGCGGGAGGGCTCAGCGGTGGAGGACTTCCTCAATCCCGACCGCATCGTGGTGGGCTGCGACGCCCAGGACGCCGCGGAACGGGTCGCGGCGCTGTACGCGCGGCTGGGTGCACCGACGGTACTCACCGACGCCGCCAGTGCCGAGATGGTCAAGTACGCCGCGAACTGCTTCCTGGCGATGAAGCTGTCCTACGTCAACACCATCGCCGAGCTGTGCGAGCAGTTCGGGGCCGACGTGCTGGACGTCACCGAGGGTATCGGCTATGACCGGCGGATCGGGCAGGCATTCCTGCAGCCAGGCCCCGGTTGGGGTGGATCATGCCTGCCTAAGGACACGCACGCGCTACTCCAGGTGTGTGCTGCGGTGGACTTCGACTTCCCACTGCTGCGGGCCAGCCTGGACACCAACACCCACCAGCAGCACCGGATGGTCGCCAAGGTCCGCGACGCCGTCGGCGGGTCGCTGGCTGGGCAGCGGATCGGGCTGCTGGGCCTGACCTTCAAGGCCGGTACCAACGACCTGCGGGACTCCCCGGCCCTGACGGTGGCCGCGCTGCTGGCCGCCGAGGGCGCGGATCTGATCGGCTACGACCCCGGGGTGCCCGCCGCCGTGCCCGGCGTGACCGACGACCTGCAGGTCACCGATGACCCGCTCAAGGTCGCTTCGGACGCCGCCGCCCTGGTGGTGCTCACGGAATGGCCGGAATTCCAGCTACTGGACTGGGGCCGGCTGGCCGAGCTGGTGGCGCACCGCGTCGTGGTCGACACCCGCAACCTGCTCGACGCCGATGTCCTGCGCCGGGTCGGTTTCGAAGTCCGCGGCATCGGCCGCAGACCCACCCCCGCGCTAACGCCTTCCTGAACGCGTCACCGTCCCGCAACTCGTGGTCACGACAGCTTTCGGGATCGCGAACCGCCCCAATGCAGTGCCCAGCTAGTCCAGATCAACCGCGGCACCCCGCGACGGTAGCTGCGGAGATACCGGCGTCGTTCGCTTTTGTCGTGCGCCTCGGCGAGACAGGACGTCACCTCAGCCAACCAAGCCGCACCTTCGTCACCGGGCAGGAGACCGCGCACCCACCGCAGCGTCCTGGGCGTGAGAGACGGGACGGCGCGAAGGTGCGCGGGGACCTGCTCGGCTCGACGTTGTCCGACCTCGACGACGACGCCGAAGACCCCGAGGAGGAGCAGAAAGCCGGCGACGATGACGCCGCCGATCACGACGCCCACGACGACGTTGCCGAGGAAGCCGAGGAGACCGGCAGCATCGCCGATGCTGCCGCTGAGGACGTCGCCAGCCCCACCGGCGGTGACGACATCGCCCGCCCCACCTGCACTGACGACGTCGCCGGCCCCACCGACGCTGAGGATGTCGCCGACGCCGCCGATGTCAGCCACACCGATGCCGACGGCGCCGCCGCCGATGAGGCCGGCGCCGACCGCGGCGGATTTTCGCTGGACGCTCATGCCAGACCTGCCTCGGTCGTGGGGGTGACAGCGGGCTGGGGTGGGGTGAGCAGCCGGCTCAGGCCGCTGCGGTCGCGACCGCTGTGGAGGGCGTGGACGGCGCGGGCGCGGCCTTCCATGGTCAACTGGTAGTAGCGGCGTGGGGGCCGACCCTCAACGTGAGCGGGCTCGGGGTCCTCCCATCGGTCCCTGACCCACCCGGCGCCGCGCAAGGAAGGCACTCAGGGCGTCCACAGGCATCGAGCCGGATGCCCGACCTCGGCGATGCACGATGACATCGTGATGGGCGGCAGGCAGGACTAACGAAGTTGTACCCGCTCATGATCGTGGTTTGTGTGCCGTCAGCGACATCCCGTGTCGTTTCCGGCACACAAACCACGATCATGACGTACTGAGAGCACCCGCCACACCTCGGGTGCTCTCAGTACGCCGAGTTCGACAGTAGAGTCGATCACTAAGCACGAAATCTGCGAAACACGCCCTGGACGTTGGGCCGATGATCTGCTGTGCTTAGCCTTGCCTAAGAACATGATCGAGGAGCGGCGGAGCCATGTACGTCTGCATCTGCCGGGCGGTGACTGAGGCACAGGTGCGCGGATGCATCGCGGACGGGGCATGCACCGTCAAGGACGTGGTCCGCAGCTGCGAGGCCGGTACTGGATGCGGCTCCTGCGTTGAGAAGATCGTTGCCCTGCTCGGCGCCCATGCTCATGAGTCGAGCAGCCCACTGCGGTGCTGAATTTGATCACTAGTCTTTGACCGCTGGGCTTGACCACCGGACTCGACCAACGAGCCGGACCCCTATAACCGCTGGTCAGGGCAGGCTCACCTTCAGTGACAAGTCTGGCCGGCTGGCGTAACGTCGCCATCATCCAGTGATCGATCCCGAGGGGGTTCGCGATATGCGCGGCGATGATGAGGTCCTCGCACTACTCAACGAACAGCTCACCAGCGAGCTGACCGCCATCAACCAGTACTTCCTGCACGCCAAGATGCAGGCCAACTGGGGATTCACTAAACTCGCCGAGCACACCCGATCAGAGTCCATCGAGGAGATGCACCACGCGGAGCGGATCACCGACCGCATCCTGTTCCTGGAGGGTCTCCCGAACTACCAGAAGCTGCTCCCGCTGCGGATAGGGCAGACCGTGCGAGAGCAGTTCGAGGCGGATCTGTCTGTCGAGATGGACGTCGTCGCGCGGCTGCGGCCCGGCATCACGATGTGCCGCGCCAAAGGCGACATCACCAGCGCCAACCTCCTCGAGCGCATCCTCGCCGATGAGGAGGAGCACATCGACTACCTCGAGACCAACCTCGAGCTGATCGACAAGCTCGGTGAGCAGCTCTACCTCAGCCAGCTCGTCGAACGGCCGCCGACCAGCGGCTGAGGCTCTTCCCCGCTCGGCGGTCGCACAGCTCACAACAAAAACCAGGTGCACGGTGCGGATGATCTGGCCGGCCACGCCAGCTCCTCTGAATGGCGCGAACCAGCGTCATCGACCGATCAGCGATGACCCCGCACCGGCACCCGGTTCCCCCCCTGCCAGTTGGTACCATTGCCGGCGTCACCCTCGGGTTGTGGTAGAGGGGACGCGCCGGTCGCCAGCGTCACATCACGGCGCTGGAGGCCGGCTCAGATGGCGAAATCGTCGAACTCGCCATCCTTGGCACCAGCCAGAAAAGCGGCTATCTCACCGCGGGTGAAGATCAACGCTGGGCCACTCGGATGACGGGAATTACGCATCGCGACATCGTCCCCGCCCAGCGCCGCAGCCTCCACACAGTTGCCGAGCTGACCGCAGCGCAGGCTCCTGCGCCACGCCACCCCGGCAAGGCCCGCGGCCGACATACCGTTTCGAACCACCTGTGACATACGAACTGTCACTCCCCTCTGTAGGCCTAACCCCGGTCCGTGCACCTGCCGGCGCACTGGGGACAGCGTAGCGCGCGCAGATGCACCCGTCAATGCACGTGCATCTGCTCACGGCGCGAGCCGGGCGGGCTCGGTGCGCCGGCCAGCCGGCGCACCGGCAACACCACACCCCGTGGTTTACTGCGGGCGGCCACCCTTCTAAGCTCGGCCGCGTCCTGACCCGTACCACCGACGATGCAACGTTTGTGAGGTTCGCAATGCCCGGTGCCGACACCCCGCTGCTGGATGACGCCGCTCCCGTCTACATCGATACGACCAAGGCGTGCATCGCCCGGGTCTACGACGCCTTCCTGAACGGTAAGGACAACTACGAGGTCGACCGCGAGGTCGTTCGCCAGGCCCAGCAGGCCTGCCCGGAGACCGCGAGAATGGCGTCGGACAACCGGGATTTCCTGATCCGGGTGACCCGCTTCGTCGCCAGCCAGACCGGCGTCACCCAGTTCCTCGACTGCGGGTCGGGACTGCCCACGGCAGAGAACACTCACCAGGTCGCCCAGCGAATCCGGCCGGACGCTCGCGTGGTGTATATCGACAACGATCCGATCGTGCTCGCGCACGGCCGGGCACTGCTCGAGGAGAACGACCGGACACACTTCAGCGCCGCCGATATCTTCGAGCCACACCAGATCATCAACAGCGCGATCGTGCGCAGGTACCTCGACTTCTCCGAGCCCATCGCGCTGTTCCAGCTCGGGACGCTGCACCACTACGACGGTGAACGCAGCCCGCAGAGCATCATGGCCGAGTACATCGACGCCCTGCCCTCGGGGTCCTACGTGGCGATCAGCCACTTCCTCGACCCCGAGACCCCCGAGCTGAGCGAGCTCGCCAGGAGGGTGGAACGGGCTTTTCTGCACAGCCCGATGGGCAGCGGAGTGTTTCGCACCCGCGCCGAGATAGCGGGCATGTTCCCTGGCTTGGAACTGGTCGAGCCCGGGCTGGTCCGGTGCGCCGACTGGTGGTCCGACGGGCCGCGAATCAAGCCGCTGGACCCGATTCAGCACTGCATCGCGGGAGCGATCGGCCGCAAACCCTGAACGGCGCGGGCTAGATCTCGGCTCGTCTCTTCATGAGCAATTGCCGGGTGTGATCGGGAGTGTGTGCATCAACGGTCAGCCGGTCGAAGACCCTGCCGTACAGCTCGGTATCGGATCGCTTGTCCAGGTAGAGCGCTCCGCTGAGGTGCTCGATGTAGACCACATCCGGCAGCTCTGGCTCAGCGAAGCGCAGTGTGGTGAACGAGCCCTCGGCGGCGTACCCGCTGAACTGGTACGGCAGCACCTGCAGGGTGATGTGGGGCCGTTTGGTGAGCTCAAGGAGGTACTCGATCTGGCCCAGCAGCACCCGTCGGCCACCGATCGGCCGGTACAGGATGGACTCGTCGATGACGGCCCACAGCTTGGGTGGATGCGACCGGTTGAGTAGCTCCTGCCTCCGCATCCGCACCGCGACCTGGCGTTGCACGCTCTGACTCGACAAGGCGGACCAGCCGTGGCTGGTGATCGCCCTCGCGTAGTCCTCGGTCTGCATCAGGCCGGGGATGAGCAGCTGCTCCCACTCCTGGATCCGGGATGTCGACTCCTCCAGCCCGAGATAGTCCTGGAACCAGTCGGCCACCAGATCGGTGTAGCGATGCCACCAGCCGGGTTCGTTGGACCGGGCGACCATCTCGAGGAACGCCTCGCGCTTGTCGGGATCCGTCACTCCGTACATCGTGAGCAGGTCGGTCACGTCCCGCACCTTGAAGCTGACCCTGCCGAGCTCGAGCCGACTGATCTTCGACTCGGAACCGCGGATGGCGAAGCCGGCCTCCGCGCGCGAGATATCGGCAGCCTCCCGCAGCCGGCGCAGCCGGGCGCCCAACATGATGCGGCGGGCGGTCGGGCTACCACACGCCTGCGCAGGGCGAACGCCCGCGTCAGGGCGATTATCTGTGGCCACTCCACACCTCCGGTGCATCCAGGTCCGACCGCTGAACCTACCGCAGTGGCGCATCGCCGGTGCTGCGCCCGATCGTTATACCGTTCGTTATACCGCGCGCGGACCGGCGTCGCTGGTGAAACACGGCCACGCGGGTTCATGTTCGCCGCCCCGGAGCCCGGGCAGGTTGCCTGAAGACAGGCGGCTATCAGGAGGGGGAACGGGTGCGCTTGACGTTCACGGTCGTCGACCCGCTGGTGCAGCGGCGCGCGGACGTCGTCCTCGATACCGCGCCGGAGGCGACCGCGAGCCGGGTCGTCACCGCACTCGCCAGGCTGCTGCGGCCGGGCTCACGGACCGCGACCCTGTACGTCGAGGGCATCGCGGTGGATCCTCGGCTGCCGGTGTCCGCGTCACCGCTGCGCGACGGCGCGCTGGTCAGCCTCGATGACCCGGCCGGCTGTCCGCCGCCGGAGCCGGCGGGTGTGGTCGAGATCCGGGTGGTCAGCGGCCCCGACGCGGGCGGGGTGTTCCGGCTGGACCCCGGGGTCGCGCAGATCGGCGGTGATCCGGGCGCCGCGGTCTCGATCGATGACCCCAGCCTGGCGGCGACCGCCGTCACAGCCGAGATCGCGGCCGACGGTACCGTCGCCGTGACGCCGACGACAGATCTGCCGAGCTGGCTGGCCGGGGAACGGCTCACCGGGCCGACGCCGTGGCCTCTCGGCGGTCAGCTCGCCGTCGGCTGGACCGTCCTGGAGCTGGCCACCCCGGCGCCACCGGACGCGGCGGTGCAGCCGTCGGAGGATGGCGCCGCGCTGGACTACAACCGGCCGCCTCGGCTGCGGCCGCCGCCCCGGGTGACCCGGTTCCGGGTGCCGCCGCCACCGACCCAGGGTGAACGCCGTCCACTGCCGATCCTGATGGCTCTCGCCCCACTGGTCATGGCGGTGGTCATGGTGTCTCTCATCCAGCCTGGACACTGGAGCTACCTCGGGTTCGCCCTGCTCAGCCCGGTCATGGTGATCGGGAGTTACGTCACCGACCGGCGGAGTGGCCGCAAGTCCTACGGGCAGCGGCGCACCGAGTACCTCCAGCGCAGGACCGCGCTGGAGGCCGAGGCCAAGGCGGCCCTGCACGCCGAGGAGGTGGCCCGCCGCGTCGAGTGCCCCGACCCGGCTGCCGCACTGCTCACCGCGGTCGGTCCGCGTAGCCGGCTGTGGGAGCGCCGCCGCGATGACCACGACTACCTGCTGGTGCGCCTGGGCACCGGTGACCTGCCCTCTCAGGTCGTGCTCGACGACCCGACCCGCGAGGAGCATCGGCGGGCGGTGTCCTGGACCGCGCTGGACGTGCCGGTCACGGTGGGGCTGCGGGAGTCCGGCGTGCTCGGCATCGCCGGTCCGGCGCAGACGGCCCGGGCAGTGGCGCGCTGGGTGCTGGCCCAGGCCGCGGTCCTGCACAGCCCGGGCGACCTGCAGATCTACCTGCTCACCGACGCCGAGGGCCGAAGCAGCTGGGAGTGGGTGCGCTGGCTGCCGCACGCCCGTCCGGCCGAGAGCTCGCAGGCCAGGGCACTGGTGGGCACCGACGCTGACACCGTCGCCCGGCGGGTCGCCGAGCTGGCCGCGATCGTCACGGCCCGGTGTAAGGCGCTGCGCGAGTCCTCGGCGGTGAGGTTCGCCGACCCGGACGTCATGGTCATCCTGGACGGTGCCCGGCGGTTGCGGCTGCTGCCCGGGGTGGTCCAGATCCTCAAGGAGGGTCCCTCGGTCGGCGTGTACGCGGTGTGCCTGGACGCCGACGAGCGGCTGCTGCCCGCGGAATGCCAGGCGACCGTGGCCGTGGACCCCGAGGGTGGACTGCAGGTACGCCAGGCCGGCGAGGACCCGGTGGCCAACATCCGTCCCGAGTACGTCACCCCGGCGTGGTGTGAGCGCCTGGCCCGGGGGCTGGCCCCGCTGCGCGACATCAGCGGGGATGCAGAGGAGGCCGCGCTGCCTGGCGCGTGCCGATTACTCGACCTGCTGGGGCTGGAACCGCCGACCCCTGACGCGATCATGGCACGATGGGCGGTGCGCGGGCGCAGTACCGAGGCGCTGGTCGGGGTCGGTCTCGACGGTCCGCACACGATCGACCTGCGCCGCGACGGGCCGCACGGGCTGGTCGCGGGCACCACCGGGGCCGGCAAGTCCGAGCTGTTGCAGACACTGGTGGCCTCCCTCGCGGTGGCCAACCGACCGGACGCGATGGTGTTCGTTCTGGTCGACTACAAGGGCGGCAGCGCGTTCAAGGACTGCGCGGACCTGCCGCACACCGCAGGCATGGTCACCGACCTCGACTCGCACCTGGTCGAGCGGGCCCTGGAGTCGATCTCAGCTGAGCTGCGCCGCCGGGAGCGGCTGCTCGCCGACGCCGGCGCGCCCGACATCGAGAGCTACCTGCTCGTCGCCGGTGCCACCCCGGGGCTGCCCCCGCTGCCCCGGTTGCTGATCGTGATCGACGAGTTCGCCTCGCTGGTCCGCGAGCTGCCCGACTTCGTCACCGGGCTGGTCGACCTGGCCCGTCGCGGCCGGTCGCTGGGTATCCATCTGATCCTGGCCACCCAGCGGCCCAGCGGAGTGGTCTCCCCGGAGATCCGGGCGAACACCGACCTGCGGATCGCGTTGCGGGTCACCGACGCTGGCGAGTCCACCGACGTGATCGACGCCCCCGACGCGGCCCGGATCACCAAGGCCACCCCGGGCCGGGCCTACCTCCGCTGCGGCGCCGGCTCGCTGGTGCCGGTGCAGGCCGGTCGGGTCGGAGGACGGCGTCCCGGCACCGGGCCGGTCGGCGCGGCCGAGCCGTGGGTCGCCACCGTGGACCCGGCCCGGCTCGGCCAACCAGCACCCGCGCCACCTAAGCGGGGGAGCGCCGACGAAGAAGTCACCGACCTGGCCGTCCTCGTCGAGGCGATCGGTAAGGCCACCCAGGCCCTGGGCATCCCGGCCCAACCCAGCCCGTGGCTACCCGCGCTACCGGAAGCGCTCACGCTCGACGAGCTGCCCGCACCGGTTCCCGCGCCCGGTCGGCTCGCCCCGGTGCCCTACGGGCTCGACGACCTACCCGCTGACCAGCAGCAACGCCCGGCGTGCCTGGACCTGACCACGTTCGGGCACCTGTTCGCCGTCGGTGGGCCGCGCAGTGGGCGCTCGCAGATCCTGCGGACGATCGCCGGCTCGATGGCCCGGATCCACTCGGCTGCGGACGTGCACCTGTACGGGATCGACTGTGGCAACGGCGCGTTGCTACCGGTCGCCGAGCTGCCGCACTGCGGCGCGGTGGTCCGCAACACCCAGACCGAGCGAGCGGCCCGGCTCATTCGGCGCCTGAGCGCGGAGCTGAAACACCGGATCGAGCTGCTCGGTGAGTCCGGCTTCGCTGACGTCGACGAGCAGCGGGCCGCGGTGGCGCCGCTGCGGCGGCTGCCGCACCTGGTGGTGTTGATCGACCGGTGGGAGTCGTTCACGATCTCCCTCGGCGAGGTCGACAACGGCGCGCTCACCGAGGAGGTCCAGCGCATCCTGCGGGAAGGCGCCAGCGTCGGGGTGCACCTGGTCATCACCGGGGACCGCTCGCTGCTGTCCGGGCGGATGTCCACGCTGACCGAGGCCAAGCTGGTGTTCCGGTTACCGGATCGCAGTGACTTCTCACTGATCGGGATCAACCCGCGCAAGGTCGCCGAGACGATGCCACCGGGTCGGGCGCTGCGGGCCGAATCCGGGGTGGAGACCCAGGTCGCGCTGCTCACACCGGATGCCACCGGCCAGGGTCAGGCCGCCGCACTCGCCCGGATCGCGACCTGGGCCGGTGAGCGCGACGCCGACCTGCCGGCTGGGATGCGACCGTTCCGGGTCGACGTGCTGCCGACCCGGGTGGGTTTCGAGCAGGCCTGGGAGCTGCGCGAGACCACGGGGTCCATGTGGGCGCTGGTCGGGATCGGCGGGGACACGCTGCGCGCGTACGGGCCGGATCTGGCCACCGGCACGCCGGCCTTCGTGGTGGCCGGGCCGCCGAGCTCTGGGCGCAGCACCGTGCTGGTGGCCATGGCCCGCTCACTGCTGCGCGCCGGTGTCGGCATCGTCGCGATCACCCCCCGCCCGTCACCGCTACAACGACTGGCCGGCGAGGGCGCCACCGTGCTGTCCAGCCCCGCGCTGGCTACCGCCGACTTGAAAGCGGCCCTGGCCGCCGCTCCCGAGCGGGCTGTCGTGCTCATGGACGACGCCGAGCTGCTGCGGGACTGCCAAGCCGAGGACGAGCTGCGCGCCCTGCTGCGGGCCGGGGCGGGGTCGGGCCGGGCGCTGGTGATCGCCGGAGACGCCGAGGCCGTCTGCACCGGATTCTCCGGCTGGCAGGTGGACCTGAAGAAGGCCCGCCGGGGGTTGCTGCTCGCCCCGCAGTCCGTCACCGAGGGTGATCTGATCGGTATCCGGCCACCCCGAAGCCTGCTGGGCCAACCGGTCCAACCCGGCCGCGGCCTACTGCACCTCGGCGACGGCGAACCCCGCGTCGTCCAGGTCCCCTACGTGGGCGGTTGACCCGTCCGAGGGGCGGTGCGCGTGGAGAGTGGAGATGTAGTCACCGGAACTACACCTCCACCGTTCTGTACAGTGACGGAGGCCGACTCGCTGCGTCTGCTGGCCGAGACGATCGGCGGCCGGTCCGGCATGCCGGCCGCCCCCGCCCTGAGTGGTTGGGACCAGGCGCTCGATGTCCTGCTCGCGCTGGGTCAGAACCGGCCACTCACCGTCGTGCTCGATGAGTTCCCTTACCTGTGCGCCGCCAGCCCCGCGCTGCCCTCGATCGTCCAGAAGGCGTTCGGCCCACGCCGCCCACAACGCTCGGGCTCGCGCACCAGGCTGATCCTGTGTGGATCGGCACTGACCTTCATGGGTGGCCTGCTGTCCGGATCGGCTCCGCTGCGCGGACGAGCGGGTCTCGATCTCCCGGTCGCCACCCTGGATTACCGGTCGGCAGCCAGGTTCTGGGAGGTGACGGACTGGCGGCTGGCCGCACGGCTGCATGCGGTGGTGGGCGGGACACCGGCCTACCGCCGGGAATACTCCCGAGGCGACGCGCCAACCGGCCCCGACGACTTCGACGACTGGATTGCCCGAACGGTGCTCAACCCGGCGGGCCCGCTGTTCAAAGAGGCCCGTTACCTGCTGGGAGAGGAGCCCGACCTACGCGACAAGGCGCTCTATCACTCGGTCCTGGCCGCCGTCGCCGACGGCAACACCACGCGCGGTCGCATCGCCACGTTCGTCGGCCGCCGCGATGACGCGGTGCGCCACCCGCTGACGGTGCTGGAGGACGCCGGTTTCCTGCTCCGCGAACCGGACGTGTTCCGGCCGGCCCGCAGTACTTTCCGGATCACCGAACCACTCGTCACCTTCTACCACGCTGTCATGCGCCCCGAGTGGTCACGCCTGGAACGCCCGGGCAACGCCACGGCGGTGTGGCGTGACGCGCGGGCCCGATTCGACTCCGCGGTACTCGGGCCGCACTTCGAGGGGCTGTGCCGAACGTGGGTGACGACGTTCGCCGACCGGGGAACCCTCGGCGGCACGGCTGCGGTCGTCGGCCGAGGAGTGGTCAACGACCCGGCACGCCGACGCACCTGGGAGGTCGACGTGACCGCCGTCGCACCCGACGGCGCGCTGCTGTGCATCGGCGAGGCCAAATGGGACACCATCATGGGCAGCGAACACCTCGAGCGGCTCCAGCGAATCCAGCAGCTGCTGGTGGCGCAGGACCGGCCCGGGGCCGCCGGGTCGCGGCTGATGTGCTGCAGCGGCGTCGGCTTCACCGACCAGCTCCACCAAGCTCAGCACAACGGCGAAGTCATTCTCGTCGACCTCGAACGGCTCTATAACAGCAGCTGAGCGAGTCAGCCGGCACCCTGCCTGCGCTTGATCGTGCGATTCGCGACATTGTGGTGCTAGCCGATGACCGACCCGATGAGGACATGCCTACGTTGCAGCTGTCTGATGATGTCCTGATTCTAGAGGCGTCTGCTCTCGCCGCGAGTGACCGAGTACCGGCAGTCCGTCCAAGCCAGACCACACCGTCGTGAAGGCATTTGTCGACGAGAGCTACGTCCCAGGCGTGTTCATCCTCGGGATGTTGCTCGCGGCGGGTGATGACGAGTCGGCTCGGGACGGGTTACGCACGGCGCTGCGCCCGGCCCAACGCCGTCCGCACTTTGCTCGGGAGAGACCGGCTGAGCGGCTTCGCTGGGCCAAGATCGTCGGCACGCTGGGTCGACCGCTTGTCGTAGTGACCCGAACAGCGCCTGGAGAGCCCATGGAGCGGAGTCGAGGCAGGTGCGTCGCTGCTCTCCCGTTCGAGCTGGACAACGACGTGACCGACATCGTGTTCGAAGCGCGGCAGCGCAAACAGAATCTGCACGACGCGGCGGTCCTCAGGGGTATCGCCGGCTATGGTCCTGTTCTGGGGTTCGAGTTCCTGACAGCGACCGACGAACCGTTGCTCTGGGCCGCTGACGTGGTGGCGGGCAGCTTCCTGCAAGCCTGCGTTCGTGGTGACGGATCTTTCCTCGAGGAGCTTGGCTACGTGCGTGTCATCGAGCTGTAGAGACGCGGAAGCCCCGCGCTCACCGTCCGGAGAGCCGGGGCTCCACTTTCGCAGGCCGACTACCTGCGACCCCACTATGATGCGCCTGAAAGGAGCAACTGGCAACCGACCTCGTGGGTGACCGCCGCAGTGATCGTTGCCCGAGGTGTGGATTTCCGCAGCCAGCCGGCCTGCGGCCGTGCGGACCGTAGCCGTACGCCCCGGACTCGAACAACGGTCTGTCTGGGCCGGGATGGGGCGTTAGTTTTGTCAGGCATTGCGGGTGAAGAAGGTGGTGAGTCGTTCGTCCAGCTCACGCAGGTGCGGGGAGCCGGCCCGCAGGGGCTGGATCTGCCGGTGCAGGGTGCACAACCGCTGGGTGATGATGGTCGAGTTGACGTCGGCTGCGGTGCGCAGCGCGTACCGGCCATACGCCGCAGCCTGCTCTAGGTCCCGGCCACGCAGATGGGTGAGGGCGAGATCTGATTGGTCGATACACCGACCACGAACCCGGTCAGGAGCACAGGCTTGCAGGGCTGCGTTGCCCAGGGTGGTGGCCTGCTGGGTGTCGCCGATCACGCGCAGACACACAGCAAGATCGGAGGTGAGACCACTTTCGCGGTATCCCTGCCACGGGGGCTCGTCGCCGGGGCGTACCGACTCGTAGCGTCGCTCAGCGGCCAACGCCGCTCGGCGCGCCGCGTTGGCCTCGCCCATCAGGGCCAGGCCGCGTGCCTCGAGTGCGTGCAGCTCGGCGGCCAGCGTTGGGGTCGCCGTGCCCTGGGTGATGCTCAGCCCGGCCCGGGCCAGCGCGACCGCTTGGCGCCCGTATCGCACCGTGTCCTGCTCGGCGGGCGTGTTCTCGCCGATCCGGACCGTCATCCGGCTCATCGTGGCCAGCACGAAAGCCGCATACAACCGGTCTCCCGCCCGCATGGCCAGGTCCAGCGCCTGAATGTAGTAACGCTGGGCCAGCGCGTCACGGCCCGTGTCGGACGCCATGAATCCGGCCAGCCGGGTGGCCTGAGCGACCCCGGACAGCAACGCTTTACCGGTCTTCTCCGAGTAGCTGCCGTGCAGCAACTGGTTGGCCTCCCGGTGCAGCAGCACCACCACCTGATCCCGCACCCGACCCGACCCGAACTGCGCACCTAGTTTGCTCAGGTGGGCGACCTGTTCGGTGAGGACCTCCACATCGGTCATGCCCACCCGCTGGCCCGCCGCGCGGGCGGTGCCCTGCGCCGGAGGAACGATGAGCGCGACCACCATGGGTTCGGCGAACGCGGCCACACTGAACACCGAGCCCAGCAGCAGCTTGCGACGGCGCATGTCCCGCCCCGAGAGCTCGACGACCGTGCGGACTGTGCCCTCCAGTGTGCCTGAACACGTCAACCCGTCATACGGATCCTCCCCGGTGGGTTCGCGCTCGACGAACCCGCAGTCGGTGACGGTCACTTCCTGGTGCAACCGCCGGGCCAGCACCGCGGCGATCAGGCGGGGCACCGGCCAGCGCGGCTGGGACTCGTCCAGCATCCGCCGCACCGAGGTGGCACTGGTGCCGACATGCTTGTCTTCCCGGGCGGCGGCGCTGACCACCGCGCGGGCCAGCCCGGCGTTGCTCATCTGCGCCTCCGCCAGCAACGCCCGCAACGCACTATTGCCGCCCGCCGCACCACCCATGGTCGTCGCTCCTCGTCCCCGTTCGATCGCTCGGTGCGGTCCATCGTGGACTGTCGCCGAGCGGATAGGGAAGCCGTCACCACCGAGTGAGACCCCAGTGAGACCCCCGTCCGGCACCTCGACCCAATACCCAGCCGCAGCCACTGCCACCGACGGTGCGCCAGGCGTTCACTACCTGTGTCGAAGTCGTGTCGTCGCCTATCGAGGCTGTGGATCGGAGGAGATCAGGTGGGGCCGGAAAGAGTGACCCATCTACTGGCGGCGGATGAGCAGTTCCAGTTCGGGGTGTACCTGGCGGTGTGCGGGCAACGGGTGCCGAGGTCGGACCTGCCGCCGTCGGAGTGCCCGCAGGACTGCGAATGCGATCTGGCGTTGTACTGCCCAGAGTGTGTGAGCCAGGCCGCCGAGTCGAGCGCGCAGGCCCGGCCGGGACCCGGCGCTCAGCACGACGAGGGCGGCGGGGGTTACTACCTCGGTGAGTGCGGTCACCGGGTACCTGCGGAATCGGGAGCCGACGGCCCGCTCTTCCACGTCGGGCCGTGTCGCCGGTGCGACGAAGCGCCCCAGATCTCCGGAAGTTGATATTTCCCGGCGGATCGCGCCTGCCATGGGCGGCATCGGAGCTTGATCGCCAAAAGTGAGTTGTGGCGGTGCGGTAGTGCACGGCCACAACTCACTTTTGGCGATCATTGACGCTCCGGTGAAGTCGGCGATCCTTCTCAACGCACGTCGGGCTTGCTCAGCCGGAGGACGTTGTGGTGGTCGTCGGCCCGCCAGTGGTGGACGGTGGTGCAGTGGACGATGACGTCGGCGTGCTGCTGGCGGACGGCGGGGAAGGTGACGTGGTGGACGTTGGCCCGCTGTCACAAACCGGTAGTCCCGGCTCGGGCCCGTTGCCAGGAGCACCCTTCAAGAACACAACCGGGACCCACACCCAATATCCGACCCGCACCCATGCCCACCAGTCATTGGAGTGGTTCTCGGCCGAGTACGTCGATCCTTTTGACTGGCACACGGACAGGTAATGGCCAGCGGGCACAGGGCCGTAGGGCTTGTTCGTTCCGGCCGGGTAGACGAATGCGTATCGGGCGATGTTGCAGTCGTATGCCCTAGTGTTGTACGGATCGCAGCCGCCCGTGCCAGGCTCCGGCTTTCCGCCCTGCCGCAGCCCGGGCTCATCGGGCGCGTGGCCGTCCAGCATGGGCGGCGGGTCCTGGGGAGCGGCAGTGGTGCCCGAGCTCAGCGTCCCGGGCGACTGGTTACCCGTATCCTCACCCCCACCACCCGGGCTACCGTTCGGGGCACCGAGCGGGCCCGGCGGGGCATCAACCTGGCGGCCCGGGGTATCGGCTGAGACCCCCGGGTTACCCGGTTGGCCCTTCGGGGGATCAGGAGTGACATAGATCGTCCGCGATCCGCCGCCGTTAGCAACCGGCCCACCGTCCGAGTGCGCCGGGGCACCGGCGCTGACCGCTGGGTCCGGTTTAGCTCCCACGCCGCCCGGCGCACTACCCGATGCGGTCGGTGCCGCGGCGGTAGCGCTCGCCGACGATGTGGGATTGCCCGACCGTACAACGTAGATCACTGACAGAAGGAGCCCGGCGGCTGCGACCACCGAGACGATCGGCCACAGGAAAGCACGCGCGGGATGCCGCGACTCCTCTGCGAGGTCGGCACCGGCGGACAGCGACCGTTCCGGTCGGCTGCGCCCCCGGCTGTCCGTCATCAGCTCGCGGTGGCCCTCCTCAGTCGGCTGGCCCTGCCCGGGGATCTCCCACCAGCGACCACGTGAGTTCTCCGGGCCGTCGCTCATCCGTTCACCCCTGACACGTGCGTCCTTCCCGAGAACCGCTCGTCGACCGCCGTGATCCAGGTGCCGGCGGCGACCAGGTCGACAAAAGCCGTGGATGCGACGACCACCGTGGTCTGGGCGACCAGCCAGCCGTAGGCGACGTGGTCGCGGATCTCGGCCACCTCCGGGGAGATCGGCTCCCGATAGCGCTGGACCAGCCGCACCGCAGGCCCGGTCGGTGTCTTAACGACCGAACACTGGCGCGGACGCTCCAGCATCTCCTCGGGCACGCACAACTCCTCGCCCAGCGCTTCCAGGGTGAATCCGGGCGGGGCGGGGAAGCTCCGCAGCCCGACTACGGCCACCACCGGCTCGTCGGCGGCCGGGTAGAGCAGGAGCGCCTCGTCGAGGGCCACAGTGTCGAGAGCGCCGACGATCCGGGCGACGCTTCCCGTGATCACCTCGGCCCGGTGCGGGTCAGGGTTGAGCCGCTGTGCCGCCCACCGCCGGTTGACGGTTTTCGCCGCCCATTCCCGTGGCTGGGCCGCCAGGTCGACCTGAACCCACGGGCCGTCGGGATCGAGCTGCGGGCCGGTCACATCCGCCGCCAGCGCAGTGACCCGGCGATCGCGTCGAACAGCGCCACCATCGCGTCGGCGATCGGGTCCATCGGGGTGCTGAAGGACAACAGCAGCATCTCCGGCGTGTTCGGCACCGGCACGTACACCTGCAGGCGGGTGACCGCGAGCTCCCCGGTCGACAGGCCGTCGGCCTCGGTGACCGGTTCCCGCCGCCGCACCCGCGCGGCCGGCGCCCACGCCACCTCCAGCACACCCACCTCGTCGCCCGGCCGCTCCCCCAGCAACGCCGCCAACTCGGCGGCCGGCAGCGCCGTCGCCGCACCGCTCGGCACCACCGTGACCAGGCACGAGGCCGCCACCGGCAGACCCCGCATCAGATCGACGCTCAGATACATCTCCACCGCGCCGCTCACGACCGCCCGCTCGACCTGCCGGGTCAGCTCCCCGTCCAGCTCCCGGCGCAGCACGGCGACCCGGTCACGCGGCAAGGACGCCAGCCAGCGATCGAGCAGCGCAGTGACGGACTGCCCGCGACGCTCGTCCAGCGGAATGTGCCACCACCCAGGCGGCAACAACAACGACCACCCAACCGGCCCAGCCCCCTCGCCAACACCGTTGACGTCGTTGGCAGATGGATTGCTCATCGACCACTCACCTGTCGTCGAATCAATCCCGTATCCCTGGTAAAGCCCGGCTTGACCGGCTCGAACCCGGGCGCGCTACTCGACGGCTCGACCGCCCCGCCTCCCGCATCCAAGCCCATCTGCTGCGCAATCCGCTCAAGCTGTCCAGCCACCTCGTCTGAGACCACCGCACGATCGACCATGTGCTTCTCGGCATTCACCACCGCCCCCACCTGACCGTCACACCGCAACAAACAGATACGCCATGACCCCGGAGTTTCCCACCAACGCGGACCCAGACTAGCCGAGCGCCCACCAGATGTCGTCAAGATTTTCTCCATTACTAAGACCCCAGCCTGACCGCGTAACCGTTCAGGCGACCAGCCCGCCCTCGACGAGAGTGACACGGATCGAGATACCACTCACGTCGTTAACCAGCAGATACGGACGATTCCAGCGAACGTCCGCAATTGCTTCCGCCAACTCGACTCGAGACAGCTCACGGTCCCCATCGAGCAGCCGCACCGAGGTTTCGCAGACCATTAACCACTCACCACCGGGAGCTGCGAAAACGAATAAGATATCCTCATCGGTCCACACCTCGACGAGATCATCGCCAGGTCTGAGTGGTATTGCCACCAGATGCCGCGCAGACCACCAATAAAACTGTCGGTCGACGACCCCATAGCAGAGATTCCGCCACCCCGGCTCCTCGAACAACCACTCACGGCCGTCGTCCGTTGTGACGGTAACCACGGAGGACCGTGGCCCCCCAGCCGCATCGACTCGAACCCGGACGACGCGCTCCCCCACAACCAACGTGGTCAAGCTCACCGCATCAACAGCGTTCATGGCGTCGCCGTAATGAGTCGGACCGCCCCATTTGGGTCGACACCCCACGCCGTCGTGATATCCCACGTCTGGCCACTAGGTCCAGTTATAGGACCCCGCACCGTGAATTTTGTCCCCCCACCAACCATGGGACTAGACGGCGAGGCACCGCCGAAATTATCTACCAGGTGCTGCCGCAACGTCGAGTCGAGCGATTTCTTATCGAAACCCATCGAGTCGCGGAACACGCCAGCCTTGCTCGGATCGTCGAGTAGATAGCCGAACTTACCTTCTGGGATCGTTATCCGTGTCTTGTCCAGGACATCACCTTCGCCGTTAACGACAAATCTCGGACAACCGATGAGCCCAAAGGGGTCGAGCCAGTTGACGGGGTTGAGAACATAGGCGTGAGGATTAGGTCCGCCAACTAGACCGAGGGGGTCGCTGGCGTGGTAACCACCGATGGACGGATCGTAATAGCGATAGCAATTGTAGTTCAACTGGGTCTCGTCGTCGAAGTACTGGCCGGGGAAGCGGAGTGGGCAGGAGACGCCGTTCGAGATCGGGGCGGCGGCGGTGCCCCACAGCGTGGTGCGGGGGTGCCAGACCAGGTCGCCGTCGGGGTTGAGCATTTCGGTGGGGGTGCCGACCAGGTCGGTGACGATGGCGTAGAACTGCTCGTCGACCCATTCCTGGGGGGCGTCGCGCAGTGGGGCGCGTTCGGTTTGGGTGAGGGGGCGGAAGGTGTCGGGTTCCCAGTCCCAGGCGGTGGTGCGGGCGGGGTCGTCCGGGCCGGTGGTGTGGGTTTGTTCGGCCAGGACCGTGCCGTCCCAGGTGAAGTCGACCTGCTCGGCGACGCTCACGCCGTCGGATTCTAGGCGTTGCTTGGCGATGCGGCGGCCGAGTGGGTCGTAGTGGTAGCGCCAGTGCGTGCCGTCGGGGGTGGTGACGCCGGTCAGGCGGTCGTCGGCGTTCCAGCTGTAGTGCCACGTGCGGGGCTTGGCCGACAGGCGCTTCTGCTGGCGCAGGGTGACCCGGCCCTGGGCGTCATGCTGGTAGCGGACGTTGCCGGCGCGGCGGATCAGGGTACCGGAGTATTCGCGCTCGCCCATAGCGTCGGCGTCCGGGGAGTCAGGCTGTGGCGCCGGCCAAGCGGCGTCGGTGATGTTGCCGGCTGGGTCGTAGGCGTAGCGCTCGGTCCACCCGGAACCGTGCACGGCGGTGACCCGCCCGGCCGGGTCGAGGTCGAAGCGGCGCAGCCCGGAGAGGTGGTCCTCGATGGTGGTGACGTACCCGTCCGGCCGATAGCCGTAGGACCGGCGCTGCACCAACCGCGCGGAGGACGACCCGCGAGCGGTGAGGGTCTGGGAGGTCAGCCGGTGGTTGGTATCCCAGGATTGGGCGAGCATGGCACCGGCGTCGAGGTGACGCTCGATTTCACGACCGGCGGCGTCGTAGCCGAAGCGCAGCGTGCGTCCGGCGGTGTGCAGTGCGATCGGCGCCTCGCTTGCGCCGTACTCCCACACGCTCTGGGCCCCCGAGGGGGTACGGCGGTGCGTGCGACGGCCGAGGGCGTCGTAGGAGGAGGTGACGGCGCGACCGTTGCAAGTCTCGGCGAGCACGCGCCCCAGTGCGTCACGGTCGAGGACCAGATCGGCGGCGGCGTTGGTCGCACGCACCATCCGACCGAGAGCGTCGTAGTCGAACGTGGCGACGGCGTCCGCGGACCGTTGCTCGACCACGTTGCCGAGTGGGTCGCGGGTGAAGTGAGTGGTCTGCCTGGCGCCGTTGGTGCGCTCGGCGAGCTGGCCAGCGGCGTCGTGGACGTAACGCAGCTCGCGGCGGTTGAAGTCGATCTCCCGGACGAGGTTGCCGGCCGGGTCATAGTCGTAACGCCAGATCAGGCCCTGCGGGTTGGTGACGCTCGTCAGGCGCAGCTCGGTGTCGTAAGCGAACTCCAACCGCGCACCGTCCGGGTCGATCCGCGCGGCGGGCAGGTCGAAGTGGGTGAACTCGGTGCGGGTGAGCTGGCCGAGGGCGTCGACGTGCTCGACGAGGTTGCCTTCGCCGTCGTAGCTCCAGCGTTCGGTCGCCCCGTCGGGCAGGGTGCGCCAGGCCGGTTTGCCCTCGGTGGTCCAGCCGAACCGGGTCACCCCGCCCACCGGGTCGGTGATGGCGCTCACTCGGCCGAAGCCGTCACGGGCGTAGTGGGTGGTGGCGCCGAGCGGGTCGGTCACCGCGGTGGGCAGCCCGGCGGCGTCGGTCTGGACCCGGCGTGTGTAGCCCAGAGCGTCGGTGACCGCGCTGAGGTGGCCCTGCTCGTCATAGGCGTAGCTGGTGGCCGCCTCCAGCGGGTCGATCACCACGGTGAGGTTGCCGCGCTCGTCGTAGGCCCGCCGCCAGGTCGCCCCGTCCGGCTCGGTGACCGTGACGGGCAACCGCAGCTCGTTGTACTCGGCGAGGACCCGGCTGCCGTCCGGACGGGTGATCGCGACGAGGTTGTCGGCGCCGTCGTAGGTGTAGCGGGCGATCCGGCCGAGCGGGTCGGTGCGGGACAGCAACCGGTCGTAGCGGTCCCACACCGAGACCGTCTGCCGGCCCTGCGGGTCGACCTCCCGCACGAGCTGGCCCAGCTCGTTGAGGTGACACGTGGTCGCGTGGCCGAGAGAGTCGGTGAACACCGTGACCCGGGCGTCCGGGTCGTAGGCGAAGGTGCCGCTCATGAACCCGTCCGAGCCCGTGGTGCGCACGCAGCGACCGGCCTCGTCGTAGGTGTAGCGGTAGGCGACGTCGTTGCGGTCCCGCCAGCCGGTGAGCCGCCCGTCGGCGTCGTAGTCGAACCGCAGCGGAGTGCCGGAGGAGTTGGTCACCTCCGTGAGCCGTCCGCTGCCGTCGTAGCCATAGCGGACGAGCACCACATCGGCGTCGGCCCCGCGCAGGTGCAGGGCGCTGATCCGCCCCCCGGTGGTGTCCACACCGATGCGGTAACCGCCGGAATGTCGGATCTCGGTCAGCGTGCCGTCACCGGTGTAGTCGAGGTCGATGCGGTGCCCGACCCGGTCGGTGACCGCACTCAGCGGCAGCGCCTTACCTCCCGCGGCATCGGGCGGGGCGAAGTGCAGGGTGTGTCCGCGCTGCGGGTCGGTGATGGTGTAGCCGCCGTCCTCGGTGCGGCTCAGTGGCCGGCGCGGACCTTCCTCGGGCAGCACCGGGACCCCGCCAGCCGGGTGGGGATAGACCAGCAGCATGCCGTCCTCGGCGGCGTAGTAGACGCCGGTGTCCTCGATCTCCAGCCGCTGGTCCAGGGTGGATGCCCAGCACGGGCCGAACCAGCGGCCCACCCGGTAGGAGGAGACGTGCGTTCGGGAGAGCACCAGCGGAAGTACCCCGGCCAACTCGACATCGGTCTGGGGGAGCAGCACCCTGCCGGTCGAGATGTCGACTGGATCGCTTTTGCAGGGTGTCTCCTCAAGCGACCTCGCCTCCGCCCGTCCGGGGTTGGTACTGCGGATATCCCGTCCGATGGTTTCCGCAACCCCGGTCGCCTCGCCTTCGGCCGCCTCTCCGGCCCGCAGCGCCATCCCGGCCTTGGCCCCGTAGCCGAAGGTGACAACGGCGAACAGGTCTACGGCGACGTCGAGCCAGGAGCCATCGCCGGACAACGCCAGCATGAGGTTGCAGACCAGGGCCACCCCTGACGCCAGTGCCGCCAGGGTGAGTAAGACCGGGGACAGGAAGTCGAGGAAGGGGATCCAGGAGATGGCCAGCGCGATCGTGCTCAGGACGGTGGCGACCATCTCAGCGATCTCGGCGATGGCTTTGAGGATGTCGGCGTGCTCGTGGACCCAGTTTGTGAACTTGTCCCACCAGGAGTCCTTGAGCCCGTCGTTGTCGATGCTGTCGCTGATCGCCCGGGCGGCCCGCCCGGAGTGCTCGTCGCGGTGGTCGGTGGCCTGGTCAAGTCTGCGGCGCGCGGCCTGCAGGGCACTGATGCCCTCGTCGTGGGCGTACTGGCGGTGCCGTTCGGCGGTCGCTTCATCTGGGCTGGGTGGGTGGGCCGGCGGCCGATTGGCGTCGATAGTGGCCTGAGCCTGCTTAGCCTCGGCGAGAGCGGTGTCAGCCACGGACTGGGCGTGGCGCAGCTCGGGGGCGTAGCGGGTCAGCGCGCCACCGGCGGTGGCATAGCGGCCGTGGGCCTTATTGAGCCGGCCGGCGAGGTCTGCCGCGGAGTCGGCGAAGACGCGGCCGGCGTCGGCGTCCCAGCCCTCGGCGGTGGACAGCGTTCGGAGCCTGGCGGTCTGCTTCCGGATCTCATCGGCGACGTCGGCCAGGGATCTAGCGGCGCGTTCGATCTGGTCCGGGTCACCGGGAACCGGATCGGAGCCGGTCAGCGGCGACCAGTCGGTGGGCCGCCAGCTCACGAGGCGGCCCGTGCGTTACCGGAGGAGGAGTGCTGGGTCAGCGCCTTGGCGAGCTCGGTGTCGGTGTGCTCATAGGCATCGGCGCTCGCCACGGCCATCTTCTGGTGGGCCTCGACCGCCGAGATGAGCTCGCGCCGGTGAATGTCCCAGTTGTGCGCGAACTCATCCATCGCCTCGGCCAGGCCACCCAGACCCAGTACCGCGGCGCCAGGGTTGCCGGCATCAGCCCCTTGGAGGGCATCCTTGATCAGCCCGAGCCCACTGGCTGTTGCCCGGATCAACGCCACGTCAACCTTGAGATGGTCGCTCAACAAGTGCCCCCAACCACTCCGCCAAGCCGGGTGCCGACGGCAGCCATAGAACCCACCCCGTTACTGACGGCGACCATACCCCCCGCCCGGTTCGGCGTGCGGGTGCGGTTGCCCTATCCTGCCCGGGCCGTGGTCAAGCTCCCGGACAGGCCGGTCAGGCACGGTAGGGAAAATCCATGACGGACCACAACGCAGGCCCCGGACGCCCTCGGCATGGCTCATCGTCGCCGACTGTTCCGTAACACTCAGTGAGTCCGTGACGCACAGCGAGGAGAGCATCAGCATGGCGAACGTCAACGTCACCTACGAAGAAATGAAGGACGCCGGCAACCGGCTCAAGGCGGGCATGGACGACATCGAGAGCCGCCTGGACCAGCTCAAGCAGCAGGTTCACCAGCTGGTCGAGGGTGGCTACGTCACCGATACGTCCAGCGGTCAGTTCCGAGACTCTTACCAGGAGTTCGACACAGGTGCCCGCAAGATGGTCCACGGCTTGGAGGACATGAACACCTACCTGCAGAAGGCCGCCGAGGCGTTCCGGCAGACAGACGAGGATCTGTCCCGGCAGCTGAGCCACTAGCAGACTAAGTCCGGCGAAGTCGGTGTGATCGAGTCAAGCGTGGTGCTCGGGGCCGGGTTTGGTCGGTGTGGCGGGTGGGGATGATCGCGGTTTGTGTGCCGGAAACGACACGGGATGTCGCTGATGACAGGTGAGTCGCCGGGGGGAGTTGCACCCCCCGGCGCTCGTTGAGTGAAGTAGGCCGCCGGCGAGGTGCCCGTGGTGCGGGTCCTTTTCCGTCGGCCCCTTCCCGAACGGTACGGGCGCCTTTCGGC
>JBOHFI010000044.1:0-42999 GCA_050699595.1 Pseudonocardiaceae bacterium | reverse complement strand
CCGCTGGCAAGCCAGCGGGGGTCGGCCACCGTTAGAGATGATTATCCGGGGGGGTTGGTGGTCCTTGAAGAGCCACCAACGGTAGGTGGCGTGACTCCCCAGTCGGCGAGGACGTCGACGGTGTCGGTGCCGGGGTTTGGTGGGGGTGTCGGTCGGGCGGGGTGGGTGCGGGAGAATCGGGGTGCGGGTGCGGCCTGGGGGATCCCGCTGAGGGTGATAACGGTGCCGCGCGCGGCGATGTGCGGGTGCGTGGGTACCTCGCTGAAAGAAAGCACCGGAGTCACGCAGGCATCAGTGCCCTCGAACACCGCCGCCCATTCGTCGCGAGTACGGCTGGCGAATACCGCGGTGAAGCGCTGGCGCAGCACTGGCCACCCCGCCTGGTCCAGCTGCCCGGGCAGATTCGCGTCGGTGAGCCCGAGGCCTTCCAGCAGTGCCGCGTAGAACTGCGGTTCCAGCGCTCCGACGGCGATGTAGCGGCCATCGGAGCAGGCGTAGGTGTCGTAGAACGGAGCCCCCGAGTCGAGCAGGTTGGTGCCCCGCGCCTCGCTCCACAACCCACAGGCGCGCAACGACCAGCACATCTGGGCCAGCACGCTGATTCCGTCCACCATGGCGGCGTCGACGACCTGACCGGCACCGGAGCGCTCCCGTTCCCACAGCGCGGCCAGCACTCCGGCCACCAGGAACATCGAGCCACCACCGAAGTCGCCGACCAGGTTCATCGGCGGTACCGGTTTGCCCCCCGCGTTCCCGACGGCGTGCAGCACTCCGGACAGCGCGAGGTAGTTGATGTCGTGCCCGGCGCGGTCGGCCAGCGGGCCGTCCTGCCCCCATCCCGTCATCCGCGCGTACACCAGCCGCTGATTGCGGGCGTGGCAGTCGGCCGGGCCGACACCCAATCGCTCGGTGACACCGGGACGCAAGCCCTCGATCAGCACGTCGGCCCGCTCCACCAGCCGCAACAGGGTTTCCCGATCGCCGGGTTCCTTCAGATCGAGCAGCACCGACCGCCGGCCGCGCAGCATCTGGTCCGCGGCGCCCGGAATGCGCTGCAGGCCACCGGAGGGCCGCTCGATGCGCACCACATCGGCTCCCAGATCGGCCAGCAGCATCGCCGCATGGGGGCCTGGGCCGATCCCGGCCAGCTCGATCACCCGTAACCCCACCAGTGGCCCGGGCATGTGCTCACTGGTCTCTACGAACAAGGTGTTGCGCCACTTGTCGGCTCACCGTGCGTCCCAGCGCGCCGATCTGCGCTTCCTGCCGGGTGATCGTGTCTGCTGACATCCGGGCTATCAGTGCGTCGGCTAGCTGGGAGTGCACCAGCGGGTGGATCCAGTGGCAGACACCGATCACCGCGGGCACGTTGACCCGCCTGCTGCGCCGCTCGATAGCCCGCCCGAAGGCCGCCGCTGATGTCGTGGAACGCAAGGGCCAGGGCAGGCGTTGCCGCATCTCACGGAAGGCCGGCAGGTGGCGTTCCGCGTCGCGGACCATATCGGTGTCGATCCAGGACATGTGGGCGCAGCCGACGGTGACGCCCTGCGGTGCGACTTCGATGCGCAGCGCGTCGGCGAACGCCGCTACCCCGGCCTTGCTGGCGCCGTAGGCTGAGGAGCCGGCAAGAGGCACCAGCGCGGCCAGCGAGCTGACCACCAGCACGTGACCACGGGAGGCCATGAGGTGCGGGAGGGTGGTCTGCACGGTGCGGAACACACCGGTGAGGTTGACATCGACCGTCCTGGCGAATGTCTCGGGGTTGATGTGGCGGACCGTGCCGACGCTGGCGATGCCCGCGTTGGCCACCACGACGTCCAGGCCACCTAACGAGGTCACCGCGTGGGCGACTGCCGCCTGCAGCGCGGCTGAGTCGGTGACATCAGCTTCGGCCCAGACGTGCCTGCCACCGGATTGCGCCCCCGTGGATGCCGCGCCGCCGAGTTCGGTGGCGAGTGCGGCCAGCGCCTCGGGCTCGAGCCCGACCAGGGCGAGCCATGCGCCGCGGGTGGCCAGCTCACGTGCGGTTGCCGCGCCGATGCCGCGCGCCGCGCCGGTGATGAGCACGTTCTTGCCTGCGATCTGCATAGTTACTGAAGAGTAGATAGCTCGGCGCGCTACGTCGAGCTTTGTTGCGCTGCCAGGCGGGTTGCTGACCCCGTTTTGACCCCCCGCGAATGCCCCAGGTACCCTGGTATCCGGTCCCGACTCCGGTCGGGCCGCTCTGTATGCCTGTTGACGGTGCACCGCTGGCGGTGTGGCTCGGTAAGAGCTTCCATCACCGGATCTGGCGCCGGTGCCGCCCAGCTCCCGTAGGGGTTTTACCCGACCGAGTGGCTGGGCTCACGGCGACACGCCCGACTGCGGGGTACGGAGTGACCGGCCACGCAGCACCACATGACCACGACAGCAAGCCCAAGAAGACGAAGAAAGCTGGTCCATGCCTACCATCCAGCAGCTGGTCCGCAAGGGCCGCGAGGACAAGCTCGCGAAGACCAAGACTGCAGCGCTGAAGGGGAGCCCGCAGCGGCGCGGGGTGTGCACCCGCGTGTACACGACGACCCCGAAGAAGCCGAACTCGGCGTTGCGCAAGGTCGCTCGGGTGCGCCTGACCAGCCAGGTCGAGGTGACGGCTTATATTCCGGGCGAGGGTCACAACCTCCAGGAGCACTCCATCGTCCTGGTGCGCGGTGGTCGGGTGAAGGACCTTCCCGGTGTCCGATACAAGATCATTCGTGGGTCGCTGGACACCCAGGGTGTGAAGGGTCGCAAGCAGGCCCGCAGCCGCTACGGCGCGAAGAAGGAGAGAGGCTGATGCCTCGCAAGGGTCCGGCCCCGAAGCGGCCGCTGCACTCCGACCCGGTCTACGGGTCCCCGGTGGTCACTCAGCTCGTCAACAAGGTCCTCGTGCGGGGTAAGCGCTCGGTAGCCGAGAAGATCGTGTACCAAGCGTTGGAGGGCTGCCGGGACAAGACCGGTACCGACCCGGTGGTGACCCTCAAGCGCGCGCTGGACAACGTCAAGCCCGCCATCGAGGTGAAGAGCCGCCGCGTCGGTGGCGCTACCTACCAGGTTCCGGTCGAGGTGCGTCCGGTGCGCTCCACCACGCTCGCGCTTCGCTGGCTGATCACTTTCTCCCGGCAACGGCGGGAGAAGACCATGATCGATCGACTGATGAATGAACTGCTCGATGCCAGCAACGGCCTCGGGGCGAGCGTGAAACGCCGTGAGGACACCCACAAGATGGCCGACTCGAACAAGGCCTTCGCGCACTATCGCTGGTGACGAACCACTCTCAAGACAGCTAGGGATGAATTCTCGTGGCACGTGAGGTGCTGACCGATCTCGCCAGGGTCCGCAACATCGGGATCATGGCGCATATCGACGCCGGCAAGACCACTACGACCGAGCGGGTCCTGTTCTACACCGGGATCAACTACAAGATCGGCGAGGTGCACGACGGCGCCGCCACGATGGACTGGATGGAAGAGGAGCAGAAGCGGGGCATCACCATCACCTCCGCTGCGACGACCGTCTTCTGGAAGGACCATCAGCTCAACATCATCGATACCCCGGGTCACGTCGACTTCACCGTCGAAGTGGAGCGCAACCTTCGGGTACTCGACGGTGCTGTTGCGGTCTTCGACGGCAAAGAGGGCGTCGAGCCTCAGTCCGAGACGGTGTGGCGGCAAGCTGACAAGTACGATGTCCCGCGTATCTGTTTCGTCAACAAGATGGACAAGCTGGGCGCGGACTTCTACTTCACGGTGCGGACCATCCGCGAACGGCTCGGAGCCAACCCCCTGGTCATCCAGCTACCGATCGGTTCGGAGTCCGACTTCGAAGGTGTCGTTGATCTGGTCGGCATGCGGGCGTTGACCTGGCGCGGCGAGGTGCAGAAGGGCGAGGACTATACCGTCGAGGAGATCCCGGCGAACCTGGTCGAGAGAGCGAACGAGTACCGGGAGAAACTGGTCGAGGCTGTCGCCGAGGCTGACGACGAGCTCATGGAGCTCTATCTCGCCGGCCAGGAGCTCAGCACGGCGCAGATCAAGGCCGGCATCCGCAAGCTCACTGTGCGCAGCCAGGTGTACCCGGTGCTGTGCGGCTCGGCTTTCAAGAACAAAGGCGTGCAGCCGATGCTCGATGCAGTGATCGACTACTTGCCCTCGCCGCTGGACGTGCCGCCGGTGGTGGGTCTGCTGCCCGACGGCACGTCGGCCACCCGGAGACCCTCGATCGACGACCCGTTCTCCGCGTTGGCCTTCAAGATCGCCGCGCACTCGTTCTTCGGAAAGCTGACCTACATCCGGGTCTACTCCGGCCGGATACCCGCAGGCTCGCAGGTGATCAACTCGACCAAGGAGCGCAAGGAACGCATCGGCAAGATGTTCCAGATGCACTCCAACAAGGAGAACCCTGTCGATGACGCCCGAGCGGGGCACATATACGCGGTGATCGGCCTGAAGGAGACCACCACCGGTGAGACTCTGTGCGACCCGCAGGCACCGATCATCCTGGAGTCGATGACCTTCCCAGAACCGGTCATTCAGGTCGCCATCGAGCCCAAGACCAAGAGTGACCAGGAGAAGCTGGGCATCGCCATCCAGAAGTTGGCCGAGGAGGATCCCACCTTCCAGGTCAAGCAAGATGACGAAACCGGCCAGACGATCATCGCCGGAATGGGTGAGCTGCACCTCGAGGTGTTGGTGAACCGGATGCGTAGCGACTACAAGGTCGAGGCGAACATCGGCAAGCCGCAGGTGGCCTACCGGGAGACGATCCGCAAGACGGTGGATAAGTTGGAGTACACCCACCGCAAGCAGACGGGTGGGTCCGGTCAGTTCGCTCGCGTGATAATCAAGCTGGAGCCGCTGCAGACCACTGATGGCGCGCTCTACGAGTTCGACAACAAGGTCTCCGGCGGGCGGATCCCCAGGGAGTACATCCCGTCGGTGGATGCCGGTGCGCAGGACGCCATGCAGTACGGCATCCTCGCGGGCTATCCATTGGTCGGTCTGAAGGTCACCTTGCTGGACGGTGCGTACCACGAGGTGGACTCCTCCGAGATGGCCTTCAAGATCGCCGGCTCGATGGCTTTCAAAGAGGCGGCGCGTAAGGCTGGTCCGGTGCTCCTGGAACCGATGATGGCGGTCGAGGTGACCACGCCCGAGGACTACATGGGCGACGTCATCGGCGACCTCAATTCACGTCGGGGTCAGATCCAGCACATGGAGGAGCGCAGCGGCTCCCGCATCATCAAGGCGCTGGTGCCGCTGTCGGAGATGTTCGGATACGTCGGCGACCTGCGGTCGCGGACCCAGGGCCGGGCGAACTACACCATGCAGTTCGACTCTTACGCCGAGGTTCCGGCCAACGTGTCCAAGGAGATCATCGCGAAGGCGACGGGTGAGTGATGAGGAAAAACGAGGACTTACCCACCCGGAGCCTTGAAACCTGACAGCATGCCGCTACATCAGGACCGGTGACGGTCCCGCTGATCAAGCGGATCCAAGAGAACGAGTCCAGGAGGACGAGAGCAGTGGCGAAGGCGAAGTTCCAGCGGACCAAGCCGCACGTCAACATCGGGACCATCGGTCATATTGACCACGGCAAGACCACGTTGACCGCGGCGATCACCAAGGTCTTGCACGACAAGTTCCCGGACGTGAATGAGGCATCGGCGTTCGACATGATCGATAAGGCCCCCGAAGAAAGGCAGCGGGGCATTACGATCTCGATCGCACACGTCGAGTATCAGACCGAGAAGCGGCACTACGCCCACGTCGACTGTCCCGGGCACGCGGACTACATCAAGAACATGATCACTGGTGCGGCCCAGATGGACGGCGCCATTCTGGTGGTGGCCGCCACCGACGGCCCGATGCCGCAGACCCGCGAGCATGTGTTGTTGGCCCGTCAGGTCGGCGTGCCCTACATCGTCGTTGCGCTGAACAAGGCTGACATGGTCGACGACGAGGAAATCATGGAGCTCGTCGAGCTCGAGGTCCGGGACCTGCTCTCCAGCCAAGAGTACCCCGGCGACGACCTGCCCATCGTCCGCGTATCGGCGCTCAAGGCGCTCGAAGGCGACGCCAAGTGGGGCGCGGAGCTTCTGAAACTGATGGACGCCGTGGACGAGAACGTCCCGGAGCCGGTGCGGGAGATCGAGAAGCCGTTCCTCATGCCGATCGAGGACGTGTTCACCATCACCGGCCGCGGCACTGTGGTCACCGGTCGGGTGGAGCGCGGCATCGTCAAGGTGAGTGAGGAGGTGGAAATCATCGGCATCAAGGAGAAGTCGGCGAAGACCATCGTCACCGGCGTCGAGATGTTCCGTAAGCTGCTCGACGAGGGTCGGGCCGGAGATAACGTGGGCCTGTTGCTTCGCGGTGTCAAGCGCGAGGACGTGGAGCGCGGGCAGGTCGTCATCAAGCCTGGTACCAACACCCCGCATACCCAGTTCGAGGCTCAGGTTTACATCCTGTCCAAGGACGAGGGCGGCAGGCACACGCCGTTCTTCAACAACTACCGTCCGCAGTTCTACTTCCGTACCACCGACGTGACCGGTGTCGTGACGCTGCCTGACGGCACCGAGATGGTCATGCCGGGCGACAACACCGAGATGACCGTGCAGCTCATCCAGCCGGTCGCGATGGACGAGAACCTGAAGTTCGCGATTCGTGAGGGTGGCCGCACCGTGGGTGCGGGTCGTGTAGTCAAGATTCTCAAGTGAGGTGCGGGAGTAGCCCCGGATTTGGTCGGCGGTCACGTATCGCTTATCATGAACGAGTTGCTCGGCGGGGCTGGCCGGTATGGCGGCTCCGGGTTCGTTTGATGCGCACCCCTTCCGCGGATGGCAGGGCGTAGCACTCTTCTAGTGCGACACACCCGACTACGTGGACCGGTGTGTGAGGCTGGGCCGGTGCCACGTGTCAGCGACGGCCAGTACGACGAGACCAGCAGTATGAGACCGACAGGACGGCAAGCCACCATGGCGGGACAGAAGATCCGCATCCGGCTCAAAGCCTACGACCACGAGGCAATCGACGCTTCCGCTCGCAAGATCGTCGAGACCGTGACACGCACGGGCGCTCGGGTCGTCGGGCCGGTGCCGCTGCCGACCGAGAAGAACGTGTACTGTGTTATCCGCTCGCCGCACAAGTACAAGGATTCGCGGGAGCATTTCGAGATGCGTACGCACAAGCGGCTGATCGACATTCTCGACCCGACGCCGAAGACGGTGGACGCGCTGATGCGCATCGACCTGCCGGCCAGCGTCGACGTCAACATCCAGTAAGGCCGGGAGAATGACAGCGACTGATTCGGAGCATCAGGGCAGCAAGACCATGCGAGGAATACTGGGCACCAAGCTCGGGATGACTCAGGTCTTCGACGAGAACAACAGAATCGTCCCGGTCACTGTGGTAGCGGCCGGGCCGTGTGTGGTGACCCGGATCCGTACCTCGGAGCAGGACGGCTACACGGCCGTTCAGCTTGCCTACGGCGCCATCGACCCGCGCAAGGTGACCAAGCCGGTGGCCGGGCACTACGCCTCCGCGAGTGTCACGCCGCGACGGCACCTGGTCGAGCTACGCACCGCCGACGCAGCGGACTATCAGGTCGGCCAGGAGCTCACCGTCGAGGTGTTCACCGTCGGGGCCGTCGTCGACGTGGTCGGCACCAGTAAGGGCAAAGGCACTGCCGGAGTGATGAAGCGGCACGGCTTCGCCGGTCTCAGTGCCACCCACGGCACTCAGCGCAAGCACCGTTCGCCTGGTTCGATCGGTGGCTGCGCCACGCCGAGTCGGGTGTTCAAGGGCACCCGGATGGCGGGCCGGATGGGCAACGTCCGGGTGACCACCCAGAACCTCACCGTGCACGGGGTTGACCTGGATTCGGGGCTTCTGCTGATCAAGGGTGCGCTGCCCGGTCCGAAAGGCGGCCTGGTGCTGGTCAAGACGGCGGCGAAGGGCGGTGTGCAGTAGTGAGTCCAGAACTGAGATCGGTCGATATCCGTACCCCGGACGGTGGTACCGCGGGTACCGCTGAGCTGCCCGCCGAGGTTTTCGACGTGCCGGCGAACATCCCGTTGATGCATCAGGTGGTGGTCGCCCAGCTGGCTGCGGCCCGGCAGGGTACCCACAGCACCAAGACTCGGGGCGATGTCAGTGGTGGGGGTAGCAAGCCCTACCGGCAGAAAGGCACCGGGCGCGCCCGCCAGGGTTCGATGCGGGCACCCCAGTTCACCGGCGGTGGCGTTGTGCACGGCCCCACGCCGCGCGACTACAGCCAGCGCACCCCGAAGAAGATGAAAGCGGCCGCGCTGCGCGGTGCGCTGTCGGACCGGGCCCGCGACGGTCGGGTGCACGTGGTCTCCGAGCTGGTCTCGGGCGACACGCCGTCCACCAAGACTGTTCGCACGCTCCTTGATGCGCTGTCCAACCCGAGCGCCAAGCTGCTGGTAGTGATCAGCCGCGCTGACGAGGTCGGCCGTCGCAGCGTGCGCAACCTCCCTTCGATTCACGTGCTGACCGCGGACCAGCTGAACACCTACGACGTGCTGAGTAGCGATGACGTGGTGTTCACGACGGACGCCCTGCGGGCATTCCTGTCCGGGTCCGGCTCTACCGTGGTGCAGGAGGCAGCTCGATGATCCCCGACCCTCGCGATGTGATCCGCAAACCGGTCATCTCGGAGAAGAGCTACGGGCTGCTGGATCAGCACAAGTACACTTTTGTCGTCGCGCCGGACGCCAATAAGACCGAGATCAAGATTGCTGTCGAGAAGATCTTCGGCGTGCGGGTGGTGAGTGTCAACACACTCAATCGCCAGGGCAAGCGCAAACGCAGCAAGTTCGGGTACGGCAAGCGCAAAGACACCAAGCGAGCGATCGTGACGTTGTCCGCGCAGAGCAAGCCGATTGAGATCTTCGGCGGACCGGCCGCATGAGCGAGGACGGATAGACATGGGCATCCGCAAGTACAAGCCGACGACAGCGGGTCGCCGCGGCTCCAGCGTCTCCGACTTCGCCGAGATCACCCGCGACCACCCGGAGAAGTCCCTGGTCCGACCGCTGCACAGCAAGGGCGGTCGGAACTCCTACGGTCGGATCACCACCCGGCACCAGGGTGGCGGGCACAAGCGTGCTTACCGGCTGATCGATTTCCGGCGGGGGGACAAGGACGGGGTACCGGCGAAGGTCGCGCACATCGAGTATGACCCGAACCGCACCGCGCGGATCGCGCTGCTGCACTATGCCGACGGTGAGAAGCGCTACATCATCGCGCCGGAGAAGCTGCGCCAGGGCGACACGGTGGAGAACGGCCCGAAGGCTGACATCAAGCCGGGCAACAGCTTGCCGTTGCGCAACATCCCGGTCGGGACGGTGGTACACGCCATCGAGCTCCGTCCTGGCGGCGGGGCGAAGATCGCCCGCTCAGCCGGTGCGAAGGTCCAGCTGGTAGCCAAGGACGGTCCCTATGGCCAGCTGCGGATGCCTTCAGGCGAGATCCGCAACGTCGACGTCCGGTGCCGCGCGACGGTGGGCGAGGTCGGCAACGCCGAACAGGGCAACATCAACTGGGGCAAAGCGGGCCGGATGCGCTGGAAGGGCAAGCGCCCCTCAGTTCGCGGTGTCGCGATGAACCCGGTCGACCACCCGCATGGGGGTGGTGAGGGCAAGACCTCCGGTGGGCGTCACCCGGTGAACCCGGCTGGCAAGCCTGAAGGCCGCACCCGGCTCCACAAAGCCAGCGACGCGCTGATCCTGCGTCGTCGCCGTACCGGTAAGAAGCGCTGAGCAGGAGGGGTGCAAGCATGCCACGTAGCCTGAAAAAGGGCCCGTTCGTCGATGACCACCTGCTCAAGAAGGTGGATGCGCACAACGAAGCCGGCACCAAGCAGGTCATCAGAACCTGGTCGCGTCGCTCCACGATCATTCCTGACATGCTCGGCCACACCATCGCGGTGCACGATGGGCGTAAGCACGTCCCGGTGTTCGTCACCGAGGCCATGGTCGGTCACAAGCTTGGTGAGTTCGCCCCCACTCGCACGTTCCGGGGCCATATCAAAGACGACCGCCGAGCGCGGCGGCGCTGAGCTGACGAGGACTGATCACAGTGCATGGGGGCTTGCCTGCGATGCATATAAAGGAGTGTCGATGACGAGCAAGGGGATATGATGGCCAGCGGAGACTCGGCCGTCACGACCGAGAGGCAGCTACGTGCCGTTGCCCGTGCGCGGAACATTCGCGTGACGCCGATGAAGGCGCGCCGGGTGGTCGAGCTCATCCGGGGCCGCAGTGCACGGGATGCGCTCGCGGTGCTTGCGTTCGCGCCGCAGACAGCCTCCGGACCGGTGTCGAAAGTGCTGGCCAGCGCGGTGGCTAACGCGGAGAACAATCTTGCGCTGGATCCCGACACCCTGGTGGTGTCCAAGGCGTACGTGGATGAAGGCCCGACGCTGAAGCGTTTTCGCGAGCGTGCCCAGGGCCGCGCGTACCGAATTCGCAAGCGCACCAGCCACATCACGGTCGAGGTCGAATCGTTACCGGAGCGTCGCGCCCCCAGCCGGTCCGGTAGCGGGCAGGTCGCTTCGGGTCGACAGACTTCCGGCAGGCAGGCAGGCAGCAGTAAGAAGGCCACTCAGACAAGGAGTGCCCGCTAGTGGGTCAGAAGATCAACCCGCATGGCTTCCGCCTCGGCATCTCGACCGACTGGAAGTCCCGCTGGTATGCGGACAAGCAGTATGCGGAGTACGTCAAGGAGGACGTCGCGATCCGCAGGCTGCTGTCGAAGGGCATGGAGCGGGCGGGCATCGCCAAGGTGGAGATCGAGCGCACCCGCGACCGGGTGCGGGTGGATATCCACACCGCCCGCCCGGGCATTGTGATCGGCCGGCGCGGTGCCGAGGCCGACCGAATCCGTGGCGAACTGGAGAAGCTGTCGGGCAAGCAGGTGCAGCTCAACATCCTCGAGGTCAAGAATCCCGAGGCGGAGGCTCAGCTCGTCGCTCAGGGGGTGGCCGAGCAGTTGTCCAACCGGGTTGCCTTCCGGCGCGCGATGCGCAAGGCTATCCAATCCGCGATGCGCTCTCCCCAGGTCAAAGGCATCCGAGTGCAGTGCTCGGGGCGTCTGGGCGGCGCTGAGATGTCCCGCTCGGAGTTCTACCGGGAGGGCCGAGTTCCCCTGCATACGCTGCGCGCCGACATTGATTATGGGCTTTTTGAGGCGCGCACCACCTTCGGCCGGATCGGCGTGAAGGTCTGGATCTACAAAGGTGACGTGGTCGGTGGGCGACGCGAGCGTGACGCCGAGAGCGCTGCTGCGGCGGCGGCCCGGGAGCCCCGACGGGAACGCCCCGCCCGGCGTCGTTCAGGGGCTGCCGGGACGACCGGGGCCTCGACTGACGCGGGTCGCGCTGCAGCGGCGGAGCTTGCCGGGACGCCAAGCGAGGGCTCGCGGAGCACTCCGAGCGAGCCTGTCACGAGTCCAGTGGAGCACGCCGCCAGTACGGACGAAGCGGCCACCACAGGGCATGGGGAGGGCTGAGACGTGCTCGTTCCACGTAAGGTCAAGCACCGGAAGCAACATTCGCCGGGCCGGTCAGGTATGGCTACCGGTGGAACTCAGGTCACCTTCGGGGACTTCGGGATCCAGGCTCTGGAACCGGCTTATGTGACCAACCGGCAGATCGAATCCGCCCGTATCGCGATCAACCGGCACATCCGTCGAGGCGGCAAGGTCTGGATCACAATCTTCCCGGATCGGCCGCTGACCAAGAAGCCGGCGGAAACCCGAATGGGATCAGGCAAGGGCTCGCCCGAGTACTGGGTGGCCAACGTCAAGCCGGGCCGAGTCATGTTCGAAATGGCCTACCCGAATGCGTCGGTGGCTCGCGAGGCGTTGCGCCGCGCGATTCACAAGCTGCCGATGAAATGTCGGATCGTGACTCGCGAGGGGGTGGACTTCTGATGGCAGCTGCCACCGCTGCGAGCGAGCTGCGCGAGCTCACCGATGACGAGCTGGTGCTGCGGCTGCGCGAGTCCAAGGAGGAGCTGTTCAACCTTCGTTTCCAAATGGCCACCGGACAGATGGACAACAACCGCCGGCTGCGCATAGTCCGGCGTGACATCGCCCGCATCTACACCGTGATGCACGAGCGCGAGCTGGGTCTGTCGGTGTCTCCGGACGCCGCTGCGGGAAGTGAGGGTGCGGCATGAGTGATACTGAGTTGAACGACACCGGGCTGAACGAAGCGGCCCAGCCCGAAGGGCGACATGAGCCGACTCAGCCCGAAGAGCGAAATAAGCGAAAGGTTCGGGAGGGTTACGTCGTCTCGGACAAGATGGACAAGACGGTCGTGGTGGCGTTGGAGGACCGCAAGAAGCACGCGCTGTACGGCAAGGTGTTGCGGTCCACTACCAAGGTGAAGGTCCATGACGAGGCCAACGTCGCGGGGGTAGGCGACCGCGTGCTGTTGATGGAGACTCGTCCACTGTCGGCGACCAAGCGCTGGCGGCTGGTCCAGATCCTCGAGAAGGCCAAGTGATGCACCGTGCCGTCTTCGGGGCCGCTATCGGCTGCGAGAAGGAGTTGACGTGATCCAGCAGGAGTCGCGACTGCGGGTCGCCGACAACACCGGTGCCAAGGAGATCCTGTGCATTCGGGTGCTCGGTGGTAGCGCGCGTCGCTACGCCGGCATCGGGGACATCATCGTGGCGACCGTCAAGGAGGCCATCCCCGGCGCCAACGTCAAGCGGGGAGACGTGGTCAAGGCCGTCATCGTGCGTACCGTGAAGGAGAAGCGCCGTCCGGACGGTTCCTATATCCGGTTCGACGAGAACGCCGCCGTCCTGATCAAACCCGACGGCGAGCCACGCGGCACCCGGATCTTCGGTCCGGTGGGTCGGGAGCTCCGAGACAAGCGGTTCATGAAAATCATCTCGCTGGCCCCGGAGGTGCTCTAGATGAGGGTACGGAAGGGCGACACGGTCCTGGTCATCGCCGGCAAGGACAAGGGCGCCAAAGGCAAGGTTATCCAGGCTTATCCGGACACCGGCCGAGTGCTCGTGGAGGGCGTCAACCGGATCAAGAAGCACACCCGGGTCAGTCGCACCCAGCGCGGTGCGCAAAGCGGTGGGATTGTCACGCAGGAGGCCGCGATCAACGTCTCGAACGTCATGGTCGTCGACTCCAGCGGCAAGCCGGCGAGGGTGGGCTATCGCACTGATGACGAGGGCAGGCGCGTTCGCGTGTCGCGGCGCACCGGCAAGGACATCTGAGATGACTGTGACTTCCGCGGGTGAGCGCGAAGCTGTGGTGACGATGCCGAGGCTCAAGACCCGGTACCGCGAGGAGATCGCCACGGCGCTGCGAGAACAGTTCAACTACTCCAACGTGATGCAGATACCCGGGGTGGTGAAGGTCGTGGTGAACATGGGTGTCGGCGAGGCCGCCCGGGACGCCAAGCTGATGGACGGTGCCGTGCGGGACCTAGCGGCGATCACCGGCCAGAAGCCCCAGGTGAAGCGTGCTCGCAAGTCCGTCGCGCAGTTCAAGTTGCGCGAGGGGATGCCGATCGGCGCCAAGGTGACCTTGCGCGGCGACCGGATGTGGGAGTTCCTGGACCGGCTGTTGGCGATCGCTCTGCCCCGTATTCGCGACTTCCGTGGCCTGTCACCGACCCAGTTCGACGGTCACGGTAACTACACTTTCGGGCTCACTGAGCAGTCGATGTTCCATGAGATCAACCCGGACAATATCGACCGCCAGCGCGGCATGGATATCACTGTGGTCACCTCCGCGACCACCGACGAGGAGGGCCGGGCGCTGCTGCGTCGTCTGGGCTTCCCCTTCAAGGAGAGCTGATGGCGAAGAAGGCGCTGATCATCAAGGCCGCCCGTAAGCCCAAGTTCAAGGTGCGCGGCTACACCCGCTGCCAGCGTTGTGGGCGACCGAAGGCGGTCTACCGGAAGTTCGGGCTGTGTCGGATCTGTCTGCGTCAGATGGCTCACCGGGGCGAGCTGCCGGGCGTGAGTAAGTCCTCATGGTGAGGCGCCTCGCGCTTCGCGTAGTCAATAGTCGCCGCAGGCCCGCGAGGGAACCACGGCGGAAAGGAATCACGAGGTCGCCATGACGATGACCGACCCGATCGCAGACATGTTGACCCGTCTGCGGAACGCGAATTCGGCCTATCACGACCGGGTTGTGATGCCACATTCCAAGATCAAGGTGAATATCGCCGAGATCCTCCAGCGGGAGGGTTACATCTCGGGCTTTCACGCCGAGGACGCACCCGTGGGTAAGTCCCTGGTGGTAGAACTGAAGTTCGGCCCGAACCGGGAGCGCAGCATCGCTGGCTTGCGCCGGGTGTCCAAGCCCGGCCTGCGGGTCTACGCCAAGTCGACCTCGTTGCCCAAAGTGCTCGGCGGCCTGGGTGTGGCGATCATCTCCACGTCCACTGGACTGCTCACCGACCGGCAGGCCTCCAAGAAGGGCGTGGGCGGGGAAGTCCTCGCCTTCGTCTGGTGAGAGGGGAGTAGGCGAGATGTCGCGCATCGGGAAGCAGCCGATCACCGTGCCGTCCGGAGTCGATGTGGTCGTCGACGGGCGCACCGTGACCGTGCGGGGGCCCAGGGGCACCCTGTTTCACACCGTGCCCGAGCCGATCACCGTGCATCGGGAGCAGGACGGTACCCTGTTGGTCCAGCGGCCGGACGATGAGCGGCGCAGCAAGTCGCTGCACGGGTTGTCCCGGACTCTGGTGAACAACATGGTTCTCGGGGTCAGCCAGGGCTACGAGAAGCGTATGGAGATCCACGGCGTCGGCTACCGGGTAGTGGCCAAGGGCTCGGATCTGGAGTTCTCGTTAGGTTTCAGCCATCCGGTACCGGTCAAGGCACCCGAGGGCATCAGCTTCACGGTGGAGAGCCCGACACGTTTCTCCGTGGCGGGCATCAACAAGCAGACGGTCGGCGAAGTCGCGGCGACCATCCGTAAATTGCGGCGTCCTGACCCCTACAAGGGTAAGGGCGTGCGCTATGCGGGCGAGAAGATCCGACGCAAGGTCGGGAAGACGGGTAAGTGATCATGACTGAGGCAGCGATCAATGTGAAGCGGCCACAGGTCGGCATGGACGTGTCGACTCGGCGTCGTCTGGCCCGGTCGCGACGGCACTTTCGGCTGCGCAAGAAGGTCAGCGGTTCGCCGGAGCGCCCGCGCCTGGTGGTCAACCGCTCGTCTCGGCACATCGCCGTGCAGTTGGTGGATGACCTGGCTGGGCGCACGCTGGCTGCGGCGTCGAGTATCGAGCCGGACGTCCGCGCCATCGACGGGGACAAGAAGGCCAGGGCGGTCAGGGTCGGCGAGCTGATCGCCGCTCGAGCCAAGGCGGTGGGCGTGGACCGGGTGGTCTTCGACCGCGGCGGCTACGACTACCATGGCCGGATTGCGGCCCTGGCCGACGCTGCCCGCAAGTCCGGTCTGGAATTCTGACTCATGATGCACCCAAGACAGCAGCGGCACCTGAGCAACGGAAGGAACGCCTGATGCCTGGACGCATGCGGCGGGAAGGCGGAGGCGAGCGCACCGATCGTCGTGACCGCCGCGACGGTGGCCGCGGCGGGGCGCCCCAGCAGGAGAAGAGTCCGCACCTGGAGCGGGTGGTCGCGATCAACCGAGTGGCCAAGGTGGTCAAAGGTGGCCGGCGCTTCAGCTTCACCGCGTTGGTCGTCGTGGGCGACGGCGACGGGATGGTCGGCGTCGGTTACGGGAAAGCCAAGGAGGTGCCTGCGGCGATCCAGAAAGGTGTGGAGGAAGCCAAGAAGAGCTTCTTCCGAGTTCCCCGGATCGCCGGCACCATCCCACACCCGATCACCGGCGAGGCTGCGGCCGGCGTTGTGCTACTCCGTCCTGCTTCTCCAGGTACGGGTGTCATCGCAGGCGGCCCGGTTCGCGCGGTGTTGGAGTGCGCCGGAGTGCACGACGTGCTCTCCAAGTCACTGGGCAGTGATAATGCCATCAATGTTGTGCACGCCACGGTAGCGGCGCTGAAGGGTTTGCAGCGCCCTGAGGAGGTGGCCGCACGCCGCGGTCTGCCGCTGGAGGACGTGGCCCCGGCCGGTATGTTGCGGGCGCGCGCTGGGCAGGGGGCGTGACGATGTTGCGGATCACCCAGGTTCGGAGCACCATCGGTAGCCTGCGCAATCACCGTGAGACGTTACGTTCTCTGGGGCTGCGCAAGATCCGGCAGGTCGTCCTCAAGGAGGACAGCTCTCAGGTCCGCGGCATGATTGCCACTGTCCGTCACCTGGTGACGGTGGAGGAAGTCCCGAACGAGGTGACCGCGAAGTGATTATTAAGATCCATCACCTGCGCCCGGCGGCTGGTGCGAAGACCGCCAAGACGCGGGTCGGCCGCGGCGAGGGTTCGAAAGGCAAGACGGCGGGCCGCGGTACCAAAGGAACCAAGGCCCGCAAGAACGTGCCTGCTGCTTTCGAGGGTGGGCAGATGCCGATCCACATGCGGTTGCCCAAGCTCAAGGGTTTTCGCAACCGGTTCCGCACCGAGTACCAGGTGGTCAACGTCGGCGACCTGGCCCGGCTGTTCCCGGCCGGGGGCACCGTGGGGACCGAGCAGTTGGTCGCCGTCGGTGCGGTGCGGAAAGGCCTGCCGGTGAAGGTGCTCGGCGACGGTGACCTCGGCGGGGTGACGCTGCAGGTCAGCGTGCACGCCTTCTCCGGTTCCGCGCGAAACAAGATCGCTGCGGCGGGCGGTAGCATTATCCCACTGTAGGCGGCGCCCGCCGTCAGGTTCCCCTGTACCGTTCGGTCGCTGCCTTGTGGCCATGTGACTGCCGGTCCGTGATCGACGGTCGCACCCCGGCCGTGCCCAGGAGGTAGGAGTGCTCGGCGCCTTCCGCTCAGCTCTTGTGACGCCTGATCTGCGTCGTAAGATCCTGTTCACCCTGGGTATGTTGATGATCTACCGGGCCGGTGCCACCCTTCCCTCGCCCGGAGTCTCCTACGTCAATATCCACCAGTGCCTGAACCAGGTGCAGCACGGCGATAATCAGAACGTCTATTCTCTGATCAACCTGTTCAGCGGTGGGGCATTGCTCCAGATGTCGGTGTTCGCGCTGGGGATCATGCCCTACATCACCGCGAGCATCATCATTCAGCTGCTCACGGTGGTGATCCCTCGCTTCGAGGTGCTGAAGAAGGAGGGGCAGTCCGGCCAGAACAAGCTCACGCAGTACACCCGGTACCTGACGATCGCGCTGGCCATCCTGCAGTCCACCGGCATCGTGGCGCTGGCGGTGCGGGGTCAGTTGTTCTCGGGCTGCACTTTCCCCCCGATTCCGGACCGGTCGGTGTTCAACCTGGTAGTCATCGTCGTCGTGATGACCGCAGGTACTGGTGTGATCATGTGGTTGGGTGAGCTGGTCACCGAGCGGGGCATCGGCAACGGCATGTCGCTGCTGATCTTCACCTCGATCGCCGCACGCATCCCCGCCGAGGGCAAGAACATTCTGGACTCGCAGGGTCCGCTGGTGTTCGCGTTGGTGTGCGTGTTCGGTTTGGCGATCATCGCCAGCGTCGTGTTCGTCGAGCAGGGCCAGCGACGGATCCCGGTACAGTACGCCAAACGGATGATCGGCCGCCGGATGTACGGCGGTACCTCCACCTACCTCCCACTGAAGGTGAACCAGGCCGGTGTCATTCCGGTCATCTTCGCCTCGTCGCTGCTCTACCTGCCCGACCTCATCGCGCGGCTGACCAGCTCGCCCACCGGTTCCCAGGGCTGGTGGCAGACGTTCATCACCCGCTACCTGGCCGATCAGGCCAGCTGGGTTCATATCTCGCTGTACTTCTTGATGATTATCTTCTTCACGTACTTCTACGTAGCGATCACGTTCAACCCCGAAGAGCGTGCCGAGGAGATGAAGAAGTACGGTGGTTTCATCCCGGGTTACCGACCGGGGCGCCCCACCGCCGAGTACCTGAGCTATGTGCTCAGCCGGATCACCTTGCCTGGCTCGCTGTACCTGGGCATCGTGGCAGTGCTACCCAACTTGTTCCTCGACCTGACCGGCAACGGGCAGAACCAGAACTTCCCCTTCGGCGGCACCGCGGTGCTGATCATGGTGGGAGTTGGGCTGGACACCGTCAAGCAGATCGAGAGCCAGCTGATGCAGCGCAACTATGAAGGGTTCCTGCGCTAGTGAGAATCCTCATCGTCGGTCCGCCGGGAGCGGGCAAGGGTACCCAGGCCAAGGTGTTGAGCGCGGAGCTCGGTGTGGCGCACATCTCGACCGGAGACATCTTCCGAGAACACGTTGAGGGCGGGACTGAGCTGGGTCGGCAGGTGAGAAAGTACCTTGATGCCGGCGCTCTGGTACCTGATGAGATGACCAACGCGATGGTCGAGCAACGGCTTACCGAGGACGTCTGCCGAGCGGGGTTCCTGCTCGACGGATTCCCCCGTACGGTCGGCCAGGCGCAGGCGTTGGAGATTCTGCTGCGTGATCGCGACTGTGAGATCGACACGGTGCTGGCGTTCGACGTGCCCGAGGAACAGATAGTCGCGCGCCTGCTGGCTCGAGGGCGCAAGGACGACACCGAGGATGTGATCCAGCACCGCCAGCAGCTCTATCGCGAGGAGACCGCGCCACTGTTGGAGTTCTACTCCGATCGGTTGGTCACGGTGCCGGCCGTCGGTTCGGTGCCGGATGTGACGGCCAGGGCGCTGGACGCATTGCGAACGTGGGCGTGATGAGCGCGCGATGACCGGGGGTGGGGTGCGTGCTGTGGTACGACGGTTACGGGGTCGGACCGGTGTCGAGGTCAAGTCTGCTGGTGAGATCGAGGCGATGCGTGCTGCCGGTGCGGTGGTGGCCCGGACCTTGCGATTGCTCGAGGGCCACGCCAAAATCGGGGTGAGCACCGGTGAACTGGACGAGCTGGCTGAACAGTCGATTCGGGACGCCGGCGCGGTGCCGTCCTTCAAGGGCTACCACGGGTTCCCCGCGTCCATCTGCAGCTCGGTGAACCAGCAGGTGGTGCACGGGATTCCGAGCCGTGGGCAGGTGCTTGGCGACGGCGACCTGCTGTCCCTCGACTGCGGTGCGATACTTGCGGGCTGGCACGGTGACGCCGCCGTGACGGTGCATATCGGGACCGTGGCGCAGGCCGACAGCCGGCTGTCCGCAGCGTGCCGGGCCGCGCTGGAGGCCGGAATCGCGGCGGCCCGACCCGGCGGCAGGTTGACGGACATCTCCCATGCGGTGGAGTGCGCGGCGCTGGCCGCCGCCGCCGCACACGGGACGTCGTACGGGATCGTCGCCGACTATGGTGGCCACGGCATCGGTAGGGCCATGCATATGGACCCTTTCCTGCCCAACGTAGGTCGGCCTGGACGAGGCCTGCGGCTGGTGCCCGGCATAACCTTGGCGATCGAGCCGATGCTCACCGCAGGTAGCGACAAGACAGAAGAACTCGACGACGGCTGGACGGTGGTGACGGTGGACGGCTCCCGCGCCGCGCATTGGGAGCACACGGTCGCTATCACCGACAATGGCCCGGTCGTGCTCACGGTTGAGTGAGCCGCGCTCGCGGTGCCAGGGGGTCGGAGTGAGTACAGAGGGACGTGAGATCCCGCTGTTCACCTTCGAGGGGGTGGCGATCTCCTGGGGGCGACTGGGGCGTGTCCCGTAGGCCACTGAGCGAGAGACAGACCTGATCTTGTGTGCGCTCAGTGCGCCGAGTTCGACAGGAGGGCGGTTCGGTCGACCCCCAGCAACGCTCCTGTCGAACTCGGCGACAATAGAGTTGATCACAAACCGCGAGATCTACGGGACACTCCCGAGATCTACGGGCCCACCCTAGCGAGCTAAGCCCGGCGAAGTCGGTGTGATCGAGTCACATGTGGTGCGCAGGGGATGATCGTGGTTTGTGTGTCGGAAACGACACGAGGTGTCGTTTCCGACACACAAACCACGATCATGAGAGTTCGCGAGACCGTCGGGGGTTGACCGGCGCACACATGGTGAGGTCGGGCTGGGGCGCAGCCCCGTCAGGTATGAACTACTACCGGCACGGACCGGCACCCAGAAATCGAGAAGCACCGCCAGGACGCGCCCCAGCGGTGTGAGCGGGTGACGACGGGCGCCGCTACCGCTAGCGTCCGCCGTGTGAGTGTGGTGCAGGCCACGTCGGTCGGGGAGGACCGTTCCCCGATCGCTCGGCTCGGGCTGATCTCCGTCGTGGTCGCTGTCGTTCTGGTGGTCACGGCGGGCGGCTACGGCTTTCACCGTGACGAGCTGTACTTCCTGCGCGCCGGGTCGGAGCTGGCGTTCGGCTACGTCGACCAACCCCCGCTCACCCCGCTGCTGGCCCATACGCTCGACGTGGTGTTCCGCGGTTCGCTGGTGGGCCTGCGGGTGCCGTCTGCGCTGATGAGCGGCCTGGTCGTGCTGGTCACCGGGCTCATCGCCCGCGAGTTCGGTGCGGCCGGCGACGCCCAGCTGCTGGCTGCGGGGTGCATGGCGGTGGGCAGCGTGCTGCTGCTCGTCGGCCTGGTCGCCGGGATCGGGCTGGAGAACAAGCTGCTGCCGGGCGTGCTGCTGGCCGCGCTGCTCGTCGGCGTCCTGGTGGCGGGTCCGCGCCACGCGCTGCGCCTGCCGTGGCCGTGGCTCGCTGGCTTGCTCGTGGCCCGCGACCCCGTAGCGCCGTGGGCGCGGCTCTGGTTGCCACTGCGCCGGCTCAGCTGAGGGCGGCTGACCACAGGCCGGCGCCGTCGCGGGGGCCTCAGAGGTACGGTGAGCGGCGCGCTGCCCTGGTTCGCCGCGCTAGCTGGCCGGCTGGATGAGCATGTGATCGACAGTGTGCTGTTGCGGGACAACCCGCTGGGTGATCCCGCGCGCTACCACAACTACCACGTCGGTGCGTCATCTGCGTGACTACGACGGTGACGCTGGGACCCGGTGCGGATGGCGCCGAAGTACGCTCAAGCGCTGCGCGCGGTGTGGCTGGACGTCGGCACCCGTGGCGAGTGTTGACCTCGACTGGCTATGCCACCGGATCGCGGGCTGATCAGCCGGGGGAGAGGGATCGCACGGCGGCCAGGGCCGCGTCGACGTCGGTCGGTGAGTTCACGAGGCCCGGTGCCAGCCTTATGAAGGACGTCGCGTAAGGCGCTCTGGAGGCCACGACGCGTCGTTGCAGCAAGCGGGCCACGGCGGCGTCGGGAGTCATCGAGTCCACCTCGAAGGCGACGAGCCCCGCGGACAGCTGCGGGTTACGCGGCGTGTGCAGCCGGATGTGTGTCATGGCGGCCAGGCCTTCCTTGCACTGGGTGTTGAGCTGGTGGATGCGCTCGGCCACCCGCGCGCGGCCGAGCCGGCGGTGGAACGCGAACGCGGCCGGGAGCGCCCACACGTGCTCGAATGCCTTGAATCCCCCGGGTGTGACCCAGGCGGCGTGCGTCGGCCCCGCCGGGGGTTTGTCCTGTGCCCAGGCAACGGACAGATCCTTCTGGAAGGCGGGGATCGTGGGCTGCATGTCGGCCCAGCGTCCCTCGCGTCCCCAGATGACGCCCGTGCCGCGCGGTCCCAGGATCCACTTGTGCGTGCCGGCGGCGAAGAAGTCGAGCCCGATGGCGGCGACCGCCTCGTCCTCCACGCCGAACCCGTGCACCCCGTCCACCACCAGCAGCACGCGGTCGCCGTCGGATCGGCTCGCGTTGTGCTCGGCCAGCGCGGCGGCGATCGCGCGCAGCGGAAGCTTCACCCCCGTGCCCGAGTGCACCCAGGTGACTCCCACCACGCGGGTCTGCGGCCGCAGCGCGCGGCGCAGGCGATCCACGATCTCGTCCTGTGCCGCAGCCGCCGGCTCGTCGTAGAGCGCGATCTTGCGCACGGTCGCTCCGGCGCGGCCGGCGGCCAGGCGGATGGACTCGTGGTGGGAGTAGTGGTCGTGCGTGGTGGTGAGCACCTCCTGTCCGGCACGTAGCGGCAGTCCGTGGTAGATCAACCCCAACCCCATGGTGGTGCTGTCCGTGAGCGCCACCTCCTCGGGACGCCCCTCCAGGTATTCGGCGGCTGCCGCCGCAACCGTGGCCGGCATGTCGGACTGGCCGTGTACAGCCAGGAAGGGATCCCGGTCGATGGTCCTTCGGTGCCGTTCGATCTCGTCCCGGACGCCGCGTGGATGGGAGGCCAGGAAGAAACTGCTCATATGGATATAATCGGGCGCGAGATCGAACTGCGCTCGCACCCATTCCCAGTCGGGCACCACCCCGGCGGGAGCCGCTCCGGGGACCTGTGTCGTGCCGGCGGTACCCGGCACTGAACACGCGGTCAGCGCAGCCGTTCCGGTGACGAGGAATCCGCGACGGTCCATGTTCCCCCCTCGATATCCCTGGTGCTTGCGCTCTCCACAGTAGCGGCTCCAACCCATAACCAATGTCCAGCCAAGTGTGATGGCCGACGATGGGTTTACTCCGGGAATCCACCAGGACCGCCCGCGATGACGTCGACTTCCACCTTGGGGCCACGATTCCCATGACGATCGCCACCATCAGTCACGTTCCCGCCGACACCACGGACAGCGCGGCCGACCTATTACTGCGGATCAGCGACGGGGATCCGGCGGCCTGGAATGAGATCCTCCGCCGGTATGGCACGCTGGTGTCCATGACGGTGCGGTCGTTTCGGCTCCAGGAGGCCGACGTATTCGACGCGGTGCAGACGACCTGGATGCGGTTGGCCGAGCATGCCCACCGAGTGCGGTTCCCCGAGCGGTTGGGCGGGTGGCTGGCGACCACCGCCCGCCGCGAATGCCTGCACATCCTGCACCAGGCCAAGCGCGGACCACATCTCACTGACGTCGCGTCAGACACTGTCGTCGACCCCTGCGCGGGTCCCGAACAGCGCACCATCGACACGCAAACCATACAGACGTTGTGCAAGATCATCGACGAGTTGCCGCCGCGCCGCGCAACCCTGATCCGGATGCTGTTCAGCGACGATCCCTGCTCCTACGCCGAGGTCGCCCGCATCGCTGAGATCCCGCTCGGTGGGATCGGCCCCACCCGGGCACGGGCTTTGCGACAGCTACGAGACAAGCTCCACAGCGCTGGTTCATCGTCCTGAGCCGGTGCGCCGGTGGGCTCGGGTGATGGCGTCGCGGGTGCGCGCCAGCCAGGGCAGCGCGCCCATCGTCTCGTTGACCTCGACGGCGATGGTGAGGTCGGTCAGTGCGGCGTCGCGGTCGCCCAGCGCCAGGGCGGCTTCGCCGGTGAAGTAGGCCACCGACCCGCCGGCCAAGGACGCTGTCACCGCGCAGGACAGCCGGCGGTAGGGCAGCAGTCGGTCTCGCAGCCGGGTCATGTGCTCGGTGTCCCCGAGTCGCGTCGCGGCGAGCAGGCCCCAGCACTGGGTGTAGAGCCACCGGTAGTTCTTGGGTCCGGGTGGCAGGGAGCGCAGCACGGCGCGGGCGTCCGCCAGATGTCCGGCTTCCACCAGTGCCATCGCCAGAATGCTGCGCAGCACCAGCGAACTGGGGACCTGCTCGACCGCTGCGCGCAGCTCGTCGACCAGGTCCGCGCCGGTACCGGCCAGATAAGCCGCCTCCCAGCGCTGGCCCATCTGGAGGACCTGCGCGATGCCCTGTTCCACGCCGAAGCTTATTCCGGCGTGCAGGTTGTGCGTGGCGCGGCCGATCGCGTCGGCCTCCTGCCAGCGCCCGGTAAGCAGTAGCAGGCCGGCCCGGGCCCACCCCAGACGCACCCGGACAACCGGGGAACCCGTCTGCTCGACGAAGGGCCTGAGCTGGTCGAGCTCGGCGTCGGCCTCCGGAATGCGGCCCAGCGTGGTCAGCACGTGGGCGCGGAGCTGCCGGGCTCCGGCTATCAGCGGTGGGGGTAGACCGGGCAACGCGAGCATCTCGGTGGTCGCCGCCAGGCACTGCTCGGGGTAGTCGGGCCCGTAGAGCGCTACCACCCGGAGGTGCAGTACGCGGGCCAGCGTGGCAGTGTCGGCCGTGGGGCGGGCCAGGGCCAGGGCCTGGTCGGACAGCTCAGCCCGGCGCTGGGGGTCGTCGTCGTAGTGGCGGGCGGCGGCGAGGCAGGACAGCAGCAGTGCTTGCTGCACCGGGTCGGTCAGCCGGGGTAGGGCCCGCTGCAGGACATCGACTAGCCGATCGTCGCCGATGCCGCCCGCGACCGGGAACCAGCCCGAGTCGCAGATGGCCGCGACCACCGCGGTGACCAGCCGGGAGAGGCCCTGGAGATCGTCTTCGGCGAGGGGCTGTTGCATGGCCTGGACGAACACCGGAAGCCCGTCGCGGGGGTTCCCGGCGCGATACAGCGAGGTCGCCAGTCCCATCAGCAGGGGGTGGCGGTCCACCTGGTCGTCGGCTCGGTCGGCGGCGGTCAGGGCCTGGCGCCACAGTGCGGCGGCGTCTTCGGGGGCCAGCCGCGCGTCGGCGAGGCGGGCCGCGGTCGCGGCGTGGGTTGCGGCTTGAGCGGCGGTGGCGGGATCGAGCTCGGCGGCTAACAGCCAGTGTCGGGCGATCTCGGCGGCCCGCTTGTCGCTCCCGGCCCATGCCCGGACGGCCGCCACCCCGACCCGGCGATGCCGGCGGATCCGGCGCAGCCGAACGGTGGTCTCATACAGTGCCTCGGTGACCAGCACGTGGGTGAAGTGGAACCAGCCCAACTGCTGGTGATCCTCCACCACGAGGCCCGCGGCGACTGCGGTGTCGATGGCCTCCAACGCCTCCTCGACCTCGACTGAGGCGGCCTCGGCCACGACGTCGATGTCGAAGCACCGGCCGGCGATGGCGGCCATCGACAACACCTCGACCGCGGTCTGGGGTAGTCGGGCGATGCGGCGTAGCACCACCTCGCGCACCGGCACCGGCACCGGCGCCGTCTCCGGTTGGTCCAGGCGGCGCTCACTGGTCAGCAACCCGACCAGTTCCCGCAAGAAGAACGGGTTGCCCTCGGTGCGGGCCCACAGCCTTTCCGCGGTGTGCCTGCTGACCTCCCGGCCGGCCACCGTGCTCGCCAGGGCCTGAGTGTCCTCGGCGTCCAAGCCGGTCAGCTCGATCCGCAAGGCTTCGGCGCGGGCCAGCGCGGCCGGCGTCTCCGCCAACGCGGCGGACTCATGGCACCGGTATGAGGCCACCAGCAGCAGCCGACTCGCCACCACCGGCTCAGCAAGGTGGGCCAGCAGCCGCAGTGAGGCCAGATCCGCCCAGTGCAGATCATCAAGTACCACCACCAGCGGGTCCGGTCCGTCGGTCAGGTACTGCCTGATCGCCTCGAACCGCCGCAGCGCGGCACCGGCCACACCCAAGCCTTCCGACAGCTGCTGGGTGTCCCCGTCCAGCAGCTCGGCCACCAGTCCCGGCACCGGCCGCTGCGGGTAGCGGGTGCGCACCGCGCGCAGCACCGTCTCCCAGGGCCACAGGGCAGGCGCGGCGACGTGCTCCGGACAGGCACCCCAGACCACCGGCACACCCGCCAGCTCGGCGAACCGCCGCAACAGGCCGGTCTTGCCGATCCCCGGCTCCCCGACCACCAGCACGACCCGTCCCCGACCGCCCGCCGCCCCGGCCAGTGCGTCACGCAGTAGCCGCAGTGCCGCCGCCCGCCCGACAAAAACCTCGTCCTTCGCCGCCGACTGCGGCGCAGGTGTCGTCGAGGCCCGGGGTGCGACCGTCACCGCGGCGGCGGTGCGCGTCGGTGTGGGGGAGTGCCAGTCCAGCGTTGCGGCCTGGTTCAAGATGTCGTGCTCCAGGCGCTGCAGGGCGGTGCCCGGGTCGATGCCCAGATTCTCGGCCAGCCTGCTCCGGATGTCCCGCAGCACTCCCAGTGCGTCGGCTTGGCGCCCGGCCCGGTACAACGCCAGGGCCAGCAGCTCACACCCGTGTTCACGCAGCGGATAACCCCGTACGTAGGCCTCCAACTCGGCCACCGCCACATCGTGGGCCCCCAGCCCCAGCAGCGCAGTACAGCGCCCCTCAACCACGGATAGCCGCAGCTGCTCCAGCCGCGCCACCTCCGGCACCACCCACCCGGCGTCGGCCACGTCCGCGTAGGCCGGCCCGCGCCACAATGCCAGCCCCGTCTCGAACTCGCTCAACGCCCGCTGCGGGTCACCCCGGCCCCACGCCTCCCACCCCGCGGTGGCGTGCCCGCTGAACCGGCGGACATCGACGTCCACCTCGCGACTGTCCAGCAGATAACCCGGGGCGCGGGTGCGCAACACCGTGGCCGGCGCCCGCGGCGAACGCTCCGGTTCCAACACCCGCCGCAGATTGCACACATATGCCCGCAGCGACGTCATCGCCGCCGGTGGCGGATCCCCGGACCACAGTTCCTCCAGCAGGGCATCCACGGCCACCGGCTGATCTACCCGACTCGCCAACAGCGCCAACAGGGCACGCTGCTTGAGCGGCCCCAGATCGACCAGCCGACCACCGACCACCGCCTCCACCGGACCCAACGCCCGCAACTCCACCCCGGCCGCGCTCGTCACGCCACTGCGCTCCTGGTCCTTCAGGTTCCCAGGTCCCCACGCCGCGTGTGGCACCCCGCGCCCGCTGACCAGCAGGGTGGCCGATGGCGGCACGCTCATGTCACGGTACCCGCGGCTGCCGTGGAGGGCTGGCGGTCCACGGTCACGAGCCGTCGGCCGTTGCGGTTGACGTACTCCTCGGGTTTCCACTGGGCGAGGAACTCCCTCGCCTCGCGCCGGCCTGAGTTCAGGAGCCAGTGCTGCTGGTCCTTGGTCAGATTGAATTCAGTGGGTCCGATCTCACCCGCCGGGACGGCGCAGGTGCGCACCAGCGTCGCCCGCGAGAGGAAGTGCTCATCCCACGCGTCCGTTGCCGTGCGGAAGATGTCGGCCCCCATCCTGGCGGCCCAGCCCAGCCCGTCGATGATCTGGGCAAGCCCCCTTCCCGGCTCCTTGCCGTCGATGAGACGAAACCCGAACGTGGGGCGCACCGCATCACGGTCCTCGACGTCGAATAGCCACACCGGGAAGTTCGAGAGCACCCCGCCGTCCACGATCGTCGAGGGCCGGCCGCTCTCGTGGTGCACGAGCTCGACCGGCTGAAAGAAGTACGGGATCGACATGCTCATGCGCACCGCATCAGCGACCGGGAAATCGTCCGGCTTAATGGGCTGCTGGGTGCCCGCCAGCCGGTAGTCCGAGAGCGCATCCGGGAGCTTGAGCATCCTGCGGCGGGTGATGTCGGCAGCGATGATTTTGAGCTTTCTGCCCGATCTCCCGATGTCGCCGAAGGTCTGACCGTTGATCGTCTTAGCGAACCAGTCGTGAAAGACCGTGCCGTGGGCGAGCCCATGGTGGCACAGCAGGTTGAGGCCGCCACCGATGATCTCGCCCCCCGGGCCCCAATCCGCAAAACTCGAGTAGGGAGCGTTCTGGACCAGCGCGTGGGTCTGCGCCGCATCGTGGCCGCACGCCAGGTAGGCGGCGATGATGGCCCCGGCGCTCGTACCCGCCAGGTTCACCCATTTATCGACGCAAATGTCCGGATGGTGTGTTCTGTCGGCGAACTCGAGGAGGGCGCCCACGAGGGCGAGGCCTTTGACGCCCCCTCCTTGAAAGACTCCGTCTGCTTCGTGGATCGTCATCGCCGTCTGCGCTCCTTGTGGGTAGCGGGCCCGGAGGTGCGGGATGCTGGATCCCGCATGAACCATGTGTCCGGATCCTGGCCGCTTCGCCGCCCGCTTCGCATCCTCGCCGGCACCCTGATCATTTCTCCGCACCACCCCCAGACACGGCGCCAGGACGGCTCGCCGTCGCGGCTGACGAGGGAGAAAAATGTGAGAAGAGTCTTTTGTCCGCTACGGGCTTTGTGGCGACACGCAGGCTGCGGAAATGAGGCAGGATTGCGTCGGTAGGCCCGTAACGAACCGCACGAGTAACATCGCGAGGCGGGTGGATGGGAACCTCAGAGCCCTCACACACCGAAGCGCTCCTGGAGCGTGACCACGAGGTCGCACTTCTTGCGGAGACGCTTGCGGCCACGCGAGGGGGCGCAGGGCGGGTCGTCGTCCTGGAGGGCGAGGCGGGCATCGGGAAGACCGCCCTCCTCGGTGCGGCACTGGCGTGCGGCCGCCGCCTCGGATTGCGCACGCTGGTGGCCCGCGGCGGCGAGCACGAGCGGGAGTTCGGTTTCGGGATCGTGCGCCAGCTCTTCGAGGATGCATTTCTGGCGGCAGCCGCCGACGAGCGACTGGCGGTGCTCGAGGGCCCCGCCAGTCAGGCAGCCCCGCTCTTCGGGCTCGGTGAGGGCTCTCCGGAGGCCGACCCTGGCGCCGTCCAGCACGGCCTGTACCGCCTCACCCTCAACCTCGCCCGATGCGCCCCCCTGCTCCTGGTGATCGACGACGTGCACTGGGCCGATCTCGCCTCGCTGCGTTGGGTGCTCTACCTGGCGCGGCGGATCGAGCGTGCGCCAGTGTGCGTGCTCCTGGCCCGAAGGCCCGGGGAGCTCGACGCCCCCGAGGATCTGCTACGTCGCCTGGTGGCCGAGCCCGCGGTGGCCAAGCTCGAGCTCGGCCCCTTGAGCCAGGGAGCCTGCGAGCGGCTCGCGGCGGGTATCCTGCTCCAGCCTGAGCCCGAGCTCTGCGCGGTGTGCTATCACCAGACCGCCGGCAATCCGTTCTTCTTGCGCGAACTCTGCCACACCCTGGCGGACAAGCGGCTGTCCTCGCGCCAGGACCTGCTCGACTCGGCCCGCCGCCTGGGGCCCGAGCGCCTGCGCGACAGCGTGCTCGTGCGCCTTTTCCGGATGCCGGCGGCTTCCCGCGAGCTGGTGCGCGCGGTCGCGGTGCTCGAGACCGATGCCGAGCTGCGCCACGCGGCAGCGCTCGCGGGGCTCGAGGTCGAGGAGGCCTCCTCAGCAGCCGATCAGCTCGCCGCCACTCGGATCTTCGCCCAGGGAACTCCGCTGCGTTTCGCCCATCCCATCCTGCGCTCTGCGGTGTACCGCGAGCTCTCCGCTGCTCATCGGGGTGCCCTGCACCGCTGCGCGGCCGAGCTCTTGACGGCAGACGGCCAGCTCGAGCGCGGCGCTGTCCACCTGCTCGCCACCTCGCCCCAAGGCGACGCCCGCGTAGTGGCGCTGCTGCGCGCCGCCGCTGACCGGGCACTCACGCACGGCGCCGTCGAGACGGCTGCCTCGCTGTTGGAGCGCGCCCTGCGCGAGCCACCGCCGCCCAACCAGCGAGCCGCGGTGCACCTCGAGCTGGGCCACGCCGAGCGCCTGGCCAACCGCCCTGAGGCCCAGGCCCATCTGCGCGCCGCCTTCGCGGATGCGACCTCCCCCGCCCAGCGTGCGCGGGCGGCCGGTGAGCTCGGCGCCGCGCTGATCGCCTGGGGCGGGCGGCCGCAGGAAGCGCTTGAGCTGCTACTCGGGGCGGCCAGGGAGCTGCGCCCTTTAGACCCCGCGCGTGCGCTCGAACTCGAGGTCGACGCGGCGTCCTTCGTCGTGCTGGGGGGACGCTGGCGGGAGCGTGAGGGGAACTGGCTGGCCGAGCTTGCGAAGCGCGCCGATCCCCGCACCCCCGCCGGGCGTCGCCTGCTGGGGGTGCTGGCCTATGACGCCCTGGCGACGCCGGGAACCGCCGGCCGCGAGGTGGCAGCGCTGTTGGATAGGGCGCAGGCCCACGGCAGCGTATGGGAGGACCCGCCGCCGTGGCAGTACCAGTCGATGGTGCTCACCGTGGTGGCGTTCGCCGAGATTGCCCTCGATCGCCTGGAGGCGGCCCACCAGCATGTGGCGCAGGCCTGCCGGCGCGCGCATGCGCTGGGCTCGGTGCTGGGAGAGATCGGCGGCCTGGCGGTATTGGGGCGGGCCGAGTACCTGCGGGGAGATCTTGTCGATGCCGAGGCTCATCTGCGCCAGGCGTGCGCCTTGATCGAGGAGGCGGGCCATTGGGACTATACGGACCTGCCGGTCAGCCAGCTCGTGCTGGTCTTGGTCGAGCGAGGCCAGGTGGAGGAGGCCCGGCAGTTGCTGAGGACCCACGGCCTGGACGCCCCAGAGCTTCCCCGCGGCCATCTGTCGAGTCAGTTTCTGGTGCAGGCGCGGATCGTGCTGTGGCTGGCGGTGGGTGAGGCGTCCCGCGCTCGCCACGATGCCGAGGCGCTCAAGCGCATGGCGCAGCGCCGCCGCTCGCCGGCGCTGCTCAGCGGCGGCGGCCTGATCGCCCTGGCGACCTTCGCCTGCGGCGACGTCCAGCGCGCGCGCCGCCTGGCGATGAGCCAGCTCGCCGAGGCCCGGCGCTTCGGGGTGGCGAGCGCGGTGGGCCACGCTTTGCGCACCCTGGGGGTGATCGAGGGCGGGGAGGGGGGCCTGCGCCACCTGGCGCAGGCCGTGGAGGTGCTGAGCCCGAGCCCATGTCGGCTTGAATACGCCCGAGCGCTCCTGGATGAGGGTTCGGCACTGCGTCGGGCGGGGCAGCGAAACCGGGCCAGCGCCCCACTGCTCCAAGCGCTCGATGTGGCGGCCGCTGCGGGTGCCGAGCGTCTCGCCGAGCGAGCGCGCGCCGAGCTTCACCTGTGCGGCCTGCGGCCTCGCCGGGCGGCGTGCTCGGGCCCCGAGTCCCTCACCGACGCCGAGCTGCGGGTCGCGAAATGTGCCGCCCAGGGCCACCGGAACGCCGAGATCGCTCGCCTGCTGGTAGTGACTCGGAGCACGGTGGAGACCCATCTCTCCGCTGTCTATCGCAAGCTCGGCATCAACGGTCGAGGTGAGCTCCCTGATGCGCTCCCGGGTGACGGGCTGCCCCGGCCCACTGGTCGTTAGGCTCGCGGGAATCCGAAATCCTTTCAGTCGGTCCATGCCGGAGCGGAGCCGTTCTGACCGAGAAGCTCCCGGACCGTCGTGTCGCCCACGGCCGAGAAGAGGTAGCCGCCTAGCGGGGTGCGGTTGTGGGCGTGGGCGTACTTGTAAAAAGAATCGGGGTTATTGAGCTCTTCCCACGGGGGGGCGTCCTCGGCCAGGGAGAAGATCTCCTGGAAGACCCGACCAAGCTCCTTGTGGAAGAACTCAGCGTACCCTCTGAGATCGCCGTCGAACTCGGTGAGGACCTGCAGGTACTTGTCGTCGATCACTACGATGCGCGCGAAATGGACGATCTGTGACTCCGAGAGCGCAGCATCGATCATCGGCTGGATCTTCTGGGTGAAGAAAGCCTTCAGCTGCGTGAGGCTCTCCTGCGTCTGCGGATCCTGCTTGAGCGGAAGGGTGAGGTTGAGGGAAGTGGCCATGGTGGGGCCTCCTGTGGGTAAAGGTGCCTACGAGAGCCGTGAGCTGCGGGATGGGAACAGTGCACCATCCACGCCCCAGGCTCGCATCGTGGCCGCCACCCCCATCTTTGGGTGAGCGAGACCTGACGCTGGGTGCCGTAGACCTCCTGCTAGATCGACCTCACCGACGTGCCGGGCTCGTTTTGTCGCAGAGGCAGGGGTTCGCTGTCCGGAAGATCGAGGGCTCCTCATCTCCTAGTTCGCGCACGGCCGCGTGGGTAGGCCAGGTGTCCCACATCTGAGTGTGAGCGCGGCGTAGCGCGTGGGCGAGCCGGGTGGAGCGGGTCGTGCGGCATACGGCCAGTGCTTGGTGTGCGTGGTCGAGGGCGCGCTCGGCGTCCCCGGCGGTGGTGAGCGCCTCGGCGGCGGCGACGGCGAAGATCGCGGCCCATTCGGAGTGGCGTTCGGTGTCAGGCAGTTGGTCCAGTCCGTTGGTCAGCTCGGTGGCTGCCCGCTCAGCGACGTGGGTGTCTCGCAGCGTGTGCCAGGTGAGCCCCCGTTGCAGGGTGAAGAACCCGGAGCCGTACCAGTACATGTGGGGTGGTGCGTCGCCCTGCCGGGCGACGGCGCGTTCGGCGAGCTCGTCGGCGTGGTTGAGGGTTCGGTGGACCTGGGTGGGCTCGCCGGCCATCGCCCAGCCGCGAGCCTCCTGGTAGGTGTTGTAGGCGTGTTGGGCGATGAACACTCGCTGGTCACGGCGGGCGGCGCGGGAGCACGTGATGACTCCGGGTGGGTCGCCCAGCGTCCAGGCCAGGTGGCCCTTGAAGGACAGTGCCAGCGATGTCAGGTCCGGGTCGTCGATCTCCACCCCGAGCGCGAGGGCCGCGTCGAGTTCGGGGTGGGCTTGCTCGGTGTGCCCGGTCTCGGCGAGCAGCCACCCGAGGTACTGGTGCAGCTCCCCGGCCAGTGCTCCGACCCGATCACGGATCGGTGGGCGGGCATCAGCCAGCAGACTGAGGGCCAGTGCGCGGTGGCCGCGGATACCGGGCAGCACGGCGGCGGACCCGATCTTGTCTTCGAGGTGGCGGGTGGCGGTGAGTACGTCGGCGAGCGCGCAGACCGTGGCGGCGTCGACCCGCCGAGGGCGGCGGGCGGCGAGCGCCACCCGTTCTCTGCTGTCCGGGTTGGCGGGCACCGACGCGGCTCCCGGGAGGGCGTCGGCCATTTCCCATGCGGCTAGCAGGGTTCCCTCCGCGTTGAGAGCGTTATCCAACGCTGTGGCCACGCGTTGGGTGGGCCAGCGGCGGCCGTGCTCGATGTGGTGGACGTATCCGCGGGCGACGTGCGCCGCAGTGGCGACATCGGCCAGCGACAGACCCGCCTGATCGCGCAGCGCAGCCAACTGCTCGGCGAAGCTCGCGCGCTCGCCACCGTCCATGCTTGCTGTCTCCCATTCAGTGTCGCCTCACCGTGAGGTGACATCCAGAGGGTTGCCCCCGCTTCGGCTCCCGTGGCCACCCACCCATCAACCCCGAGGTGACATCCACCATGCCCACGCCGGTACCACTGGCCGCCAACCCCCCGCGCGACGTCGACGGTACTGTCATTCCCCTGCAGAGCCGGGTCGAACAGGTCGCGGTGGACAAGGCCTACGGGGCTCTACCGTCTCGGCTGCACCAGTACGGCCAAGTCGTCGGCCAAGGCGCCGACCTGCTATGCGTGCGTTTCGACCGCGAGTACTCCTTGACCAGCCTGCGGCCCTACCTCGTGCGCCTGGTTAAAGTGCCGGACGGCTTCTGATGCCGACCACACGAGCCATCCAGCACGGGACTTTACCCGGGGAGCATGGACTTTACCGACGCGCCGCGCTCATTTTGTCCCCAGGGCCGGGGTTCGCTGTCCGGAAGATCGAGGGTTCCTCATGACCGTATCTCCTGGGCAACTTCTCATGGCGATCTGACACGAGTAGTGAACGCGCAGCGCGCTGGCGGTGGCAGTGGATGCGGCTCGGCACCGGGTCGATGTGTCAGACGGGGGTCTCACTGGGGTCTCACTCGGTGGTGACGACTTCCCCATCGGTCCGACTCCAGTCCACGATGGACCGCACTCAGCGATCGAACGGTGACGGGGTGGCGATAACCATGAGTGGCGAGGGTGGGGTGGCGGGCGGCAACCGGGCGTTGCGGGCGCTGCTGGCGGAGGCGGAGATGAGCAACGCCGGGCTGGCCCGCGCGGTGGTCAACGCCGCCGCCCGGGAAGACAAGCATGTCGGCACCAGTGCCACCTCGGTGCGGCGGATGCTGGACGGCGCCCAGCCGCGGTGGCCGGTGCCGCGTCTGATCGCCACGGTGCTGGCCCGGCGGTTGCACCAGGAGGTGACGGTCACCGACTGCGGGTTCCTCGACCGGGAGCCCACCGGGGAGGATCCGTATGACGGGTTGACGTGTTCGGGCACACTGGAGGGCACAGTCCGCACGGTCGTCGAGCTCTCGGGGCGGGATATGCGCCGTCGCAAGCTGCTGCTGGGTTCGGTGTTCAGCGTGGGCGCGTTCGCCGAGCCGACGTTGTTGGCGCTCATCGTGCCTCCGGCGCAGGGCACCGCCCGCGCGGTGGGTCAGCGGGTGGGCATGGCCGATGTTGAGGTGCTCACCGAACAGGTCGCGCAGCTGAGCAAGCTGGGGCAGCAGTTCGGGTCGGGGCGGGTGCGGGGGCAGGTGGTGGTGTTGCTGCATCGGGAGGCCAACCGGCTGCTGCACGGCAGTTACTCGGACAAGACCGCCAAGGCGCTGCTCTCCAGTGTCGCTCAGGCCACTCGGCTGGCTGGTTTCATGGCGGGCGATACCGGCCGTGACGCGCTGGCCCAGCGTTACTACATCCAGGCGCTGGACCTGGCCATGCGGGCGGGAGACCGGCTCTACGCGGCCTGCGTGCTGGCCACGATGAGCCGGATGACAGTCCGGATCGGCGAGAACATCCTCGCGGAGGAGGACACGGTGCGGCACGGGCGCCAAGCGGTGGCGCTGGCCCGGGCCGGGTTGAGCATCACCCAGGGCGCGGCCACCCCAGCGCTGGCCGCCCAGCTGCACGCGCTGGAGGCACGCGGCTTGGCCCTGTTGGGCGAGGCCAGCGCGGCGCGTCGAGCGGCGCTGGCCGCTGAGCGACGCTACGAGTCGGTACGCCTCGGTGACGAGCCCCCGTGGCCAGGCCTTTTCTACTCCGAAGGTGCTCTCTCCGCCGACCTTGCCGTGTGTCTGCGCGGGATCGGCGACACCCAGCAGGCCATCACCCTGGGCAACACAACGTTGCAATTCTGTGCTCCTTGGCAGGTTCGTCATCGGTGTAGCAACCAATTAGATCTCGCCCTCACACACCTGCGTGGCCGCGATCTGGAGCAGGCCGCCGCGTACGGCCGGGAAGCGCTGAGCACCGCCACCGACGTCAACTCAACCATGATCACCCTGGGGCTGGGCACCCTGCGCTGGCGGATCCAGCCCCTCCGCGTCGACTCCCCGCACCTGCGTGAGCTGGACGAACGACTCACCACCTTCGTCACCCGCAATGCCCGGCAAAGCTAGCTCAACCAGCCCTGGTTGTGCCGGTGAGCTGGGAGACGCGTTGCGGGCTGATGCCGAGGATCGCCGCAGCGTCACGCACGGACAAGCCGCGGTGGACGAGCTGCCGGGCGGCTGCGCTGGTGCGTGCGGTTGCGGTCGCCGCATGCTGGTCAGCTTCCTCGCGCAAGGTCCGGATCTCGGCGGCGGTCACATCGACAGCCGGATCACCGCTGTCGTCACGGGTCACGATCACCTGGTAGACCCGCTCGGTGCTCATCGCAGCCATCCGTTCCCGAACGCCATCTCAAGATTGGGCTCTATTGCCCGTAGCGTCCCGGCCGGAATATCGTCAGCGTGCCATGCGGAGCGAGGGTTCGCTCGCCGCCGCATCGGGGTCGACCGCGCGCGGTGCACGGGGTTCTGTGGTCGCGTCCCGGCCGTGCGTCAGGACTGTCGGTGGTCGTCGGTAGCGTGCCGGGTATGCCCTCGGCTGTGCATGAGATGTTGATCGAGATGGTCCGGGCGCGTCCGTCGCTGGTGGCTGAGCTGCTGGTGGATGCGCTGGGGATGGATCTGCCCGCCTACCAGGTGGCGCGGGTGGAGTCCGGTGAGCTCACTGATCTTGCGCCCACGGAGTACCGGGCTGATGCGGCGGTGGTGCTGACCTGCGTGGACGCCCCGGTCCTGGCGGTGGTGGTGGAGGTGCAGCTGAGCCGGGACCCGGGCAAACGGTGGAGCTGGCCGGTGTATCTGGTCACGTTGCGGGCCCGGTTGCGGTGCCCGGCGGTGTTGCTGGTGGTCTGCGTGGACGCGGCGATCGCCGCCTGGTGTGCCACCCCGATCCAGCTGGGGCATCCTGGTGCGTCGGTGACTCCGCTGGTGGTGGGTCCCGACCGGGTGCCGGTGGTGACTGATGTCGGCCCGGCTGGTGCTGGGCCGGAGTGGGCTGTTCTTTCGGCGATGGCGCACGGGGCCGACCCGGCGCGCAGCAAGGTGCTGGATGCGTTGCTGGCCGCGCTCGCGGGCGTCGATGAGCAGCGCGCGACCCTGTACCTTGATGTTGTGCTCGCTGCGCTGCCCCTGGCAGCGCGAAGCTACCTGGAGATGCTGATGACCACCCAAGCCCATGAGTACCAGAGCGACTTCGCACGCCGCTACTTCTTCCAAGGTGAGGCGCACGGCGAGGCGAAAGGTGAGGCGAAAGGCGAGGCGAAAGGCGAGGCGAAAGGCGAGGCGAAAGGCGAGGCCAGGGCGGTGCTGGGGGTTCTTGACGCCCGTGGTGTCGATGTCCCCGCCGATGCCCGCATCCGGATCACCGAATGCCGTGACCTGGACCAGCTCGACATCTGGGTTCGCCGGGCCGTCACCGCCAACTCGATCCAGGACCTGTTCACCAGCTGACCTCGGCCGTTGCACGTGGTCTGCACGTCCGGGGTCGACCGCGCCACGGGCATCGCGATGCCACAAGGCCAGCGCGAGGCAGGCGGAGCCTGATCCAGCCATTGGCTCGGTGTCCGAGCATATCGATATCAGTCCTGCGAGCTGAACGGGAAGTTGAAAGCCTTGAAACCGACCACCCGCGACCGGGCTATGCCGATCTCGATGGCACACCACGTCGCGCCGAGGTAACCACTCAGACCATCGCGTCGGCCCGCCGCAGCTCCTCGTGTAGCCGCCACAGCCACTCCTCGCCGGGAGCTATGCCGCCGCGCGGGTCTTGGTCCAAGAACACCTCGTGACTGGCGTCGACCAGCCACTGATGCACCTTACCGGCCAGCGCGTAGTCCTCGCTGGCATGGCTGACGAAGACCTAGGCCATCACACCTCCCCGCCAGCCACCACAATCGGGTGAGCAGGCGTTACTGGCCTCTCGAGTATGTTCCAGGGCAGCCTGCCGGGTCTCCCCGTAGGTCGAGAGGTGGTCGAGTGCCGGCACGTACGTGATCCACGTGTCGTCCACCGCATCCCACTCGATGACCACGGAAAACTGCTGGACGGCCATGGCAGACACTGTAGCTATTCCGGTGTCGTGCGGCTTACCTGGCAGGCGATACCAGTCCAGGCGGACGATCTAGTACTACAGCCACACATGGTGATGTGTGAGGTGTTTCCGCTGGTAGTAGCATGTGTGGTCGCGGGCGCGGTGGCGGCGTAGCCAGTGCGCAATGTGCACTTCGGGACGCCGTCGGCGCTGTCCGTGAACTCGACGCCACGGACTTTTTCAGGCGCGGTCAAGGTCGGTCTCGTCGAGTTCACGGCTGTGCGCCTCGCCCGCATTGTGGGGTTGGTTATTGGGTGGGGTGCTGGGGTCGCTACATGCGCTGGGGGTCGCGCACTGCGGGTGTCGTACTAACAGCTATTGCAGGGGCTTGTGCGGGTGTGTCCGCAGCTGCCGTCGGTGAGTCGCATCAGCTCGGCCACCGCCGGATCGGACTCGACAATGCTCGCGTCGGATCGAACTCCGGGTCCGCCGTCGGCGGTCATAGAGCCGCGCTTGTCGGGCATGTGACCACCGAATCGCGCGTGCCACTGCTGGATGGTCTACAACTTCTGGTCGAACTCACGGTCAGGAATCGCCACGGCATGCCCAGGAACCCGCGATAGCTCGGACCGGCCGCTGAGCACGAACTCGACCGTCTTGACCCCATACGCACTACCCGTCTGCACCGACTGGATCTCCTTCGACGGGGTCATGGTGGTCTGCCAACGTTTCAGCTCGACGCCTTGTGGCGTCAAGGTCAACCCGCTGGCCAGGAGTAGCAAAAAATGCACAGAGTGCCAAAACACGGTCCCGCCTATAACCATCATCCACATGATCTTAAAGAACGACCAGTCATGTTTGAACGCGAATACGGCGCCGACGCCCCCACCGAGCAGTCCGGCAGTCAGGAGACAAATCATGATAGAGGTGAGTAGCTGTATTGGGCGCAATAGGATTCGATGGAGTCTGTCTTTGATTTCGTCGGGGCCGATTCGGAGGAAACCGCGGTCTGCGCGACGACCAGCAGGTTCGCCGCGTCGGCCCGGTGCCACACGCGTACGGTCTTGTGGCTTGCGGTGGCGAGGAGGTTCCCGTCGGGGCTGAACGCCACCGACCCCACCGCTTCGGTGTGGCCAGTGAGAGGGATGCCCACTGTTCGGCCGGTCGCTGGATCCCACAACCGCACGGTGGTGTCGGTACTGCCACTGGCGAGCACGCGCCCATCAGGACTGAACGCCACGCTGTCGACGGAGTCGGTGTGGTCGATGAGAGACATCCCAGGCTCCCTGCTCCCCAGATCCTGGTATGCCCGGGATCTGCGAGACCTTCACGCCAGGGATCCGGCGCAGGTGCTCGCGCAGCGACCGCAGCTCGACCGGATCGGACACCGACACCTCGGCGCCGTGGGACGCGTTCTCCACAGCCATGGCTCCCTCGTTGGCTCGGAATGGCGCTGTGCTTCACGAAAGGTGATGACTGTACTCGGGGCTCCCACTGAGGAGACCGAGACGCTGGGATTCTGGATCCAGGCATACCTGACCGCCGCCGTGCCGCGGGCGCTGTCGGAGGCGCAGGTCCGCAGCGTCAAGAACGTCCTCGACCGGTTGGGAGCCCTCCGCCGATTGATGGGCGGCCGCCATCGAGGCGGCGACACCCCGCCCGCGACGCACCGGCACACCCGGCCGTACCGGGATCGCGCGATCGTGCACGTGTTACCGGCCACCGGCCTGCGCCGCGCCGAACTCGACCCGGCCCAGCTCGAACCGAACACCCAACCGAGCTGCGCCGGGTCCGCAAGACCCGCCTAGTCACCAGCCGGACCATCCAGCAGCGCCCCGCGCGTACCGCCGGTGCGCGGTCATGTTCGTGTCGGAACTCGTTGCTTCGCTGAGGGATCACCCGCCAAGATGACGGACGGGTGAAGGTCGCGGCGCGTTGGGCAACCATCATGGTTCGGCACGGACTCCCCGAGCACCCGGCCAGCGCCGGCCCGCTGGTGCCGTCGCGATTTCCACTGAGCACGCCGCCGACAGCGCCGCCCGAGCACGCGGCGTGGTCGGTAGCGGTCGTGGCCGGTCCGCGTCCGTGGGGTACCCGGTTCGCGGTACCAGCGGTCGTCGAGGGTAAACACCGCAAGCGGCGCACCCACGGCGTCCGCAAGAAGGAAACGAAGTACATCGACGGCGGAAAGGAACACACCGACAGCATCGACGAGCCCTACGAGGATGAGGTGGACGAGTAGCGCCATGACGGATGCTACGACGTTGATCCTCACCGCCGCTGACGACACCACAGCGGACCTCGTCGCCGACGCACTGGCCGTCCGAGGTGGGAAGACCGCACGCATCGACGTGGGTGACTTCCCTGTCACCCTGTCGGTCACCGGCTCGATCAGCGCCGACGGAGTCTGGCGCGGTGAGCTCGTCGCGACCGACGGCGCAGCCCTCGACCTCGAATCGGTCGGCGCGGTCTACTACCGCCGTCCCACCCGATTCCGGTTGCCCGCGCACCTCAGCCCAGCCGACCGACGCTTCGCCGAGGCGGAGGCGCATCGCGGGCTAGGCGGGCTGCTGGCCGCGTTGCCGGCGCGTTGGGTCTCGCACCCAGCTCGGATCGCCGATGCCGAGGCGAAACCCGGTCAGCTGCGGCTGGCCGCGGCGTGCGGATTCCGCCTGCCCCGCACGCTGATCAGCAACGATCCCGATCGGTTGCGGGAATTCGCCAAGGAGATCGCCGGACCGCTGGTCTACAAGCCGTTGTCCTCTGGGATCCTGCGTGCACCGGACGGTCTGCGCGCGATCTACGCCACCCGCATCGAGGCCGCTGACGTTGAGGCCGCTGACGTTGAGGCCGCTGACGTTGACGACTGGCTGGACCCCGCCGCGATCCGCTTGGCGCCGCACCAGTTTCAGGAGTGCGTGACCGACAAGGCGTACGACCTGCGTGTCACCGCGGTCGGTGACCGGTTGTTCCCCATCGCGATCCGCACCACCGATCCCGACCAGCTTGACTGGCGCAGCAACTATGGCACCTTGACTTACCAGCACGTGGAACTCCCGGCGGGCGTCGCCGCCGGCGTCCACCGCTATCTCGCGGCGGCGGGCCTGGCCTTCGGCTCCGCGCCATGAGCACAGCGGCGGCGACACCAGGTGTCCCCAATGATCAGTGGCGGCCACGAGCGCGCGAGCTGGTCGTTGAGCTGACCGTTGAGGGAGCGCTGCGCACCCCCGGGTGGCGAACCGCGTTCGAACAGGTGCCCCGGCACCTGTTCGTCCCGCTGATCTACCGCCGCGATCAGCGCGGCGACCTTTACGCCATCGATGGTCACGACCCCGCCCAGCGGGAGGCTTGGCTGGCGCAGGTGTACTCCGACGACAGCCTCATCACGCAACTCACCCAGGTCCGTCCCGGTTATGCGCTGCGTCCCTTCACCGTGCCGGCTAGCTCGTCCACCCGCCCCAGCTTGATGGCCCGCATGCTCGAAGACCTGGATCTCACCGACGGCATGCGGGTACTCGAAATCGGCACTGGTACCGGCTACAACGCCGCCCTGCTGGCCCATCGCCTCGGCGCGCGGTACGTGCACTCGGTAGACATCCACCCCGGCCTCATCGCCACCGCCCGCGACCGGCTGGCAGGCCTCGGCTACCTCCCCCGGCTCGGCACCGCCGACGGCGTCGCCGGCTGGCCCGACCACGCCCCCTACGACCGGATTGCGCCACGAGGCGCCTTGTTATATCCCCAGTTCAGCTGGGAAGAACTCGAAGGGAGGTTCTTGGGTCCGATGACTTACCTGGACCCGAAAGGGAAAGGGGACCACAGCATGTCAGAAAACCAACGGTCGTGTTCAGGTGTATGAAGCGAGGCGTTGGGGGACCCGCGTGATATGGCGAAAACTAGACTGTCTGTACCCTAATCTCCAGAGGTCAAAATAGGGGCCCGCCGGAAAGACACCTGAAACCGGTGCCGCGCCCTGCATCGGCATGATCCGGTGGCCGGTGCAACCTTCGGGGCGTGGAGCGATTCCCAATGAGGGGATTCAAGGAGATGAGTGGGGCGCCTAAGTCATGCTAGAACGTATAACAAGGACGAACGTGGGATCACCCGAGGGGCGCGAGTTCCGACGGTGACGGAGGCCCCGTAGTAGTCGTGGGAGTAACGACCCACCAAGGAGGGCGGGAAAGCCGCCCGCAGGGCCAAGGGGGCCAGGTGATCGGGCTTTTGAAGACCGGGAGGTATGCGTAATGCAGAGCGCCGAAACGGTACTGAAAGTCCTCCGCGAACGCGGTGGGCGTGGCCTGCCGTGCACCGAACTGTATCGGCAACTGTTCAACACGCACTTGTATCTGCTGGCCTACGGGCGTCTGTACTCCAACCACGGGGCTCTGACACCTGGGGTCGACGGGGAAACCCCGGACGGCATGTCGCTGGGCAAGATCGAACGCACCATCGATGCGCTGCGCCACGAGCGCTACCGATTTCAGCCGGTCAAGCGCGTCTACATCCCGAAACGCAACGGGAAACGCAGACCGCTCGGGCTGCCGTCCTGGTCGGACAAACTCGTCGGCGAAGTAGCACGCCTGCTCTTGGAGGCATACTACGAGCCGCAGTTCTCCGACCGGTCACATGGTTTCCGTCCCGGCCGGGGCTGCCACACGGCACTGACCGAGGTGGCAGCTACATGGACCGGGACAACCTGGTTCATCGAAGGTGACATCGCCCAGTGTTTCGACCGGCTCGACCACTCGGTCATGCTCGGAATACTGGGCGAGAAGATCCACGACAACCGGTTCCTTCGGCTGCTGCGTAACATGCTGCAAGCCGGATACCTAGAGGATTGGCAGTACAATGCCACGCTGAGCGGCGCGCCGCAAGGCGGGGTGGCATCACCCATCCTGTCCAACATCTACCTGGACCGGCTGGACCAGTTCGTCGAAACAGTCCTCATACCGGAGCACACCCGAGGTGAACGCAGGAAGAACAACCCTGCCTATCAGAAGGTGGCTCGCGCGTTGGCGCGTGCCCGCAGACGCGGCGACCGGACCGCGGCACGGGCACTGCGTCAGCAGTTACGTACCATGCCGAGCCGGAATCCCAGAGACTCCGACTACCGGCGGCTGCGATACGTGCGATACGCCGATGACCACCTCCTCGGATTCACCGGACCGAAGGCCGAGGCCGAGGACATCAAGGGCCGCCTCGCCCAGTTCCTGCGTGAGGACCTCAAGCTGGAACTCTCCGAGGACAAGACCCTGACCACCCACGCGCGTACCGGCGCGGCACGATTCCTCAGCTACGACATCACCGTTCAACACGCCGACCACCGGCGATCAATCAACGGCGCCATCGCGCTGAAGGTGCCCCCAACGGTGATCAAGGCCAAATGTGCCCCGTACACCCAGCGCGGCAAACCCGCGCTTCGATCCCACCTGGTGAACGATGACGACCACACGATCATCACCATCTACGGGGCCGAGTACCGGGGCCTGATCAACTACTACCTGCTGGCCGGTGACGTCTCGCGACTGAACCGGGTCGACTGGGTCATGTCGACCTCGCTGCTGAAAACCCTGGCCTGCAAGCACGGCTCAACGGTGTCCACCATGGCCGCCCATTACAAGGCCACCATCCAGACACCGCACGGGCCGCGCACCTGCCTGCAAACCAGCGTTGAACGCAACGGCAGAAAACCGTTGATCGCCACATACGGTGGAATACCGCTCCAACGGCAGAAACACGCGGTCCTCCACGACCGCGCACCGGTCCCGACCATCATACGCCGAAAAGAGCTGATATCCCGGCTCCTGGCAGGACGGTGCGAGATGTGCGAGAAAACCGGTGACATGGACGTCCACCACGTCGCCAAACTCGCCCACCTCGGCAAACCGGGCACGTCACAGCCCGCGTGGGCACAAGCCATGGCAAAACGACGGCGCAAGACCCTCATCGTCTGCGCCACCTGCCACGACACCATCCACGCACGGCAACCAACCGTGACAACCGCGGAATAGTCACTGGAGAGCTGGATGACCGGAAACGGTCACGTCCGGTGTGCGCCGTGAGGCGCTTCGTTGTATCCCCGACGCAGTCGGGAGGAACTCGGAGGGAGGTTCTTGGATCACCTGACTTACCCAGAGGCGAAAGCCCGACGGGGACCAGAGCATGTCA
>JBOHFI010000043.1:0-44565 GCA_050699595.1 Pseudonocardiaceae bacterium | reverse complement strand
TCAACACGGTCTTACCCGGAGACCCCGTCGACATCACCGGTTCCCCCCGGCGACTGGCACCCAGAGACGGCGACTATTACGACTGGACCATTCCCTGGGCAACCTGGAAAGCCATGTCCGCCTCCCCGTGACCGTCGCCGTCGAGCAGGGTCAGGTCGCACTCGACCGGCCCTGCCCCGGACAGCGTCGCCGCGCGGGCCACCGGTCGGTATCCTGCGGCGCCGGCGGACAGAGTGTAGGAGCCCTCGGCGAGGCCGGTGAACACATACCGCCCGTCGTCAGCGGTGAGGATCGTGGCGAGCACCTCGCCCTGGGCCTCGGTGAGGATGACGCGCACCCCGGGCAGGCTCGCCGGCGATCCGGCCAGGCGAACCACTCCGGCCAGCGATCGGCCATCGGCCTGGCGGGGGCGCAGCCGCGGGTCTCCGGCTCGGTGTCGTGCGGTGCTCCTCCAGCCGCCCGCGAACTCACGCAACGCCAGCGGGGAGGGTTCGACGCGCAGTACCATCGCGAGCCGAGTGGGCAGCCACCAGTTCCACCGCCCGAACAGGCTCACCAACGCGGGCACCAGCAGCGCGCGCACCACGGTGGCGTCGATGAGGATGCCCGCCCCCAGCGCGGTGCCGAGCACCTTGACGTCGGTGCCCGGCGCCGAGGCCAGTGCAGCGAAGGCGAAGAACAGGATGAGCGCGGCCGAGGTGACCAGGCGTCCGGTCCGGCCCAGCCCGCCCACCACCGCGGCCGAGGTCAAGCCCGTGGCGTCGTACTCCTCACGCATCCTGGCCAGGATGAACACCTCGTAGTCCATGGACAGCCCGAACAGGAACGCGAAGATGATCACAGGCAGCCAGAACGCGATAGCCCCGGTGGGCGCGACGCCGAACACCGCCTGCGAGCCGTGGCCCTGCTGCCAGAAGAACACCACCAGCCCGAACACCGCGGCCATCGACACCAGATTCAGCACCACGGCCTTCAACGGCAGCAGCACCGAGCGGAACGTGCGCGCCAGCGCCACGATGGTGATGGCGGCGATGATGAGCAGCACGTAGGGGAAGTTGTCGTAGACCGCGGTGGCGTAGTCCTGCACGGCCGCACCCGCGCCGGTGACGCCGACCGGCCCCCCGGTCGCGGTGCGCACCGCACCGCGCACCGCCTCGACCACCGCGGCGCCGTCGCTGTCCACGGTCTCGGTCCGGGGCAGTACGTCCACGATCGCGCCGGCGCCCCGGGTGCCGCCCACCACGGCGGTGCGGACGCCGGCCACCCCTCGGGCCGCCCGCACCGCGACCTCGGCCCGGTCGGCGGGCACCAGCACCTCGATGGGGGTGAGCACCCCGGTGCCCACCCCGCCCTGGCGCAGCGCGGTGACGGTGTCGAAGGCGGGCCCGCTTCTGGCCAGCGAGTCGACGCCGGACTGGCCGATGCGCAGGCCGAACACCGGGGCGATAAGCAGTCCCAAGGCCACCACGGCGACACCGGCCGCGAGCAGGCGCCGGCGCACGATGGCCCGGGACCACGCCGACCAGCCACGCGAGGCGACCCCTTCGTGCCGGATCCGCGGCCAGTCCAGACGCGGGCCGATGCTCGACAGCAGCGCGGGCAGCAGGGTGAGCACCGCCGCGACGCTGACCAGCGGGATGAGCAAGCCGCCCAGCCCCATGCTGCGCAGGAAGGGGACCGGCACCACGAGCAGGGCCAGCAGGCTGATCGCGACCGTCACCCCGGAGGCCAGCACCGCGTGCCCCGCGGTCCGCATCGCGATCACGACCGCGGTGTGGTTGTCGTGGCCGTGGGCACGTTCCTCGCGCCAGCGTGAGACCAGCAGCAGGGAGTAGTCGATGGCCACGCCGAGCCCGACGAGCGAGATGAGGAACTGCACGATGAAGCTCACCGCGGTCAGTTCGGTCAGCCCCAGCACCAGCAAGAACGTGGTGAGGATGGAGACCGCCGCGATGAGCAGCGGCACGAGCGCCAACAACGACGCGAACACGAAGATGAGCACGACCAATGCACCCACCGCGCCGAGCAGGGTCTCCACCAGCACGCTGGGTCCCGAGCTGTCCCCCCCGGCGGCAAGCAGAGCGTAAGACGTCAACCCGCTCTCCAGACCCCGCGCCGCGGCTGCCTGTCTCAACACAGGGGCCAGTGCCGCCTCGAAGCCGGGCCCGAAGCCGGTGGGCGGCGCGCCCTGCACCAAGGCGAACGTCCGGCGGCCGCCGTCGAAGACGAACGCGTCGCTCCCGGTGCCGGCGAAATCCACCACCCGCAGCGTCGGCAGCTGCCTGCGCACGGTGTCGAACACCGCGGCCAGGTCGGCGCGACGGCCCTGCACCGTCTGGCCCTGCGGCACGGTGAGCACGGGGACCAGAGTGTCCGCAGAGCTGACGCCGTAGGTGGCGATCAGTTGCTGTTCGGTCTCGTAGCCGGGCTGCCCGGGCAACGAGAAGTCGAAACTGAGCCGGTCGCTGAGGTGGCCCGCACCGACCAGCCCGCCGACGAACAGCGCGAGCCAGACCAGAGCCACCACACCGCGGTGCCGGAGCACCACCTCAGCGAAGCGTTCCACGGTCCTCCCTCGCACTCGGACGTCGTCACCGCGCAGCGTGCACCTGCGCCGTCAGGAACAGGACACACGCGACATACCCGGATTAGTCGTCCGATGTGACAAACGAGGCCCTCAGACGAGAACAAGGGATGGCCACTACCCATCCGGTAGACGACTCGACGGCAGCGCCCGAGAAGCCCCGAGGAGAGACCGGGTGCGCGTCCAAGCAACGACTCGACTTGCGAAAGCCTCGGGACCATGCTGCCCGGTGGTGGAGGTCACCCGATTCACCGCTGGCTCATAGCGTTAGGGTCGCGGCGTCGAACGCGCTGCGGGGCACAATCCGCTCGACCACGCCCGCAGCAGCGTCCAGCCTCGCCGTCCACCTCATGCCCCGGAGAATCACGGCCAACTGTGTGGACCCCGGCCCTAACGACACCGGTTACGCCGACGCCGACACCAGAGCCGCCGTCACCGCGCGCAACCCCGGCGGTCGCTGGGGCTGCCCCGCCGATACCGCCCGACTCGTCGCGTGGCTGCTCAGCGACGAAGCCGACTGGGTCACCGGTCAAGTCATCGCCTCCGACGGAGGCTGGTCCGCTGCCGGTTGAGCCCCACGGTCGATCCAGCGCGGCGTCACACCCATGACGATCTACCCGCCACGTCCGCACCGGCCCGCCCACAGCACACTGAGATCATGGACTCACCGCGGAGGAGAGTGTCGGGAACAGTCAGGAGGCGGCGGGTTCGGGTTCACGCCGCCGCAGCCGGTGGCTGCCGGTCGCGGTCACGAGCAGGATGAGTGGCACCGGGCAGGCGCTCAGCAGCCGTTCGACGGTGTCACCGAGGTAGAGGTGATCGCCGTGCCCTCGGTCGGTGCACCCGATGATGACGAGGTCGACGTCGGATTCGGTGATCTCGGCGAGGATCTCGTCTCCAGGGAAGTTGCCGCGCCGGACCCGGTGGCGTTGCCTGATGTCCAGGCGGGTGAGCAGCCGCAAGAGACCTTCGAGGTGGACCGCGCTCGCCGGTGAGGGCCGATCCCCGGCGTGGGGCGGACGAGGGGCGGTCACGTTGAGCAGGACGAGCTCGGCGTTGCTGGACTCGGCCAGCAGGCCGCCGAGGTCAGCAGCGGCTTCCGCTGCGGGCAGGCCGTTGGTGGGCACCAGGATGCGCCGCACCGACGGCCACGACAGCTGCCCGTGCAGGGTGACAACGACGAGGACGTCGCTGGGGCAGCGGTGGATGACCGCGTCGGCCAGCTCGCCAAGTGACGGCTGGCCCGGTTGGGTGTGGGCGCCGATGACGGTGAGGTCGTGGCGGGCCGCAGCCTCTTCGATACCCGCCAGCAGCTCCTGCCCGCAGTCGAGCGTGCTGTCGAAAAGGTACACCGCCTCCGCAGCGTTGAGCACCGGGCTGGCCCGCAGATCGGCGCCGCGACCATCCACGATGGCGGCCGTCGCCGCCACGGCCAGCCGGGTGATGTCCAGTGGACGGTTCGCCCGGTTCTGGCTGAGCGCCAGGTTCTCCAGGAGGTCGACGGCCAGACCGGGGTACAGCTCGTCAGCTTCGGGGACCAACACCCGTTCGACGGTGGAGGTGTAGGCCCGCTCAGTGGCCTGCTCCTTCTCCAACCGCCGCTGCTCGGCGCCCGACGCCGGGCTGCGGAGTTCGAGCACCCGCATCAGGGCTGGGGTGAACAGGACAGTGGTGATCGCGACCACCGTGTAGCTGGTGTAGGCCAGCCCGGAGAGCAGACCGAGCTGGTGACCGAGGATGGCCACGACGACGTCGCTGCCGCCTTTCGCGTTGATGCCAATGCCCACCAGGAGCGGGCGCAGCCCGCGGAACCCGCCCAGGCGCGCCCCGACCGCCGCCAGGCCGGCCTTGACGACGGTCGCGACGGCCAACAGCAGCGCCACGCTCATCAGGGCTCGGGCATCCCCGAGCTGCCGCAGGTCCACCTGCGCTCCGGCGAGGGCGAAGAACACCGGGGCGAACACGGTGAACGTCACGACCCGGACCCGCTCCCGCAGCGCCGGGGTGGCGCGCGGTGCCCGGAACAGCAGCACGCCGAAGACGAACGCGCCCAGCAGCGCGTGCAGTCCCAACGCCTCGGTGGCGGCGGCGAACCCGAGGGTCAGGACGATCACCAGCGACAGCGGCGCGGCGGTGCTGAGGGCGCTGTCGGCGACGATCCGCATCGCCCGGTCCACCAGCCGCCGGCCGAGGACCACCGCAGCGACGAAGAACCCGACCGCGAGCACCAGTGCCTGGCCTGCGGCGACCAGCGGTGAGCCCTGCTGGGTGGCTGCGGCCACCGCGACGGACACCCACCCGCACAGCTCGGTGGTGATCCCCGCGGCGAGCAGGACCTGCGCGAACTCCCGCCGGGTCTGGCCCCGCTCTATCAGCAGCGCCGCGACCACACTGATCGCGGTGACCGACAGCACGATGCCCAGAAACGCTGCGGAACCCGCCGACGCCCCGAACACCAGCCACCCGAAGGCCCACCCCGCAACCAGCGACGGCACGATCGCGAACCCCGCCGCCAGCAGTCCCGCTCGCAGGTGCGCGCGCAGCACGCTGAGGTCGACCTCAAGGCCGGCGACCATCAGCACCAGCAGCGCCCCGAGCCACGACATCCCCGACAGGGCCACGCCCGGATCGGTGAACAGCGCACTGCGCACCTGCGGGGCGAACACCCCGAGTACCGAGGGACCCAGCAGCACCCCCGCCACCAGCTGACCGAGCACCTCCGGCTGCCCCAGCCGCCGCGCCAGCTCACCCAGCAGCCGGGCCAGCACGATCACCACCACCAGCGCGACCAGGAACCCGACCAGCTGATGCTCATCCAGAGACGGCAACGACGACTCCAACTCGAAGCGGGCGGGCGTCTGCGGTCCCGGGCAAACGAGGGCCGTGGACACGGGGGTACGGGAAGAAGCGAGGGCCTAACTTACCGACGCCGTTGCGTCCCCCGCAGCTTCCCGTCGCCTACCGCGTCGTCGGCACCGCCATCCCCACCATCGCTGAGGATCCTGACACCGCCCGACCGCTCTTACACCCCACCGCAGGTCTCGCGGACCGGCGAGCAACGGCGCACCGCCCCCTGGTGAACACCCCACCGCAGACCGGCCTCACACCCTCATGATCGTGGTTTGTGTGTCCTCAGCGACACGTCGTGTCGCTGAGGACACACAAACCACGATCACCCCGCAGAGCCTTGCCCCCGCACCTTGATGTCCCGGCGGCCGGCCGGTTCCACCCGAGCGAGCACCCGACCGTGCCGCCCTTCCTCGATCACTACCAGCACCCCGGTGCGACGGTGACGTGGTGCTGGCGAGCGGCTTTCGCGAGGGCGTCATCGAAGGTGGCCAGCGTGGAAGCGGTGGTCAGTGCGGTGTCCAGCGCGCAGCAGTCGGGCAGCCTCAGCCCGGAGCCAGCCCGCAGGTTCGCTAATCGGAGCGGCTCGCCGTCCTGTCGATCCGCGACGTGGATACCGATCGCTTCGAGGTCGGTGAGCATCTCCTGGCCGCGACCGGCCTTCACCCCGCCGACCAGCACTTCGGCCAGGTTCAGCGAATGGATGAGAAATCCCTGATCCGCCGATCCGCGGAGATACCCGGTTGCCGCCTGGTGATGTGGGTCGTACGGGTACAGGTGCGCGATCACCAGACCGGCATCCAGGGTGATCACTCTGGCCAGTCCTGACGCAGTTCGGCGAGGTAATCACCACGGAACGCATCGGCGTACTTGCCGCTGCTCGCGTCGATGGCATCACGCCGGTTGCGGATCGTCTCATCCCGCCCCTGCTCTAAGGCGATACTCCCGGCATAAACCAGCCGCAGCAGCAGCTTGGAGCGTGGCTCACTCGGCCACCGCCGCGCAGCAAGATCCAATGCGTGCGCGACGGCGGGGGTCTCAGTGACCTGGTGGCGTGGCCGGACAGTCGGCATGACCTAAGTGTACCCCCGGACAGCTTAGGTGGTACACCTGCGCTGGGATGTGCTGCGGTGCCGATCGTGGCGGGGATCCGGCTTGTCCCGGTGTTACCTGCCGACGGGTGGTGGCGGTAGCGTCACGCGCCATGTCTGAGGCGTCGAGGGCGGTACCGAACATCATTGATGAGTTCACCGAATGGTTCGACCAGCGGGAGGGCGCTGAGGCGCGGCTGGCGCAGGCACGGGATGACCAGCCCCTGGCGTGTGCCCTGGTGTTGGCGGCGTTGTGCTGGGATCAGCTGGACCCGCGGGGGTGGCGCGAGCTTGGGGTGTTGGGTGCGCAGGCGCGGCGGCTGATGGCCGGATGGGGCCTCGGCGCTGAGACGGTGGACGACGCGGGCCGGGTGGCCTCGGCTCTGGAGTGGGCAGGGCAGGACCCGGCGCTGCTGGAGTGCGACGACCAGGGCCGCTACCGGCCGGTGTTCGGGGTGGGGTTCGCGGTCGGTTCGCGGTTCTGGCGAGAGCGCCACCACGTAGCGGTGGCCTCTGGTGTACTCACACCGCTGGAGCTGGTGGTCAAGGGTGATGATGATCGCGGTACGAGCCCGCTCGATCGCGATGCGGCCGAGGTGTCGTATCGGCTCGCTGTGGACGGCGGCGACCCGGACGCGGCGGCGTTGGCGTCACTGCGGCTGGCCGAGCTCGCCGAGGAGCGCGACGACCAGCCAGGGGAGGCGGCACGCCGGTTCACCGACGTGGCGGCCCTGCGGCATCCGGTTGCTTCGCCGCCCGCGGTGCTGTGGCTGGCTCGCCAGGCCGCTCGCAACGAGGACCGGGCCGCTGCGCGTGTTCTGGCGTACGAGGCCACCAGTAGCGGTCCCGGGTGGTTGCGGGCGGAGGCATGGGCGCTTCTGGCCGGCCTCGCCTTGCTCGACCAGGACACAGACGGGGCGGTGGACGCCATCCGGCTGGCGGTGGACGCGGCCGGAGTGTGGCACGGGTCCTACACCCGGAGCCTGGCCGAGATGCTCGCCGCCCGCGGTGATCTGGCGGACGCGGCCGAGGTGTACCGCACGTTGCTGGACCAGCCGTTGTTCTACGGCCCGGACGCCGGACGGTATGCGCAGCTGATGATCGCGGCCGGCCACGGTGACGAGGCGGTGGCTGTCCTTGAGCAGCACGCCGCCGGCGACGGGCTCTACGCGGGTGACGTGCTGTTGGCGCTGGCTTCTGTCCACGCGGCGCGCGATGACATCGACGGGTGTCGACAGGCGATCGACCGCGCTCGCGCCCAATGGAGCGCGACGCTGCCGCAGGTGTCGGTGCGGGTCGACGTGATGGAGGCGTCGCTGGCCATCGCGGAGGACGACGACGAACGCGCGGCGCACCTGTTCCGGTCGTTGACCGACACCGACGACGCCGAGCGTCGCGACCTGGCCCGCCCGCTGCTGATCGCCACCGGGCAGCAGTTCGCCGCGGCCGGGAAGCTGTGTGTGATCCCCGGCGCACTGCCGTTGCTGGAGTACCTGTCCGAGGCCGCACCGCCCGACACCGCGACCTGGGCCGCCAGGAGTCTGGCGCACCTGGCCACCGTGGAAGGCCGTCCCGATGACGCGGAAGCCGCCGTCCGCCTCGCAGCCCGCCACCTGAGCCCCGATGAGGTGACCATGCTGCGGGTGATGCTGCACGCCCGCCGCGGCCGCCTGCCTCGTTGACACCGCCGTAGCGGCGACCCCGCCGGGCTCGGCCCGGTGTCCTCGCAGACACCCGAGGCGCGGGCGATCATCACACCAGCCGCCCGCTGCCACGCATGGATCAACCCGCCATCAGATGCAGTGTGGTCCTCTGTTCGGTGGTGCTGCTGACCTCCCCGACCCGCACCGGGCGCTCGGGAGTCGACAGGTAGAGTTCGACTCCCTCCCGCAGCGCCGCAGAGAGCTCAGCAAGGTTGGATCCAGTAGCGAAGACACCGGGCAGCTCGGCAACTTCGGCCCAGAGACCGTCGCTGTCGTCATGAATGGTCGCGGTGTAGGTGACTGTGCGCTCGGTCATCCTCGTCTCCCGTCCTTGAGCCCGGCCTGCCGAAGGATCGCTTGACTCAAACCCACAGGGTAGCCCTGCCGCTTGTTGATCGGCTCTGCGAGTTACCTCGCCGACCGGAGCGTCTCGGAGACGCTCGCCGGCCGCGCGGCACGACGTGCCGGGTGACTTCCACGACCTCGCACACCGGGCCGACCCCAAAACGTGGGAGAACTGCCGGGAATCACACTGGACCCCGCATGGATCCAGGTAGAGGAATTCGGCGGGACGAAGAAGGACCTGGCGCTACCGGCGCGCTACGCCGCGCGGCCCTTGCTCGGCGAGGATCGCGGCGACTACGTCATGCTCGACCGGCCGCCAACCCGGTTTCTGATCCTGACCGACGCCGAGAACAAGTACGAGACGATCAAGGGCCGTCACCACCGGCCAACGCTGGGGCCGCGCTACCGGATTGGCTCGTCCACGAGCCGCCGGTGCAGCTCGGTGGTGAGCGTATGGATCTCGCGAGTCAATTCCGTGTTGGTCTTGAGTTCCAGCTCCTGTTCGTTGAAGTCATGATCCGCCTTGGCTTGTTGGAATGCCGATTGCCTGTTCTGGCCGATCATGACGAACGTGGATAAGAAGATCGCCTCCAGCGACACGACCAGCGTCAACATCGGCCACGGGTTGGACTCGATGAACAGCATCCAAATACCGAACAGCGCGGCGTGAATGTAAACAAACGGCATCGACCCCGCGAAAGCGGTAATCTTATCAGCGATCCGCAGCTGAAGGTCCGCAGCCCGTCGTGCCCCGTGTACCACGACGACAGGGTGCTGTCGGCGACCTTCTGGCTGCGTGGTCTGCATGTCATCTCCAAACTCGATCATCTGACCCGACCAGTCAATCCCCTGGGGCGACGCCGACACACCGTACCCGAGCGGCGCACTCCCACCGCTGGTTGCCGAGCCGCCACCCGCCGTGTGAGGGTGCCGGTGAAGGATCGGCGCCCGGCACTACGCGCCCATGACGTGACCGACAACCGGATGGTCTGGCCAGGTGACGGCGTAGGACGGATCAGCACCGGCCGTGGCACGGGCGTACCGCAGCAGCTCACGGACAATGCCCGCGGTACCCATGGCCCAGCCCGTCTGTGGTTCGAGCACGCTCGGGGTGACCCGGTTCTCGTAGTTCGACCAGCGCACGCCTGCACGGTCCACGGTCGCGCGCGACGCAAGGTCGTCGACGAGCACGGTCGCGAACTCCAGATCGTCGCGGCGCTCGGCGTGTCTGTCACAGGCGAGCGCCAGCACACCCGCCGTTCCGCAGCAGCGGCCGCTGTTGTCCCAGAAGCCCGGTCGCACCCGGCGCGGCAGGCCAGAATGGATCACCGTGTGCCAGCAACGGTCCGCCAGGTCCTGCCAGACCGGGTCTCTCGTCACCGCACTGAGCAGCCGAAACACCTGAGCGTCGCCAGCCGGCCCGTGACACTACCCGAAGCTGTAGCGCTCGACCAGTTCCGGCTTGTGCTGCGGATCCGAGTGCGGTACCAGAAAGCCCGACGGACCGGCCTCGTTCCGGCCCACGACGTCCGCTGCACCGTCGAGCGTCAGCTCGGTCAGCTCGGGACGACCAGTTGCCTGGCCTACCGCGGCGAGCGCGTGGACGATACCCAGGGTGCCGTGCGAGATGTGGTGGAAACGCGCTTCCACCTGGGCCAGTACCTCCCACTGCACGCCATGTGTGGTCGGTTCTGACGCCTGCAGTTAGGGCGTGACCGCGAGGACGGCAAGGTCGGGATCACCGGCGGCCAGCGCACCCAGTGCGATGCCGGCGTTGCCGCCGATCAACTCGAATTGGTCGCTCCATCGCTCCCCGTCAAAGCGACACCGGACGACCTCGAGGGCGTGGTCTGCCGCTGCGCCGGCGGCGGCGTCTCCGAGCAGCTCGTCGACCGCACGCAGGGCGACGGCCATCCCGGTGAGGCCTGAGTACAGAGAGCAATGATCCGTGTCATCAACTGCGGCGGCGATCGCCTGACCGCCACGGACAGCGGCATCGGCGTAGCGGTCATCGCCGAAGTGACGGTGAGCCTCAAGAAACGTGATCACGATTCCCGCGGCGCCGCTGTACAGGGTGGGGTCGACCTCGTCATCGTCGGCTGTTCCGGCCCAGACAAGACCGTTCCTGGTGTCGCACGCCAGCCCAAGCAGCCACTGCAGGCCACCTGTGGCCAGCGTCTCCGCGTCGGACGCGGCAGTCGTCACTCCCAGAACGTCTCACGGTTACCGGGCCGCTGTCGAGCCCGGCGCCGTTCCCGGTGAGGCCGTCATGTCGGGTCAGCAGGAAATCGGTTCGCGCTGTCGACAGAGGCGTCGGCCAACATCCGCTAGAACAGCCTCTTCACTCGAAGGCACCCTCGACCACCCGACGGTATTCAGTACAACCGACTTCCGAAAAGCCGCTACCGTCGACCCCACCAACCACCGGTGTTGCGAGGACTCCCTGAACCCGAGCGGTGGTCAGGTCGAAGCCGACTGGGAGTCATCGAGCCTGCGTCGCTACTCCAGCCTGGACAGTAGCCTGTTGGCCGAACTCATCGGAGATGTAGCCTGGAGCAACGAAGGGTTGTTCGCGCTACTACAAGGACTACGACGACTCTCGCGGATTGGTGGACACCGAGTGAACCTCCCGACGATCGACTGGGAGATACGGTCGTGAGCGCTGATTGGCACAGCGGTAACGCCGCCGAAGACGGGCGGGATACCCGCGGCTGGGTGCTCGGACATTTCATCGACAGTACCGAAGGTGTGCGGTCGACGAAAGATGTAGAAATCGAGTGGGGAACTCACCGCGCGGGAGAGAAGCGGGCCGAGTGGACGAGAGACGATCAAAGAACAACCCTGGTCCTCCTCGTCGACGGCAATTTTCTCATCAACCTCACCGAAGGAAGCGCCACGCTCACCCGGCAAGGCGACTACGCGGTGTGGGGGCCAGGTACCGACCACTCCTGGGAAGCGAAAGAGGACTCCGTGGTCATCACCGTCCGCTGGCCATCATCCCCGCCGCCAAGCAGTTGACCGTCGAATATTCACCACTCACTCGATAGCAGGCAGGTTCACGCGCTTCCCACCGAGTTCTTTGAGTCGGCCAAGCCCCAGCAGCAGCGCAAAAAGCCCGTCTTGGCTCCAGCATTCATCCGCGATCAGCTCGGAGAGCAACTCGCGGTCAAGACTGGAGCACAGGCGCAATCCGGCGGATTCCCAGTTGGCTTCGATATAACCACCGTACTGAGCCCAGAACTCCTCGTCATCGATGACGATCAGAGACGCGAATCCGTAGTTCCCGCTGACCAGATTCAACCCGAATCCGGTGCACTCCATCCTCAGCGCATCGGGAACCCTGGCCAGCCATCGCATCGGCTCGGACAGTCGGCTCGGATGCATCGGAGCGGCAGCTACATTACGTGACATTGTGCTGTCGATGTCGGTCCGCCCGAACAGCTCTTCTTCCATCTCCCGTCGCAGTGTGGCACCGATCTGAGCGTCAACTCGGCAGTCGGCAAGCGGTTGATGAAAGCCCGTCGGGATCACCGCCAGTTGATGTGCGGCGTTGAGGACATGCCCGGACCGCTCTTGCACCAGGAGAACGTAGTCCGCCGCGCCGCGATACCTATCAGGCGGTCGCGCGGTCGCGCATAATGCAGTCACGCCCCCCGCGCACAAGCGGCTGGACATATCGAGCACCGAGCCGAGGTCAGGAAGATACCGGTCGCGCAGCGGCAGGGATCCCGGCCTCGGCACGACGTCGCGAGCTATCGCGTCGAGAAGCTCACCTTCGAGTAGATTTATAGTCAGCGCGTAGTCCAGAAACCACGCCAACCCCACCGAGCCGCCTATGACACCCCGCTGAACGTCGAGGTCCAGCAACCGGTAAAGCGGCGCATTAGTGATTCGCACGTCCAAAGCGACCGCTTCGACGAGCCGGCGCACGGCGTGCTTCGCGGCGAGATCATCGACTTCCATCGGATGACTAGGCACCGCATTCGCCAGCATCAATCGCTCATGAGCCGGTGTCAGTGGACACGCGAGATCCAGCCATTCCGGTCGAGTGACAATGCTCGTCGTGACATCTCGGCCGTCGCAACGGACTCGATGCGTACCAAGACCCTGGACATGCCGATCCCCGTAATAGTCCGACAACGCGCGCGCTACGTCGCTCCGACCAGCCTTCGCTCGCCGACCGTTCCGATCGTGAAGTGCTCGTTCATCCAGCGTCCCGAGCCGCGACATCACCTTCCGCCGACTCGTCCCCGGCGACCATCCGGCGTGCCGGTCCAACCAGTCGAAAGCCACCTCGACCTCAGCATTCGCGCCATCAGCCTCGGGCCGATTATCGGAATCGTCATCGATCAGCTTCCGGAGCTGCTCCTGCGACTGGCCCAGAAGCCGAGCCAGCTTCGGCTGGAGATGAGGCAGCGGAGCGTGCTCGCCAGCCTCCCACCGAATCACCGTCGACCGGTCGACGTGCAGCTCCGCAGCCAAGCCCTCCTGCGTGTGGCCCGCAGCCTTGCGCGCACCAGCCAGCGCCGTACGGCGGCGCACACCAGTCACTTCACCACCCCCCGTCGCTCGTGAGCACCGTATCAGGGTCACCACTGATTCCCCCAGGTCAATGGCCATAGTGCCACCTTCTCACCACGGAACCTCGACGTTTCCGCTCTGGGCCGGCCAGACCCAAGCCGGTCTAGTGGGACCAGCACCCGGCGCCGGGTCAGCACGAGCCGCAGCGAGCGATCCTCCACAGCAGCGGACCGTGCGCCCCGCCTCTCCCCGGCGCCGGGTGCACCCAGGGAGTTCACCGGTCGACGTCCGCGGCCCGCGCACCGTCGTTGACACCGAACTTCCCGACGAGGAAATGAATCTCGAATGGACGGGACGTTGATCGATGAGCTCATCGCTGAAGGGCTATCCTGGGCCAGTCGGGGCGCAATTGCGGGACGCCACGGTTGCGGTACCGCAACACCTGTACACCATTCGGATGACGGCCCTGCTCGGTGCGCGGCTGGAGCACAAGGTGACCGAGGACGCCTTCGCCGCCGGTCAAGCCGCCGGCCGAGGCGAGTTCCAGGCGTTGTGCGGACCGGTGTTCATCCCCGCAGCGATGGTCGCGCCACCCGGACGACCCTGCCCAGAGTGCCGGGACATCTTGTCCGTGTCACGCCGAGCGGCGGCGTCACGCCGACCGCGCCATCGCCGTCCCGGGCTGCTGCGGCGACTGTGGCTGGGGTTCCAGCCGCGAGGGGCCAGCATCGGAAAGGACGTCGCGCGATGAGAGCACCGTGAGTGACACGGGGAGCCAGTGGGCGCGGTCCCCACAGGATGCGCGCAGAGATCGGGAAAACCGTAGGAGGCTACGCGACCAGCTCGTCACCGACCACCAGACCCCGGACATCAACCCACCACCACGACAGCCCAGCTCAACCGGCCCCGTGAATGGACACGGTTGAGTGACTGTACGGGCTGTGTGATGTGTTGGTATTGTCCGTGTTGGCGAACAAGTCAAACTGATCACAAATCTACGCTACGTGAGGTAAGGAGCCGTTATGCGCGGAGATTTTTGAGGGAGTCACCGCGTGATATGAGGGTTGCGCTCACACTCGTCGCGTAACCCACCTTTCAGGCGTTGTTGTTTTGCTGGGGATACGGTCGTGCGCGAGAGCTTGTTCCCGTAGCGGGTCTATAGCAGGAAAAACGAAAAGCGGGGCGTTGTCCGCTCATGCCCTGGAGCGTGGCAAGGACGAACAGGGGCCGCGCGGAGGAGACCGGTTAGGAAAATTAGCGGTCGTGGTCCTCTATGATTCCGTGCACTCAAGAGGGGCAATTCAAGATGACATCAACTTCCGATGTGTCAGATTTCGATGTGCCAAATTTCCTCGTCCTGGGCGAGGCGGACAAGGGCAAGAAATTCAAAATCCGGATTCACGGTCTTCTAACGGTGGTCATGGACTCAGATATCAAGCTGGGCTCTTGTGTACCTCATCGGCGTTGGGGGCAGATGGGTTCGCTGCCCGCAACACATGGCGGTGCTGGGAAGACCAGCTTCGCCAGCCGGCTGATGGTCTTGCTCAGTCGCTGGTCGGGTCAAGGGCGAACCCGCGCGGGGACCCCTCCGGCCTTTGGCCGCCCCGCACGGAACCGTCGCTGCGAGATAGCCTGCGGCCACCCTTGACCGGCCAGCTCCCGCGACAAGCTTGGCCGGGTGTCGAAGCAGGCCCGGCGGGTGTGCGATCAGGGCTGGCTCTCGGGGGCTGGGACGTTTGAGGTTTGGGGAGGGCGCCATCGTACTGGTGGTTCAAATTCGCCTGCGTCACTCAATCGGTGGGTGATCGATCCATTACTTTTTTCGTGGAGACAATAATCCAGGCAACCGCCGGAGGAATTTTATGATCGCAACCCCTCGCGCCGAGAGATATTATTACATGATGGTTGACATAACCCTTATCGATTGAGGAACGGAAGAACCATGACCATTACGTATGAAGAATTCTACCGCACCCTCAAGCCACAGGGCGACCCTGTTGCGGATGCCGTGGTCACGGAACTCCTGGACTCCGGCCAGGTCGAAAACGTCAACAAGCTCTTCCGCGCCTTCGCTACCGCTGACGAGGGAGTCCCCGCGGGGGCTTCCCCGATCCTTCGGGACTACCTTGAGTCCACCAGGAAGTTCCCCGACTGGGTGGACAAGACGAAGCTGGCGGACACCGACGAATTCTTCAAGCACCACAAGACCCCGGCCGCTGCCGTGCAGGCGACCGCCGGGCTGGTCGGCACATACCTGTCCCCGATGGGGGCCAAGACGCTGCACTCCGCCCACAAGCTCGACCGTCCGGCCCGACGCCTCTCCCAGAGCACGCGGCTGTTCATGGGTATGGGAGACAACGATGCCTTCGGACCGAAGTCCAAGCTCCTGCCGACCTGCCAGAAGGTCCGCCTCGTCCATGCCGCGATCCGACAACTCCACCTGCGCTCCGGCAAGTGGGACGTCGAGGGCGACGGCATGCCCGTATCCCTGCTCTACACCGCCGGCGCCATGCTGGTGTTCTCCGTGGGCACCCTGGACGCCATGGCGCGTATCGGGGTTGCCACCACCAAACGCGAACAGGAGGGGTACTTCTACGCTTGGCGGATCATCGCGCACTGGCTAGGTATCCCCGACGATGTCACCGACATGAACGTCACAGAGGGCCACGCCCTGTGGGACTCCGCCCGCGACCACGAATGGGCCCCCAGCGAGGCCGGGGCGATCCTCACCGAGGGCTGCATCGAGTTGTATGAGTCCTACATGCCCCCCGGTATGAAGGGAGCCGTCCCGGCGTTCCTGCGCCAGGCACTGTCCGACAAGTACGCCGACATGGTCAAGGTACCGAAATCCGCCTACGACCTGGGAGCCAAGGCAGGAGCGGCGGGCGCCAGCTTACTTCTTAACACCCCCGTCACCAAGAACGTCCTCGTACAGCCCGTCCTGGACGCGCTGGGACAGGTGGTGGAGAGGGTCGGCCGCGAGGCCTTCACCGCCCGTCACGAGACAGAGCCCCAGATGACCGACAAGATCGAATAGCCTCTGCGGTCGGGTATTTTCGAGTCAACTCAGGACATCCTCTCCCGGTGACGCCAGCCGGTTGTCGCTGCTGCCGCCGCAGGTTGAGCAAGCTAGAGAGGTCGGGTAGGTGCGGCGCATCACTGCGTCGCACCCCCTCAGGCCAACAGTTATGAGCCACCGCCCTGGCCGTTGCCCATCCCCGGGTGAAGTGCCGCACCAGGGGTGCTTGCCAGTGCGCTGCGAAGCGGCTCGTCAGCAGTTAGCAAAGCTCGTCAGCCAGCGCCCGGATGTGCTCGGTGAGCGCGCGTGCTTGCGTGGCGGCACCGCGTTCGCGCATCGCGGCGCGCACCCGGCGAAGGTCTCGGGTGGTCAGCGCGGAGCCGGTCGCTGCCGCCAGCTCGGCGGCGCGGGTCGCCGCGATCAGCGCCCCGTCAGCGTCTCCCGTTCCGGCGAGCGCGAGCGCCAGCTGGGCGGCATAACGAGCCCGGTCGCGCTCGTAGCAGTCGGGCAAGCTCTCCAGCGCACTGGACAACAGCGGCACCGCGTCGGCGTGGCGACCCAGCTCGACGTAGGCCACCCCACGCTGGAACGCCAGCCGTTGTGGACCGTGGAAATACACCCACGGCGGGGCGTCCTCAGGGCGCTCGGCCAGCTTCCGCAGCTGCTCCCGCGACTGGCCCAAGAGCCGAGCTAGCTTCGGTCGGAGATACGGCAGCGGAGCGTGATCACCAGCCTCCCACCGAATTACCGTCGACCGGTCAACATGCACCTCCGCAGCCAAGCCCTCCTGCGTGTAGCCCGCCGCCTTATGCGCACCAGCCAGCCCCGTCCGGCGACGCACACCAGTCACCCCCTAGCTCTCACCCATGATCACCATATCAGGGTCACCACTGATTCCCTCAGGTCAACGGCCACAGTGCCACCTTCTCACCAGGGAACCTCCACGTTCCCGCTCTGTGCTGACCAGACCCAACCCGGTCCTTGGAGTTCACGCCGGGGTGTCCCTTGGCAGGCGCAGTCCGAACGCACTACCCAGCTCTCCGCCGCACACTGAAGAACGAGACCCACACTGAGCCCCTACCGGGTCCTACCGAATGATCTACAATCCGAAACCGCAGGTCACAGTGGAGCCGACGCGGGGACTCGAACCCCGAACCTACCGCTTACAAGGCGGTTGCTCTGCCAGTTGAGCTACGCCGGCGGGTGCGACAACCATGGTAAGGGCACCGGGTTCCCCAGCGTCACGGTGCTGCTGTCCGGGCTCGTCAACGTACCGGGTGCGCGGACAGCTGGTGGGCGACGTCGGTGATGACGGGTTGGAGCAGGATCGGGGAGGTGCCGCTGAGCAGGTTGCGCTCGGCGACCTCCAGCACCACGACCTTCCCGCTGGCAAGGAGTTGCCCGGCCGACCGGGGGGCCGCGCCGACGGTCTCGGGATGCACGATGGTGATGTCGGTGAAGGCCGCGGCTAGGTAGCGGCTGGCGAACTGGGTGAACGAGTCGCCGATCATCCGAACGGGCTGGTTGACCGCACCCAAGGTGGGTACGGAAACAAGCCGCAGCGGGACCCGGAAGTCGCTGGCGATCGAACGGGTGCGGTCCACCGGCCCGGCCGGCCCCAGCGAGTACGTCGGGATCGTGTGCTCGCCGCCGCGACCGATCAGCGGGCTGATGTCGTCGGGCCACGGGGTCGAGCCGGCCGGGGCCACGTGCCAGGTCCGGGTGATACCCGGGTGCACCAGCTCTCCCAACGCGTAGGTCAGCGCCACTCCCCCTTCCTGGCTCCAGTGGGTGTCGGCCGGGTAGTACACCGGGGAACCCTTGCGCCGGGCGATGTCGGCGAGCGCCGGCCGCAGGTCGATCGCGCCGGCTTCGGCGACCACCCGACGCCAGAACTCATTCCTGGCCCGGGATGCGCAGTCCCGCCCCAGGTAGTCGGCCGGTAGGTGCTCGGGCACCATGGTCGTCTTGTCCGGGGCCACCACCAGCACGAACCGCCGGCCAGAAGCCTCCACCACGGCACGCAGTCGGCGCAACGAGATCATCGTGTCGGTCAGTGAGCGGGAGGGCACACACGCGCCGCTGACATCCGCGCCGAGGTAGAGCCAGCCCTCGCGACCCTCGATCACCGAAGGGAACGCGGCGATCGGAAGTCGCGGGACCGGCGCGAGGATCGAGGCTGGCCCCGGCGGTTGCGCAGGCAGCGCGGCCGGCTCGTCGAAGACACCTCGGCTGAGCGCCTCGGTCGCCTGGACCGCGCGCTCCCGCCACGGCAGGTTGTCCGCCGCCCAGGCGGGCAGCCCGGTGAGCCACGCCCAACCCTCGCGCGGGTCGCCGAAGGTGGCCAGCGCCCGGTTCTCGAACCGGGCGGCGTGGACTCCGAGGCCATGCGCGAGGGCCGGGCCGAAGAAGAACAGACCCGCGCACGCCAGCGCGGTGAGTTGACGACAACGGTGACGTACGCGGCGCACCGGAGGGCTGGCTGAGCCGGCAACCGGGCCACCGCCGGCTGAGCCGGCAACCGGGCCGACGTCGCGGTGGCTGCGGTCGGTCACCGACATGGCGCGCACCGTAACTCGACGCGCTCGCCTATCCTGCACCGGCTGACCCGCCGGACGTGGGGAGAACATCCAGTGCAGAGCCGCCGCATCGAGTGGACCGGTGAACGGTGCGTGCCGTGGACCGAGGACCTGCAGGTGGTCTACGAGCACTACCACCGGTACGCGCTGGCCGCCCGCTTCAGCACCGGCGCGCGGGTGCTGGACCTCGCCTGCGGGGAGGGCTACGGGCCCGCGCTGCTCGCCACGCAGGCCCGCGAGGTGGTGGGCGTGGACCTCGACCCACTGACGGTGCAGCACGCCGCCGCCCACTACCGCAGGGACAATCTGCACTTCACGGTGGGGTCGATGATCGATCCGACGCTGCTCGCCGGGGCGGAGCCCTTCGAGGTCATCACCTGCTTCGAGGCTCTGGAACACGTCGCGGAGCAGGACACCCTGATGGCGGTGGTGGCCCGGCTGCTGGCGCCGGGCGGACTGTTTCTGACCAGCACACCCGATGTGGACGTGTACAGCCACGAGCACGGCAACGACAACCCTTTCCACGTCCGGGAGCTCTCCGAGCCGGATTTCCAGGCACTGCTGGCTAGTTCATTCAGCCATGTCGCCATCCTGCGGCAGAACGTCGCCGTCGGATCGCTCATCACCGGTGAGGCCGCACCCGGCTCAGGGACCGTGGCGTCCCCGCAGAGGGCATCGATCGCGCAGTCCCTGCGCAGGGCACCCGACGGCGGGTGGCAGGTGGCGTCGGGGTCGCCGCACACCTACCTGCTCGGGGTCGCCTCGGACGCGGCGCTGCCGAAGCTACCTGAGCTCAGCGTGCTGGTCGATCCTGATCTGACCCTGGTACGCGACGCGCACCGCGCGCTGGCTCAGGAACGGCACCGGGTCGCCGAGCTCCGCGCTGAGCTGGCTGAGCAACGCCGGCGGGCCGCCGCCGACCAGGCCGAGGCCGCGGCCCGATCCGATCAGCTGGCGGGCGAGAGGCACCGGCTGCGCGGTGAGCTGGCCGCCGCACAGCGTCAGGCCCAGCGGGCGGAGTCGCTGGCGGCGTGGCGAGGCGAGCTCGCCGACGACGCCGAGCGCCGCGCCGACGAGCTGGAAGGCCAACTGCCGACGTTGCGCGCGGAGCAGTCGGCCACCGCGCACCGGCTGATCTCCCGCTACCGGGGCACCGTGGAGCGCGCCGCACCCCGCGGGACGCTGCGCCGTGATCTCTACGAGCGCGCGCTGGGGCGCGGGCTGCCCGCCGCAACTCCCGAGGCGCAGGAGCCCGGCCCGGTGCGGCTGTGCACCAGCTCCTCGCCACTGCTCAGTGTCATCGTGCCGGTGCACGGCAAGTGGGAGTACACCCGGGCGTGCCTGGCCAGCCTCGAACAGTACCGCCCGGCCGTCCCGTTCGAGGTGCTGGTCGTCGACGACGCCTCACCCGATCGCACCGCCGAGCTGATCACGGCCAGCCCGGGCGTGCGGCTCATCAGCACCGAGCGCAATGTCGGGTTCATCGGGGCGTGCAACCTCGGCGCTGGCCACGCCCGGGGCACCTACCTGCTGTTCCTCAACAACGACACCGAGGTGCGGCCCGGCGCCCTGGATGCGCTGGTCGACGCGGCCGACTCCGACGACCGAATCGGCCTGGTCGGCGCGATGCTGGTGTACCCGGACGGGCGGTTGCAGGAGAGCGGCGGCATCATCTGGGCCGACGGGTCGGGCTGGAACTACGGGCGCGGCCAGGACGCCACCGCGCCGCAGTTCCAGGTGCGCCGCGACGTCGACTACTGCTCCGGGGCGGCGATCCTGGTGCGCCGGGAGGTGTTCGAGCACGTCGGCGGGTTCGACCAGCGCTACGCGCCCGCCTACTACGAGGACACCGACCTGGCCTTCGCCATCCGGGCCAGCGGGTACCGGAGCATCGTCGAGCCGCGCGCGGTGGTGGTGCACCACGAGGGCGTCACGCACGGCACCGACCGCGCCACGGGCGTCAAGCGCTACCAGGAGATCAACCGCGCGCTGTTCGTCGAGAAGTGGGCGCCGGTTCTGGCTGAGCACCTGCCGGCCGCCAGCGAACTCACCGTGTGGCTGGCGCGCCAGCGGGGCCCGGCCGGCCACCGGGGCGGGCTGGTGCTCGTCGCCGACCACCAGGTGCCCACCCCCGACCGGGACTCCGGATCGATGCGCATGCACCGGCTGCTGCTGGTGCTGGTCGAGCTGGGCCAGCGGGTGGTGTTCTTCCCGTCCAACGGCGCGCTGCCGCAGCCCTACACCGGGGAGCTGCAGCGCCACGGCATCACCGTGATCGGCGACCCGGCCGGGCAGGACACCTTCCTGCGCGAGGCGGGCGCAGCGCTGCGCCTGGCGGTGCTGTCCCGGCCGCAGGTGGGGTGGCGGCTGCTGGAGGAGCTGCGGATGCGCGCGCCGCACTGCCTGGTCGGCTATGACACGGTGGACCTGCACTTCCTGCGTCTGCAACGGCAAGCCGAGCTGGCCGCCGCGACCGGCGACGAGCAGGGCGCGACGGCCCTGGCGGGCAAGGCGGCCGCGTCGCGGGAACTGGAGCTGGGGTTGGTGCGGGCCGCCGACCTGACCTTGGTGGTCTCCGAGCACGAGCGGAGCCTGCTGAGGGCTCTGGTGCCGCAAGCCGACGTGCGGGTGCTGTCCAACGTGCACCACCCGGCCGATGATATTCCTGGGCCGCAGGGGCGGGCGGGATTGCTGTTCGTGGGTAGCTTCGACCACCTGCCCAACCGGGACGCGGCGCGCTGGATGGCCCGCGAGGTGCTGCCGCTGGTGCACCACCGCCGTCCGGACGCGGTGCTGCACGTGGTAGGCAGCAACCCCTCACCCGACGTGCTCGAACTGGCCGGCGAGACCGTCGAGGTGCACGGGTGGGTGGCCGATCTGGGGCCGTTGCACCGGAGCTGCCGGCTGTCCGTGGCGCCGCTGCGGTTCGGGGCCGGCGTGAAGGGGAAGGTGGGCGAGAGCATGGCCGCCGGCCTGCCCACCGTGGGCACGCCGGTGGCCGTCGAGGGGATGGGGCTGGTGGACGGCCGGCACGTGTTGGTGGCCGCCGACGCCGCCGGTTTCGCCGACCGGGTAGTGGCGTTGCTCGACGACGACGCGCTGTGGTGCACGCTCTCCGCAGCCGGGGCCGGCGTGATCACGCAGCGGTTCGGGCCCGACGTGGCCCGCGCCGCACTGCGGGATGTGCTGGACACCGTCGTCAAACTAGCGCCCGGCGATTAGCGGGTAAGTCCCCACCCTCCGCCTCTCGGTCCCCCTGGACAAGATCCAACCCATCCGCGAAGCTGTAGCCGTCGCCGTCAGCCACCTTCCCGTCACTCGGTAGGGAAAGGACAGGAACTGATCATGACCCCGAAACCAGCCCGGCTCAGCGCTGAACCGCTCGTCGAGGTCGGTGATGAGGACGACAGTGGCCCACGGTTCGATGATCCATTCATGCCGTCAGCGCGAAGGTTTCCGCGTGACGCGTGGCCGCCCGCAGGGAGCGACGAGTTACCCAGCGGCATGCGGCCGTTCGTCTTGCGGGGCGCGCAGCAGGTTCCCTCGACGGTTACCGCTAAGCACCGGACGACGCCGCACCAGACACCGCACACCGATGAAACCCACAGGGACGGCACGGCGGTGCAGGATACGTGGTACGAGCCAGACGACTGAGAGGATCGATGTCCAGTGTCACGGGTGTTGATCGTCAGCGGTCGTGGTGATTGGTCGGCCAAGCGGGTCGCCAAGCAACTGGAAGCGCGGGGGTGTGCCTACTCGTGGCTTGATCCGGCGGACTTCCCCCGACGGGTGCAGGTCACGGCGAGACTGGGTCGTGACTGGTGCGGCGAGGTCGAGACGCCGGATGGGACCTTCGCCTGGGAAGAAATTTCCGCTGTGTTCTACCGGCGTCCGCGAGATTTCGACATGCCGAGCGCAATGTCCGGCCCGGAGCAGCGTTTCGCTCGCGCCCAGGCTCGCGTTGGATTAGGTGGAGTACTGGCCAGCCTGCCGGTGAAGTGGATCAATCACCCTTCGGCTCTGGCTGACTGCGAGTACAAACCGCGTCAACTCAGCCTCGCACAAACGGGCGGGCTGCGCGTACCGGCAACCATAGTCACCAACGTAGCGGATGAAGTACGGCGGTTCGCGGCAGAACAGGGTGACATCATCGTCAAGTCGCTGGCGGAGCCGATCATCGCCGAAGCCGGGTCTCAGAAGTCGATCTGGACCCGCCGAGTCGCGGCGCCGGAGTTGGCCGATCTCACCGGTCTCGAGTTGACCACACATTTGTTCCAAAAATGGATTCCCAAAGCTTACGAGGTCCGTCTGACCGTGGTGGGGAAGCGCGACTTCGCCGTCGCCATCCACGCTCACTCCGCCGCAGCTCGCATAGACTGGCGCACCGACTATGATGCGTTGACGTACGAGGTGATAGACTGCCCTGCAGAAGTCGCCGAACGGGCTCATACTTTCCTTTCCGCAGCTGGCCTCACCTACGGGGCGTTCGATTTCATCGTCACCGCTGACGCCGAGGACTATGTCTTTTTAGAGTGCAACGCTGCTGGGCAGTGGGGATGGCTTGCCGAGGAGTGCAGACTCCCGATCGCCGAAGCCATCGCCGACGAGCTGATCGGAGACGACCTGTGACGGACTGGAAGCCACTCGCCACCGCGATGACTGAGACACTTGTCGCTACCGGAAAGCTGACCGACCCAGCATGGCAACGAGCATTCCTCGACACCCCGCGACACGTCTTCGTTCCCGATCACAACCTGGCTGACGCCTACTCCCAGGACGCGCTCGTCACACAATGGCGCACCGCCGATGAAATGGGCAATCAGCGCCCCACCTCCTCAATAAGCGCGCCGGGCGCGGTCGTCGTCATGCTCGAGCGGCTCGACGTGCAGGATCACCACCGGGTCCTGGAGATCGGCACCGGAACCGGCTACAACGCGGCGCTGCTGTGCCACCGGCTCGGCGCGGCGAACGTCTACTCCAACGATATCGATCCCGCACTCGTCGACCAGGCCCGGCTCGCGCTCAAGAACCTCGGCTACCAGCCCACACTGGCCACCATCGATGGCTACACCGGTCTTCCCGACGGCGCACCCTACGATCGCATCCTAGCCACCTGCGCGATCACCCACATCCCACCCGAGTGGATACGGCAACTCGCTGATGGCGGTCGCATCGTCGCCCCCATCGCCGGCAACTCGACCAACCCCCTCATCGTTCTCGACAAAACAGCACCCGACGAGGTGACCGGACACTTCGACCACAACAATATGGGCTTCATGCCACTACGCCACGACCGCCAGAGTCCCTTTGGCCCGGGTGAGGCAGCCAGCCCGACCGTATCCGGAATGGCCCACTACGGCACCACCACAACAGATCCCCGACGGGTTCACGAAGCGAGCCCGGGACTGGCCTTGTTCTGCCAACTCCATGTGCCCGGCTTACGCCTGGGTTACAACACGGACTCCCCACAGTCCACCGACCGCAGCCATGCGACTATGATCATCGCCCACACCGCCGATGCCGTCGCCAGCGTCTCTTTCCACGCAGAGAACGGGAAGTGGCCGGTCGTCCAGCGGGGCCCGTGCCGCATCTGGGACACGATCGAGACCGCCATGGCATTATGGGACCACCTTCGCCAGCCTGACGTCTCCCGGCTCGGCGTCTCCGCGCTTGACAACATCAATCGGCAATACGTGTGGCTCGACGACCCCGACGGGCCTTACTCCTGGCCCATGCCGCTCTGACGCGTCATATCAGACCGTAAGACGCTAAACGGTCGTCAAGCGTACGGACGGCGACACTACGCTCCCAGGGTTGCAACTCGGCGCGGCCCTGCTTCAATCGCCCGAGCAACCGAGCCGAGCTGGTGCGCGCCACGATCTCGCCGGCATCACCGAGCAACCGGGCCGCCTCGTCGATCTCTTCGCACTGCGTATACGCCATCCCGAGATGCACGGTCGCGAGGCCGTTTCCCGGGTGAATGACGGGTCCAGAGTCTTGAACGACTGTTGTATATAGTCGGCGGCGCGCTGGGCGTCATGCAATTCGAGGTGACACGCGCCACGAATTTTCATATGTATCGCTTCGTCATACAAGTAGACATAACCCGGGGCTTGGCCACCGGCGGTCGTGAGCGCTGTGTGGGCCGTGTCGAGTGCGGTCAAGCAGGCGTCTCGCTGCCCGTCGGCGGCGTACGCCCGCGCGGCCACGTCAGCGGTGTAGGCACGCCCCAGCATGTCACCGATGCGGTTGGCCCACTGCTCGGCCGCGATGGCGTGGTCGATGCCGGTGCGCGGCGTGCCCTGCCAGGTCGCCACATGGCTCATGTCGCACAGCACCCACACACCCAGCTCGATGTTCTGTGCCTCGTGTGCCAGGCTCCGAGCGTCCTCGTAGTAATACGCGGCGTGGTCGAATTGGTTCAGGTCGAACGAGAGCCAGCCGGCCTGGCACGATGCTTGACTCATCGCCGAGAGCATCCGGGGTCTCAGGGCGGCCGGGCATTCGGACAGCAGCGCGCGAGCCAAGTCACGCTGGGCAAGGACGGTGTCCAGAACGGCCCGTGGGCCGAGCGCGTCATCTTGCCGCAGGCAGCCCCACAGCACCGCTTCGATGTGCTCGATAGTCCGTGCGTCGACCCGGCTCGGCGTGCTGAGCACCGAGGCGACGCGCTGCTGCTCATCACCGTCAAGGGCCGGGAACAGGGACGCGGCGGCCGCTGCCGAGCCCAGGACACGCAGCATGCCACGACGCTTCATGGTGTGCGCCCAACGCTGGAGGAACTGGACAAGCTGACGGTACGCGTGGTCGCGCTCACGGGGCGTGGTGAGCGCATCGCGGTCGGCGGGAGCCAACAACCCGAGATACGTCGTGAGCAGCGCGGCGAGTGTGCCCGGGAGCTGGAGACCGCCGGGGGGTGCTGGACACCGCCGCCACACCGGCGCCCGGCGGCTAGCGGGTAATCTGAGTAACGGCAGTGGAGTACCGACCGGGCGCCGGGTAATCAGGGGAGGTGGTGGGGTGGCTCCTGAGCTGCCGGGGGTGTTCGCGTCACTGGCCCCCATCCTCACCGCGCACGGTTACCTGGCCGTCTTCGGGTTCCTGTTCATCGAGAGCTTCGGCGCACCGGTCCCTGGTCAGACCATGCTCATGGCTGCGGGTGTGTTCGCCGGAGCCGGGAGACTCGACGTCGTCGGCGTCGCCCTCGTGGGTTTCCTCGCCGCTGTCGCCGGTGACAACATCGGTTACCTGATCGGGCACTTCGGTGGGCGGAGTCTGGTGCTGCGTTTCGGCCGTTACGTTTTCGTGACCGACAAGCGCCTCACCAAAGCCGAGGATTTCTTCGGCCGCCATGGCGGCAAGATAGTCACCGTCGCCCGGTTCATTGACGGCCTGCGCCAGCTCAACGGCATCGTCGCCGGCATCGCCGGGATGCCCTGGCGGCGGTTCCTGGCCTTCAACGCGCTGGGCGCGGCTGCCTGGGTCGGGGTGTGGACCTCCGTCGGTTACTTCGCCGGCGGTCACCTCACCGTGATCTACCAGCAGTTCCACCGCTACCAGACGCTGGTGCTCCTCCTGGTCGGCACCGTCATCGTCGCCGCGGTGGTCCATTGGTTGTGGCGGAGGCAACGCCAGCGCGCGGCCGCTACGCACTGCTGATGTCACCGGCACCGAGCCGAACCAACACCGGGTACATGGCAGCATGTCCGGTTCAGGCGTACGGTCGGTCGCATGGATCACTGGTTGTCCATCGAGATCTTCGACGGGACGTTCCCGGCGAGTGGCTGGCGGCGTGCTCACGGTGACAACCTCACGGAGACCGCGATCACCAACGGTGTACTGCGGTGGGAGTGGCACGAGCACCAGTGGGGTGTGGTCATCGAGCTGGAATTCACCGGCGAGCAGGAGCGCGACCGCTTCCGTGAGTTGCCCGCGGTGCGCGCCGCCCTCGACGCGGTGCCCGACCCGGTGAGCGGGCTACTGGTGTATCCGGGCCGCGGCGGCGGATCCGGCGCGCGGGTGCCGCGCCGCCCGCGCCCGCTGCCGATGTCCGGCGCGGGAGCGCGTCCCCCGCCGGACGATGAGCAGTACGTCCAGCTGGGCACCCCCGAACTGGTCTGAGCGGCGCCAGGCACCTGGCACGAATCACCCGGCCCTAAGCTCGGTGCATCCTCCCTCCAGCGCGCTGAAGGACGACGATGCCACCCAGCAACATGATCCAGCGGGTGAGTGACGCCCAGGGCCGGGCCGCCTGGCTCGTGTCCGGGCACGAGTGGGTGCGGGAGCTGCTGGCCGACCCGCGACTGTCCCGCTCGCATCCCAACCCAGGGCACCCGGCCCGCCTCACCCAGCCGGGCTTGTTCGGGGGGCCGATTCCCGATCCGGAAGGGGAGCTGGCTGACCTGCACCGGATGCGCAGGCTGCTGACGCCGTCGCTGTCGTTCCGCCGGGTGGAAAGCCTCCGGCCTCGCGTCGAGAAGCTCGTCGAGGCCAAGCTCGACGAGCTCAGCCTTGGCGAGCATGGCCGCGGCGGGCCTCCCGCCGATTTCCACACCACCGTCGCCTTCCCGCTGCCGGCGCTCGTGGTCTGCGAGCTGCTCGGGGTACCCGCCGACGACCGCGCGGACTTCCTCCGGTGGCAGGCCGAGGCCAAGCAGGTGAGCAAGCCCGCCGTCGCGCGCGGCGGCCTGCAGTCGCTGTGGCGTTACCTGGGCACCCTGATCGAGCGCAAGCGCTGGGCCGGCGGCGACGGCAGCATCATCTCGGATCTCCTGGAGGCCGCCGCGCTCGACCCGGAGCTGACCGACGACGGGATCGCCCATCTCGCCGCCGGGCTGCTGTTCGCCGGGCATGCGCCGGTCGTCGCCATCATCGACCGCGGCGTGCTGCTGTTGCTGACCCATCCCGAGCAGCGGGAGGCGCTGCGGCGTGACCCGGCGCTGGCCGCCGGGGCCGTGGAAGAGATCTTCCGCTTCGCCAGCCCGATCGAGCGCTCGCGCGCCGCTCGACGCGGCGGCCTGACCCGGTACGCCTCCGTCGACGTCTCGGTTGACGGCGCCGTCATCCGCGCGGGTGACACCGTGATGTTCGCCGTGCAGGAGGCCAACGAGGATGAGCGCGTCTTCCCCGACCCGAAACGCTTCGACATCACCCGCGAGCGGATCCCGCACCTGTCTCTGAGCCACGGCGCGCACTTCTGCCTCGGCGCCCACCTGGCCCGGGTGGAGCTCCAGTACCTGTTCGTCCGGCTCTTCGACCGCTTCCCCACCCTGCGCCTCGCCGTCCCCCTGGACGAGATCCCACCCGTCCGCGAAGCCGTGTCCGGCGCCGTCAGCCAGCTCCCCGTCACCTGGTAGCGATCATGGCCCTGATCGGAGACGACCGGTGACCGACTGGAAGCCGCTCGCCACCGCTATGACCGAGCAACTTGTCGCCACGGGGGAATCGACCGACCCAGCGTGGCAACGAGCGTTCCACGACACTCCGCAACACGTCTTCGTTCCCGATCACAGCCTGGCTGACGCCTACCCCCAACCACACCCGTCACACCACGTACGTACCGCTGTGTAGTCCCGCCTGATGCTTGACAGCCCGCCCGGAGGGGCAAGCGTGCTACCGTCCCGGAGTCCCGGACCACACAGCTAAACCGCACGTCCGGCGACGACACGCAGGCGATCATGTCGCAAGTTGTCGGTGCTGGGTCGTAGGGTACTACTATGCGTAGTCCAGTCCAGGTGGGGGAACGACGTGCCCAGTGAGCTGAACACTCATGTGCAGGATGTCCTCGAGATCCTTGGGTATAGCAACTCTGAGGGCCTTCTGACCGTCGCCGACGTGAGTAAGCCTGGATCGCGAGACTACTACTGGCGAGAGTTGCGAGACAAAATCGGTCTTGAAGCCGTATTCTTTAATGACGGCGTCCCTATCATAGGGTTCAGTTCCGAGGACGAACGTCAAGGCCTTCACGAAGTTCGGAAGAGACTGTGGAACTACGGTCGCGTTCCACTTCTCCTCAACATCGATTCCGACTCTATTATGGCTTATAACGCGGCGGCCCAGGCCCCGAAAGACCCTCAAGAACCGCGTTTCGGGTCGATACTCGACTCGCGTCGCGACAGCATTGCACGGGGCCTGCTCCAGGCTTTCACGCGTACTGAAATCGAGGCCGGTCGCTTCAATTTCGCAGCCTCTTCCAACAGTCGCACTGACCGAGTCGACCGTACGCTGCTCAGCAATCTGGCACACCTGCGGCGGAGCCTTGCCGAAGCAGGCCCGGAGCGACGTGAAGCTGTCGATAAATTGATAGGAGGGTGCCTCGTCGCCTCGTACCTTCGCGACCGAGGTATCCTGAACTCAGAGCACATGCTGTCCCTGGCTGGACGCGAAGAGCTGGGCGACGTTTTCACGTCCGGCGTCGCCGCTACCAATAGATTCTTCGAGGGCTTGGCAGCTCGGTTCAATGGTGACGTCTTTGATCCTATACCTTCGGCCCTGTCAGCGGTTGAATCCGACGATCTCACACAGATAGCCGCGCTTCTCCGCGGCGACGATCTCCCCACTGGCCGACAAAGTCTTTGGCCGTACGACTTCTCTGTTCTGCCCGCAGATCTTGTTAGCAGCGTTTACGAGGAGCTACTGGCTACAACCCGAAAGAGTGACTCTGCATACTACACTCCACGGTTCCTTGTGGATCTGCTACTAGACGAGCTTCTGCCTTGGAGCGTCGATGGCTCCTCGTTCAATCCCCCTAAATTGGTTGACATTGCTTGCGGTAGCGGCGCATTCATGATCGAGGCGTTTCGTCGAATTGTGTATCTTGCGAGGTCTCACGCAGGACGGCGACTGGAGTATTCGGAGATTACTCGTTTGCTTCTGGACAGTATTCACGGAATCGACCACAATGTCTCAGCCGCCAGGGTGGCCGCTTTCGGTCTTTACCTTTCCGTCTTAGAAGAAATCGACCCTCCGGATATCTGGGAGGATGTACGGCTCCCGAACTTGGTGGGACGAAATATTATCGTTTCGGATGCGTTCGCCGACCACGTGCTGCGAAATAGCCGGTTCGACCTCGTTGTCAGCAACCCCCCCTGGAACAGTTCTCTCACACCGCAAGCTTCAAAATACGTCGGCGCGAGCGGTGCGCCGGTAGCTGATCAGCAACTTGCGCAGGCATTCGCCTGGTTGGCTAGAGACATGCTGAGACCGGGTGGTCGACTTGGTTTGGTTATGCCGGCGAAGAGTCTGCTACATAACCGAAGTAACACAGCACAGGCTTTTCGCACTGCACTGTTCACGCAGCTCGATGTAACCACCATCGTCGATCTTTCAGCTGTTCGCCGGAGCGTCTTCGCAACCGCTATCGCGCCGTCAGCCGTACTTGTAGCTCGCTGCCCAGGAAGCGATCCCGATAGCGCACTGTCGTCAGTCGACACGCTTCTGCATGTTGCGGCGCATCCCCGGGCTCTTGGTAGTCCGCTCGACACATTGGTTGTAGCGCCCGAGGAGATTCGTTCGATAAGCAAGAAGCAAGCGACATCCAGGCCCGACCTGTGGAAGGTCCTCCTATGGGGATCTGTTCGTGACCTCGATCTCATCGACCGCCTCCGCCGATCAGCTCCGTCGGTTGGCGATATGGCTCGTGCGCGCGGCTGGTACTCTGGGCAAGGCTTCCAGGTTGGAGGCGGTGACAACCGTGACGCATCGGAACTCATCGGCCTGCCGGTAGTCGAAACTGCATCCGTCGGTTTTCTCCGATCGACCCAGGAGCAGTACGAACTCTTTGACCGCAATACTCTGCACCGGCCACGGGATAGGAGACTCTACACCGCACCACTGGTCTTGATTCGCCGCACAATACACAACAAAGGGATTTCCGCTGTCTACATGGACCGAGATGTCGCCTTTCCCAGCGGCCTGATCGGCATCGCGGGCAGAGAGGCAGACCAGGCCGAGTTGGCCGCTTTAGCAGTCACGGCGGTCTCGTCTCTAGGACGTTATTGGCATTTCATGACCTCCGCATCGTGGGGCGTAGAACGTGATTTCGTGGAGTTGAACGAACACCTCTCGCTTCCACTGATCTCCCCTGACAAAAAAACGACCAAAAAACTCTTCGAGATTATTGGTCGCGCAGAGGAGGGACCTGACCGGGGGCTCCGCGAAGCGGTCGATGAACTAGTTTTTGAGATGTACGGAATATCAGTGACCGACCGAGGGAGAATCATTGACAGAATGCGAACGGCAATCGGGCGCTTCTACGGAGTTCCTCCGGTGGCGAGCCATCGATCGGATGATTTTTTAAACTACGAGAGCGTGTTAAGAAACGCACTGATCGCCACTCTCCCCGACTTGTCCGTCTCGACTCAGGCGTACAGCGACGGGCCGTACCGTGCAGTTACAGTAACATTTTCCGAAGAGGGGTCGGCAGATAACGCCGTTACTCTCGAAGGGCCCGTTGCGGTAGTGGACATCGACTTTCTCGTGGAACGCCTGTCGCGTGCGATCGCCAAGCCAACAGCGGTTATCGCTCAGCCATCTGGATTCTTCGTCGAAGACAACACCATCTACCTAGTCAAAACAAGTGACGCCGACAGGTGGTCTAACGACTCGGCATTGGACGACGCCGATCGGATCCTGGCGGCAATAACTGCGGGTTTGTGACCGTGCTCGAATCTCTCAAGCTGCGGATGGTCGGGGCAGCCTCTACAAGACTCCAAGCACTGGTTGCGCGGCGGGCGGAAAAATTGGTGGCCGAGCTGCTCGTGAGCGGCGCGTCCCTGTGGCGGGATGAGCAGTACCATCGCTGGAATGAACATGAATTGTCGTGTAGCGTGAGACTGTTTTATTTCTGCGATCGGGTACTGCAAGAAAATCAAGACGCATGGCCTCTGGTCCGTATTGAGTACGATTCTGCGCAACCCACCCGGAAAATGTTGTCGGGCGACGAGGACCCGTCCCGTGCACCTCGCCCGGACTTCACCATCTTGTTCGGCGACGCGAAGATTCGCATAGAAGCCAAACGGTTGCGCCCGTCGGGTGGATTTCCCGCTTTGTATGTACGCCACGGAATGGCGAGATTCATCGACGGTAGATACTCATCGACGCCGCCACATCCCGGCGTAATGATCGGCTACGTCGAGGACGGAGACCCCGAAGCGATCGTCAACCAGATAAACTCAGTCGTACGGGCGGAGACAACATTCGGACAAACACACGTGCTGAGCCCGCTCGGAGATCCGATGGCCGCCTTCGTGCTACCGTTTCATAGCGTACACGGCAACGGCTTACGCTTGCTGCACTTTGAGGTCAATTTGCAGGGTGCGTGATAGGTGCCCAACTCTGACGCAGTCGCCTCAGCATCGAACGCTCTGAACGACAAGAAAATCCGGGAAACCGTACAGACAGGACTGGTGCGCGATGCCATGCAAGAGTTCCTTGAACGAGAGGGCGATCTGCTCAGCTTCCATCAACTCGGTCTTGCCAGCCTTTTTGAATTTTTACCAGAGGCCCTCAAGCTCGTTCGAGCTGGCGTCGATGTCGTCGCTGCCGCGTCCCCCGGTGTGCATCGCGGTCAAAAACTCGGTGCACGCCACGTGCACGCTTCGCCACCCTGACGTCTCCCGGTTCGGCGTCTGCGCGCTTGACGACATCAACCGGCAATACGTGTGGCTCGACGACCCCGACGGGCCTTACTCCTGGCCCATGCCGCTCTGACGCGTCATACCAGGCCGTAAGACGCTACACGGCCGTCAAGCAGAGAGAGTGTGCAGGAAGGCTCGCCAGGTGGTGGGGGGCAGCGCCAGGGCGGGGCCCTCGGGGTTCTTGGAGTCGCGCACCAGCACCCGGTCCGGCGCGGGCGCGACCTGCACGCAGGCACTGCCGTTGCCGCAGTAGCTGCTGGTGCGCCAGCCGACCTGCACGCACGAACCGCCGTTGCCGTAGTAGCTGCTCGTCCGCCAGACGATCCCGTCCGGCTCACGCACGGTCATGACGGTCCTCTCCATCCGCGGCGAGCTCTGTTGCCAGGGTGGCAATCAGCTCCCTCGATTCTTCCTCGCCCAGCGCGGTCTTGGCCAGGTCCCGCAGGATGCGCCGGTAGGCGGCGATCTGCTCGGGTTTCTCCAGGAACACGCAGGTGGTCTCGCTCTCCAGGTACACCACCGGCCGGAACTCGGCGAACTCCATGAAGATGAACGGTCCGGCCAGCGCGGCATGGGCACCGTGCGCCGCCGGGACGACCCGGAGCTTCAGGTACGGGCGGGTCGCCTTGTGCAGCAGGTGCCGCAACTGCTCGGCCATCACTTCGGGCCCGCCCACCGGCAGCCGAGAGCGGCCTCGTGGAGGTAGAAGGTGAACTTGGCGGGGTGCACCCGGGTGAACAGGTTCTGGCGGGCCAGCCGGGCGGCCACCCGGTCGTTGACCTCCTCCGCCGGCACGTTGACCACCCGGCTGATCAGCGCGTGGGCGTACTCCGCGGTCTGCAGCAGCCCGGGCACGACTACCATCTGGACATCGCTGTAAGTCACCGCCTTGTCCTCGTGGTCGATCAGCGTGCGCAGCTGCTGGGGCAACCGCGCGCCGTGCTGCTGCAGCCAACCCGGAGTGTTCTGCTCCCGGCAGATCCCCACAGCCGGTCCCGCTCAGCACCGGTCACCTGGACGATCGCCAAGAACGCCGAGACGTCCACCTCACTGCCGCCGCGCTTGCCCGACAGCAGCCGCGACACCCGGCTCTGCGACCAGCCCAGCTTTCCGGCGGCGCTCTTCTGGTTCAGCTTCGCGTCCTTCATCGCCCGGTGCAGCTCCTCGCCCAACTCCCGGCTGCGAATCGTCGGCTCGTGATCCTGCATAGTGGGCACCTTAGAACCCACCCAGGGCGAAACTCCAGCAACTTGCCCGGGCGTGTTTTTTATGTCCCTAGGCCATTCGGATCAGCTGAGCACCAGCGGAGCAGCAGGCATCGTCGCCGGAGAGTAGGTACGCCATCTCGACAAGCAGCGGGCCACGTACCGATGCGCTGTCGGGAACGCCCATCGCGGACAAACATCATTGACACGGCACTAGGGTCACGCGCATGAGAAACCACGCGCGCGTGCAGCAGGCGGTGATCTTGGCTGGGGGGCAGGGGTCACGGCTCAAGCCGTACACCGATACCCGTCCCAAGCCGATGATCGAGATCGCCGGGCGGTGCATCATCGACCATCAACTGGAGTGGCTGGCCGAGGCCGGAGTCACCGACGTGGTGGTCTCCGCCGGTCACCTGCATGAGGTCCTGGTCGAGCATCTGAGCGCGGTAGCGCAGCCGCTGCGGGTCACCACAGTGGTCGAAGACCAGCCTCTGGGGCGGGGCGGTGGGCTGAAGTACGCCGGCAAGCACCTTCCGGCCCCTGGTGAGGCCTGGTACGGGCTCAACGGTGACATCTGGACCCGGTTCGACCTCGACGCGATGGCGGCCTATCACACCGGGCGGGGGGCGGTGGCTACGATCGGGCTGGCCCGGCCGCGGCTCCCATGGGGCGTGGTCGAGGTCGACGAACTGGGGCGGGTGACCGATTTCGTCGAGGCTCCGCCCTCACCGTATCCGGTCAATGGCGGTATCTACGTGTTCTCCGGAGAGATGCTGGGTCTGCTGCCCGACACGGGCGATCACGAACGCTCGACGTTCCCGCTGCTGGCCAAGCAGCGCCGGCTGGCTGGATTCCCGATCGAGGGCTACTGGCGGGCTATCGACACCGCCAAAGACATCCGGGAGGCCGCCAGGGAACTCGGCGGCGGCGCGGCGCAGCCGGGTGATGCGGCCAGGTAAGGCTGCCTCTCCGCACGCGCCCGAACTACGATCGACCGCCCTACCGCTATCGACAGGGAGCATCAGATGGGCATTGAGGACCCCGAGGCAGACGTGGTCGAGCAGCAGCTTTCCCTGACCGATCTCGACGAGGACGATCCATCCGGCTGGTGAGACTCGGGAACTAACCGGGGATGTGCAACGACTATCGCCAGGAGGAGCTCCCGGCCGGCGACGGGAAGAGCTCGAGCGCACGATGCGGCTAGCCGAGCACGGCTGAGGAGGTGAGGAGCGGTGTGGGTCCGGTGGGTGTTCGCGGCGATGTTCGCCGCCCTGACCGTCTTCTCCGCACTCCGGCTCATCGCCCTCATCGCCGCCCGACATGGAGACTTATCGGAGTCAGCGACGCCCGATAGCCCCGATAAGTCTCCATGTCGGGCGGTGGGGCGGGGCGGGACGGCTGAGTGGGGCGTGGACGCCTCGCGAGGGGTGATGAGTCTGGGCATGGTCGCCATGGTGGTGCCCTGGGTTGACCCACTGCCCCGGCTGTACTGGCAGGTGCTCTTCGGCGTGGCCGCCGGGCACATCGCAGTCCGGCTGATCAGGCGAAGCATGCGGCCGGCCCCGGTATCGTGCCCCGACCTGTGCGGCCGGCATGAGCTGCACCTCATGATCGGGGGTCTGGCGATGGTGTACATGCTGGCGGCGATGCCCGCGGGGCACGTCATGGCCGCCGGCACGGGCATGGCCGGCGGCATGGAGATGGCCGGGATGGGCTCCACTGGCCTGGCGATACCTGCGCTGACCTGGGCGTTGATCGCGTATTTCCTGGTGTTCGCGGTGCGGTTGAGCGCCCGGCTGACTGTGCCCGTGAACACCATCGGGACCGCACCCGCCGGCGCTGGTGGACCGCGCGGCGTGGTCGTCTCACCCCACCTGCTCGGTTCCTCAGAGGTCGTCATGGGTATCGGGATGAGCTACATGCTCATGACGATGCTGTGAGGGCCATCACGTGCGCGCCACGCGGGGGTGCCGCGCTGATCACTTGGAGCGTGTCATCATGTTGACGATCAGTCAGCCGCCGGGGCATCACCGGGGGGGCCGGGTAGCCGCGATCAGCGCTGTCTGTGTGCTGACGCTGTTCACTCTGGCCGGCGTCGCCTCGGCGCACGTCACCGCGAATCCCAACACCGCGCAGCAAGGCGGCTATACCAAAGTGTCCTTCCGGGTTCCCAACGAGCGGGACAACGCGTCCACCACCCAGCTGGAAGTAGATCTCCCCACCGATCACCCGATCGCGTCGGTGGAGACCCGCGCGGTCCCCGGCTGGACGTCGACCGTGCAGAAGACCACGCTGGCGAAACCGATCACCACCGATGACGGGCAGGTCACCGAGGCCGTTTCGAAGATCATCTGGACCGGTGGAAAGATCGCGCCGGGAATGTTCGAGGACTTCGACGTGTCAATGGGTCCGTTGCCGACCGACACCCATGCGCTGGTATTCAAGGCACTGCAGACCTACGACAACGGCGAGGTGGTGCGCTGGATCGACACGGCCCCTCCCGGTGCCCCCGAACCGGAACATCCCGCGCCCGTACTCACGCTGACACCGGCCGCCGGCACCTCGGCGGCGGTGACCACGACCGGCGGCGCAGGGTCTCCGACCGGCACCTCCTCGACCGGCACCTCCTCGACGGGCACCTGGGGCGTGGTGCTCGGTATCGTGGGGATCGTGCTGGGGGCTGCGGGAATCGTCTTCGGGCTGCGCAACCGGCGTAGCGCCACCGCCGGCTGAGGATGCCAGTGGGGTGCCGGCGAGCGCTGCGGGCCTGCGCGGTGATACTGATCTGCGCGGTGCTCGGGCTGCTCGCCGGCACCGGTTCGGCTTCCGCCCACGCGGCGCTGATCTCCACCGATCCCGGGCCGGGCGCGGTGCTCGCCGCCATGCCCGCCGCGGTGTCGCTGACCTTCGGCGAACCGGTGCTGGTGGCGGCCGATGGTGTCCGGGTCTTCGGGCCGGATGGCGCCGAGGTGGACGACGGCCACGCCGGGCACCTCGGCCGTTCCTCCACCGTCGGGGTCGCCACCAGCCGACTCGGTTCGACGCGGCAGGGCACCTACACCGTCTCCTGGCGGGTGATCTCGGCCGACTCGCACCCGGTGGCGGGTGCGTTCACCTTCTCGGTGGGTCACCCCTCGGCCGGCCGAGCACCGGCCAGCGCGCAGCCCCTCGGCAGCACAGGCGTCGGCGTGAGCTACGCCATCGTCCGTGCCGCAGCGTTCGCGTCCTACGCGTTGCTGGTGGGATCGATCGCGTTCGTCCTGCTGTGCTGGCCCGGCGCGATCGCACGGCGCGACGTCCGCCGCGTCATGCTGGTCGGCTGGGCCGGCCTGTTGGCGACGAGCATGGCGACTCTGCTCCTGCAGGGACCGTACGGCAACGGGCTGGGTTTCGATCGACTCCTCGACTCCGCGATCACCTCCGAGACCCTGGGTAGTCGGCTGGGCGTGGCGTTGACCGCCCGCCTGGCGCTGCTTGCCCTGGCAGGCGGTTACCTCGTGCTGTTGTGCGCCTGGCTGGGGCACCTCCGGCAACGGGGCCGGACGTGGTTCGGTGCCCTGGGCGCGGCGTTGGCCCTCGGCCTGGCCTCGACCTGGGCCGCGGCGGACCACGCCGCTGTGGGACTCCAGCCCGCACTGGCGCTACCAGTCGACGTCCTGCACCTGCTGGCGATGGGCCTGTGGCTCGGTGGCCTGGCCACGATGGTGGTCGTCTTGAGAGCGACGGATACCTCGAACGACGAGGCGCCGGCCGTCCCGGAGCGGGCCGTGTACCGGTTCTCCTCGATCGCGACCAGTTCAGTGGTGATCCTGATCGGCACCGGCAGCTACCAGTCGTGGCGCCAGCTCGGCAGCTGGGCCGCCTTCGGGTCCACCGACTACGGTCGGCTGCTGCTGGTCAAGCTCGGGGCATTCGGGCTCATGCTCGGCGTCGCGGCATTGTCCCACCGCTGGGTCGGCCGGCATCGGCGAGCACTGGTCGGCGTCGGCGCCGCAACGCGATCATTCACGGTGAGGTCCGCCCTACTGGGTCGAACCGTGTCGGGTCGAGGCCTGCCGGCCGCGACAGTGCTGCGCGCAAGCGTGCTCGGGGAAGCCGCGCTCGGTGCACTCGTGCTCGGCGTCACCGCGATGCTGGTCAACGCCGAACCCGGCGCAACCGCGACCGCCGCGCCACCAGGGCCGGCCCACCACGTCATCAGCTACGACACCGGAGGGTCAGGCGGGCGAGGGCAGCTCGTCGTGGACGTCGACCCGAGCGCCACCGGGCCGAACGCGATCCATGTCACCGTCGAGGATTCCCGCGGCACCCCGCACGACGTCGCCGAGCTGCACAGCACCGTGACGCTCGCTACCCGCCGGCTCGGTCCCTTCACGGTCGATCTCCAGCGCACCGCACCGGGAGAGTACGTCGCCAGCGGAGTTCAGCTCCCGTACAGCGGAACCTGGCGGCTGAGCGTGACGGTGCGTACCTCCGACATCGACGAGACCACCGCGTCCACGCCGGTCGACGTCAGGTGACCTGGAAGCTCGCCACTACCCGGTCCACCGGGGGAAGCACGACTTTCGGGTCTGAGCCGGCCTCGGTGAACACCGCGATGGCATAGTTGGTGGGAGTGTTCTGCACGGTGATCGCCAGAAAACGGATCCGGACGTTCTGGGCGTTATTCCCGATACCACCGTAGATCAGGGCTGGCCGTGCCGCCACCTGCTTGGCTTCCGGCGGGATCACCCGGACGTCGTGGTAGTTGCCGGCGACCTGCTGGAAGAACATGGCGCCGGCCACCGGGAGCGACCCGGTACGACCGACGCCAAGAGTGATCACAGTCCGCTGATCCGGGCTGATCACCGTGGTGGTGCGCCCCTCCTGGGTGGTCGACCATCCGATGGGAGCCTGGAAGCGGTACTTACCGGCGGTGTTGGCCACCTCGTGGGTATCGACCGCGCCGCTGACGCTGCCGCCACTCACCCAGGCGATCACTCCGAACACGCCGGCCAGCAGCAACGCCACGACACCGATGACGGAGAGGACCGGTCGGCTTCGCAGCCGAGAGACCAAGGTATTCATAAGGGCGCCGATCGTAGGGGTTGAACGGGTGGACACGGCAGCGGGGGCCGGCGAATAGCTCGCCGGCCCCCGCTGACTGGATACCTTCGTCAGAGTGCGTGCACTCAGATGCCGTGCTTGCCGACCCGGCGACGAGTGGCCGCCACGGTCAGTGCGCCCAAGCCGGCGAGCAGGAATCCACCGGCGAGCAGTGGGGCGACGTCGGCACCGGTCTGGGCGAGTTCTGGGCCCTTGCCGTTGTTCTCACCGCTGCCGTGCTCTTCGCCGTTGTTGCCGTGATTCTCACCGTTGTTGCCGTGCTCTTCCTTCTTGCCGTGGTCCTGGCCCTCGGTCTCGTGGGCGAGGGTCTCAGCCTGGCCGAGCACCACCAGCAGGGTGCGGTTCAGCACATCGAGGCGGAGTGCCTCCTGCGCGCTGCCAGCGCCCTTCGGGTTGTGGAAGATGACCGACTTGCCCTGGTTGAGGAACAGGCAGAGCAGAGCCGAGTCACCACAGTCCCTCGGAAGCGCCAAGGCGAAGGGATCGTCGAGCAGGTAAGAGGACTTACCGTTGCTGTCGATGCCCAGCAGGAACGAGTGACGGTCGGTCTCCGGCTTGTCCGACTTGGACTTCGTGTCGGAATGGAGCACCTGAAGGCCGAGACTCTCACAAGGAGTGGTCAGCTTCTCCCGCTTGCCGAGGCAGAGGTTCAGCAGCTCATTGGCGGAGTCAGCCTTGGTGTGGCCGTGTTCCTTGTCCCGCTCGGCAACACCCAGGCCTTCAGCGACGCCCAAGGAAAGGATGCCGTTGCACTCGTACGACGCGGTGGTGTCCCTGTCGCGACCACCCAGGCACAGCGCCGCCAGACCACCGCGGGCGGCAGCGAGCGACGAGTCGTGATCTTCGGTGGCTACCGTGTCGTGGTAAAGCAGGCCCAGGCAGAGCAGGTTGCCGAGGGGGCACAGGCCGCTCTCATGCCGGTGGCGATCCTCGCCGTACCTGCCGTCCGAGGACGCGCTGGAGCCGATGATCCGGCTGCCACCCAGGCCGAGCACAGTCGAGTCGGAGTGCGCGCTGCCGTTGTCCTCGATCGTGGCGTCGTACTTGGTGATGTCGAGCAGGTGCGACCGCAGCAGATCGATGTCCGCGACGGCACCGGAGGCGTGGTCCGGGGGCCTGGGGTCCTTGATCTGGGTGCTGTCCGGTGAGTCATCGCGCTGCACGTCACCGTCGCGGTGGCCATCACCGTCGCGGTGGTCGTGACTGTCGCGGTGGTCGTCACCGTCTCGACCATGACCCGAACCGAGCAGGCCGCCGAGGAGGCCGTCGGTACCGCCTAGACCACCTGTGTTGCCGAGTTCCCCAGGGTTGGCACCGTTATACGGCCCCGGGATGACCGGCGGAGGGGGTGTCACAGCGCTGTGGGCAGGTGGCAGCGGACCACCCGGAGGAGGCACAGAATCACCGGGGATTCCTGCGATCTGCTGCGCTGAGTAGAGCGCCTGCGCCGAGGCGGCACCCGGCAGCAAAACCATCGCGGCTGCCGTCCCGGCGGCCATAAGAGCCAGGCGGCGGTGCCTCCTGGGTGTGCGTGACGTCATGTTCCGGTGTTCCTCCTCGTTCGAGATCTGTCCGCCAGAGGGTGGTACGGCCTTATCCCTCTACGACGGCCGTGGATCCCTCGTACCTGGCAATAGACGCTCCGGCTCCACCGGCGGTGGCCGATCTCCGGGCATCCAGGTACCGGCTAAACGACGTGGGTGTCAACGCAGATACGACCACTGCCCCGACTATTCCCCGAACGGTGGCTCACCCCTCGACAAGGGCCGCTATACACCACACCAAACGTGGGATATACACCCTATAGAGTGACACTCTATCGCCTAATAGTGAAGGATTGAGGCAGAATCTGCTACTCTGAGTGGCATCACCAGTGTGCCGCGCGGGAGTCGGCGGCGCTCGGGAGGAATGCCCGACCCGGGGTGAGCGCACCATCGCCGTCATGGTTCACTGCGCTCCGACATGTACCCAGCGCGGCGCCGCAGGCCGGTCACCGTCGGTCGTCGGCTTGCTATCGCCACTGTCACAGGTGGGCTACTCGCCCTCCTGAATGTCGCGTGCGGCGATCAACGCGGCGCTCCGGCCCCGGTCGAGTCTTCGCCCGCCCGGCCTGCCCGGCTGGCCGCTGCGGCGCCCCCGGCGCCGCAGCCGGCCGCCGACGGGCCGTGCCGCTACCTGTCGGTGGCGGCGGTACAGGCCGCCAACGGGCAGCGGGTGAGCGCGGTGCGGGTCTCCGAGACAGTCCCGGACCAGCCGCACCCGGCCTGTTTCTTCCTCACCGCCGACGGCGCCGTGCAGCTGCGGACCTGGATCGTGGTGGCCACGCCGGAGGTGGCGCGCGCGACCGTCGACGCCGCCGCCCCGGTGGCCGGCTCCGATCTGGCCGAGCTTCCCGGCGGGTGGTCGGGCGGCTCGCAGCCGACCGCCGACGGAGCGGTGTTCGCGGTCTCCCGGCACGGCACCGCGGTCGTGATCACGACCAATCAGCGGCAGACGATCGGTGCCCGCCGGATCGCCGAGCAGGTGATCGCCTCACTGGGCCTGTGAGCACTGGGTCTGTGAGCACTGGGTCTGTAAGCCCAGCCGAACACGCGTGATGGCAAGATGGGTCTGGTGACTGAAAGCACGAAGCACCAGACGCAGGTCATCCTGCACACCAGTGAGGGCGACATCCGCGTCACCCTCTTCCCGACCCACGCCCCGAAGACCGTGGCGAACTTCGTGGGCCTCGCCGAGGGCAGCAAAGAGTACTCCCAACGCAACGCCAAGGGAGAGCTGTCCGGGCCGTTCTACGACGGCTCCCTGTTCCACCGGGTGATCAAGGGTTTCATGATCCAAGGTGGTGACCCGACCGGCACCGGACGCGGTGGGCCCGGCTACCGCTTCGGCGACGAGGCGCATCCCGAGCTGCAGTTCGACCGGCCTTACCTGCTGGCGATGGCCAACGCGGGCCCGAACACCAACGGCTCGCAGTTCTTCATCACCGTCGGCACCCCGACGCACCTGAACCGCAAGCACACCATCTTCGGCGAGGTAGCCGACGAGAAGTCCCGCATCGTGGTGGACGCGATCGCGGGCACCCCGACCCGCGCGGACCGTCCAGAGAAGAACATCATGATCGAACGGGTGACGGTCGAGCCGGCCGGGGTATGAGCGCGATGACCGGTCCCGTGTGTGTCCGGCACCCGGGCCGCGAGACCGGGGTGCGGTGCACCCGCTGCGACCGGCCCGCGTGCCCCGCCTGCCTGCGCGAGGCATCGGTGGGCTACCAGTGCGTGGACTGCGTCGCGGGGGGTACGGCTGCGCGACCACGCACCAGCACCATCCCGTGGGCCCGATCGTCCGGCCGCTCAGTGATGTTCCCAACCCTCATCGCGGTCAACGTCGCGGTCTTCGTGGTCACCGCGACACAGGCGGGCAGCCTGTCCGAAAACTACTTAGCACCACTGTTCAGCCTGTGGGCACTCCAGCCGGCGGCGGTCGCCCAGGGTGCGTGGTGGCAGCTGCTCACCTCGGGGTTCCTGCACATCGGCCCCCTGCACATCGCCTTCAACATGATCGCTCTGTGGGTGCTCGGCCGGGACCTCGAGCCGGCGCTGGGCAAGGTCCGCTTCCTGGTGGTGTATCTGGTCTCGCTGCTCGGCGGCTCGCTGGCCGTCTTCCTCTTCGCGGACCAGTTCGGCGACACCGCCGGCGCCTCGGGCGCGGTGTTCGGGCTGATGGGCAGCCTCGCCGTGGTGTTGATCAGGATGCGGTTGTCGCCGCGCCCAGCGTTGACCATCATCGTGCTGAACGTGATCATCAGCTTCGCGGTGCCGAACATCTCCATCCTCGGTCACCTAGGCGGCTTGGTTTTCGGGGCTGCGGTGACCGCCGCGATGCTCTACGCCCCGAAGAGGACTCCCCGATGAAGACCTCCAGCTCGACCCGGAGGCACGTGTCCACAGGGTCTGTCCACACTGGGGATGAATAACAGCCGTGTAGTTCGACCGCCGCGCTCGGTGGTCGCCTCGCCGCAGGCCGGTCAGCGCCAGCCCATGGTCATCAGCAACCCGATGATCATCAAAGCGAAGCCGATCAGGAAGTTCCAGTTGCCGAGGCTGCTCAGCAAGGGGATCTTGTCGATGGCCAGGTAGTTGACCACCAGCCACAGCAGGCCCAGCAGCATCGACCCCAGCATGACGGCGACGTAGAACGGGTGCGAGGGGCCCGCGACGCGGACCTTCACCACACCGGGCTGATCAGTCGGCGGTGTGTAGGCCGACTTCTTCCGGACCTTCGATTTCGGCATGGTCATTCCTCGGGTGCCGTGTGGCTGGCGTGCGGACTGGGCGAGCACCGGAAGGGCGCTCTGCGGACACGTTACGGCACCCACTACCGTCTCGGTGCCGGCGTCAGGCCTGCGCCTGGAAGGCGTGCCGGTGACGATGCCGCTGTCCTGCGAGGAGGTCACATGAGCCATGTTCAGTCCCCGGTGCGGGGCCGGCCGGCACCAGGCGCGCCGGCACCGCGCCGACCCGCGGACCCACTGCGCGGCGCGGTCCGCACCCTGGGTGAGCTGCTCCTGACGGCGGGCCTGGTGGTCATGCTGTTCGTGTTCTACGAAACCTACGTCACCGACCTGTTCTCAGCGCACAAGCAGCGCGCGGCCACCGCCAAGCTCGATGACACCTGGCACAACGGGCGAGGCCTGGTGGGCCGGCCGATCACGGGCGCGGGTATCGCCAAGATGTACGTCCCGGCGTTCGGACCCGATTTCGTGTTCACCGTGCTGCAGGGCACCGACCAGGACACCCTGGCGATCGGGCCGGGTCACTACCAGGGAACCGCGTTTCCCGGCCAGCTGGGCAATTTCTCGGTCGCCGGGCACCGGGTCGGCAAGGGCTCGCCCTTCAACTCCCTGGACCTGCTGTCCTCCTGCGACGCCATCGTGGTGGAGACGGTGGACCGCTGGTACGTCTACCGGGTTCTGCCGCTGCAGGCTGAGTCCACCGGCTGGGCCGAGGGAAAGGGCGCGCAGCCGCAGTGCCGAGGCGTCAGGCCGCTGTCCGGTCGCTACGCGAACGTGGTGGGCAAGACCATCGTGGAGCCCACCCAAGTCACAGTGATCTCTCCGGTGCCTGGTCAGCCGGGTCTGGCCCCCGCCAACCGGCTGATCACGCTGACCACCTGTCACCCGCAGTTCTCCGCCCGGGAGAGGCTGATCGTGCACGGGGTGTTGGTCGCTTCCTATCGGAAGGTCGAGGGTCAACAGCCTGCCGAGCTGACCGCCGGCTCCTGAGGAGGATCATGTACACCTGGATCTGGCGGCACCTGCCCGGATCGCGCGCGATGAAGCTACTGCAGGCGCTGCTGCTCGTGGCAGCCGTGGTGACACTGCTGATGCTGGTGGTGTTCCCCTGGGTGGGACCCCGGCTGCCGTTCAACGCGGTGACCACGAGCTGAGCCAGTAACCTGGCGCGCACACCCCTCGCTGGAGTGCATCGGTGACGGAAGGTGGTGTTCTGTGGATGCGCAGTCGATCGGTGCGCGGGCTCGGCTGATCCGCCATCGGCGCGGGCTGAACCTGGAGACGGTGGCCGGACTGGCAGGGATCACCACGTCGTACCTGTCGCTGCTGGAACGGGGCCTGCGCGGGTTCAACCGGCGCGGCCTGGTCGATGACCTGGCCGAGGCGCTGGGCTGCCCGGTAGCGGACCTGACCGGGCAGCCCTACGCGTTGCCGGACCGGCGCAGCGTGGAGGTCGCCGCCGCGGCGGCGGAGATCAGCACGGCGCTGCACGACACCACGCTGAACGACGTGCCGGACGTGCCGGCTCGGCCACTGCGCCAGCTGACCGACGCCGCAGCCCTGGCCCTGGACTGCGCCGACGACGCTAACTACAGCCTCGCCGGGCGAGGCCTCGCCCGGCGAGGCCTCGCCGCCGT
>JBOHFI010000042.1:0-44996 GCA_050699595.1 Pseudonocardiaceae bacterium | reverse complement strand
TTACGGCTGGCTAGTGGTGTCGTTGAGCTACGGCATTTCTCCCGCGACAACAGTGACGCCCGCCTGCCGTGGGTGCGCGGTCAACGGGTCACGGGTGAAGGGGACGACGTCGCTGGACCCGGTTGCATCATCCAGTCCACGTCCCCCACCGGACAACACGGCAATTTCGAAGTGGTCGTGCCTTTACGGCAGGCCGGTGGCGCTGTCGCACTGTGCCATTTCTATCGCGATAACAGTTACGATCACCTGCCTACTCCGCTGCGCCAGAGGTTGACGATGTCTGTGCACGTACCCTGGGCGCGCGGGCTACGAGTCACAGGTGAACGGGATGTTGTGGCTGGACCCGCTTGCATCGTCCAATCCGCTTCCAGCGCAGGTCGGAACCGTAGGTTCGAGGTCGTGGTGCCCCTCCGTCTCAACGACGGTTCGATAGAGCTTCGCCACTTCTTCCAGGACAAGAGCGACACCCCGGGACCCTGGACCAAGGCTCAGTTTGTCACCCAATCTTGCGCAGGGTTTGGTGCCATCATTCAGTCCAGTTTCGGCTCGGCGGGGCACGGCGATTTCGAGGTCATCGTCGATGAGTGCCGTGGTTCGGTCGTTCATTACTGGCATCTGAACACCAGACCCGAGGAGGTGTGGATCCGGACTGATCGCTTCACCATTCTTGAGCGGCATCCTCTCCTTGCCCACCGCGCCCAAAAGATCGTTCAGCTCACCGGCGAGTTTGATCGAGAAGGCTGGAATGGAATCGGAACACCGAATTTTGCTTTTAATCGAACCCGAAGCAGATTCGGCATTGTCGGCACGGACCTTGGTGCCTCCTTTGCTCATCGGGACCGTCTCTATTTTTTGTTCGGTGACACCTGGCGCGTGGGTTACAGCGACCCGAAGCATGATGACGCCATCGCTTTCTGTACGGATAAGAATGCCGGCGATGGTCTTGAATTAATTTTTCTCCCTCAACCTCCGTTGGTCCCCGGCGTCGCCCAGGGCTTATTCGAAGTGCCGCTCGACGGAGTCAGCTGGAACGGCAGCATGTACGCCTTCTTCAGCACCGACCACCGTGAGGTGGGAAAATATATCACGATGGGGAGATCGATATTGGCCCGGTCGGATAATGATGGCCTTGACTTCACGTTTCTTCACGAAGTATCGCGTTTTAAGTTTATCAACGTGTCCACAATGATTGTTGACGCACGCCAGCATGGGCTGCCCGGCGACGGGCCACAGCTTGTCGTCTTCGGCAGCGGTCGTTACCGCTGTAGCGATGTGTACCTTGCGATTAAGCCGGCAGCGAGACTCGAGGAGCCGGGTGGCTTCTTGTTTTATGCTGGTGGACTGGGTCAGCCGTACTGGAGTCGTGACGAGGACGACGCGGTTCCACTTTTCGGCGAAGGTTGCGTGGGCGAATTATCGGTCCGCTGGAATCCGCTGCTGGGGGCCTGGGTGTGTCTTTATAACGCGAACTTGGCAGCGGATAGGTCGGCCGTGGGTGGGATAGTGATGCGCTGGTCGAGGCGTCCTTACGGACCCTGGTCCCAAGGTGATCTCGTCTTTTCGGTGAACGACGGACTCGGGAAATTCATGCATCTACCCGGTGCGGATCATACACAGGACGGTTTCGGTTCCAATCGCAGTGCTGATTCGGGAGGGATGTACGGTCCCTATCAGATTCCTCAATATGCCCACTGGTCGGACAGCGACAGCGGAGTGCGGATCTACTTCACCATGTCCACCGCGAATCCGTATCAGGTGATGTTGATGACTGTCAGTATACCGACGTTACTCGGGTAAATCGCGGGGGCGATCCTCGACATCGGTCGGCTACCGTGAGTCAGCGATGAGATCTGCTGCGCCCTGATCGGGCCCACCGTTGGGCGTATCCGGGAGAGGTGGGTCGGCGTTATAGCGATGCGGGCAACATTCTCCGCCTCGGACCGGCCGGTGGGAAGCAGGACATGACATTCACGACAAGTCGACGCTCCGCCCTGGTACTGCTGATGGCTCCGGGCCTGGCGTTCCTTTGCGGAGGTATGCCCCGCGCTTCTGCAAAAAGCGCCATCTCGCCCACGCGCGGAGGTGACCGCGTAGAGGATTCCGCATGGGTGCATCTGGGACGGTGGGATCCGGTCTTCGAGTTGCCGAACGTGGCAATTCATACGCATGTCTTGCCGAACGAGAAGGTGCTGTTCTGGGGACGGCGGGACAAACCGTCCGGCTCGATGGATGAGCATGAGTGCACGCCTCACATCTGGGATCCGAGAACCGGGCAACTGACCCCGACACCCCAGCCCAAGCGTGCGGACGGCACGACGGTCAACCTGTTCTGCTCGGGGCATGCCTTCCTACCCGACGGTCGGTTGCTGGTCGTGGGCGGGCACGCCACCGACGGCGATGGGCTTGACCAGGCGTGCGTCTACGACTTCCGAGCCAACACCTGGGCGGCCCTTCCTGTGATGAACGAGCGCCGATGGTATCCGACCGCCACGGCGCTCTCGGACGGGAGCGTGCTGGTGTCCTCAGGTAGTTACAAGAAGAGCGGTAGGGTCATCATCAACGATGTCCCGCAAATCTGGGACGGGCACCAATGGGCGCCGGGTGCCCGCTTCACCGACCTCCCGCCGTATCCGCGGGGATTACGACAGAACGGGGACCACCAGGACGGTCGTTCGGTGAACTACGACACTGGGAAAGTCATTCACATCGGCGGTAGCAACGACGGGGACACCGATGTCCCTACCGCCGCAGCAGACGTGATTGATCTCTGCGCCAATCCTCCGGCCTGGCATGAGACCGCAAACATGCACTTCCCGCGTCGCCGGCATAACGCGACGATCCTCGCGGACGGGACCGTCCTGGTGACAGGAGGAACCAGAGGGCCTGGCTTCAACGACCTATCGCCAGGCAAACCCGTCCATGTCGCCGAACTGTGGAATCCAGCCACGCAAGAATGGAAGAAACTCGCCGCCGAAGATGTCGATCGCTGTTACCACGCAACAACCGTGCTGCTACCGGACGCGACGGTACTCAGCGCGGGCGGCGGCGAGTTCACTATTGGCAACGAGCCGAACGATCCTCGGGACAGCCACCGCAACGCGCAGATCTTCCATCCACCTTACCTGTTCCACGGTCCGCGTCCGGAGATCATCTCAGCTCCCGAGGAAGTCACTTATGATGAGACATTCTCGCTTGCGATCTCAGGACCGGAGGTCGGAAAGGTCACCTGGATCCGGCTCCCCTCAGTAACTCACGACTCCGACCAGAGCCAGCGCAGCAACGATCTCAGGTTCCGCTGCGGCCACGGTAGCGTGACCATTACCACCCCCGAACAGCCGGAGATCTGCCCTCCGGGGCACTACATGCTCTTCGCCCTCAGCAAAGCTGGCGTCCCCTCTCTCGCACGGATCATGCGAATCGGTCCAGCCCAGCGTCCGGCAAGCTTGCGGCCCGGTGCAGCCGGGCTATCGATCAAAGTGAACATGCAATGATGCCAATTCAAGTCTCAGGCCCTGCTGTGGATCCGTCGGGTCCCCTCAAACCGCCTGACGGACTCGAAGGGTCTCAGTTCGGGTCTCATTCATCAGGGTTCGCGGCGAGACAGGTACGTTCACCACACCGCCACGACCTGCGGGCTTACGTCCCCCGCACAGTCACGGACTCAATTTCGAACAGCTACGGATCAGAAGGTTGGGAGTTCGAGTCTCTCCGGGCGCGCAGGTCAGCGGGGGTACCCCGTCCGGGTCCCAAATAGGGGGCGCCAGTGTCACGCGGTGGTCAGCGGCGCGCTGGACCAGGCCGACGCCGAAGTGCGCTGTTCAGCAAGATCGAGGCACGGCGTCAGGAGGAGGTCGTGCAGTTTCGACGGGGCCGGGCGAGCTAGGAGCAGCGGCTGGCCTGGATCGCCGCCGAGCGTGACCGTGAACGGGTGTCGATCGCAGCGCGCTATCATGATCGACACCCGCATTGGTTCCCGGTGGCTGTGCCCTGGTCGTCCGAAGCGGGAGACAACCCGATGAGACGGGGCCCTCCGTTTTCCCAGCAGTCCGAGCGGCGCCAGGTCCGGCTCGGACGCGCCACGTCCGCGAAGTGGTGTGTTCGCATCCGAGATACGTGACAGTATTCAGCGGTGACGGTCTCGCTGCTCGATCGCCGCGTCTATGGCCGCTCGGACGTCGACCGGCTTCTCGCGCTGCCACCTGGCACGGCACGCCGGTGGATCGACGGCTACGACCGTGGCAGGGTGCACTACCCGCCGGTTGTTCGAGCCGAACGCACCCGCGATGAACCGGACACAAGCTGCTCGTGGTGGTCCGCAGTGGGCAAGCGATGATGTCTGCCCCGGTGAATAGTTTTGTCGGCGATCTCCGGTATGCCAGCGGCATCGACCGCGAAGTGATCGCCGTGGTTCCGGTGCAGTTCGGGGGGCTGGTCACACTCGATCCGCTGACGGCACACTCGTACAGCTCCGCCAGCCTGGTGAGATTAGCAAACGACGGGATGTGCCCAGTCGTGCTCGGCCACTGCTCCCACGACGAGAACGACTTGAAGGTCTTCAACTCATCGGGCCAGCGCCGATTCCACTCATCAGCGGCCTGGCGCTGGCTCCAGCCATGGGCATAGCGCAGCACCACCCGAGCATTGAAGCGGTACCGCCGACGGAACCCCTCAGCCACCTCCACCCGAGACTTTGCCCTCGGTCCGCAGTGAATACACCAACTGCTTAACGGTGCTCGACGGCTGCGTCGTCTCGCTCACGGTTTGGTGGCGCCAACGACGAAACCGGTGAACGAGGCGAAGAACTGGCCCTGCTCCCGTGCCCGCAGCAACGGCTGCCACCAGTCGCTGAGCTGCCCGCCAGTCAGCGCGAGCTGACCGGCCTCCCGGGCAGCCCGCAGTCTGCCGGCTGCGACGGTGGAGAAGAACTCGAAGGGAATCACCACGGTGTGCGGCGAGACGGTGACCTCGCGCAGGCCCCTGACCCGCACCCGGCGGAAAAGCTGCCGTCCGCTCCAGTTGTTACGGTAGCCGTCGGAATAGCAGCGCATCACCTCGCGGGTGGCTGCCACGTCCGGATGGTCGACGATCGTGGTGTCGAAGTCGAAGTCGAACACCGCGATCCGCCCGCCCGGTCGGAGCACCCTGACCAGCTCGTCGAGCCCGGTCTCGATGTCCGCACAATGCATGAGCACCAATTTGGCCCGCACGCCGTCGAAGGAATCGTCCGGGAAGTCCAATCCGCTCAGGTCGGCGGTGCGGAACTCGACCGGCAGGCGTGACCCGACGCTCCGGCGGCGCGCCTCGATGATCATCGTCTCGCTCAGGTCCATAGCGACGACCTTGCCGGTCGAGCCGACGAGCGCGGCCACCTCTCGGGCGTCGTCGCCGGTCCCGCAGCCGACTTCCAGCACTGTCTTGCCGTGCAGGTCCCCCAACGTGGCGGCAAGGCCGTCCTTCATGCCCCGGCACTCGGGCAGCGCGTTGAAGATATCCATGAATTCGTCGGGACAACGAGAGCGCCTAGCCCCACGGGCGTTTCAAGATTTATGATCATGGGATGAGCTGCAGAATCTCGAATGGTCGGTGCATGAAGCGGGTTGCCCAGCGAGTCGTTTCGGTGACGTCGCGGCGTCCCCGGAGGTGGATCGCGCCAACCGCAAGGTTGCGCAGCGCGGCCATGACGCGTGGGCCGGAGCCGGTGCGGGCGGTGGAGTGGTCTTCGCGGTAGACGGTGTCGCGTAGCCAGTGCAGCGACTCGATGCCCCAGTGCTGGCGGACGAGGGTGGCGATGTCGGCGGGGGTGGCGCGTTGCGCGGTCAGGCTGCTCACGCCGAGCGCGGCGACACAGGACACGAGCGCCCCGGCCGTGTCGTGGATGTAGCTTTCGATCAGCCAGACCTGGTTGACGTGCGGGAAGGGCAGGTCCGGCGGTGCGGGCGGGATCTGGATGGTGCGGGTGATGACCCGGTCGTGAGTGTGCTCGATCTCGCGGTGCGCGATCGTGGTGTCGGCCCAGGCCAGCGCGTCGAGGGCGGCGAACAGGCGGGGCTGGTTGTGCTTCGCGGTGAACACGAACTGCGCGCCGATCGAGTGCAGGTACTCGGCGTGGGCGCGTTGTGTGTGGAGAGCATCAGCGGTGATCACAGCATGGGCGAGATCGACCCCGGCGGCGGCGAGCCCGCCTAGGCCAACAGCTCGACGGGCACATCAGCGACCCACCCCGCGATCGCGGTGAACGAGCGCATCCCGGCCAGGACCGCCGCCGCGCACAACGTCAACACCACCGCGACCGGGTGATCCCGGCCCTGGCCCGGGCGCCCGTCGGACACCGAAGCGAAGCGTCGCAGCAGGTCAAGGCCATCAAGCGCGGCGGCGGGCAGGTCACGATCGGTGCGCGTCGCGGTGAGGTGATTGCGCTGCAGTGGAACGATGTGGACCTCGCGAGTGGCATCGTGCGGCTTGACGAGAACTATGTGCGTGGTCCAGACGGAATAATCCTCGAAGACACGAAGACGCACCAGATGCGGCGCGTGTCAGTCGATGAGCCGACGGTGGCGTTGCTGAGTAAACACAGGGCGGACTCCGCGCAGTCACTGTCGCTGCTCGGGCGTGCGCTCACCGATGACACCTGGTTGTTCTCCGCACAACCAGACCTGAGCAAGCCGAGGGATCCCAGCTCAGTCACTCGCCGTTACAGTCGGCTCGCGCGCGGCCTCGGCATCAACACGCAGCTCAAGCAGCTGCGCCACTACTCGGCATCCGGTGTCCCATTGCAGGCACAGGCGAGGGAGCTGCTAGCGTCAGTTGTTGGCGCAGGTGCACGCTAATTTCAGCAGCGATACTCTACGGCCCGCCAGCGGCGGGAAAAGATACGGTCGCCGAGGCCATGGTCAAACTAGACGGAAGGTATCAACTTTATCGGCGCTTCAAGGTGGGAACTGGCCGCACTGTAGGTTACCGGATGACGATATTGTCCCTTGGCCGGGCGGGGCATCGAGGTCAATCGCGTCACGGCGGTTCACCGCTGGGTACAACGGTTCACCCCGTTGCTGATCGATGCGGCACCCGCGAGTGATCGAGGAGTTGATACCCGCTGCGTGCCACGTCACTGAGCAGTATGCGAATAACCCCGCCGAAGCCGATCACGGGCGTCTGAAGTCTTGGCTGCGGCCGATGCGCGGGCTCACGACCGGTTGTGGAGCCAGGATCATCACCGCCGGGCATGGGTTCGCCCAGAACATCCGCCGCGGACACTACGAACCCGGGACAGGGGAACCAGCGAACTTACGGGTCCCGGCCGCCTTCGACGATGTGATGGGGTGTTTCTTCGGTTCGTGCTACGTCCGTCGCGGTGGAGTCGTCGGCTCGTCGTTACGAGACGTTAAGGCCGCATCTCGCCGAGCGGCAGCGACGGTTGTGGCTGGGTGCCGAGGCGCGGGAGCCGAGTTCAGACGGGCCGGTGGTGGTCGCGCCGGCGGTGGGGGGGTGGCCGCGGACACGGTGCGGCGGGGAACTCGACGATCCGGCGCCGCCTGCGGGTGTCTCACGTCACCCCGGTGGTTGAACGGAGAGTATGTGAAAAATCACCTATCCGGGCCCACGTTACTCCATAAGGGTGATTAAATTTTAATCTAGTACTTAAATTTCTACTGCTCTACTCCTCGGGACAGGTTCACAAGCCGAACGAGTGGTTTCGGGTAGGTGAATTTTTCCGGGCGGCGTTCGTGATCGTGGGACCCCGGCCTGCGGCTCGATCTTTCTGAAGATCACACCATCACGGAGATCCGTCCCTCAGTCCACCGGGGTCACGTTTCCACTAGGAGGAATCGATGTCAAACACACTGACCTTCGCCGAACTCGACGCGCAGCATCTGGAGCTGCTGCCGACCCGTACCGTCCTGTCGCTGTTCAGCGGCGTCAAGCTCGGCGACCCCGGCGGCGAGCACGGGGACCATGACTACCACCACGGCGACCACGACTACCACCACGGTGAGCATGGCGAACATGGCGAACATGGCGAGCACCACGGTGAGCATGGCGAGCACCACGGCGGGCACCACTGAGTCGAGCTGGTGCCGTCGCGTGATCATGCGATCGCGTGCGGTGCCGTCCGCTAGGGAGGGGTGACCAGCGCCGGTCGCCCCTCTCGCAACTTTAGTCAGATCCTAGACCCGGTAGTCACCGGTGCTGCGGGTTTCGAGTCCGGGGAGGGCGTCATCGACACCGAGTGTGTGGTGGTTGATTCTGGGTGTGATGTGAGTGTGGCGCCGGGGGTTGAGCTGATGGGGGAGTATCAGGGGTCTGGTTTTCGGGAGCCTCGCTACATCGTGCGTCGGGCTGATGGCCAAGTGATCCAGTTGCCCCGGTTGTTGTATCTGCTGGCAGCCAGTCTGGATGGTCAGCGGGACCTCGTCCAGGTGGCGGGTGTACTCAGTACCGGATTCGGCAAGGTGGTATCGGCTGAGCAGGTGTCGTATCTGATCGATAACCGGTTGCGCCCGGCGGGGATCGTGGCGCCCGATCCGGCGGCTGGGCAGGCCGGCGTGGCACCGAAGATGCAGATGAGGCCGGATCCGTTGCTGGCGTTGCAGTTCCGGGTCGGGTTGGTGCCGGAACGGGTGGTGTGGCGCATCGCCGGGATGTTTGCGTTGATGTTCCGGCCGCCGGTGATCCTGGCGATGCTGGCTGGGTTCGCCGGCCTGGACGTGGTGATCATCGCGCGGGGCGGTCTGGGGCTGATTGTGCCCAGCGCCCTGGCGTTGGTCTATCAGCCGGCGTTGACGCTGCTGGTGTTGGCCTTGATTGTGGTCTCGGCGGCGTTTCATGAGTGCGGGCATGTCACCGCCTGCCGCTATGGCGGCGCCCGGCCCGGGGTGATGGGTTTCGGTCTGTATCTGGTGTGGCCGGCGCTGTACAGCACGGTCACCGACTCCTACCGGCTGGGCCGGGCAGGGCGGCTTCGCACCGACCTGGGCGGGGTGTACTTCAACGCGGTGTTCATCGCCGGGATGAGCCTGGCCTACGTGGAAACCAGGGCAGCGTGGCTCCTGGTGGCCATCGTGGCGCTGCATATCGAGACCGCGACCCAGTTCCTGCCGATGATCCGCCTGGACGGCTACTACATTCTCAGTGACCTCATCGGGGTGCCCGACCTGTTCAGCCGGATGGGGCCGGCGTTGGCGAGCATGGTCCCCGGACGGCCCACCCATCCCCGGGTGCTGGAGCTCAAGCCCTGGGTCCGCCAGACGATCACCCTGTGGGTACTCATCGTGGTGCCCTACCTGTTGTCCTGGCTGGTCGGGTTTGTGATCCTGGTGCCGCGAGTGCTGCCGGTGGTGTGGCACAGGCTGACCTGGTTGACCCATGCGGTGGGTAGGACAGCAGCGGCCGGGCAACCTGCGGAGGCTGCCCTGGGGGTGGTCAACATCATTCTGCTGTTGCTGCCCTGGGCGGGTTCCCTGCTGTTGCTGGGCAGAATGGTCCGCGGGCCCGTCCGGTGGCTGTGGGCCCGCTGCAGCCCGGCTTGGTTGCGGGCGGGGCGGTCGTCCTACGGCCGGCCTCAGACCGTGGGGCCTGCGGTGGATCGTTTGGGTGGGACGGCCGGTGACGATCTTGGCCGCGGTGGTGCTGGTGGCAGACCGTCTGGGCATCTCCAACGGAGAACCCCCGGCACAGGTGGCACCGGCATTCCTTACCGGCACTGAGTGCTCGCGATGAAGTAACTCTGTTCCGGCTGCGTGGACAGTACGGTTTGTGCTCTGTCCGTCGCGGTGGAGGGCTCGCCGTCTTCACCAATAAGCTGAGTGGCAATCACCACGTACGCGCGTGGACTCTCGCGGATGCGTCAGCAGGTCGACACCGCAGCAGCACGCCGGTTGCCGCAGCGCACACATTGCTTCAGGCTGAAGCGATCACTAGCGCTGGCCTACTCGGCGGGACTGCGTGGAGGGGCTCAGTTCGGGTCTCATTCACGGACGGCCGCTATCGACCGGGTACATTCGGCAGACTGCCCTAACCTGCGGATTCACGTCCCGCGTACAGCCGCGGACACAGTTTCGAACAGCTACGGATCAGAAGCTTGGGAGTTCGAGTCTCTCCGGGCGCGCAGGTCAGAAGCTGCTGAGGTTGCCCACAGCGGGCAATTTGCCGAGAAAGGCGACTACGGTCACAATAGGCTCGTGGTCGCCCTCGCAGTCGATGAACATGCCGTGCTCGAACAGGGTATGGCTCGGCTTGCTGAGCTGCTCGGGCCTGACTTCGACATTTCGCCCTACCGGGTGAGTGGGGGGGAGGACGACGAGCAGGACGCCGTCGCCGCAGACTCCGTTTACTCGATCCGAGTACTCACGACCTCTGCGCCTTACGCCCAGGTCGTGGTTGAGGCCAAGTCGTCGTTGACGCCGGCAGCGGCTCGACAGGTCCTCATGCCACAGGTCCGGCTCCTGCGCCGGCTCTACGACCAGGCCACGGTCCTTGTCGTCGCACCCTGGCTCAGTCCGAGGACGAGGGACGTCCTGGCGAGTCGCAAGGTGGGTTACCTCGACCTCGCCGGCGGCGAGCTGGCCAGCGAGGCTGCTGCACTACCTTGAGCCGCCCATGAACACCTCTGGCTGGACGGCCGATGTCACGCTTTCCTGACGGTGTCTCAGCTGAAGTGACACGGTCGTTGCTCGCCGAGTCCTCCTTAGATGCGCTGGAGGCGCTACAAGCGCACCGTGACACCATCACTCTCGTCGGGGCTCAGGCGTGCACCTGCGCACCGCCGTCGGCGAGCTGACGACCGCCTCCTACACGAGTGATGCCGACCTCGGTGTCGACCCGGAGGTTCTCGACGACAAGCCACTACTCGAACAGACCATGACCGCTGCAGGCTTCACTCAAGGTCCGAATCCCGGGCACTGGCACCGCCCCGAGAAGATCGGTGACCGGATCGAAGAGGTCGTGGTCGACCTGATGGTCGCCGACACGTTCTCCGGGCCGGGGAGCCGGCGCTCTGGAGTGATCCCGCCGCACTCGCGCGATGCGACTCGCCGCACGCCAGGCCTCGAACCGGCCGCGGTCGACCACGACGTCATGGCAGTGCCGAGCTTGGAGCCCGAGCGAGACGGTCGGGTGCTTGATGTGCGGGTAGCTGGTGTTGCAGCGCTCTGGGCCGCCGTGCAGGTAAACCGCCGGTGTTCCTGCGAGGTTGCCGACGGTCTCCCAGCCAGGTGTGGCCGTCGCCGACCTCCGACAGACCGGACTCCTAAGGCCCCACCGCTGGTAGCACTCAGCCATGATGCCGGCATTCACCAGTGAGCGCGGCCATACCCTGCGAGTCGGCCCGGGACTCCCGTAGCTCCGCCGGAGTGCAAACTGGCACAAAAGCACTGGTCAGCGACTCGGACTGCGCCGTTGCCATATGCCTGAGCCGGCGACACCCTCGCCCCCGCAGGTCTACCAGCTGCGTGTGGTGTTGCGGGGGGTCAGCCCGACTCGCCCACCTCGGGCTTCTTCGGCTGTGATCACGCTGGTGCTCGGCGTCGCATCGGCGTGATCACCTCGTTCCGTTAGTGAGAGCGTTCTTGTCCGTGCCCGCAGCACGGGACTCAGCGAAGGAGACCGATCAACGATGCGTATCCACAGAGTGGCCGGCGTGCTCGCCGCGGCGGCCGTCGCCGGAGGGCTACTCGCCGGCTGTGGCAGCAAGACCAGTCCCGCTACCCCACCGCCTGCCGCGAGCGGCGCACCGGCCACCAGCCAGCAGCCGCATAACCAAGCCGACGTCGTATTCCTCCAGAACATGATCCTCCACCACGCCCGGGCCATCACGATGTCCCAGATGGCCCGCAACCAGGTGACCTCACCGCAGGTGAAGGATCTCGCCACCCGGATCGAGGTTGAGCAGAGCCCGCAGATCCAGCAGATGAGCGCCCTGCTCACGGAGTGGGGGGTCCCGGCGCCGGCCACCACCGGCGGCACGGGGGCCACCGGCGGCACGGGCCACGGTCAGATGCCCGGGATCGTGAGCGGCACCGGGTTCGACCGGATGTTCCTCCAGACGATGACCGTCCACCACCAAGGGGCGGTGGACATGTCCCAGACCGAGCTGGCCCAAGGCAGCAACCCCACCACCCGCAACCTCACCCAACAGATCATCAGCGCGCAGCAAGCCGAGATCAGCGAAATGCAGGCCCTGCTCCAGGTGATCTGACCGGCACGGCCAAGTGGGTGGGCCGCGCCGGCGCCGCCGCCGCGGCCCACCCACCAACGACCGATGATCGCCACTGCTCAGCTCCTCAACGCCGGATTCGAGCCCTCGGGACCGGTGGAGTCTCGTAATCAACTGACCTGAGTGCTCTGGGGCAGTAAGGGGTGGGTCACCTTGAACCGAACCTGATGTCGTGCGCTGGTCTGGTGCCGGTGCAGCTCAATGAGTCCAGTCATGTTGCATCTTCGCCTGCGCAGCCGTCAGCGTCATCTGACCCGAGCACACCGCCTGATGGAGGTGGTCTTCAAGGTCTTCCTTCTCGGTAGCTTTCGCCGCAGGTTGTGGGAACAGGTTGTCCGCATCACTGGGCGCCCCGCCGATAGACAGAGAAACCAGGTGGTCTTCTTTATAGTTCAGGGGGGAGCCTGTCTCGCCGAAATCACGCATCTGCCGGAGCTTGAGTGCGGTGGTGTAGCTGACCGGTGGCTGCACCGTGTCGGTCCACCCCGGCGTACAGATCGTGCGGTGGATGGTGTCCTGAGTGACGTCCGGGTTGAGGACGCCCGGTGTGCAACGCGCATCAGCACGCCCACCGACCACCCGGCACGACGTGGACGCCAGCGCAGTGGGTCCCACCGTCGACACCTGCTCCGGCGCGGAAGTTGCGGTCACGAGCGAGACGCCGGCGGCAGGAGTGGCACCGCAGCCGGCCAGCGCCAACAGCGCAGCCAGACATGAGACTCGTTGGATCAAGGTTCGCTCCTCGTCTGGTTGGAAGAACGATCCGGCGGCCTACTCAGCGGTTTCTCATGCCATTCTGGAGGAGAAATTCCGCATCGGATGCGGCCTGCAACCGTGAGCGCTGTCTGGAACCACGTGCCACAGATTATCAGGTTCCCAGACAGCGATCACGGGCGGATCTGGCAACGCACTGCGCTAGCACCGGCACATCTGCCACCACAGCACTCCGGCAGACTGACGCCGAGACCAGACCATCACGCGCCACAGCCGATGTGTGCGCGCACGGATCGAGCAGCTCGCTTCGTTACTTGTCGTCGTCGCTGAACTCATCCTTCAGGTCGTGAACAGCACCAGCAGCCTTGTCTCGTAGGTCGTGTCCGGCTTCCTTGACCTCGCCGGACAATTGGTCACGCTTCCCAGCGTTCTCAAGGCCCTCGTTGCCCGTCAGCTGACCGATCTTCTCTTTCGCCTCACCGATAAGCTGCTCGGCCTTATCCTTGGCCTTGTCAAGAATACCCATCTGAGTGCCCTCCCTGTGATCACAGACCAGTTGAAGTGTTCCCGTTGATCAAGGTGTTCTTCCTACAGTCACCGACATAGGTCGGCGCCGCCAGCCATCCTATACACGAATCCCGGGTGTAAGCGTTTCCCCCCGGCGAGTAGCCGGATCCGCGGTGATGGCACCCGCCACGGCCTCGCTCAAGGCCGCGCGGACAGAGGGCTCCGCGAGGCCCGCCTACGCCCCCGACGCGAGGCCCGCAGCAGCGCCCGTCGCTGCCCCGCGGTCATGCCTCCGACGACGCCGTACTGCTCGATGGCCGGGAATCCCAATGCCTCGGCCAGGCACGCCCTCACCACGGGACAGCTCGCGCACACCGCTAGCGCCCGCCGTTCCCATGTATACAGCGGCCTACCCGCAGAGCTGTCAGCCGGTCCGAAGAACACCTCAGGGTCCACCCCCCAACACGCCGGCTGCTGCCCCGTGACCTGCTGATGCGGAGTGAGGTGATCGAGGCCGATCATCGTTCACCACCGCCTACCTCAGCGCGGGCGGTGTCCAGCTCCACGATCGAAGTCCAGCTCCACCGGGGGTGCCCGGTCTCCTCATCGGCTAGGCCGGGTTGGTAGAGATGCTGACCACCGGCGCCCGCCCGGTGGACGACCTGGACCAGGCGAGGCAATCGGATACTCGCGACGCTCGTCGGAAACTCCGTCAGGCTGCTGGCTGCGAGCGTCACCTGAGGTGCACGGTGGTAAGTGCAGCTGAATCGCTCGCAGACGTCGTCTGTGATGTCGTGACAGGCCACAACAAGCCTCCCGATAGGTGCACTGAACGATAACCAGAAAGAGATCACAAAAATCTCGCCAGACTAGTGCCGCCATCTCTCATGTGGAGAAATAGAAGATTCCCAGCGGCCGTTACCACGGACCACTCGACAAATTCTCCAGCGTAGCCTGGGCCTCGTCGCTCTCACCTTCTCTAGCTGCTAGAGCCTCAAGGAAAGGCCCCTACGTGCCTCCGAGCGGAGTAGTTCTCCTGTCTTGCGGCCTGAAGCTCGCGCAACTGCCTATAGAGGGAGCTCTGCGCTGCTGCTTGCCGTCTCGCTCGCGCCGCGAGCTTCCGCTCGCTGAGCCTGTATCCTGTGAGCACGCCGACGACGAAGACCACTAAGACAGACGCCCCCAGAACGATCAATCCAACAGTCATTTCCCTGCTCCTCCTTAGTGATCACCAGTACGGCGGAGACGCCCACGGTCTCAGTCAGCAGCAGCAGCAACGAGCGGCTCCAAGCCGCCCACCGTCAACGCCCTGACCGCGCGGATGATCGGCCTGGCCAGCACTCGAACCATCTCCAACTCCCCTCTACAAGCCTCCAGACGCCACCCGGAGCGGGTGCCGGACCTAATTCCTCACAGCCGGGTGTTCCCACTTGGGAACCAAGACCGCTGTAGCACTCAGTTACCCCACCTCAACCCGCAGTAAACACCGGTTCTCTACCGAACCGGGCGATGAGGTGGCGCTCGATACCCTCGACGGTGCTGAAACGGGTGCCATCCAGCAGTTCGCCGATGTCGTCGCCGGGCCGGTAGGTGTCGCAGCCACAGAACCAGAACATCCAGCCACAACTGGGCCGACGAGCCACCGACCGCGGACCGCCCGCCTCCCCATGGCAGGCAATCATGACAGCCCGCCACCCAGGTAAGCCGCACGCCGGGGTTTACCGCAGCGTGAGGTGGGGTAACTGGCTGCTACCGCAGGATCAAGACGTCCAACGAAGGGATACACCGATGAGTACCTCCGCACGTGAGCTCACCAACTCGACCTCGGCCGGGACGACGCAACCGGCGGACCCGCCAACGGCGAAGGCCGCCGGGGAGATTCGTCAGGCTATCGCCCATACCCGTGAGCAACTCTCCGACGCGGTCGAAACGCTGGTACACGAGATAGACCTGCCCGCACGCGTCATAGACAAGGCGCACCAGGGCAAGGAAACCGTGCAAGCCAAGGTGGACGAGGTCAGGCAGCACCTGCATAAGGGCACCGAAACAGTGCAGGACAAAGCCGAGGAGGCGACGCTGCGGGCGAAGGGGCTGACCCGCCAGGCATGGGCAAAGCTCTCCGCGCCGATGACCAAGCGTATCGACGACATGCGGGAGACGGTGCGCCAACGGCCGGTACCCATTGCGGCGGTCGCGCTGGGGGTACTGGGGGTGTCGGTGTTCCTGCGGCGTCTGCGCCGCAGGAACAGGTGATGGCCCGGCAGGGGGTAGCCACCGGGTTCCGCAAGATCACCGAAACAGCCGACTAATCCATGAGGGAAACGACGCGTCGGTCTGCTCGTTGTGCACAGGCACAGGCGCCACGACTTCGAGTACGACATGGCCGCGGCTACCCAGATGTAGCGGCTGGCGTCGGCCCGCAACAACGCGGTGAGATGGGCGCTCGGGGTGCCGGCGTCGAGTAGTCCACCGATACCGCCCCGGGGACCGCCGCGGCCTCCCGACCGGCTCGAGGACCCGACCGGCTCGAGGACACAGGGCCGCCGGGAAACGCACCGAAGCCGCCCCGCCGTGGGCCGCCACGCAATGCCACGAAGCCGCCCGGGCCGCGGCCGAAGCCGCCGGGACCGCCGCGAAAACCGCCGGGACCGAAGCCTGCGCTGGGTCCCGCGACCGGGATCGCGCCGCCGCGCGGGCTGGCCGCCGTGTCCAGGGCATAGGCTGCCGACCCGGCCAGCCCGGCTGGCAGCGCGGCCCCAGCGGCGGCCACCCCGAGCTGGCGGCCCGAAGCTCAGCACCGCGGCGGTGACGAGTAACCAGCCGCCCCACAGCAGTGCCGAGGTACACAGCCGGTCGCCGCGCGGGGCGCGCCGGCTCAACCACAGCAGGGCCGCGAACAGCAGCAGCGCCGTGGGCAGCAGCCACGCGATCCGGCCACCCCAGGTGGGGCCGGCCAGCCGGGTGATGCCACCGCCACCACCGAAAGCGCCACCACCACCGCCCGGCGGACCACCGACTCTGCCGGTCTCGTCCCCGGTCAGCCGACCGAAGCCGGTGTAACCGAAGATCAGCTCCAGCACGCTGTTGGTCTGCGAGCCCCCGACGTAGGGCCGGTCCGCGGCGGGGATCAGCTCGACGATCGGCGCCCGGGTCTGCCCGGTGACTCGACGTTGCCTGCGCGGTCGGGTCCTGGACTCAGGACGCCGAGGATGCCGGTGGCCCCGATGTGGACGGTCGCGGAGGCGGTACCGGTCCGGATCTGCTTGCTGATCACGATAGCATCGTTGATCGGGATCGCCAGTCCGTCGCCCCCGGAAGGCTGCCACCGCGACCCGGCAGAGCCTGCGGTGTCGATGCCGATGACCTGCCCGGCGATGTTCACCAGCGGACCTCCGGAGTCACCGGGCGCTACGTCGGCTGCGACCTGGATCAGCCCGGTGAGTTGCTCCGCGCTGCCGGTGATGTCGTCACTGACGGTGACTGTCTGGCCGAGAGCCGAGACGATGCCCGCGGCGACGCTGGGCGTGCCGCCACGACCACCGGCGTTGCCGATCGCCGCGATCTCGTCACCGACCGCGACCCCGCTGGAGTCTCCGATCGATGCGGTGCGCAAGCCGGTGGCACCCCGCAGCTGGAGCACCGCGATGTCATGACCGCGGTCGTAGCCCACGACGGTGGCCGGGTAGGTCTGGCCGTTTCCCACGTCGGTTGCGGTAATGCTGGTAGCGGGATCAACACCGGCTGCCAGGGCCGAGAGGTCCAGCGCCCCGCTCGATGCACCGGAGGAGGTCACCAGCGGCGTGGCTGTAGGTGGCGACCACAGTGGTGAGGCTGCTGACGGTGGCACGGTGGAAGCGGCCGGCCACACGACACGGCCCACCCCGACCGCGCTCAGGTACCACGGTGACCAACAGGATGATCCCCAGGCGCAGCGAGTGTCGTTTCGGGGGCCGGGGGGTTGGTGCGGGCCCTGAGCCACTCGGAGGTAACCCTGGTGGCGGTTCCCACCCGCCACTCGGGTCGGTGCCCGCAACAGCTCGTGGATACTCCGCAGTCGGCGGCCCGACGCTGGTAGCGCCGAACCCGAGTCTCGGGTAACTCGGCCGGTCAATCTCGCTCACCGCTGCGCCCTCCTCATCGGAACATCGGGACGGTTCCGCTCTATCGAGCAGACCGCCGCAACCTGGGAGCCACCTGATGCCCGTCTGTGAACTTGATGGAAGGTGCTCCCGACGACGTCCGACACGTCCCGCAGACCGATCCCGTAGCGGTGACGACGATCACGGCCGGACCAAAGCTGCGATTTCACCACATCAGCTGGGTCGACATCGTCTATAAGGTCACCCGCGCCCATCCCTGCTCCTCTTTGGTGATGGAGTCAGGGGGGAAGGTCGGGGTGTTGGCTGGTGGCCAGTTGGGTGGGTGCTGCCCACGGGGTGAGGTCGAGCAGGATATCGATGGCGTTGCCCTGGTTGGTGGGGCGTAACTGGTGCCGTAGCTCGTGGACGAAGGTGCCGGTGGCGGCGTGGGCGAGGGTGGTGATGTCGGGCAGGACGCCGGGGTCTCGTGGGCCGCCGACGCCGCGGGTGTGGTTGTCGTGGGCGTTCCCGAGGTACAGCAGGCGACCATGGGGGTTGAGCCAGGAGGTTGCGCGGTGGATCAGTTTTACGAGATCGTCAACTGGTAGGTGGAGGTAGGTGATGAGCACGAGGTCGACTGGGTTGTCGGGGTTCCACGTGGTGGCGTCGGCGTGGACCCAGTCGATGCGCTGTTGGATGTCGAGGTGGCGGGCGTGGCTCAGTGCGACGTGGGAGAAGTCCACGCCGGTGACGTGCCAGCCGTGGTGGGCCAGCCAGTGGGCGTGCCGGCCGTCACCGCAGGCTATATCCACCGCCTGACCTGGTTTCGCCGCGGCGAGTCTGCTGCGGATGGTGGTGCTGGGTGTGTTGCCTCTAGGGTCATGGTTGGTGCTGTAGCGGTGGTCCCAGTCGGTGGCGTCCACCCGAGTGCTACCTCCTGGTGCGGTTACTGATAGTGATCCGGCGCCGACGGGTTCGGTGACGCGGTCCGGCGTGTCGGAGACCGACCAAAACCACCGTGGGAACTGAACCGTTCGAGCACCCGGTGACGTTGCTCTACGCCACAAGCTCGACCGGCCCGCTGTGTATGGGTGAAGCCGAGATGCCGGCGAGCTAAGTCAGCGGCCAGGTCGTCATTGAGGACCCGGGTGCGGATCTGCAGGATGGTCGACCAGGCCGGGCTCCAATCGCAGGTCGGCACACTCGGCCAGGCGGCTCATCGTCTCCCGTAGCTCCTCGGCGGTCATCGAGGGCAACCCGGCATCGCCGCCCCCGACACCGTGTTCCTAGTTTGAGGAGTATTTTCTAGTATAGATACGTTTTTGCGGGGTTCGAAGTCTTGACGTTCCGTATGTGAGGGAGTCATTATAGAGCTCGATCGATCATCGTGGCGGGGAGGTGGCTGCATAGTGCGGTTCGGCAGGCGTGGTGTGCCCATGCTCGGCTTGTTCGCCGCCCAGGTGGGCCGGTCGCTGTGGGCACTGCGGCAGCCCGCCGGTCACTACCGACTTGGCTCGACGATGGGTGTCGTGGTGGTCAACGGTCGGCTGACTGGGCGAGCCACGCCGCCCCTGGCAGGGCCGCCAGGGGCCTGTGGACAGGTGTTCGGCTTCATCGGCGGTGGTTGTTCGGCGGCGCGGCGCATCCTCGCTGGAGGGTGAACGATTCGTGAGGGAAGAGGAGACTGAATATGATCTTGTGGTGGATTGGTGACCTCATTTTGGTCTTCGTGGTGCTGCCCATCGTGGTGGTGCTGATGAAACGTATCGTCACCCCCGTGGATCGAATCCGGGAGACGGTGGATGACATTTTGCACAATGGCGTCATCCTGACTGGAGAACTCGACAATGTGCCAGATCTGTTGGCCGTGACAGACAGTGCGGTCAAGGAGATCTCCATCGGCGCGACCCGTTACGTAAAACGCGTTGGTCATCTACTGGGCGCGCTGGGCGTCTAGTCGAGCCGATGACCCGAGTAACGCGATCCAGGAATCAGGAGAAAGTCATGCCCTTAGCTGCGTGGGTCACGTTGCTAGCCGTCACGTTGGTCGTGGCCGTTGTCGGCATCTCATTGCTGAAGGTGATTTATCAGTTGAAGCACGTCGCTTGGACGCTTGGTGCCGTTATTGTGGGGGTCAACGCAATCGCCTACCAGACGAGGACGATTCCCGAGGTCTTACCCTCGGTTAACGCCAACCTTGCGCCGGTACGATCCATGGCAGAACAGGTTTAAACGACATCAGCCCTGGAGACCCATTGCGTGACGTCGTCGCCGAACTTTCAGGTTCTGCGACCTCGTGGTTAGTTATAACTGCTACAGAAGGGAGGCCTGCAGGATGTTGTTACTTGCGGACCAGACGCCCGAGCCTGGTGAGGCGCATTTGTTCGGCTGGTACCTGGGTTTCGCGATCGCTGCCGTGGTGATCTCCATAGTGGTCGCATTAGTAGCTCCGATACTGGTGCTCGCCGCGCGGATCGCCCGTCAGGCTCCACAGATCAACCAGGCCCTGCAGCAGTCATATAAGAACACGCTCCCGTTGGCGGCTCTACGACAGACGATCGACCATGCTGAGGTCATCGTCGGAGGTCTGGAACGCGGACGAGCTAGACTTGGAGGTTAGCGATGGCATTTTTACTCGGATATGCCGGTGCCCCTGACGGATACGCACCAGAAGAGGCGACGTTTTGGTGGGTCGCGATAGTCATGGGTTTCGCCCTCTTGATTATAGTGGCCCTATTGCTGGGTTCCCTCGTGTCCATGGTGAGATCCATCAACCGAAGCGTGGGGGGAGTGCGGGACACCCTACGGGCCCTCCCGGAGAATACCGCGAATGCCGCGCTTATTCCTATCACCGCCGACAGGGTTGACGCGGTACTGGCAGAGGGTCTGCAGCATCACCAGTTCCTGACCAGGGTTCTGGCTGATTCATGAACGTCGGCCGATTCCGCAGTAGCTCCGGCGGCTATTCGGGCGGACCGAGGAGTGGACGAATCCGCGACAACGGCTGCGATGGCAGCTGGATCCACCACTTGTGAGGTGGCGCTTCTCATTGTGGCGCGAGAGCCATCAGGTCTGGGTCACGGCGATCTGTCGGGCGGTTCGGGCGAGGTCTTGGGTGTCGGTGCCGGGTCGGGTTTCCAGTGCGGTGGTGAGTGGTGTGAGCCATTCGCGGCGGGCGGCGATGGATTGCAGGGTGCTGACCTTCTCGATGGCTTGGTGGGCCAGCGTGAGTCCCCGGGGGTCTCCGGCCCGGACGTGGATCTCGGCGAGGAGGAGTTCGGCCAGTGTGTGGCCCCGGCGGTAGTGGCCTTCGCCGTAGGCGCGTGCTGCGCTGGTGGCGAACCGTTCGGCGGCCTCGAGCCGGCCTAGGTCGCGCTGGATCCCGGCGGTCCCCAGATCGGCGCCCGCGCGCTCGAAGGCATCGCGGGGTGCCCACCCCTCGTTTGCCCCGGCGAGGTAGCGGGTGGCCTCATCGGTGCCGCCCATGAGGGCGTAGGCGGTGGCGGAGGTTCGGGCCAGTCGCGCGGTGAGGGTCGGTACCCGCAGGTCGTCGGCGCGGAGCTGCTGACCCCGCCCCAGCTGGAGGAGCTTGAGCGCATCGTTGGGATGCCCGGTGCGGACCAGCACGATTCCGGCGTGCCACGCGGCGTTGGCGATCCCGTAGGTATCCCGGGCCTGGCCGGCCAGCTCCATGGCGCGGGTGAAGTGGCCGGTCCCGTCCAGCCCCGAGTCATAACAGCACCAGCCCGCCTCGGTGTGCAGCTCCGCCAGCGCGGCGGCCAACGCCGCGTTGACCGCATCCGTCGCGGGGACCTCCATCCACCGGGTGTAAAGCCTCGCGGTGGTGCTGACCAGGTCGGCTTGCCCGCCGTAGTACCGCGCGATCCCGCGCAACCCCTCGGTGACCGTCCGCACGGTGTGCACATGGGTCATGCCCAGCCGGGAGGGCAGCGCCTGACCGGTCGGCAGGGCGAGCTCGGGCAGACCCACCAACGCCTGACCCAGACCGGCGGCCATGGTGGTGGCGACCAGGACGCGGCGTTTCATGGCCTCGGTCACCTCCTGTCCGGCGGACGGCGGGTCCGGTGCCTGTTCACCGTAACTCAGGCCCAGCCAGGCCCGGGGTACACCGAGCCCGTCAGCGATGCGCTCCAGCACCCACACATCCCGCACCCGACGGCCCTTCAGAATCTCGCACACCTCCGACTGCGACTGCCCGGTCACCTGCGCGATCCGGCGCTGACTCACACCCAGCCGCCCGAGCAGCCGGTAGACGGTGCCGATGTCCCGAGCGGTCAGCGCAGCGCGCATCTCCTCGCCGTCGAAGAACTCGGGCTCAATGGGGCCCACTGTGATCACCTTTCTGTCGGCGAGACGGCGCCTCGCTCCTGTGACGGCTTTCTTCCTGTGGTGGGTACCTCGCCCGGCGGCGGTCGGGGGGCGGCACCGCCGGGCGAGGCGACTGGGGGTGGTGCGGACGGGTGCGGTGCCCCTTCAGGAGCGTCGAGTTCGCCGGAGTGCGACGATCGAGTTATGCGAGACGCGAACACCGCCACCACGCGTACTGTCGGGGTGGACCGTCCCTGGCCCGGCAACGGGACGCAGCGACCAAGCGCGGCGTGGCGATGGTGTGCGGTGCATGAGGTCAGTGCACCAACCGGTGGTCAGGCATTCCCAGGGACGGGCTGGGCATCAGGAGGGCAGAGTCAGGGCGCTCGTGGGGAGTGGCGATGACCTCGGCTCATGACCGGCACGAGACGCGCTCGTGGGGCGAGCGGTTGCGGGTGTGGCGGGAGGGGGTGAAGCATTGGTCGCGGGCGGAGTTGCGAGACGAGATCGAGGCGGCCTCGTACAAGCTCTGCGAAAACAGGGGACAGAAGCTGGACGAGCGGCTGATAGCGCGGTGGGAAACAGGAGCGGTGCTGCGCCCGCAGGGCGTGTACTGCAGGCTTCTCGACCATCTGGGCGCACCGCTTCCCTCGTCTGGCGAGCCACTCGGCTCACCGATGACTGTGGACCTCGTGGAAATGTGGGGGTTGCGTACCACGGTAGAGATGTTGAACACGGAGATGGGAGACGACGTGGAGCGACGATTATTGATCGCGCAGTCAGGACTTGCGCTCGTGGGACTGGCGAATCCTTGGCTCCTCGATCCGGTCGATCGGGTCGTCGACCGCATCGACGGCCGCCGGATCGGTCACGGCACGGTCACCGATATCGAGTCGATCACCGCCGCGCGGCGGCGTATGGACGACGCGGTGGGCGGCGGCTCCCTGCTCTCGGCCGTCCGTGAGGATGTACGCATCTCGATCACTCTCCTGACTCGTGCCTCGTATTCAGCTGAGGTGGGTCGTCGGCTGTACTCAGCCACCGCGGAACAAGCGAGGCTTGCGTCCTGGCTCTGTTTCGACACCGGCTTACATGGACTCTCCCAACGCTATACGCAGATGGGATTACGCGCTGCCCACGCCGCGGAAGACCGCCAGGTCGGCGCGAACGTGCTCGCATTCGCCGCCTGCCAGGCCGGGGTCAGAGGCGACGGAGTGGCCGCCGAGGCATTCAGCCGGACCGCGCTGGCCGGCGGGCGGGGCACTCTGACCCCGGCGGTCGAAGGGGCCGTGCATGCCCGCCTGGGCGAGGGCCGCGCACGCTTGGGCGACCTGCCCGGAGCTGCCGCCTCGTTCGACACCGCCGAAGCGCTACTCACCTCATCCGACCGTGCGGAAGAACCAGACTGGATCTATTGGTTCACCGTCTCCGACCTTCACGGAATCATCGGTCGGTCCTACCTGGTCGCCAACGAGCCCAGAACCGCTATCGAGCATCTCGATCAGGCCGTCGACCTGACCGGCGAGGAATTCACCCGCGACCGGGCAGTGTGGCTGAGCACCACGGCAACCGCCCAGGTACTCAATGGAGACGTGGAAGAAAGCCGACACACGGCCGAAGGTGCTCTTGACATCCTCAGCGGCGGCCTTGGCTCCACACGGGTCGTGGAGGTGCTCACCGAGTTCTGCGGCGTACTGCGCGCACACAACGCGCGGGACGCGGCGGACTTCGCGGAACGCCTCGCCGAATACCCACGCGCGCACAGCCAGGTGTAGCGACCAGGCGTGCTTCACGCCGAGAAGGGGCTCAGTCTGGGCCTCGTTCACGGCTGGCCGCTGGACCTCGTCACCCGCCACTGGCAGGCGCGTGACGACCGTCGGGCGGACTCGAAGACCACCTTGGTCAACCGGGCCACCAGGCCACCCTCAGCGGCCGGCGTCAACCCCTCGGCCCGCGTCCGCTCGGTCAGCCGCCGCGCCAACTGCTCATCCAGGCCACCGGATCGGTCGACTCTATTGCCACAACAATCACGGGCACCTCATCCACCTCAGGAGTTACACCGCTCAAATCGACAGCCCCTCTTCATACTGCCACTTCCCCCAGCTCGTGATCGAGTGTAAAATTCCGATTACGAACCCCCTAGCGAAACGGCCGCGTTTCGAGCCTGATCGAGTGTCAGAACATTCCTCGCAGGGTTGGAGGTAACAGTGAATGAGTCCGGAGAGTCGCATCTCACCGGCTGGTGGACGGGCCTGATCATCGGGTTGGTGGTCGTCGTGGTCGTCGTGGTCGTGGTCAGCGTGCTCCTGGTGCTTGCATCCCGGATCAACGGGCAGGCGCGCGCAGCGACTCGTGAGCTCGAGGCGACACGGTTGACCACGCAGCCGCTCGCGGAGCTGCACCGCACGAACGACACGCTCCAGAGCATCCTCCGGGGCGCTCGGACCGCGCGACAAGCATTGGGAGGGTAACAATGATCTTAGCTCTCACCGCCAGGGAGACCACGTTCTGGGAGGTCATACTGGCTCTCGGGGTGGTCGTGATAGTTGTCGTGATCGCGCTGCTCAGCCTGCTCCTCTCCTTCGTCGGCTCCATCGAAGCCGGCGTGCAGCGACTGCGAGGCGTGGCGCAGGGGGTTGCCGGCAACACGGCCAACATCAAGGTCGCGCTCGCTGTCGCGGACACCCTGGATGAGATCGCGGACGAGGCGCGCCTCCACGCTCAGCTTCTGGGGGTGGGGACGCGATGAGCACGGGACTGCTTGTGATCCTCACCGTCGTCGAGGTCGTGGCCCTGGTGGCCGTGTTGGCGCTGTTCGTCATCTTGATCACTCGTCGGCTGCGCTCCCTCGCCGACACCCTCGGACAGGTGAGCGGGAATGTCATCGGGGCGATCCAGGGGGACGTGTTCCTGGTTGGCGCCGGCGCCGCGATCCTGAACCGGAAGCTGAACGCAATCGCCCGCGCACTGCCGGCGATCGCGGAGAAGGCCGAGGCGCTGCCGCGGCAGGCGCAGGTCCAGATCCCGCCACAGGCGCGGGACCACACCTCCGGACCTGGCTGGCGCCCCGCGGTAGGTCAGGACCCTGCGATGAGGCGAAGGTAGACAATGGAAGCGACAATGGCACTGTGGTGGATCGGAAACACGATCTTCTTATTCATTGTCATACCCGTCGTGGTGGTGCTCCTGCAGCGCCTGGCGCGGTCCGCCGTCGATGTCGGGAAGCGCATCGACACTATTCACGATCAGGCCGGGGGTCTGGTCATCGCGGTCGACGATGTGAAACAGCTCATACCCACCCGTGATGCCGTGAAACGGGTGGGGACCGGCCTCACCCGTTATGTGAAGGCGGTTGACCGTATCCTGTGAGGAGTGAATCATCATGCCGATAGCCGCCGTATTCACGATCGTCTGCGCGGGGCTCACCATACTGGTGCTCGCCGCCTACCTGATCGGCATTGCACTCGTTCTCCGACGCATCGACGCCAGGCTCCGTGCAGTCACCACCGGCCTCCATGTGGTCACCGAGAAGACCGAGCCAATCGGATCGATCGTCGGGGAGATCAACAGTGACCTTGCCGGAGTGGACAACGCCTTGCGGGCCGTGCTGGCCAGGTAACGAGGGTTGGTTTCGGACGCGCCACACCCACGAGGTGGCGCGTCCGCGTCCAAGATAAGGCTCTCACCTCGGGTCTGCCACCCACGCCCGACACGGTCAAGGCACAGCCAGCCGCCGCGCCGGCCGAGCTGACCTTCGGGATCGCCAACGCCGCCTGGACCGCCGGGGCGACGCTTCGACCTGGGCCGGCTCGACACCGCTGCGCAGTCCGCCGCCAGCGCGCTGCGCAACGACGATGAGAGCCACCGCCGGGGCCGCATACCAGCCGAACTCCTCCTCGCCGAGGTGCACGTGCGGGCGGGGGAACCCCAGGGGCTGACCCTGGCCCACCAGGCCATCGAGAACGTGAAGACCCTGCAGTCCGTCGCCGCCCAACGGGAACGGCTGATCCCACTGGCCACCGCGCTGGAAGCCCGACCCGGCACCGACACCCGGGAGCCGGCCCGGGCGGCCCGGCTGATCGCCACGACCCGGGCTTGACGGATCATGTCATCGGGTCCCTCGATCACGGGAGGCTGCGGATGCGTGCCCGGAGAGTCAGCAGCGCACTTGCCGCGGGGCTGCTCGGAGTGGGTCTGGCCAGCGGGGTCGCAGCGTGCGCGAAAACCACACCGCCGATGCATCCGCCGGCGAAGACACCGGTGGCGCGGGGCCACGGCGGCGCGGTGGTCTCCGACACCGCGGAGTCGACGCAGGCGGGCCTGGACGTGTTGCGCAGGGGCGGAACCGCCGCCGACGCCGCAGTCGCGGTGGCCGCGACACTGGGCGTGACCGACCCTTACGTCGCGGGCATCGGCGGGGGCGGCTACCTCGTCTACTACGACGCGCGCACCCACCGGATGTCCACCATCGACGGACGAGAGACCGCTCCAGGCGCCGACGGGCCGTCGATGTTCATCGACCCGGCGACCGGGAAACCGTTGTCCTTCCCGGCCGCGGTCCACGGAGGGCTGTCCGTCGGCGTGCCGGGCACGCTGGCCACCTGGCAGCGCACGTTGCAGCGGTGGGGTCGTTTCGGGCTCGCCGAGGACCTGCAGCCAGCCGAGCAGGTGGCCGAGCGCGGCTTCGTGGTCGACGCGACGTTCCGGGAGCAGACGCGACGCAACTCCCAGCGCTTCGCCCAGTTCGGTTCGAGCGCGACGCTGTTCCTCCCTGGCGCCGCGCCGCCCGCGGTGGGCTCGACACTGCGCAATCCCGACCTCGCGAGAACCTACCGGGAGATCGGCGAGCGCGGGATCGGCGAGCTCTACGGCGGCTCGATCGGCGCTGACCTGGTCACCGCCGTGCAGCACCCGCCGCTGGCTCCCGGTGCCACTCTGGTGGCACGGCCCGGCCCGATGACGCTGTCGGACCTGCGTGCCTACCGTGCGCTGGACGCCGACCCGACGCACGTGAACTACCGCGGCCTGGACGTGTACGGCATGGCGCCGTCCTCCAGCGGGGGTATCACCGACGGCGAGGCGCTCACCATCCTGAGCAATTTCGACCTGTCCGCGATGAGCCGAGTGCAGGCGCTGCACCACTACCTGGAGGCCAGCCGGCTGGCGTTCGCCGACCGTAACCGCTACCTCGGCGACTCCCGCTACGTGGACGTGCCGCAGCAGCAACTGCTCTCGACGTCCTTCGGCCGCCGGCGCGCCTGCCTCATCGACCCGGCCAAGGCCGGCGTCAGCCCGGTCCCGCCGGGCGACCCGATCGCCGGATCTCGCGGCTGCACGCCCGCCGGCGCGGCCGTCACGGTGCCCGATGTCACGGTGCCCGACCGGGAGAACCACACCAACCATTTCGTGGTCGCCGACGGTACGGGCGACGTCGTGTCCTACACCAACACGCTGGAGGCGATCGGCGGCAGCGGGATCGTGGTGCCCGGCCGAGGGTTCCTGCTCAACAACGAGCTGACCGACTTCACCTTCGCGCCCGCGCCGGGCAGCGCACCCGACCCGAACCTGCCGGCGGCCGGCAAGCGGCCACGCTCCAGCATGTCGCCGACCATCGTGTTGAAGGACGACCGGCCGTTCCTCGCGGTCGGCTCGCCGGGGGGCGCCACGATCATCACCACTGTGTTGCAGATCCTGCTCAACCGGATCGACTTCGGCATGAGCCTGCCGGACGCGATCGCCGCGCCTCGCGCCTCGCAGCGCAACACCGAGGCCACCCAGGCCGAACCGACGTTCACCGCGCCTGGCCTGCACGCGCTCGGGCACACGTTCGCGGTCAGTGACACCTCCCCGCTGGATCCCACAATCAAGATCAACCCAGAGATCGGCGTGGCGTCGGGTCTGGAGTTCCTCGCCGACGGCACGGTGCTCGCCGCCGGGGAGCCGGCCCGGCGCGGTGGCAGCGCAGCCGGCGTCGTCTTCCCCACCCGCTGAGGGGGACCGGGATACGGCCGATCATGCGGCTCCCGCCCACGGCACTCGCCCTGCCACGCCGTGTCGGGAGCGTACATGTCGGCCTCATCGGGGAGAATGTCATCCGTGACCTTCATGCCGAACGGGCCCCTCGACGCCGCGTGGCGTCGGTTGGACCCGGCCATGCACGTCGAGATCCGCATGTGTCGCGCCAGCCGGAGTTGGTCTAGATGACGCCTGACGAGCTGCGTGATCGCATCCTCCGTTGGGAGGATCCACATACCGACTTCAAAGAATCCGTCGACAACAACAGCGAGCTCGCACGGTGCCGTCGGGCGAGCCGGGAGGAGTTGCTCAGGCTCTTCCAGGCGGCGCATTCGCTGTTCTACGACGAACAACCACTTCCCCGGCTCGACCTGGCCGACCTGGACCTCGACGCGGTCACCCGATACCTTGACGACACTGACCAGGTGGATCTCGACGACGATCTGATGCGACTGTTGCGGGCATGGCGCATGTACGACGGAACCCACCCCACGGTGGGTGGGCTCGTACTGTTCGGTCGCCGTCCGCAAGCCGAACTCGAATCGTCTCGCGTCGTCGTCGGTGCACTGGCCGGCGACGACATCGGAGACAACTTCGTGGATCGTAAGGACTTGTCTGGGCCACTGCTCAGCGTCATCGCCCAGATCGAGACGTTCTTGCAGCTCCACCTCAGGACTGGTCACGAGATCGTCGGGTTCGAGAAGGAGCAGCGCGGAGAGATCCCGACGGCGGCGCTACGCGAGGCCGTGGTGAACGCGCTGGTGCACCGCGACTACACGATCCCCGGCCCGACCCGCGTGTTCGTGCTCTCCGACCGGGTCGAGGTCAGATCCCCCCGGGCGTCCACCGAACAGCGTGGATGCCGAGGCGATGCGGGCCGGCGTGCACGTCACCCGCAACCCGCACATCTACAGCCGGGTCGTGGCGGCCGAGCTCGCCACCCGCGCGGGTACCGGGATACGGCGCATCGCTCGACTTCTCCAGCAGGCCCACGGCACCAGTCTCGGCATTGCCATCAGCGACGCCGAGGTCGTCCTGACGCTGCCGCGGGGCCCGGGTACTCCCGAAGGGTGACGGCGGTCCAGCGGCAAGACCCGCCGCTTGCCGTCGGCTAGCTCAGCACCGGGAACGCTCAGCGAGTCGGTGTGCGACCGCTCATCGCGCCGGTTCCCGCATCGGGCGCAAGCGACACACCGGCGCAGGTCCGGGGTTTGCCGCCGCCGTGGCCTTACCGTTAGTTTCCGTCGGTCGCAGATCACGATCTGGTTGCGAGCAGGTGTCGTTCCCGGTGCCCCCGAACCGGGCGGCTGCTTCCCGGCTCGCACACCAGGTTCCCGGTGCGGAAGGGACCTAAACAGTTGGCGCGTCACCGCTGTCCCCGCGGTCGTCAGCCGCAGCCCTATTTCGCCCCCCCGCCGGCATCCGACGCCGGGCCTCGCGGGGCGCATCGCATGCCCCGGCCGGGTCCGGCGCTGCGGGGTCGGGCCGTCACGGCGGCGGTCGCCGCCGGTGCCCTGGCCGTGGCCGGTCACACGATGCAGACCACCGTAACCACGCCCACCGAGCAGGTCGCCGAGGTCGCGCCGGCCGCACTCACCGGCTCATCCCTGGAACCCGAGATCGTGCAACTCGGCCCCGCGCGTGACGGCGTGACCGGGGTGTCCGCGCTGCGCCGCGCCGTGGAGCGGGCGGACCGGGCGGCTTATCAGGAGGCGCTCCGCAACCGTCTCGGGCAGCCTTACCAAGCCGGCAACAGCCACAGCCTCGACGGCTGGATCGCCCGAGCACTCGGGTTGATGGGCCTGCCACAGGCCCTCGCTCCCGGCGTCAGGTCGATCATCATGCATGAGTCCGGCGGCAACCCCAACGCGATCAACACCTGGGACAGCAACGCTGCGGCGGGTACCCCCTCGCAGGGTCTCATGCAGACCATCCCCAGCACCTTCAGAGCCTGCGTGCTGCCCAGCCTGGCCGGCAGCTCGATCACCGACCCGGTGGCCAACATCACCGCCGGGATCCGCAGCATGATCGCCCACCACGGGATCAGCGCCGTGATGGACGGCGGGCGGCACGACGCCCATGGCAACTACATCGGATACGGCGGGTCCGGCTGCGCGTCCTATGACCTCCACGCGTACGCGTCCCAACTACGCAGCCTGTGGGGCAACGAGCCGCTGCCCGCCCTGTAGCGGGAAGAGGCCTCGGCAGGCGGCGCCGAGCATAGTGGAGTGGTGCTCTCGGTGGGCATTGCGGAAGCGTCGGCGATCGGTGCGCGTGCTCGGATGATCCGCCGTCGTCGCGGGCTGAGTTTGGAGGTGGTGGCCGGTCTGGCCGGGATCACCAAGCAGTACCTGTCCGCGTTGGAACTGGGCCAGCGTGGATTCAACAGGCGAGGGTCCACGGAATGTGGAACAGTAAGCGCGAGGACGGGTGCCGGGTGCTCCTCGGGCGGTTGTATTCATGTTCAGATCAACCGGACGCTAGCGCTCACGCCTGCCCGTCGCTGTCGATAAACCCACCACCGGTGAACCGTCTTCGGGCATGGTTGGTCTACCCGGTCAGGTTGGCCAGGTAGGATTTGCTCACGCTCCACGGGGTCAGCTCAATACCGAATCCGTCGTGGTCGCCGTCCTGGAGGTGGACGAGCTTGCCGGACAGGTAGACGGTGTCCCCGGTTCTGAACGCTCCGGTGTACGCGCCGAGGTAGGAGCGCAGGTAGGTGATCCTGCGGGCGAACGCGTCGGGCTCATCGACGGTCGAGGATAAGATGATCTGGACGTTGATCCGGTACAGCGCCGGCGTGACCAGGCCCTGCTCGTGGTCGGTGATGGTGGCCAGGAGCGTCATCTCGCCGATCTCTTTGGCGTACATGCGGGCGAAGGCGCGGTCGGTGTCGGAGCGCAGTGGTTCGCAGTTGATGTGCGCACCTGCCCGAGCGGTCAGGCCTTGAAGTTTGCGCTGCTCCTGACGGATGAGAGCGTCGAAGCTACTACCCGTCATATACTTGGCCCGCCGCAGGTACAGCTGCATCAGGTCCTTCCCCGCGTACGGTCTGATCACGTCCTTATCGGTGAACAGCTCGCGGGCGGCCGCATACCCGGCTTGACCGTAGCAGACCAGATCGATGTCGGAACGTGCGTTGAAACAGCCGACCAGGAACGAGCCGGTGACGCCGAACAGGTCGGCGGCACCGGCATTGATGATGCGCGCGATGATGGCCAGCAGGTCCCCACCCGCGCGAGCGGCGTGAACCCGGCCCGGGTCGTCGTGAATCGCGGCCAGCGCCTGTCGGCAGGAGTAGTGGGTGGCGATGTCCTGGCGGGGCAACCCGGTGATCACGCAGCCGAGCACGGGCGAGTAGACGTAGCACTCGGCCGGTCGGCCAGGATGCCGAAGGACTTGGACACGATGGTGTTCTGCCGATATGTCTGGCCGAACAGTTGCCGGTCACCTCGGGGGTCGGGGTGGTACTTCACGTAGCCGAGGTAGTGGCCGTCCGGGTGGACGTCACCGATAATCTTGAAGACGACCCCGTGGCGGTCCGATAGGTAGTCGCGGTCACGGATGGCCCGCCGTGGACTGGACGAATCGGTCGCTGAATTCCGCGAGGGTGGGGAAGGTATCGGTATGGATCGCGCCGGACGACTCATACTGGTCCAGTCCCATCTCGAACAGGGTCCGCCTGTATCGCCACTTGAGGTATTTGTCGCGCCGCTCCGGGCCGGTCGGCCGCATCAGCGCCAAGAAAAAGAAGCACTTGACCAAGAGGAACTCGCCTAAGTAGCCGCTCAGCGGCCGGCCGGTAAGCCGACTACTGCCCGCGTCGAGCGCTGCGAGGTATCGAATGCGCTGGTCGGCAGTGACCTCATAGCCTCTGTTGCCACCTTTGAACGCGACGATCTCCAACAGGGGATACACGTCGTAGCCCAGCGGAGCGGCACCGTGGTGCTGCCAGTCGATCACCCCGCCGGGGAACAAGTCAGGCAGCCCGCAGTCCAGGTTGCTGCGGCACATCGGCACAACGTCCAGACGGCGTAGGGCATGCTCGACCGCCGTGTGGACGCGAGGCGTGTCCAGATCAGGATTCTCAGCGAACACGTTGCCGGCGAAACCCGCGTGCTCGAACCACTCCCGCACTGGCTCCGGGCCGCCGGGCAGCAGGTTGTGGGCCTGGGCCGTCAGCAACCGGCCGGAGACCTTGACGGCCGCGTGAAGCACATCCTCGCCGAGGTACCCGTCGTGGGCCTCGGCCAGCGCCATGTCATGCAGGGATGCACTGCCCGCACTGCGCTCGACGAAATAGTGCACACCGTCGGCCTGCCCGGTCTCCACCACCTCGGGGACCGGGTAGCCGAGTGCGGCCACCAGACGCTGAAAGCGCGCTTCGGCCTCGACGGAGCTGTCGCCGGTACGCTTGTAGAGCAGGCCGTCGGCGGACCGCCAGACCGCGCCGTCGGTGGCGGTCCGGCGCTTGACGAACTCCCAGTCGCTCAACGGGCGCTTCCTTACCTCGGCCCGGGCAGGCAGGGCGAGCAGTAGTGTTTCGTCATGGTACTTGCGGTGGTCCGTCACGCCGAGTCAATAGAGAACGCCGACAAGCACCGAAGCTTCTACGCCGACCGCCGCCCCTACAGCGGGCAGGTGGCGCACAAGATCTCCCGTGATGTCGTCGGCCTGACCCCGCGCGGTTTCCGCCAATGTCTGTGGCTCGGTCAGGTGCTCGCCGACGTGAGCGGTCCACGGCTGCGTGTGTTCACCTCGACCTACCGGCGAGCGATCGACACCGCGGAGCTGGCCTTCCCGGATCTACCGCACGGCTGGCCACAGTCCACCGCTCTGTTGGACGAGCAACACTACGGGGAGGCCACCTACATGACCAAGGAGGAGCTGTTCGCCGCCTACCCCGACGGTGCCGAGGACCGGCGCAACCGCAAGCACCTGTGGATCCCGCCCGGCGGCGAGTCACTAGCGGGGGGAGTGTGGCAGCGGGCGGAGAAGTTCATCGACTTGGCCCGCACCCACATTCAAGCCGGATGGCACGTCGTCGCGATCACGCACCACACGACTATCCTGGCTCTTCGCGCCCTCCTGGAGGAACGCCCCGTCACCGACCTCGTTACCGAGGCCCGCGAGACCAAGACTCCCAGCGCGGCCGTGCTGCGCTACGAGCGAGCAGCGGGGCGGTTCACCAAGACGACCGCGACCGCGCCACCATGATTCTTTCAAGAGGAGGACCGTGGATCCTCTGTTCTTCAACGGCCCGGTCCAGAATGGCGATTTCACCTTCGCTGGCAAGCCAGGCAAAGCTGTGGGCATCCGGATCGCCGAAGCCCTCAACGACCTGCTGGGTGCGGAGCCGGTGCCACATCTGTGGAACACGGTGAGACTGGACGGCGACCTGTGCTACCGGCGGCACGTCGCCACAGAAACCGCACCAGCGTGCCGGGTGGACTTCGAGACCGCCACCATCGCGGCCAAGTACGGCACTGGGCTAGGGCCGCAGGTCGGGACCCTCACCGACGCGGACCAGATGGTGGCGCGCCTGGCGCTGGAGGTCATCGAGACCCGGTTGAATGCCGGCGAGTTGAGGATCAGCGGCGTGACGGTGCGAGTGTGCACCCGCTGCGCTCACATGACCGGCACCAGCGGTCATCCCTGCCGAGCCTGCGGTCACCTGGTCTCACGCCCGCGCACCGGCCTCCAGCTGGTGGCTGACCGCGACCTCGAAGCGCCGGGGCTGGACGTCAGGCGCATCCACGCCCACAACCGCCGCGCGCCATTACATCTCCAGGAGGTCGCCGGAAATACACCGGCACGCTTGATCCTGTCGCGCACCCGGGAATATGGCATCGACCTCGGACCGCTGGGGCTGCCAGGTATGGTCCTGGATGCCCGCGCAGGCATCCACGTCACCGTCCTCGCCGCCGCCCGAGTGCGTCAAGCCGAGGTCGCGGTAATGACCACCACGGACAACGCCGCCGCCACCATCGCCGCCTACGGCCAGCACTTCACGACCTTCGACGGAGCGAGCATGCTCTATGCCCTGCACGGGCACGTGCCCTACGACCACATCACCGACCTGCACGAGACCTACGAGGCGCTCAGGCTCAGCCCCGAGGCTCAGACGGTTTTCGAGACCTGGTTCCTCCCGCTGTTCGCCCTAAAAGAGAAGAAAGGCATCCGGTCCGATCAGCTCCCGGCGCTACTCAAACACTTCCACAGATCAAGGCTGGCCAGCATCGTAGAGCCAGACCAGGACGCGCTCGCCGACCTTCGCCACTCGATCAGGCAAGGCGCCACCGACTGGATAGGGAGCAAGACCGCACTGGGTATCGCCTTGGGCGCGACGACTCTCCCGGGGCGCTGACTGCGTTTATTCGCGCATAGAACCACGCCGGGCCGACGATAGCCGATGATCCGCTCGATCGGTGGTGGGCGAGGTTTGGGGAGATGTTCGTGCTGGTCGCGGCCATCCATTTCGGCGGGAGGCGTGACGGGGAGGGGGCTCTCAGCTCTTGAGCTCCATGATGTCGTCGTAGTGGGGAAGACCGCCGGGGCCGTCGGCGTTGCCCGGTGGTGACGCCGACTAAAGGAGACAGTGCCGTGGCGGACGAGCGAGCGCAGCAGGTGCACCGAGTTCTGGTGGTCGTGGCGCATCCCGACGACGTGGACTTCGGATCCGGCGGCACGATCGCCGGCTGGATCGACGCGGGTCTCGAGGTGTCCTACTGCATCGTGACCGACGGTGACGCCGGCGGTATCGACCCGGCAGTGCCCCGCTCCGCGATCGGCGTCATCCGGCAGGACGAGCAGCGCAAGGCAGCCACCGCACTCGGCGTCACCGACGTCGAGTTCCTCGGTTACCCCGACGGCAGGCTCATGGTCAGCTTCGAGCTGCGGCGCGACATCACCCGCGTCATCCGCCGAGCCCGCCCGGACCGGATGGTGATCCCGTCCCCGCACCGCGACCTGCGCAGCGTCTATGCCAGCCACCCCGATCACCAGGCCGCCGGGGAAGCCGCGCTGTGCGCGATCTACCCCGACGCCCGCAACCCGTTCGCGCATCCCGAGTTGCTCGCCGAGGAGGGCCTGGAGGCACACACCGTCCCCGAGGTCTGGGTGATGAGCTCGAATGCCCAGGCCGACCATTACGTCGACATCACCGACACCTTCGACCGCAAGATCGCCGCACTGCGCGCGCACGCCAGCCAGACCGCGCACATGACGACCCTGGAGGAGCGGATGCGCGGCTGGGGCTCCATGCAGGCCCAGGCCGCGGGCCTGCCGGCGGGCCGCCTGGCCGAGGGTTACCTCGTGCTCGACACCGCGTAACCTTGTGCCACCTCGTCGCCGAAGTTCCGTCCCAGGGCATCGACGGGAAGAGATCCGGCTCCGGCGAGATATGACCCTCAAGGCGGCAACAAGAGCTGGCCGCTTGAATACGGCGTCGGCGGCGCGATCATCGCGCTGTCCGACGCCGACGAGGAATTCGAAGAAACCGCGGTCAAGGCCACCCCACTACTCCGGCTCCTACACCAGGAATTCCCCGAACGCGCGAACCCCCTGACACCGAGGCCTCCCAGGATGGCCTCACCGTTGACCACGTAGCCGGGTGGCCTGCTGGACCCAGACTCCCACCCGGTCCGCCCGGCCGGCGGAGGCGGCTGCGCGGCCGATCGCGAGGCAGTCCGGACAAGGCCGACCCGGTGGGCAGACCAGCGCCGCGGCGAGGACGTGGTGCCCACACCATGCCACATACCGGCCGGCGTTCACCCTCGTCATCGTGTGCTCGCTGACGAGGTGTTCACGACCGTTCCGGGCACACGTGACCGGAAGCGCGGCGGGCCGTTGCGGGTGGTTGTCGAGAGCCACTGGGACGGGCCCGGGACGTCTGCGGCGAGACATATGGTGTTGCCCCCTCAGTCGTTGGACGACTCGGTCGTTGGACGATCGGCGACGAGTAGAGCGTTCGGCGGCGGCGTGCGGGTAGGGTGAGAACCCACTCACGGTGCTCTCACGCGCGCTCACGACCAGCGGGAAGAAAGAATGGCCGACGTGCAGGAAAGCTCAGGCGTCCCGGCAATCACAGGCGTGCGGGACACGCAGAATGTGTTCGTCGCCGAGTTCCGCCGCTGGCGCGATCTCAGCGGGTTGTCCCGGTCGGCGTTGGCCACCGCAATGGGCTACAGCCGCTCCTACGTCTCCAAGGTGGAAAGCGGCGGCGAGCACTCCTCACGCGAGTTCGCCAGGAAAGCCGACGCTGTGCTCAACGCCGGTGGCGCGCTGCGACGCGCGTGGCGGGAACAGGAAGACCGCCACACCGCGACCGGCACCAGGCCCGAGCCGGTCACCATCGCCGCGGTCGCCGAGCCGACTGGCGGACTGCTCGTCGAGCATGATCATGCTGAGCTTTACCACGACGGCGACACCTACCGGCTCACCCAGCGCCGCCGACTCATCAACCACGGCGATCAACCGATCACGCGTTACCCGATTCAGATCTCTGTTGACCGCTATCCCGACGATCCTGAGCGCTCCCATGAACTTCACCGTGACAAGCCGCTGACCTGGGACGAGATTGATCTCCACGCCTGGCGCGGCGACGACCGCGCGGAGCCGATGCGGTGGAGCGTCCAGCACGATCGGGACGCCTTCAAGAAAATCTGGCTACTCTTCGCCAACGATAGCTGTCAGTTCCCGCTCTACCCTGGCGAAAACACCTGGATCGAGTACACCTACACGGTAGGTGACGACAAGTGGGGGAATTGGTTCCGCCGCGCCGTCCGTCTTCCCACCAGGCGCCTGTCTGTAAAGCTGGACTTCTCCACCGATCTCAATCCCACCGTGTGGGGGAATTGCACCTCGATGACAGCCGAGTCGACGCCTTTCCAGACCCCGATTTACACCGAGCGGGTCGGTGACCGCAAGATTTACTCGTGGTCCACGGAGTACCCGCCGCTGCACGCCCGCTACCGGTTGGAATGGCACTTCCGCAATCAGCCTGACGAAGCGCCGCCGGAGCCACCCAAGCCCAGCGCCATCATGAAAGCGCTCGGCATCGCCCAAGACGGCGATCCCGTGCTGCGACGCCCGGCTCGTCTGTTCGCCCTGCCAGCGGAGGCCGACGGCGCTCTCAGGGTCATCTCCGAGCTGCACGCGGTGACCCACCGTGTCGCCCAGGCACACTCACTCGGCCAACGCATGAGCATCGCCGCTCCTCAGATCGGCATCGAGCGGGCCGCGGCCATCGTCCGGCCTCCCGGCAGTGACCACGTGATCACCCTGCTCAATCCCCGGGTGATCGACAGCAGCGACGACAGCGACGAGCAGTACGAAGGCTGCCTGAGCTTCTTCGATGTCCGCTGCCTGGTTCCCCGCCCGCTGGTGATCCACGTCGAACACCAGGACATCACCGGAGAACGGCGCATCACCGTCTTCGAGCGCGGGGTCGCCCGCCTGGTCGCCCACGAGGTCGACCACCTCCACGGCGTCCTGTGCCATGATCACCTGCGCGACGGCGTCGCGCCCATCCCGGTAGAGCAGTACCGAGGCACCGGCTCACGCTGGCACTATCCAACGTCAGCTCATGCGGCGAGCTACAATCTCGGACATTAGAGTAAGGACATTAGAGAAGACAGGGTGGAAGGCAGGCGCACGCGTGATGCACCGTCCACCTCCACCCAACAGGGAGCGGCGCCCGAGTATCGACGTCACCAAAGCGCACACGGCTCGGATCTGGAATTACTGGCTGGGCGGCAAGGACAATTACCCGGCCGATCGCGAGGTGGGCGAGCACATCCGCGCCGTCCTGCCGGAAATCGTCGACGCCGCGCGGGCTCAGCGGGCGTTCCTGGTCCGCATCGTCCGTTACCTGGTCGGCGATGCGGGGATCCGCCAGTTCCTCGACATCGGCACCGGGCTACCCACCGCCAACAACACCCACGAAGTCGCCCAGGCGACTGCGCCCGAGTGCCGCATCGTCTACGTCGACAACGACCCTCTGATCATGGCACACGCGCGTGCCTTACTCACCAGCACACCTGAGGGCGCCACCGACTACGTCGACGCCGACCTGCACAACCCCGATACGATCCTGCGCGAAGCCGCCCAGACCCTGGATTTCACCCGGCCGATCGCGCTCATGCTGTTAGGGATCATCGAGCACATCCTGGACAGAGCGCCACGCCCCTGATCAAGGCCCGCAGCCGCCAGGAGTTGCTTCGTTTCTTCGATGGCCTGGAGCTGCTGGAGCCCGGCGTGGTCTCGGCTTCGCTGTGGCGACCCAATGCCAGAGACCTCGGCACTCCGCTTGAGGTGCTCAACTTCGGCGGCGTCGGCCGAAAACCCTGACGCCCAGGCTGATTCGCTCCAGCTCGGCCGTCGGGCCGGCGAAATGCGCGAAGAAGGCGCAGTCAGCCTGAGTGAGCTGGTAGGAGCTGGTCAGGGCGTCAGCCATGCACGCGCAACAGCTGCCCCAGGCGTCCAGGTTCACCAGGAAGGCACCCGCAACCTCAGCAGGCGCGGCGTCTCGGGCCAGGCGAGCCACGTAGGACGGGTACACCTGGCAACCTGGCACCGGCTCGTAGCCTTGACGCTCCGGGCCGTCGAGCCCCACCGCGGTGGCGAAGGCATCCAGCGCGTGTAAGGCGGTTCGCTCCCCGGCGGCCATCACCGCCTTACGCGGGGCGTGGGAGCCCCTGGGGGGTATAATGGCAGCTCAAGGCGCCGGGGTCGTTCTCGCAGGTGAGAACGACTTGGTGACCAGCTGAGGTAGCCTGCGAGTTACCGCAGCTGGGTACACGTCGTCCCGATGCGTGTGTCAACCCAATCGAGACGACGGGAGGTGCTCATGAGCGCTAACCACCTGCCCGCAGGGCCGAGCCTGAGACACGTGCCGCAGAGACACGTGATGCAAGGACGTCCGGCGGAGGGCCTGTACGACCCCGCCTACGAGCACGACGCCTGCGGCGTGGCCTTCGTGGCCGACCTCACCGGGGGGCGTGATCACAGTATCGTGGAGAAGGCTCTCACTGCGCTACGCAACCTCGAACACCGGGGTGCCCGGGGCGGGGATGCCGACACCGGCGACGGCGTCGGCATCCTCTTCCAGGTACCCGACGGCTTCTTCCGGGAGGTCGTCGACTTCGAGCTTCCCGAGCCAGGTCAGTACGCGGTCGGCACCGCCTTCCTGCCCAGGCAGGACTCCGCGCAGGCCGCCACGATGGCGGGCATCGAGGACATCGCGGCGCAGGAGGGCATGCGGGTGCTGGGCTGGCGGGAGCTGCCGGTCAACCCCGAGGGCGTCGGCCCGACGGCCCGCTCGGTGATGCCCCGCTTCCGGCAGCTGTTCCTCTCCGGCGATGAGCACGAGACCGGGCTGGACCTGGAGCGGCGGGTGTACTGCGTGCGCAAGCGCGCTGAGCGCGACCTCGACGTCTATTTCCCGAGCCTGTCCGGGCGCACGATCGTCTACAAGGGGATGCTGACCGAAGAACAGCTGGTGAGCTTCTACCCCGACCTGTCCGACGAGCGGGTCACCAGCTCGCTGGCATTGGTGCACTCCCGGTTCTCCACCAACACCTTCCCGTCCTGGCCGTTGGCCCACCCATACCGCATCGTGGCACACAACGGTGAGATCAACACCCTGCGCGGCAACCGGAACTGGATGCACGCGCGGGAGAGCCAGCTCGCCACCGATCTCATTCCCGGCGACCTGGATCGCCTCTACCCGATCGTCACCCCGGAGGCCAGCGACTCCGCGTCCTTCGACGAAGTCCTCGAACTGCTGCACCTGGGCGGGCGCTCCCTGCCGCACGCGGTGCTGATGATGATTCCGGAGGCCTGGGAGAACCACACCGAGATGGACCCCGCGCGCCGGGCGTTCTACGAGTTCCACTCCACGCTCATGGAACCGTGGGACGGCCCCGCGCTGGTCGCGTTCACCGACGGCACCATCATCGGCGCGGTGCTGGACCGCAACGGCCTGCGCCCGGCCCGGTACTGGGTCACCGAGGACGGCCTGGTGGTGCTGGCCAGCGAGGTCGGGGTGCTGGACATCGACCCCGCCACGGTGGTGCGCAAGGGGCGCCTGGAACCGGGCCGGATGTTCCTCGCCGACACCGCGGCCGGCCGGATCGTGGGCGACGACGAGATCAAAAGCCAGCTCGCCGCCGAGCACCCCTACGCCGACTGGGTGACCCAGGGGCTGACCCAGCTGGAGGATCTGCCCGAGCGTGAGCGCGAGGTGCTGACCCACGCCTCGCTGGTGCGCCGCCAGCAGGCGCTGGGCTACACCCAGGAAGAGCTGGAGGTGCTGCTGACGCCGATGGCCACCACCGGCGCGGAGCCCATCGGGTCGATGGGCAACGACGTGCCGCCGGCGCCGTTCTCGCGGTACTCCCGGCCGCTGTTCGACTACTTCACCCAGCTGTTCGCCCAGGTCACCAACCCGCCGCTGGACGCGATCCGGGAGGAGCTGGTGACCTCGCTGCACGCACGGCTCGGTGCCCAGCCGAACCTGCTGCTGTCCGACGCCGGCTCCTGCCGGCGGATCGTGCTGCCGTTCCCGGTGCTGGACAACGACGAGCTCGCCAAGATCGTCCATGTCAACGACGACGGCGACCGACCCGAGTACCAGGCCGTCACGGTCCGGGGCGTCTACCAGGTGCACGACGGTGGCCACGCGCTGGTAAGCCGGCTCAACGAGATCTGCGTCGAGGTCGCCGAAGCCGTCGAGGACGGAGCCCGGCTGATCGTGCTGTCGAATCGGGGTGTCGACGCGCAGCACGCGCCGATCCCGTCTCTACTGCTCACCGGCGCGGTGCACCACCACCTGGTGCGGTGCAAGACCCGCACCCAGGTCGGCCTCATCGTCGAGGCGGCGGACGCCCGCGAGGTGCACCACGTCGCGCTGCTGATCGGCTACGGTGCGGCGGCGGTGAATCCCTACCTGGCGATGGCCACCGTGGAGGACCTCGCCGCGCGGGGTGCGCTGGACGGCATCGACGCCAGGACCGCCACCCGCAACCTGATCAAGGCGCTGGGTAAGGGCGTCCGCAAGACGATGTCCAAGATGGGCGTGTCCACCGTGGCCTCCTACACCGGCGCGCAGATCTTCGAAGCGATCGGGCTGGGACCCGAGGTCATCGACTCCTGCTTCACCGGCACCACCTCCCGGCTCGGCGGGGTCGGGTTCGACACGCTGGCTGATGAGGTCGCGAGGTGGCACCACCGGGCCTACCCCGCCGACGGGGTGCGCGCCCCGCACCGGGAGCTCGCGACCGGCGGCGACTACCAGTGGCGCCGCGAGGGCGAGGCGCACGTCTTCTCCCCCGCCACGGTGTTCCGGCTGCAGCACTCCACCAGAGCGGGCCGCTACGAGGTGTTCAAGGAGTACACCCGGCTCGTTGACGACCAGTCGCGGCAGCTGATGACGCTGCGCGGGCTGTTCGCCTTCCGCCAGGGACTGCGCCCGCCGGTGCCGATCGAGGAAGTGGAGGCGGTGGAGTCACTAGTCAAGCGGTTCGCCACCGGCGCCATGTCCTACGGATCCATCTCCCAGGAGATGCACGAGGTGCTGGCCATCGCGATGAACCGCCTGGGCGGCAAGTCCAACACCGGTGAGGGCGGTGAGGACGCCGACCGCTACACCCGGGACGCCAACGGGGACCTGCGCCGCTCGGCGATCAAGCAGGTGGCCTCCGCGCGGTTCGGCGTGACCAGCGAATACCTCGTCAACGCCGACGACCTGCAGATCAAGATCTCGCAGGGCGCCAAGCCCGGCGAGGGCGGGCAGCTGCCCGGTACCAAGGTGTACCCGTGGATCGCCAAGACCCGGTACTCCACTCCCGGGGTGGGCCTGATCTCGCCGCCGCCGCACCACGACATCTACTCCATTGAGGACATCAAGCAGCTGATCCACGACCTCAAGAACGCCAACCCTGCCGCGCGCGTGCACGTCAAGCTGGTCAGCGAGGTCGGGGTCGGCACGGTGGCCGCCGGGGTGGCCAAGGCGTACTCCGACGTGGTCCTCATCTCCGGTCACGACGGCGGCACCGGGGCCTCGCCACTGTCCTCGATCAAGCACGCCGGCACGCCCTGGGAGCTGGGCCTGGCCGAGACCCAGCAGACGCTGATCGCCAACAAGCTGCGGGACCGGATCGTCGTGCAGACCGACGGCCAGCTCAAGACCGGCCGCGACGTCGTGGTCGCCGCGCTGCTGGGTGCCGAGGAGTACGGCTTCGCCACCGCGCCGCTGGTGGTCTCGGGTTGCGTCATGATGCGGGTCTGCCATCTGGACACCTGCCCGGTAGGCGTGGCCACCCAGAACCCGGTGCTGCGCGCGAGGTTCACCGGCAAGGCCGAGTATGTGGTCACCTTCTTCGAGTTCATCGCTCAGGAGGTGCGCGAGTACCTGGCCGCGCTCGGGTTCCGCCGCCTGGACGAGGCCATCGGGCGCACGGAGCTGCTGGACACCCGCCCGGCGGTCGAGCACTGGAAGGCAGCCGGGCTGGACCTGTCGCCGATCCTGCACGTGCCGGCCTGTGTCGGCCCGGACACCCCCCGGCACCGGACCAGGGAACAGGACCACGGGTTGGACAAGGCGCTGGACAACACCCTCATCCAACTGTGCGAGGGTGCCCTGGCCGGCGGTGAGCCGGTGCGGTTGGACCTGCCGGTGCGCAACGTCAACCGCACCGTGGGCACCATGCTGGGCTCGCATCTGACCCGCCGCTGGGGTGGCGCGGGGTTGCCCGAAGGCACCATCGACATCACCCTGACCGGGTCGGCCGGCCAGTCCTTCGGGGCGTTCCTGCCGCGCGGGATCACCCTGCGGTTGGTCGGCGACGCCAACGACTACGTCGGCAAGGGCCTGTCCGGCGGGCGGATCACCGTACGCCCGCATCCGGACGCTCAGTTCAGCGCGGAGCACAACATCATCGCCGGCAACGTGATCCTCTACGGCGCGACGTCCGGGGAGATATTCCTGCGTGGAGTGGTCGGGGAGCGCTTCTGCGTGCGCAACTCCGGCGCGCTGGCCGTCGTCGAGGGCATCGGCGACCACGGCTGCGAGTACATGACCGGTGGCCGGGTGGTGGTGCTCGGTCCGATCGGGCGCAATTTCGCGGCCGGGATGTCCGGTGGGGTCGCCTACGTGCTCGACATGCCGAGTCAACGGGTCAACCCTGAGATGGTCGACCTGGACCCACTGGACGAGCAGGACCGGGAGTTCCTGGTCGACGCCGTGGCGCGGCATCACGCCGAGACCGGGTCCGCGGTGGCGCATGCGCTGCTGGCTGACTGGGACGCGGCGGTGGATCGGTTCGGCAAGGTCATGCCCAAGGACTTCAAGCGGGTGCTGGCCGCCCAGGCGGCGGCGCGCCGCGACGGCCGGGACGTCGATGCGGCCGTGATGGAGGCCAGCCATGGCTAGGTCTCGCGAGTTCCCCGGTTTTGTGAACGACCCTCCGGTTCCCGAACTCAACAGAGGTGCTGTTCCGGACGTGGCTGAGAGCTCTGCTGTCGAGTTCGGGAGGCTCAATGCATCCGAGCGAGGCCGTTGTGGCTGATCCGAAGGGGTTTCTCAATACGGGGCGGCGCAACCCGCCGCGCCGCCCGGTCGAGCTGCGCCTGCGTGACTGGCGCGAGGTCTATGAGGACTTCGGCCGCGACGCGCTGGAGGCCCAGGCCGGCCGGTGCATGAACTGCGGGATCCCGTTCTGCCACCTGGGCTGCCCACTGGGCAATCTCATTCCGGAGTGGAATGACCTGGTTTGGCGTCAGGACTGGGCCGATGCCGCCGAGCGGCTGCACGCCACCAACAATTTCCCCGAGTTCACCGGGACACTGTGCCCCGCGCCCTGCGAAGCGTCTTGCGTGCTGGCCATCAACGATGACGCGGTGACCATCAAGCAGGTCGAGATCGAGATCATCGACCGGGCGTGGGACGAGGGCTGGGTGCACCCGGTTATACCCGAGGTGCGTACCGGCAAGAAAGTCGCGGTGGTCGGGTCCGGCCCAGCGGGGCTGGCCGCGGCCCAGCAGCTGACCCGAGTCGGGCACGACGTGGTGGTCTACGAGCGCGCGGACCGGATCGGCGGGCTGCTGCGCTACGGCATCCCCGAGTTCAAAATGGCCAAGCACCGGCTGGAACGGCGGCTGGCGCAGATGCGCGCCGAAGGCACCGAGTTCCGGGCCGGCGTCGACGTCGGGGATGATCTGGCTATCGGCGAGCTGCGCGCCGGCTTCGACGCGGTGGTGCTCGCCGGTGGGGCCACCGCGTGGCGGGACCTGCCGGTACCCGGTCGCGAGCTGGCGGGCATCTACCAGGCAATGGAGTACCTGCCGCCGTCCAACCGGGTTCAGGAGGGTGACCTTGAAGCCTCGCCGATCGACGCTTCGGGCAGACATGTGGTGATCATCGGTGGTGGTGACACCGGGGCGGACTGCCTGGGCACCGCGCACCGCCAAGGCGCGGCCTCGGTGACCCAGCTAGAGATCTTGCCGATCCCGCCAGAACACCGACCGGGCACCCAGCCCTGGCCCACCTACCCGATGATCTACCGGGTGTCCTCAGCGCACGAGGAAGGCGGTGAGCGACTGTTCTCCGTGAGCACCCAGCGATTCCTGGGCGATGCCGACGACCAACTACGCGGGCTGCGGCTGGTCGAGGTCGTCTCCGAGGGCCGCGCGTTCGTGCCAGTGCAGGGAAGTGAGCAGGACCTGCCCGCCGATCTGGTGCTGCTGGCGATGGGCTTCGTCGGCCCGGAAAAGGGCGCGCTGCTCGAAGGTCTCGGCGTAGCGTACGACCAGCGCGGCAACGTTGCCCGCGACGCGGAGTTCATGACCAGCGTGCCGGGGGTGTTCGTGGCCGGCGACATGGGCCGGGGGCAGTCCCTGATCGTGTGGGCCATCGCCGAAGGCCGCTCCGCCGCCGCCGGCGTGGACCGCTACCTCACCGGCCGCGAGGTGCTGCCCGTCCCCATCGCGCCTACTGATAGGCCCTTGGCCTAGAGGCAATGCCACTAAGTTAAGGGGCTGACCTGGGGAGATGGGCTTGGCGCTGCCCCAGAACCTCTCCGAGCTGGCTTCTTGGTTCCGGGTAAGGTGATTTGATGGCCCGGGGTGTTGTGGCGACTCTG
>JBOHFI010000041.1:0-46068 GCA_050699595.1 Pseudonocardiaceae bacterium | reverse complement strand
AGCTGACCAACGGGCAAGACACGTGGAGAGCCCGGTATGCGGAGACGCATACGCCGGGTTCGGAAGGGGGCTCCGGGAAACGGACTGGTGGCGACACCGGCACCGCGCCCGGGGCCTACCTTACCTCGGGGTTGAACGGAATCGGCCATTTCGATCGCGCCCTGCGGCTGGCCGGTAAGGGCGCAGACGCCTACGAGATCGTCAACGCCGCCTGGCAGGCGGGGCTGACGCTGGTCCGCAGTGGGCATCCCAACGATGCGCTCAAGCTGTTCCAGCTCGGGCAGTTCCATCTCCGCGGGTTCCAGCCCGGCAGGTCCACACCGGCGGCGTTGCGCACTGACGACCTCTGGATACCGACCTTCACCGCGCGGCTGAGCCGGAGCTCCGCGACCGCCTACGCCGTCATGGGCGGCATCGATGAGGCCACCCGTTGCCTCGCCGAGGCGCGCGACGGGTGGGCGCCCCGCGATCTGTTCGAGCGCGCGGGCGGGGATTTCGTGGCCGCGGGGGTTCAGCTGGACCTGGGCCGGCTCGATGCCGCCGAGCAGCTCGCCGTCAGCGCGGTGCGCACCTACGGCGAGAACCACCGCCGGGACCGCACCCAGGCCGAGCTCCTGCTCGCCGAGGTGCACGTGCGGGCAGGGGAGCCCCGCGGGTTGACGCTGGCCCGCGACGCCATCGAGGGGGTGAGCACCCTGCAGTCCGTTGCCGCGCGACGGCGGCTGGTGCCGCTGGCCACCGCGCTGGAAGCCCGGCCCGGCACCGACCACCGGGAGCTAGCCCGAACGGCCCGGCAGATCGCCGAGACCCGGACCTGACGGCGGCCCTGGTAATCCCTTCCCCTGCATAACGGGACATCGGCGAGCCGTAAGCTCGCTTGCCGTGACGGAACAGTTGGTGACAACGGTGGGACGGCGCGCGGCCAGGGCGATCTTGATTAATGATCGTGATCAGCTGGTGCTGATCAAGCGGACCAAGCCGGGACATGCTCCGTACTGGACGGCGCCGGGTGGCGGGGTCGAGGACACCGACGCCTCGATGGAGGCGGCGCTGTGCCGAGAGTTGGCAGAGGAGTTGGGTGCGGAGACGGCCGGAGTCTCGCGGGTTTTTCTGTTCAGCTCGCCGTCGGATGCGGGGGTAGCGGTTCAGTACTTTTTTGTGGCCCGGCTGACCAGGTTGGACGAGTCGGCGCGCAGTGGTCCGGAGTTCAGCGATCCGTCTCGGGGTGGCTACGAGCTGGACCGGATCGACCTGCGGGCGGACGATCTCGTGTCGATCGACTTGAAGCCGACGGCGTTGAAGGAGTTCATCCTGGCCAACCGTGAAGCGCTGTTGGCCGAAGCGGCCAGCGTCACCTGATCCTGGTCTTACGTGCCCCATCGCAGGTAGGCGGGTGTGGCGCGGCCGGGGAGTAGGCGCAGGTGGCCGTGGTCGGTGCCGAGGGCCTCGCGTAGCGCTGAGGGTATGGCGGAGGTGTTCGCCTTCCTCGTGGGCGTCGAGCACGTCACGAAGGTGGTTCGGGTAGTCGCCGAGGACGGCGAATTTGCCGGCGACGGCACCGGGGGCGGTTGCGTCGATCTCAGCAACGTCCGGGAAACCGGTGAAGGTGTCGGATCCCGAGATTGTCGACCAGTTCTTCTGGCGGGTTGGGGTGGTGGCCAGCAGGCGTGCGAGGCATTGGCGTACCGCATGTTCGTGGTCTGATTCGTGCGGCAGAGCCCGCTCACAGGATGTTCGCTGCTGGTCATGGGCGTTCTCCGGGCGGGATGGTGTGAGGGCGAGAAAGTCCGGTGGCGCCGAGTGGCAGTCCAGGGTCGAGACCGACCAAAACCGTGTCAGCCCATCCACACGATGGTCAGCAGGTCTACGCGGCGCTGGTCGTCCAGGATCAGGTAGGCCGCCATGCCCTCGTTGTTCGGACCGAATGGCTGGCCACGCATGGGGCGCTCCGGTTTGAGCTTGTTGAACGGGTCTCCGTTCCAGGGTGCGACCTCGAGCATGGCCCGCAGCTCCGCGAGCGGGGCGAGGGCGGCGGGGGGCAGCGCGTCGAGTTGTTGTCGGGACTCGGCGTCGAGGGTGACGGTGTACAACGCCGGCTACAGGCCCAGCCGAGCTTTCGTGCGCGCCAACGGCTCGTCGTCGGGGATCGGCTCATCTGCCAGCAGAGTGGCGGCGCGGCGGTACATCCGCCGGTGCGCATCCGCGCCGTTAGCCACGGTCAACCAGGCGACACGCCGCCACGACTCCAGCACAGTCAGCACCTCGGTGAGGTCGAGTGTCTCGGTGGCCCTGGCCATCACCTCGCGCCACTGGTGGTCGAACTCCACCACTTCCTCGGGGATCAACGCGGCCCGCACCCGCGCGGGGGCGGCGTCCACGAACAGCGGGCGGCGCGACTCGGGCGGCGGTCCCTCGGCGGCGGCAGTCACACCCCACACCATAGCCACCGGCACCGTCCTTCCCGCGAACCCCGGGAGACCGACTGTGGTTTCCGCTGGCCGTCGCGCTGGATGCCCGACCAGGCGCCGACACCCGGGAGCCGCCCGACAGGTCGCCACGACCCGGGCCTCACAACGGCCTGGCTGGCTGTAGGTTCTCTGTGGGTGGCGGGGACTGCCCGATCTGGGGTCGTCTGGGGGTGATCGTGGCTCGCGTCTTCATCAGCTACGCCACTCTGGACCGGGTGATCGCCGACGAGGTGTCGGGTTGGCTGCGGGCAGCTGGCCATGAGCCGTTCCTTGCCCACGGCCTGCGTGACGGAATCGGCGTCGGCGAGGAGTGGAAGCAGCGCCTGTACCGCGAGCTGCGCGAGGTCGACGCGGTGATCGGGGTGGTGACGTCGTCGTTCGTGGCGTCGAACTGATGCTCGGCTGAGCTGGGCATCGCGGATGCGCTGGGGTGCCGGCTCATGCCGTTGCGAGCTGAGGCCGACGTGGTGCACCCGCTGATGCCGGACTTGCAATACGCCGAATACCAGACTGATCCCCAGCAAGCCCGCGACCGAGTGCTCCACGCGGTGCGGCTGCTGAACGACGGTGAAGCTATGTGGCGGGAGGGTGACAATCCCTTCCCCGGGCTGGAGCCGTTCACCGCGGCGCTCAGCCGGGTGTTTTTCGGTCGTTCGGCGGAGGCCCGCGAGGTCGGCAATCGGCTGCGCGCCATGGGTGGCACCGGCGGGATGCTGGCTATCGTCGGGCCCTCCGGTTGTGGGAAGTCCTCCCTGCTCAACGCTGGGGTGACCCCGCTGCTCGCCGGAGACCCGGAATGGCTGGTGGTGCCTCGGCTGGTTCCGGGAAGTGAGCCAGTGCCCGAGCTTGCTCGGGCACTGGCGATCACAGCTAACGGCCTGGGGCTGGACTGGTCGGCCGGCGACGTCCGCAGCAAGCTCGACGCTGGCACCGATGGCCTGCGGCGGGTGGCCGATGACCTGCTGGTCGCCGGTTCGGGTACGCACCCTCGGCGGCTGGTGGTCACGGTTGACCAGGCTGAGGAGTTGTTTACCCGCACGACTCCGGACGCCCTGCGCCTATTCGCGCAACTGCTGCGTGAGGCGGTCGCGGGTCCGGTGCGGGTGGTCGCGGCGATGCGGTCGGAGTTCCTCGACGACCTGCGTGATCTCCCCACGCTGGCTGGCGTGCCGATCGAGGCCTATGTGTTGGCCCCGCTGGACCGGGAGGCGCTGCGCGAGGTCATCGAGCGGCCCGCCAAGGTGGCTCGGTTGCGCCTCGATGACGGCCTGGCAAGCCAGCTGGTCGCTGACACCGACAGCGGGGAGGCCCTGCCGCTGCTCGCCTTCGTGCTGCGTCAGCTGGCAGACGGCGTGCCCGTCGGCGGCACGTTGGCCTTATCCCGGTATCACGACCTCCGCGGTGTCCAAGGCGCGCTCACGCGGCATGCCGACACCGCGTTCACCGACGCGGTCCGGGTCAGTGGCCTGACCGAACGGGAGGTGCTGGCCGGGCTCACCCGCCTGGTCACCGTCGATGAGACCGGTCGCCGTGCCCGACGTCGGATCAAGCTCACCAGTCTGGCCGAGCCGCTGCGCGTCGCGCTGGGAGTCTTCGTCGACCGCCGCCTGCTGCTCAGCGACACCGACGATGCCGGTCAGGTGTGGCTCACCATGGCCCATGAGGCCCTACTCACCGGGTGGCGACCCCTGGACACCGCCACCGCCGACATCACCGCCGCCCTACGCACCGCCCGGACAGTGGAGCAAGCCGCCGCCGAGTGGGCCAGCGCGGGCCGCCCCGATCACTACCTCTGGGACGATAAACGGCTCACCGCCACCCTTGCCACACTGGAAATGACCGGCAACCACAACCCCGCTGCGCGCATTGTGGAGCTCGATGACGAGGCCCGGGCGTTCCTCAACGCCACCACCCAGCGCGTCACCGCCACCAAGGAACGCGAACGGCGTCGCCGCACCCGCACCCTCACCGTGCTCTCGACCCTGCTGGTGTTTGCGCTCATCGCTTCGGTATTCGCCTTCCAACAACGCGGCATCGCCCAGGCACAACGTGACACCGCCATCTTCAACCAGATCACCGCGCAAGCTGGCCGACTACGCAGCATGGACATCTCCCTCGCGGCGCAACTCGACCTCACCGCCTACCGCATGCGACCAACCTCGGACCTCTACACCGCCCTCGTCACCGATGCGAACGCCGCCTTATCCACCCCGCTGATCGGTCACACCGACTCGGTCTTCGGGGTGGCGTTCAGCCCGAATGGGCACACTCTGGCCAGCGGTAGCGGCGATCGGACGGTGCGGTTGTGGAACGTGACCGACCCGGCTCACCCCACCCCGCTGGGCCCACCCCTGACCGGCCACACCAACTCCGTGAACGCGGTGGCGTTCAGTCCGGATGGGCGCATCCTGGCCACCGCCAGCTGGGATCAGACGGTGCGGTTGTGGAACGTGACCGACCCGGCCCACCCCACCCCGCTGGGCCCACCCCTGACCGGCCACACCAGCTACATCTTGGCGGTGGCGTTCAGTCCGGATGGGCGTACCCTGGCCACCGGCAGCTCCGACCGGACGGTGCGGTTGTGGAGCGTGGCCGACCCGGCTCACTCCACTCCGCTGGGCTCACCCCTGACCGGCCACACCAACACCGTCGGCGCGGTGGCGTTCAGCTCTGATGGGCGCACCCTGGCCAGCGGCAGCAACGACCGGACGGTGCGGTTGTGGAGCGTCACCGACCCGGCCCACCCCGTCCCGCTGGGCTCACCCCTGATCGGTCACGGCGACTCGGTCTTCGGGGTGGCGTTCAGTCCGGATGGGCGCACCCTGGCCAGCGGCAGCAACGACCGGACGGTGCGGTTGTGGGACGTGGCCGACCCGGCCCGCCCCACGCCGCTGGGCCAACCCCTGACCGGCCACACCAGCACCGTCCACGCGGTGGCGTTCAGTCCGGATGGGCGCACCCTGGCCAGCGGCAGCGACGACCACACGGTGCGGCTGTGGAACGTGACCGACCCGGCCCACCCCACCTCCCTGGGCCAACCCCTGACCGGTCACACCAACTCGGTCTACGCGGTGGCGTTCAGCCCCGATGGGCACACGCTGGCCACCAGCGGCCCCGACAAGACCGCGCGGTTGTGGAACATCCCCTATGCCCTCATGACCGGCCACACCAACACCGTCGGCGCGGTGGCGTTTAGCCCGGATGGGCGCACCCTGGCCAGCGGCAGCGACGACCACACGGTGCGGCTGTGGAGCGTGGCCGACCCCACGCCGCTGGGCTCACCCCTGACCAGCCACACCAACACCGTCCACGCGGTGGCGTTCAGCCCGGATGGGCATAGCCTGGCCAGCGGCAGCGACGACCACACGGTGCGGCTGTGGAACGTGACCGACCCGGCCCACCCCACCTCCCTGGGCCAACCCCTGACCGGTCACACCGACTCGGTCTACGCGGTGGCGTTCAGCCCGGATGGGCACACCCTGGCCAGCGGCAGCACCGACCGGACGGTGCGGCTGTGGAGCGTGACCGACCCGGCTCACTCCACGCCGCTGGGCTCACCCCTGACCGGCCACACCAGCACCGTCTACGCGGTGGCGTTCAGTCCGGATGGGCGCATCCTGGCCAGCGGCAGCGACGACCGGACCGTGCGGCTGTGGAGCGTGACCGACCCGGCTCACCCCAGCTCCCTGGGCCAACCCCTGACCGGCCACACCAACACCGTCGGCGCGGTGGCGTTCAGCCCGGACGGGCACACCCTGGCCAGCGGCAGCGACGACCAGACCGTGCGGTTGTGGAACGTGACCGACCCGGCCCACCCCACACCGCTGGGCTCACCGCTGACCGGCCACACCAACCGGATCACCTCGGTGGCGTTCAGCCCGGATGGGCATACCTTGGCCAGCGGCAGCGGTGACCAGACCGTGCGGCTGTGGAACGTGACCGACCCGGCCGACCCCACCCCCCTGGGCCAACCCCTAACCGGCCACACTGGCGCCGTCTACGCGGTGGCGTTCAGCCCGGATGGGCGCACCCTGGCCACCGGCAGCTACGACCGCACCGTGCGGCTATGGGGGATGAACGTGGACCAGGCGATCCAGCGGATCTGCGCCACCACCACGGACACCCTCACCCCCGCGAAGTGGGCGCAGTACGTGTCACCGGACCTGCCCTATCACCCGCCCTGCCCGTGATGTGCCACGACCAGCCGAACAGCTCGTCCTGTCCAGTGCCCGCTCGGGCCGTCCGGGCACGCCGAAGCGACCACCGTTTCCACAGTGCAGAGCTTAATTTCCGCGCCAGAGCTTCCCCTGGAGTGGTCGGTTTATCCTGCCAGCAGGTGCGCAGAGGAGGTGTCGTGGATTACGACGTGGTGGTGGTGGGCTCTGGGTTCGGGGGTAGCGTCGCGGCGCTGCGGCTGACTGAGAAGGGTTACCGGGTCGGCGTGCTGGAGGCGGGGCGGCGTTTCGCTGACGACGAGCTGGCCACCACGTCCTGGCAGTTTCGCAAGTTCCTCTGGGCACCCGCCTTGGGTTGCTATGGCATCCAGCGCATCCACCTGCTGCGCGACCTCGTGGTGCTGGCCGGTGCCGGCGTCGGGGGTGGGTCGCTGAACTACGGCAACACCCTCTACCGGCCGCCCGAGGCGTTCTTCGACGACCCGCAGTGGGCGCACCTCGCGGACTGGCGCGGCGAGCTCGACGCCCACTACAAGCAGGCGGAGCGGATGCTCGGGGTGACGACCTACGCCGGGCACACGGCGGCCGACGAGGTGATGCAGCGAGTCGCGCAAGACATGGGAGTCGCCGACAGCTACCACCCCACCCCCGTGGGGGTGTTCTTCGGCCGGCCGGGTGAGGAGGTCGACGACCCGTACTTCGGCGGCGCCGGACCTCGGCGGACCGGCTGCACCGAATGCGGCTCCTGCATGACCGGCTGCCGGGTCGGCGCCAAGAACACCCTGGTGAAGAACTACCTGTACCTCGCCGAACGGGCCGGGGCCACCGTGCACCCGCTGACCACGGTGACCGCCGTGCGCCCGGGAGCGGACGGGACCTGGCTGGTCGACGCCGTACGCACCGGGCCGCCGCTGATCGGAGCACGCAAGCGCCAGACGATCCGGGCGAAGCAGGTGGTGCTCGCCGCCGGCACCTGGGGGACTCAGCAGCTGCTGCACCGGATGCGCGACAAGCGCGTACTCCCCGCGCTTTCGCCCCGGCTGGGTGAGCTGACCCGGTCGAACTCCGAGGCGATCGTCGGCGCCAGCCAGCACACGGTGGACCCGCTGCGCGACTTCTCCCGCGGGGTGGCCATCACCTCCTCCTTCCACCCCGACGAGTACACCCACATCGAGCCGGTCCGCTACGGGCGGGGCAGTAACGCGATGGGCCTGCTGCAGACCCTGGCCACCGATGGCGCGTCGGACACACCGCGCTGGCGGCAGCTGCTGGGCGCCGTCGCCCGGCACCCGATCACGACGGTGCGGTTGTTGCCGGTCTGGCGCTGGAGCGAGCGGACGGTGATCCTGCTGGTGATGCAGACTTATGACAACTCGCTGACTACCTACCGCCGCCGCGGCCGGCTCACCTCGCGGCTCGGTCACGGGGAGCCCAACCCCACCTTCATCCCGGCCGGTTTCCAGGCCAGCCAGCTCACCGCCCAGTACATCGGCGGCACCGCCGGGAGCACCTGGGGGGAGCTGTTCGAGATCCCGATGACCGCGCACTTCCTCGGCGGCTGCCCGATGGGCGCGACCGCCGTTGACGGCGTCATCGACGCCTACCATCGGGTGCACGGCTACCCGGGCCTGTTCGTGGTGGACGGTTCAGCGGTCAGCGCGAACCTGGGGGTCAACCCGGCGCTGACCATCACCGCGCTGGCCGAGCGAGCCTTCGCCCTGTGGTCCAACAAGGGCGAGGTAGACCCACGGCCGGAGCCGGGCGGTGGCTACCAACGGCTGGACCCCATCCCACCGCGCACCCCCGCCGTCCCCGCCGACGCCTCCGGTGCGTTGCGTTGACAGGCGCGCTTGCGGGTCACCCGACCCACCGCACGGTCAGCACGTCGACCCGGCGCTGGTCGTCCAGAATGAGGTAGCTAACCAAGCCCGCGCCGTGCGCGCCGAACGCACGCGCCCGCATCGCACTCTGCGGATTGTTCCGGTGGTAGGGTCCGCCGCTCCACGGTGCCGTCTCCAGGACGACTCGCAGTTCAGCGAACGCAGCCAAGGCTTCGGGCGGCAGCGCGTCAACCTGCTGCTGTGCCGGCCCGTCGGTGTCGACGGTGTACAACGGCGTCGTTTATAGCCGGGCCTCGATGACGGTCACCGGCTCATCCATGGGCGGTTCCTGCCCGGTGAGCAGTTCGACTGCACGCCGCACGACCCGGCGGTGCTCGCGGCTGTCCCGCGTGATCCACGAACGCATCCGCCAATACTCCAGCGTGTCGAAGACACCCTCCAGGTCGAGCGTCCGCCCGGCCTCGGCCAGCGCCTCCCGATAATCTCGGTCGAACTCCTCGCGGTACTCCGGGTGCAGCGCGGCGTGGATTTCGCGGGGCTTGGCGCCGGGCAACGGCAACGGCGGTAGCGCTGGGCTTCCGATCGCGGCGGGTGAGGACATGATTACACGATAGCGGGCAGGCACGACGATCCTTGGGCCAGTGGGATGCGTAAAGCGGGACAAAGACATCGCAGGAGAGCCCGTTGCTACCGGCCACCCCGTCTCGGTGGGACCCGCTCTACGGTAAGGGCTGGCACTCGAGACCGGGAGGGCGTCATGCTCTACGCCTTTGGGTTCACGCGGATCGCCGTCGTGATGAGCGACCTGTACTTCGTCGACCCTGACCCGCTGCCGGGGCAAGAGGGCGCTGAACGCGGTGTGCGCCTTGAGGTACGGCTGCTCGAACCGGGCGAGCTGAACGGTTCGATCTACTCGGCTCGGCCGATCGTGGTCGACCGGCCCGTCTGGAGAGTCGACCTCTTGGAGGCGGTGGCGGGCACCCCGGGCAGCTTGGACCGGGCACACCACCACCCGGCCTTCTCGGGGTGGGAGCCGAGCCCGCGCTCTTTCGTTCACGGGTTGTCGGCCCAGCCGCTGGAATGGGTGGCCGCCCGGCTGTCTGATCTCGACGCCCTCCTCGAACACGCCGGCATGGCGGCGGTCGCCGGTGCCGGCGACGCCGAGGCGCTGCGCCGGGCCGTCCCCGAGATCGTCGACGCGCTGCGACGGCTACTCGACCGGGTGAAGGCGGGGCAGCTGGCGCTTGCACCGGGCGACGAAGAGCCAGCCAGCGCGCGCATCGGCTGGCTGTGAGGTCGTACCAGATCCACATCTGACGGTCCGACAAGCGCGGGGCAGATCACCAGGCGCGGCGGGTCAGTACGCGGGCAGAGGGGACGGCCTGGGCCAGCCGCTCGATGTCGGTGACCACCACCGATACCGGGGGCCGCTGACCGCGAGCCTGGTCATGACGTGCTGGCGCAGCCTCCACCCGGCGGGTCCGGGCGATACCCCGGCACGACTCCGCGCATACCACTGCGGGAACCAACCGTCCCGCTCACGAGCCCACGCTTCGGGCAGCAGCGCCCGAAGCTGCTCAGGTGGCGTGGGCTCGTGAGCGCGTCGAGGCCCTCAGCGTCAAGGACCACGGGCAGGGTCATGCCGCTCCCCGACCGGCGGCGGTGCCGTCGAGTTCGTCGAACACGGCCCGGGCCTGTACCGCTGCCGTCTCAGAGACGGGGCCGAACTCGCGCTCCCACCCGTCGAGCAGCTGGCGAAGCGCTGCCCTGCGCGCGAGTCGTTCGATGTGAGCCGCGAGCGCCTGGTTGACCACGGCTGAGAGGTTCTCCAACCCCAGCAGGTGTGCTTGCTCGACAAGTCCTTCGTCCACGGTCACGGTTATCTTACGCTTCGCCATACATGTATAGTGTTAACTCGTCTCCCGCTATGGCGTGACGCCCTCAATCACGGGCCGCGCCATCCGGCCAGATCACCCGGACCCGCCGACCACGATCACGGGCGCGGGTGACCACGTCCTCGGTGCCTCCGTAGCCGCGTGCGGGTTGTTGGTCCCAGACGGCGAGCAGCTCACCGACCATCGAGATCATCAGTTCACTTGCCGCCATGTGCGCCTCAGATGTTGATTCTGTGAAATCGAGCCGGTGCACCGTGAGCGCGTGTCCGATGAGATCGTCGTATTCCGCGTGCGACTCTGGAGGAAGGTTATCGCGGTAGCGGGCTGCCGGCACGATGACCTCTATCTGGCCGTCCTGGTGGATGACCGCTCGGGCGAAGAGTTGATCGGCACCGTCGGCCAGTGCGGTGACGCCGGTGACGCGGTCACTGTATTCGGCCAGTACCTCACGTAGCGCTGCGTCGATGAGTTGGGCGGAATGTGGAGGCAAGCCCCGGTGTCCGGTGATTCCGATGAACATCATCTAACGGTATCATCTCGCGTGTCGACGATACGCAGGTGTTCATCGAAATTGCGCAGGGGTCCGATTGTCGTGGCGGTAGGAATTGTTCGACGAAACTGTCGTGCTCGGCTCAACACCCGTTCTGATCGTGTGGCTGCCGCGAAGTCGATGGCGACTGTTGCCACCCGCAGTCCTTCTTCGACCTCCTGGTCCTGGACGTGCGCGCAGGCCAGATCCAGCAGCGTCAGCGCGCCCTGCTTGCGGTGTCCAGAAGTCATCGTGGCGGGCAGGGCCGCTGCGGCCGCGAAGGCCACATCGGGGCGCCGCAGCCGCACGGCGCAGGTAAGCCGGTGAGCCGCGATCTTTCCGGAATCAAAACGGAATACCCATGGCCAGGGTGGTGGGTCCTCGGCGGCGACGCGCCCGACTGCGTCCTCGGCGCGATCCAGCGCGCGCCACGTCTGGACGTCGTCGCCCGCGCTCGCGTGGGCAACGGCCTCAATGGAGGCCAGCCACGCGTCGGCGGTGGCTGTGCGCTCGCCCTCCGAGGCCTTGGCCGCATGTCTGATCAACGCGATGCCCTCATCGGCCGCCCCATCCTGCACGACGATAAAAGACGCCAGGCTGCCCAGCATGTACGCGGTGAGCATCGAGTCTCCGCCGGCGCGCCGGGCCTGTCCGACGGCGATTCGGTAATGACGCCTAGCCGAGCCCAGATCGTGCATGTCCCAATACAGCCAACCGGCGAGACCCGCTACCTCGCTGATGGCGGCGGTCATGGCCTGGCGGCTGCGCGGATCTTCGATCCTGGCCTGCATCCGGTCGGCCATTCGCAGATGAGCCGCAACCGGCTCGGCGAGCTCGTGTGATGAGGTTGTCCCATCAAGTCGGCGGTGCACGGTGGTGATGGCGTGCACGGTAGCCGCCGCCTCGTCCACGATGACAGTTCTCGGAAGAACGGTGCTGGCCAGCGCTGCGGTGGTAGTGCTGAAGACAAAATCTCGTCGGTGCACGGGGGCTCGCTAGTCGGCGTCTGGTGGGGTCTCCGTGGGGGAGCCATTGTCAGCTGCTGCACCCTGACGGCACCCGTGAGTGGCGTTCAGTGCGGTAGCTCACAACGCCACTCACGGGGCGGCGCGTAGCGTGCCGCCATGACGGTGCTGGTCGTGGACTTCGGGGCGCAGTATGCGCAGCTGATCGCGCGACGGGTCCGCGAGGCGCAGGTGTACTCCGAGGTCGTGCCGCACACCGCCACGGTGGCGGAGATCCTGGACCGCAAGCCGGCGGCGATCGTGCTCTCCGGCGGCCCGGCCAGCGTGTACGCCCACGGCGCTCCCCGCGTCGACCCGGCGCTGTTCACCGCCGGGGTGCCGGTGCTGGGCATCTGCTACGGCTTCCAGGCGATGGCCGACGCGCTGGGCGGTGCAGTGGCGCAGACCGGCACCCGGGAGTACGGGCGCACCGAGCTGCAGATGCTCGACGGTGGGGGAGTGCTGCACCGCGAGCTGCCGGCGCGCGGCCCGGTGTGGATGAGCCACGGCGACGCCGTCACCGCAGCGCCGGAGGGGTTCACGGTCACCGCGCGGTCGGCGGGTGCCCCGGTGGCGGCATTCGAGGACATCGGGCGGCGGCTGGCCGGGGTGCAGTACCACCCGGAGGTGGTGCATTCCCCGCATGGGCAAGAAGTACTGAGAAGGTTCCTGCACGAGGTCGCCGGCATCCGGCCGAGCTGGACCACCGCCGGCGTCATCGACGAGACGGTGTCCGCGATCCAGTGTCAGACTCAAGGCAGCAGGTTGATCTGCGGCCTGTCCGGCGGGGTGGACTCCGCGGTTGCCGCCGCGCTGGTGCACCGGGCCGTGGGGGACGCTTTGACCTGCGTGTTCGTTGACCACGGCCTGCTGCGGGCCGGTGAGCGGACCCAGGTGGAACGGGACTACGTGGCCGCAACGGGAGTCCGTTTGGTCACCATCGACGCCCGGGAGCGGTTTCTGGATGCGCTGGCCGGCGTGGTGGATCCCGAACAGAAGCGAAAGATCATCGGCCGGGAGTTCATCCGGGTCTTCGAAGCCGCGGCCCGGGACCTACAGGCCGAAGCGGGCCAGGAGATCCGCTTCCTCGTGCAGGGCACCCTGTATCCGGACGTGGTGGAGTCCGGCGGGGGCTCGGGAACCGCGAACATCAAGAGCCACCACAACGTCGGCGGCCTGCCCTCGGATCTGAGATTCGAGCTGGTCGAGCCGCTGCGGGCGCTGTTCAAGGACGAGGTGCGCCGGGTGGGACTGGAGCTGGGGCTGCCGGAGACGATCGTGCACCGTCAGCCGTTCCCGGGCCCCGGCCTGGCGATCCGGATCATCGGCGAGGTCACCGCCGAGCGGCTGGAGACCCTGCGCGCTGCGGACGCGATCGCCCGGGAGGAGCTCACCGCGGCCGGGATGGACCGCGACATCTGGCAGTGCCCGGTGGTGCTGCTAGCCGACGTGCGCAGCGTCGGCGTGCAGGGCGACGGGCGGACCTACGGGCATCCGGTGGTGCTGCGCCCGGTGTCCAGCGAGGACGCCATGACCGCGGACTGGTCCCGGGTGCCCTACGACGTGCTGGCCCGCATCTCCGGGCGGATCACCAACGAGGTACCCGAGATCAACCGCGTGGTGCTCGATGTGACCAGCAAGCCCCCCGGCACCATCGAATGGGAGTAGCCCCGTGAGTGACGATACGAGCCATAACCCGCATCGCCACTCACGGGTTATCCACAGGGTGGATAACCCGTAGTCTGGGGCGGGGATACTTTCTGCGATCAGCCGATCACTCGCGTGGGGGAGCGCAGGGTGACCTGCTTGAGGGGGCGAGCATGAGCACGCTCGACTTCGAGCTGGAGATCAGCTCGGGTACCGGCAACACCTACCCGGTGGTTGCGCGTGCGCCTGGTGGGGAGGCCGCTGCCACCATGCTCCTACGCCTCACGTCCACTGAACTTGACCACCACCTCGCCGTGGTGAGGGACAAGGTGTTGGCGTCGTCGGCGGTGTTGCGTGGCGCGCCCACCGCCGATGAGCGGCCCGTGCGGGAGCTGGGTCAGCGGTTGTTCGAGGCGCTGATTGCCGATGATGTGCGGAGTCTGTACGTGGCCAGCAGGCAGCGCGCCCGCGAGCAGGGCAGTGTACTGCGGTTGGTGTTGCGGGTGCGTCCGCCGGAGTTGGCTCGGTTGCCGTGGGAGTTCTTGTTCGATCCCGGCCAGCAGGACTACCTGGGTTTGAGCATGCCGCTGGTGCGTTACCCCGAGGTGCTGGCACCCCGGCAACCGCTGGCGATCGCGTTGCCGCTGCGGATTCTGGGTATGGTGGCCCGCCCGGGTGATCAGCACGCGTTGGAGGTCGACGAGGAGCAGCGGCGGCTGCACACCGCGCTGGCGGGTCTGGATCGCGAGGGGTTGGTGGAGCTGTCCTGGGTGGCCGGGCAGACTTACAACGCATTGGAGGACGCGCTGGACCAGGGTCCCTGGCACGTTTTCCACTTCGTCGGTCATGGCGGGTACAACCGGGATACCGAGGAGGGCACTCTCGTCTTAGCCGACGAGACGGGCCGCACCCACCCGGTCAGTGCTGACGACATCAGCCGACTGATCGCCGAGCACCACCCGCTGCGTCTGGTGGTGCTCAATGCCTGCGACACCGGGCGGGGCAGTGCTTCGGACGCGTTTTCCAGCACCGCCGGGGCGCTGATCCGCCGGGAGATCCCGGCGGTGGTGGCGATGCAGTTCATGATCACCGACCCGGCCGCGATCGTGTTCGCCCAGACCTTCTATCAGCACGTGGCCAAACGCCGACCGGTGGACGACAGCGTCATGCGTGCCCGCCGTGCACTGCGGTTGGCCAACAAGGACACCCTGGAGTGGGGTACGCCGGTGCTGTACCTGCGTGCGCCCGAAGGGCGCATCTTCGACAGCGCCAGCCCGTCGCCCCCACAGCCCCGCCCGCCCCGGGACCCGATCGGCGCGAAGCAGGTGGAGTCCCTCTACGACCAGGCGCTGGCCGCGTACTGGACCAGGCAGTGGGACGTGGCCATCCCGCTGCTGCAACAGGTTCTCCTCCACCGTCCCCAGTACCATTCGGACGTTGCCGTCAAGCTGGAGCAGGCCCGCCACCAGCAGCAGCTGGCCACCCGCTACGAGCGGGGGTGCGCGGCAGCTGAGGCCCTGGACTGGGATGAGGCCGTCAAGACGTTCACGATGGTCATCAAGGCTGACGCCACCTACCGGGACGTCGGTCAGCGGTTGGACGACGCCCGCCGCCAGCAGCAGCTTGTCGGTTTGCATGCCGAGGCTCGCCGGCTGTACCGGGCCGAGCAGTGGGCGGCAGTGGTCAAGATCGGTGAGCAGCTGCACATCGTGGACCCAGCCGCCGCGGACCCCGACGGGCTGGTGAGCTCGGCGCGGGCTCAGCTCACCGCCGAGGAACAGGCGGAGCAGATCGCTTCGCAGTACCGCACCGGGCTGCGCCTGCTCGACGCCGGTGAGTGGCAGGAGGCGATCGAGGCGCTGGAGCCGCTGGACCCCACCTATCAGGACATTGCGGCTCTGCTGACCCGGGCGCGCCTGGAACTCCCCGACCCGACGGCCGCACCGCCGCGCTCGCCCACCATCGCCCAGCACCCCAGGACTGTGCAGATCCTTCGGCACCGCAAGGCGGTCAGCGCGGTGGCGTTCAGCCCGGACGGACACCGGTTGGCCACCGCCAGCGCCGACCAGACCGCGCGGATCTGGGATGTGACCAGCGGACAGGAATGTCTGTGCGTGATGCACAAGGGCGTGCGGTCCAATGCGAGAGGGCGGTCCGCAACCGTTCGCGGGCGGGCCGTGGCGTTCAGCCCGGACGGGCGCTGGCTGGCCACCGTCGGCGACGACGACACCGCCCGGATCTGGGACGCCGACAGCGGAGCCCAACTCGCCACGTTCACTCACGACAATGTGGTGGTGGGGGTGGCGTTCAGCCCGGACGGGCAGCGGTTGGCCACCGCTGGCGACGACTACACCGCCCGGGTGTGGGAGGTCGGCAGTGGGCGGCAACGTGCCGCGTTCACTCACGACGATGTGGTGGTGGGGGTGGCGTTCAGTCCCGATGGGCAGTGGTTGGCCACCGCTGGCGACGCCTGCACCGCCCGGGTGTGGGAGGTCGACAGTGGACAGCAACGTGCCATGTTCACTCATGACAAGCCGGTACGGGGGGTGGTGTTCAGTCCCGATGGGCAGTGGCTGGCCGTTGCCGGCGACGACTACACCGCCCGGGTCTGGGAGGTCGACAGCGGGCGGCAACTCACCGAGGTCACTCATGACAAGCCGGTGCGCGGGGTGGTGTTCAGCCCGGACGGGTGTTGGCTGGCCACCGCCAGTGACGATCACACCGCCCGGGTCTGGGACGCCGACAACGGACGGCCACTTGCCACACTCACCCATGACAATGCGGTGGTGGGGGTGGCGTTCAGCCCGGACGGGCAGCGGCTGGCCACCGCCGGCTTCGGAAAGACTGCGCTGATCTGGATGGTGAGCGGCGATGAGTAGCGCTGCGGCCTAGCGCAACCGCCTGGGTGACCAGCAAGCCTCCCGGCACCATCGAATGGGAGTAGCCCCGTGAGTGACGATACGAGCCATAATCCGCATCGCCACTCACGGGTTATCCACAGCCGGGTGGCCGTGAACGGGCAGGTTCATGATCGCTTCTTGGCCTCATCAGGGGCGACACCAAGTAGTCTGTCGTGTGCTGGTGGTAATTCCTGAGATTGTCGATGACCTGCGTGAGGGCGCGCGGGGTGACCTGTTCGGAGAGGGCGCGCATGACCACGCTCGACTTCGAGCTGGAGATAAGCCCGGGTAGCGGTGACACCTACCCGGTGGCTGCTCGTGCGCCTGGTGGGGAGGCCGCCACCACCATGCGCCTGCTCTTGAGCTCCGCTGATCTCGACCACCACCTCGCCGTGGTGCGGGACAAGGTGCTGGCGTCGTCGGCGGTGCTGCGCGGCGCGCCCACCTCTGACGAGCGGCCCGTGCGAGATCTCGGTCAGCGGTTGTTCGAGGCACTGGTCGCCGACGATGTGCGGAGTCTGTACGTGGCCAGCAGGCAGCGTGCTCGGGAGAACGACTGTGTGCTGCGGTTGGTGTTGCGGGTGCGTCCGCCGGAGCTGGCCCGGCTGCCGTGGGAGTTCCTGTTCGATCCCGGCCAGCAGGACTACCTGGGTTTGAGCATGCCGCTGGTGCGTTACCCCGAGGTGCTGGCGCCTCGGCAGCCGCTGGCGATCGCTCTGCCGCTGCGGATTCTGGGCATGGTGGCCCGCCCGGGTGATCAGCACGCGTTGGAGGTCGACGAGGAGCGCCGCCGGCTGCACACCGCGGTGGAGGGTCTGACGCGCGAGGGGTTGGTGGAGCTGTCCTGGGTGGCCGGGCAGACCTACAACGCGCTGCAGGACGCGCTGGACCAGGGCCCCTGGCACGTCTTCCACTTCGTGGGTCACGGTGGGTACAACCGGGACACCGAAGAGGGCACCCTGGTGTTGGCCGACCACACGGGCCGCACCCGACGGGTCGGTGCCGACGACCTCAGCCGGCTGCTCGCCGAGCACCACACGCTGCGGCTGGTGGTGCTCAATGCCTGCGACACCGGGCGGGGTAACGCGGTGGACGCGTTCTCCAGCACAGCCGGTGCACTGGTGCGCAGGTGGATCCCGGCGGTGGTGGCGATGCAGTTCGAGATCTCCGACCCGGCCGCGATCGTGTTCGCCCAGACGTTCTACGAGAGTGTGGCCAAACGGCGGCCGGTGGACGACAGCGTCATGCGCGCCCGCCGCGCACTGCGGCTGAACAACAACGACACCCTGGAGTGGGGCACTCCGGTGCTCTACCTGCGCGCACCCGAAGGGCGCATCTTCGACCACACCAGCCCCCCGCCACCGCAGCCCCGCCCGCCCCGGGACCCGATCGGCGCGCGGGAGGTGGAGGCTCTCTACGACCAGGCGCTGTCCGCGTTCTGGACTGAGCGCTGGGACCAAGCCGTGGCGCTGCTGCAGCAGGTCCTCACCCACCGCCCCCAGCAGCATCCAGACGTTGTCGTCAAGCTGGAGCAGGCTCGCTACCAGCAGCTGCTGGCCACCCGCTACGCCCAGGCGTGCGCGGCAGCTGAGGCCTTGGACTGGGACGAGGCCGTCACGATGTTCACGATGGTCATCGAGGCCGACCCCGCCTACCGGGACGTTGGTCATCGGCTGGACAACGCCCGGTGCCGGCAGCAGATCGCCGGTTGGCACGCCGAGGCTCTCCGGCTGTACCGGGCCGAGCAGTGGGCGGCAGTGGTCAAGATCGGTGAGCGGCTGCATGCCATGGATCCAGCCGTGGGGGACCCCGACGGGCTGGTCAGCTCGGCGCGGGCCCAGCTCGCCTCCGCAGAACAGGCGGAACAGGTCGCCTTGCGGTACCGCACCGGGCTGCGCCTGCTCGACGTGGGCGAGTGGCGGAAGGCGATCGAGGTGCTGGAGCGGCTGGATCCCACTTATCGGGACACCGCGGCGCTGCTGGCCAGGGCCCGCCGGGAGCTCCCCGCCCCGCCGGCAGCACCGCCGCGCTCGCCCACCATCGCCCGCCATCCCAGAGTGGTGCGGATCCTGCGGCACCGCAGGGCGGTCAACGCGGTGGCGTTCAGCCCGGATGGGCACCGGCTGGCCACTGTCGGCACCGATCAGACCGCGCGGATCTGGGATGTGACCAGTGGACAGGAATCTCTGTGCGTGACGCACAAGGGCGTGCGGTTCAACGCGCGAGGGCGCCCAGCGACCGTTCGCGGGCGGGCCGTGGCGTTCAGTCCGGATGGGTGCTGGCTGGCCACCGCCAGCGACGACGACACCGCCCGGATCTGGGACGCCGACAGCGGAGCGCAACTCGCCACGTTCACTCACGACAATGTGGTGGTGGGGGTGGCGTTCAGTCCGGATGGGTATCGGTTTGCCACGGCTAGTGACGATCACACGGCCCGGGTGTGGCATGTCGGCAGTGGGCGGCGGGTCGTTGAGGTGGTGCATGACAGGCCCGTTCGGGGGGTGGTGTTCAGTCCGGATGGGCAGTGGTTGGCCACGGCTAGTGACGATCACACGGCCCGAGTCTGGGACGTCGGCAGTGGACGGCGGCATGCTGAGGTTGGTCACGACAAGCCGGTGCGGGGGGTGGCGTTCAGTCCGGATGGGCGGTGGCTGGCCACGGCTAGTGACGATCACACGGCTCGGGTGTGGGATGTCGGTAGTGGGCGGCGGGTCGTTGAGGTGGTGCATGACAAGCCGGTGCGGGGGGTGGCGTTCAGTCCGGATGGGCGGTGGCTGGCCACCGCCGGCGACGATGACACCGCCCGGGTCTGGGACGTCGGCAGCGGGCGGCTACTGGCCACGCTGACCCACGACAATGCGGTGGTGGGGGTGGCGTTCAGCCCGAACGGGCAGCGGCTGGCCACCGCCGGCTTCGGGAAGGCTGCGCTGGTCTGGATGGTGAGCGGCGATGAGTAGGAGTGCATCGCTTGCGGCGGAGGTCCTGGTGACCGCCGAGGTGTCAGCCGAGGAGGAACAGTCGATCGTCGACGCCTTCCGCGCTCTCGACGTCGCCGCGCGCACCCGGATGGTCTCCACCCGCCGCGGCCTCGAACAACTGCAGTGGCTGGTGCTCGCCACGCTGCCGCTGCACGCCCTGCTCAGCGGACTCGGTTCCGCCGCCGCCGCAGACATCGCCGAGGGCCTGAAACACCTGGTCGGCCGGGTGGCCGGCGCCAAGCGCACGACGGCATCGTCGGAGCAGGTGTTGGTGCTGCAAGACTCCGCGACCCGGCTGCAGGTGGTGCTGGAGGCCGATCTGCCCGGGGCGGCGTACCAGGCGCTGGTCGCGCTCGACCTCTCGGCGTTCGGGCAGGGGCCGGTGCACTACGACCGCCGGCGTGGCGAGTGGCGCTCGGAACTGGACGAATGGCAGCGACGTCAGGCGGAGGATTCCGAACCGGTGAGGTGAGAGCTCCGTCAGGGCTTTCGGCCGACCCCGCAGAATTCGTACACCTCGGTCGGTGTACCGATGTTGCAGGATTCCGGGCGCCACAGCGACACCGAGACCAGGCCGGGTTCCAGCAACTCCAGGCGGTCGAAGTACCTGATGAGTTCCTGGCGGCTGCGGCCCCGCACCGGTGGGGTTCCCCCGCTCTCGTTGAAGATCCGCATACCCTCTTCCACGACCTCGGTGTCGACGAGTGAGGTGAAGTGCGACATCACCAGGTGGCTACCCGAGGGCAGAGCGTCCAGCAGCCGGTTCACGATCGCGTACGACTCATCGGTGTCCATGATGTGGTTCAAGATCCCGAGCAGCATCAGCGCGATCGGCTGGGTGAAGTCAAGCGTTCGGGCGGCTTCCTTCACGATCTTGTCGGTGTCGCGCAGGTCGGCGTCGACGTAGTCGGTCACGCCCTCCGGCGTGCTGGTGAGCAGGGCACGCGCATGAACCAGCACGAGCGGGTCGTTGTCGGCATAGACGATGCGGCACTCCGGCCTGGTCGCCTGGGCAACCTGGTGGGTGTTGTTCACGGTGGGCAGCCCGGTGCCGATGTCGAGCAGCTGGCGGATACCCACCTCGCCGACCAGGTGCTGGACCGCGCGAACCAGAAAACCCCGGACGGCGCGAGCGGTGTCGCCGATGCCTGGCATGATGGCGAGAATCCGGTCACCGGCCTCTTCGTCGACCGGGTAGTTATCCTTGCCGCCAAGCCAGTAGTTCCACACCCGAGCCGTATGCGGAACCGTGGTATCGATAGTCGGAAGCCGCTCCCGCCCAGCCGCACGCGAGCCCTCCGCCACGAGTGCTCCTTGCTCTGGCTGATGCTGGTCGGAATAACGCGATTATAGTCTGTTCACAGTGACCGCCGCACCTCGCCGGCGGGGTCATAGAGCTCTTGGACGGTCACCGTGTGCGACGGCAAGGTACGCTGAGCCCAGGCTGGCCCGGCGGTGCGACACGGCCGAGGGTTGAAAATCACACTATCGGGTGGTTTAGTTCCGGTATCGAGAAATCGACTGTCCCTCTCCTGGTTGGTGTCATCTATTTGGAGCGATGGATCACCTGACTGGAGGATGACTCATGACGTTATTGTTACGGATCTGCGGCATTGTGCCGACCAAGGTTATGCCGTGCGCCGCCTAGCGGCGCTGACCTGGCGCAGGCACGCGCTGGTTTACGTGCTCGTCGTCGTGCTGCCGATGGCGGGCGGGCTCGCCTTGTTGCTGCTCAACGCCCGGCCGGTGGTCCGGCCCTCGGCGACGAGCGGGATGCATGGCGACCTGATCGGCGAGCTGCTGGTGACGGTGCCGATCGTGCTCGCCATCGCGCACCTGTGCGGCGCGATCCTGCATCGCGTCGGCCAGCCCCGGGTGATCGGTGAGATGATCGGCGGGGTGCTGCTCGGCCCGTCGGTGCTCGGCGCGATATTCCCGGGGGCCCAGCACGCCCTGTTCCCGCTGGAGATCATGCCGATCATCAACGCGATGGCCCAGCTCGGCGTGATCTTCTTCATGTTCGGAATAGGGCTGGAACTCAGCACCCGGGGACTGCGCAACAATGGCGCCGCCGCGGTAGTGATCGGGCACGCCGCGCTCGCTGTGCCGTTCGGCTGCGGGATTCTGCTCGGTCTCGCTCTGCCCGCCTCGTACCAGCCCGACGGGGCGGGCAGGCTGCCGTACCTGTTCTTCCTCGGCCTGGCCATGAGCGTGAGCGCCCTGCCGGTGCTGGCCGCGATCCTGCGTCAGCGGCGGCTGGTGAACTCCCCGGCGGGCATCCTCGGCATCGCCGCCGCGGCGATCGGCGACGCCACCATCTGGTGCCTGCTGGTGGTGCTCATGGTCTTCACCGGCCGGGGCGACTCAGCCACCGCGGCGCGAACAGCGGTGCTGACCATCACGTTCGCGGTGGTGATGCTGGCCGTGGTCCGCCCCGCGCTGCGACACGGCCTGGCCAGGGCGCAGCGGCGCGAACACGACCACTACCCGATGCAGGTGGTGCTGACCCTGTTCGTGTTGCTGTGCGCGCTCGCGGGCCAGCGGATCGGCATCCACCCGATCATCGGCGCGTTCGTGGCCGGGGTGGTGATGCCCCGTTCGTCGAGCATCGTGCACGGCTTCGTCCAGCGCACCGAAGGGCTGACGCTGTGGGTGCTGCTGCCCCTGTTCTTCGCCTCCGTCGGGTTGGTCACCGACTTCGGCGCGCTGCGCGACGGCACCGCCCTGCTGTTCTGCGGGCTCGTTCTCGTGGTCGCGGTAGTCAGCAAGTTCGCAGGCGCGATGCTCGGCGCGCGGCTGATGGGCCGCTCCCACGAGGAGTCCGTGGCGCTCGGCGTCATGCTCAACTGCCGTGGGCTCACCGAGCTGGTGATGCTCAACATCGGGCTGTCGCTCGGGCTGATCGGGAACACCCTGTTCTCGATCCTCGTGGTGACCACCGTGGTCACCACGCTGGCCGCCGGACCACTGCTCGGCTTGCTGTACTCGCCCACCCCGGCCGAGCCCGACCTCTGCAACAGCGCCGTCTAGGACGGTCGGGTGTTGCTGGCTGCTTTGTCGGTCTCTCGGGAGTAGTTCGGGTCGGTGACGAGCCGGCTGTGTCTGGCGCCGTAGGCGAAGTACACGGCCAATCCGATGACCATCCAGACGATGAACCGGATCCAGGTGGCTGAGGGCAGGTTGAGCATCAGATAGAGAGAGGCGAGTGCCGCGAGGATGGGAACGACGGGGACGCCGGGGCATCGGAACGCCCGGGGCAGGTCCGGGCGGGTGCGGCGCAGCACCAGGACGCCGATGGCGACGAGGACGAAGGCGAACAGGGTGCCGATGTTGACCAGCTCGGCGAGCTCGCTGAGCGGGACGAACGTCGAGATGAGCGCAACGGCCACCCCCGTCGTGATCGACGTCCGGACCGGGGTGCCGAACCGCCGGCTGATCTCGGAGAACGCGGGCGGGAGCAGCCGGTCCCGGCTCATGGCGAAGAAGACCCGGCTCTGGCCCAGCAGCAGAATCAAGATCACCGTGGTCAGGCCGAACAGCGCCCCCACCGAGATCACGGTCGCGAAGCCCGGTCTGCCCACCGAGCGGAACGCCTCAGCCAGCGGTGCGTCGACCTTGATGTCGGTGTACTTCACCATCCCGGTGATCACGAGCGACACCGCGACGTAGAGCGCTGTGCAGATGCTCAGGGAGGCGAGGAGGCCGATCGGGATGTCCCGCTGGGGTTTCTTGGCCTCCTCCGCGGCCGTCGCGACGACGTCGAAGCCGATGAACGCGAAGAACACCAGGGCGGCGCCGGTGAAGATGCCACTGACACCGAAGGAGCCGGGCGAGACGCCGAGATCCTGCAGCAGCGACGGTGTGCTCGTCGCACCCCCAGCACCCGGGGAGCCGGACGGTGGAATGAACGGCGAATAGTTGCCGGCTTTGAGGTAGAAGCACCCGGCGATGATGACGAACAGCACGATGCTGACCTTGATCACGACCATCACCATGTTGACCTGCGAGGAGACCTTGATCCCCAGACAGATCACGCCGGTGATGATGAGGACGATCCCGGCCGCGACGATGTTGTGCCCACTGCCGTACGCCCAATCCGGGATGGTGATACCAGCAGATCTCATCACGTCAGCGAAGTACGACGACCACCCGACCGCCACCGTGCTCGCACCCAGCGCAAGCTCGAGGATGAGGTCCCAGCCGATGATCCACGCCACGAGCTCGCCGAGACTGGCGTAGGAGAAGGTGTAGGCGGAGCCGGCCACCGGCACGGTGCTCGCGAACTCCGCGTAGCACAGCGCGGCCAGCGCGCAGGCGATGCCCGCGAACACGAACGAGAGTGCGATGGCCGGTCCCGCTTGGACTCCGGCGGCCTTGCCGGTGAGGACGAAGATGCCGGTCCCGATGACCACGCCCACCCCGAAGACGGTGAGTTCGACGGGGCCGAGCCGTTTGCGTAGCTGGTGGGTCGGCTCCTCAGTGTCCGCTATGGACTGCTCGATGGTCTTCGTGCGCCAAAGGTTCACCGCCGCATCCTCCTCGCCGGGTGGCACAGGCGGCCCACGATCAGAACCGGACACGCCTGGGGTCATGTGGTACTCGCAGGGTTTCGCCGGAACGCTCGGCAAGCAACGGATGCGGCGAGATACGCCAGAACCTACCGTCGAGCACTGAGCGCCTGTTCGGCAGCCGTCTGGCTCACCAGGTGCCGCAGCTGGTCGACCTCGGCCTCGGCACAGGGGGTGTTCCGCGGAACACTTCTGGAGCGTAATCAGCGGGAACTTTCCCCCGCCGTCATGGTCGCCCTGACCTTGGCAAACAGGTGTCAAGGTGCAGAGATCCTCCCGTCGATACGGTCGCTGGGCGCTGTGCGACCGGTCAACTGCGGCTACCGTCTTGTGGCGGTTCGGTACTGCGAGTGACTTCTTGGGGGTGGGCGATGCCGCGGCGGGTGGGGGTTTCGGCGAAGGCCGGGCGTGATCAGCTTCGGGATCGGATGCGGGCATTGGGGTGCTCGGTCCCGCAGATCGCCGTTGAGCTGGGTCGCCGGTTCAATCTGCGGCCGAGGGTGGCGTGGCGGCATGCGTTGGGGTGGCCGCAGTGGAAGGTGGCGCAGCGGTACAACACCGCGCATCCGGGGGCGAGGTTGTCGGACAACAGGATCAGTGAGTTCGAGGCCTGGCCGCATAGTGGTAGCCCGCCCAGCCCGCGGTATCCGGCTCAGCTCGCGGCTACTTTTGGGCATGGGTGCACCCCGGCTCAGCTTGTCGACACTGACGACTGGGAGAACTTCACGCCCGCTGACCGCAGCCTGCTCATGGGTCACCCACCTGCCCCCGTGATCACGGGGGCGCTGGTCCCGTCCGCGCTACCGTGGGTGAGCAGGCCGACCCTGGCCGTGCGGCGGCGCGCGGAGGCGGTGACACTGGTGTCGTCTGGGGGAGCCGACGCGTCGTGCGCTGCGACGCGCGGGGCGTGCCGATCCGTGAGGAGGTCATCGTGGCGGCCGAGGAATCCGCCCGGTTCCATCGCTGGAGCGCCACCACGAACGTCGATGACGAGGTGCTCGAGCAGATGACCGCCGACGTCGCGGAGCTCGCCTGGAGTGAGCAGATCGACCCGCCCGCCACCACCATGCGCGTCTGCTCGGCGCTCGGGACGACGTGTTCCGGCTGATCGCGGGACGTCAGCAGCCCCGCCACACCACCAGCCTGTACAAGATCGCCGGGCAGGTCTGCGGCATGCTGTCTATTGTCACGTCTGACCTGGGCCATCCGCACGCCGCGAACACTCATGCCCGGACGGCGTTGCACTGCGCCGAGGTGTCCGGTTACACCCCGCTGCGGGTCTTCGTCCGCGTGGTGCAGTCCAACATCGCCTACTGGGCCGGGCGCCACGACGAGGCTGCCGCGCTCGTCGAGTCCGCCGTGGCCGATGCCACCAGCGGCACCACCCTGCTGCTGCTGGCCAGTCAGCAGGCCCGGATCAACGCCGCCCGCCGTCAACCCGACGAGGTCAGGCGGGCCTTGGCGCTGGCCGCAACTGCTCCCACCGAGCGCACCCCCGACGAGCCGGGCGTGCTCGGCATCGACGCCGGGACGGCCGCCCTTTACGCCAGCGAAGCCCACTACGCACTCGGCGACACCGAAGATCTGGACGCCGCTGTGAACTGGGCGCTCACCGCCGTGGACGAGTTCTCCGCCGAGGCCCAGCCCAAAGCCATGTACGTCGCTGCGGCCCGGTTCAACCTCGCCAGCGCATACCTGGCCCGGGGCGACCTGGACGCGGTTGGCGAGCACCTTGCCCCGATCCTGCGCTCCACCCAGGCCGAGTACCGCACCGTGCCAGTGATCGGCCGCGCTCGGTCCCTGCTCACCCTGCTGACCCAGCGCACCGACCTCACCTCCCCCACCATGACCGCCCTGCGCGATGACCTCGCCGAATTCTGCACCCACCCCGCCGCCACCCCACCAGGACTGGAGCCGGACCCCACCACCTGACGCATACCGCACAGGGGGGCAGGGGGGCAGGCCATGCGCGGAGTGTCGCGGATGGATCGGGCAGGTAGGCCAGTAGCCTGCCGCAGTGGCTGATGGGGATGTTGGTTCCGGGCTGGATCTGGATGCCATCTTGGCTGCACAGTGGGCTGATCCAGCGGTGTTTCCTGCGGTTGAGTTCGTGCGGGCATCAGAGTTCTATCGCCAGCGTAGGGATCGCGATGGGGAGCTGTTTGCGGTCCGTGGTAAAGCTGTGTCGTTGATCCGGGAGTGGACGGGTCGGGACTCGCGTGATGTTGGGTCGTTCGGGTTGCGGTTGAACCTGGAGAGCAGCGATCTGGATCTGGGTATCGGCTATCCAGTGGAGCGGCGCGAGGCGTTGATCGCACTGTTGGCCCCGAAAACGGCGTTCAAGGGTGAACGGGTCACTCGGTTCCCCGCTGCGGACTGCCAGGGCAGTGAGGTAGCCACCACAAGGCTGGTGTTCGCCTTCAAGATCGATGGTGTTGAGGTGGATTTGAGTGCGTTGACCGAGGAGGACTTCGTGGTCGCCTGTCGCATGCTCGATGACATCAAAGCGAGCATGACCGTGCCGGAGCGGATCGCGCACACCTGGGTCAAGTATCTACTGCGCAGCTCGGGTCGGATGGCGGAGTACGCGCAGTGGAAGCTGGTGACTTACGCCAGGTTCTGCCCGGAGTTCACCTGGGTGCCGATCCCTGAACCGGCCTGATGCCACCCATCGTGTCGGTCAGGTGCCGCAGGGATCAGCGGCGTTGATCAAACGCCAGGTGATCGAGTAACGCCACCATGGCATGCAGCAGGTCGAACGCTGCGTCTTTAAGGACCAGGCGGGCGGTCCGGACGGCGTGACGTGGGTGTCCGTCCAAGATCTTTTCCAGTGACTTCAGCGTGTAGTCCAGGGCGAAGTGACGGTCGATCCATAGTTGGGCGTGGTGGGAGAACCGGCTGATGCGCCAGTCGGCGAACTCCGCGTCCCGCCGCCCCATCGACGGTCGTGGCGTACCGGCCAGTCCGGCGGCCTGGACTTGGTTGGCGTAGGCGGCACCGATCGAAGCCGATCATGGCCGGTTGAAGTCCCGGCTACGGCCTATGCGCGGCCTGAAACGTCTCCGCTGCGCACGAGTGATCAGCGCCGGACACGCGTTCATCCAGAACATCCGCTGCGGCCACTACGAATTCGGGGCCGAGGAACCCGCGACACTGCGGGTGATGACTGCCTTCACCGAGCTGACCCTGGCCATCTGACCAGACCACCGGACGGATCCAGGCTGCCACCTCTTCGCACAACGCAACAACCCCCCGCGCACAGCGCCGCATTGGTGGCCGGCTTCCGCGGCTTGGGACGCCGGGCCCGCTCCTCAGCCTTGGCCTGAGCCAACCCCGCCCGATACCGGATCCCCGAACACGACCCCTCACCCCGACCGGTCTGACGCACCGTGCGGTTACGCCGCACCTCCCGACTCACCGTCGAGGGCGCCCGACCCAACCGAGCCGCGATCACCCGGATACTCGACCCCCCAGCCCGACCCAGCGCGATCTCCTCCCGCTCCTCCAACGACAGATACCGACCACACCCACCACCCAGATCACCAGGAACCATCCCCCCAGCCTCAACCACCCACCGACGCCCCGCCGTCACCGACACCCCAGCCCGAACCACCGCCTCCTCGAACGACACACCCTCCACCCACGCCCGCCAGAACACCCGAACCCGATCACGAGGAACCCTCGGACACGTACCCATCACGACACCCCACATCAGACAAGGTGTTGCGAGCGCTCCTTGAATCCACCCGCCCGAAAAAGTCCGTGGCGTCGAGTTCACGGACAGCACCAACCCCGCACTGAACTGAACGGGCGTATCCGGTAGATTTCGTCGTCAGTGATCAGCTCTACTGTCGCCGAGTTCGACAGGGGAGCTGGTGGGGGCGCGGTGAACAGCCCTGATGTCGAATTCGGCGCACTGAGAGCATCCACGATCGCCCCTCGCTCAGCGATCTATGGGACGCTTCCTCGTGGCACCACAACGTGGTCCGCGTGGCGGTCCAACCTTGTTGACGCCTCAGGGCGGACGGTCAGGCCGATTTTCTGGCACTCCGCACGCTTCCGTACCACGCCGGGGTACAATCGTCTAGGTGCGGATTGATCGCATGCTGTGGAGCTCGCGCAGTGTCGACCACATCACACGACACGAGATCACTCCCGAGGAGGTCGAGGATGTACTGCTCAGCCCGCCCCTCGACGCCCGATGTGGCAAGCGCGAGAGTACTTACCTCGTGTTCGGGCGCAGTCGAGACGGACGCCGGCTCGTGGTCGTCATCGCACCGCGCCCACGAGGCAGCTGGTACGTCGTCACCACCCGCGACGTCGACAGAGCCGAGAGGAGGCAGATGAGGCGATGACCAACTATCCGTCTGAAAGCAAGATCGAGAGTCTCGCGGAGCATTACGAGCCGCTCAGCGGCGATGACGTCATCGCCGAGTGGGAGCGCGGCGAGCCCGTGACGATCGACGTCGGCGAGCCGATGGTGTCCCGCTCGGTGCGCTTTCCCCGGCACACCATGGATCGGCTGCGTGAAGTGGCCCGCGTGCGGGGTATCGGGGTAACCCAGCTCATCCGGGAGTGGACCGAGGAGCGACTTGCGGCAGGCGGCGACCTCACCGATCGAGCGCTCCTCGCCGACGAGCTGGAACGAGCAGCGCGACTCCTGCGGGACAGCACCTGACCCGCGACGGTGGCCTACGCCTTCCCCGTACCGTGCTGACCGCTACGACGGTCGCGGTGGATCTTCGGCCATGAGTTCGGGCAGGATTTCGTTCGCCATCCGGACCAGCTCCGGACCCTCGTCACTTGCCGACTCCCCCGCTTCCTTGATTTTTTCAATGGCGTCGCGTAACCAGCTAGGGGGTAATCGGCGATAGTTCGCGGCGAGTTGGCGAAGAAAATGGTCCCGGAAGCGCGCCCTGACATCAACATCATCAGAAGGGGCAAAGCCGATGATCGCAATCTGAAGGCACGCACCGTAAGCGACAGCCAGCTCATCTGGACTCTTCTCCTGGCCGGCGGTGAGCCAGAGTGTGATCAGCGCGTTCGCGGCCGAGACCGATCGTCCCTGCCCGGGAACATGGAAAGTAGTAATCATGCCACCGAGGTCACGCGAGAAGGGTTCGAGCGCATGCGCGACGATGTCATCCTCGGTGTCACACAGGAAGTGGCTCTGCCTCCGAATATCTTCATAGTGGGCGTGCCGCCAGGCAAACCAGCCCTCTCCCTGCCGAGACTCATGCCCCGGGCCGAAATTGTATGTCCAGTACGGATCGGAATGTGTGGTGTGCCGCTCGGTTGCTTCGCTCAATCGCAGGCGCAGGATTCGTCGATCGCCATCCCACCCCCGCTGGAGATCCAGTGTGTAAATGAGATTCTCCCATCCTTCCTCGGGCAGTTGGGAACGCCACAGTAAGGCGATTTGTCACCAGTTGTGTACCGGCTCGGCGCGGTCAGGGAACAGCTGTTGCTCGGTGATCTCTCCGGCGGTGAGCACAGCCAGCAGGACGAGGTTCGCCGAGTAGGCCGCATAGCGGGTGGGCACGGAGATCCGGTCCGGTTCGTAGCCGTCGTAGCTGGTGTCATGCCGCGGCAGGAGCGAGTGATGGAACAGGGACAGGAGCAGGTCACGCAGTGGCTCGCGTCGTGTTTCGGGCAGCATCCGCAGCCGTTCAGCGAGGAAGGACACGATCGTGCCGCGCATGGTCAGGGGCGCGAAGGACAGCAGGGCGTGCAGGAAAGCGTCGTCGAGGGGAGCCGGCCTGCCGCGAGTGGTGCCGCGTGCCGCGGGTGTCGGCGAGGTCATCGAGCTCTCGGGTGATGAGCCGCCCGATGAGGTACTCACCGAAGGTGGTGTGCAGGAACTCGTACGTTGCCAGCCTGGTGGCGTCACGAGTGGCCCGGGCTTCGTGGACGAAGAAGAACCGCCCGATCACGACCTCGGCGGCGGTGAGTTCGGCACGCAACCCGGATGGGGGGCGCTGCCGGTCACCTGGCTCGACCAGCAGCGCGGGAAGGTCCGCGTCGAGCTCGGTTTCGGTCACCCACTGGCGACCGCGATTGAACGTCGCGAACGCCACCACCGACAGGCGGAGCAACTCCCGGTCGACCGCCCGCTCGAACTGGGTGGCGGACAGGGCGGCCGCTGTCTTGCGCACCTCACGTTCGGCGAACTGGGTCAGCAGTCGCTCGTACAGCTCGGCCTGTCCCAGTGCCGCGTCCTCGCGCTGTAGCGGGTTGCCGTCAGCGTCGTAGAGCGCGAGCATCAGCAGCAACAGCGGCTGGCGGGCGAGCTCGGCGTGGGCGAGCACCGACTCGGTCGGCAGCGGGCGCACGCCACGGGCCGCCAGGCTCGACGCGTTAGCGGCGTTCCACACCGCGAGCCACCGCGCGATCTGGTCGTCGCGGAACGGCTCGAGCCGCACGGCGACCATGCCCAGCGCGGGCCGAGCCCGGTCGGCGACGGCTGTGCGGCTGGTCACCAGCACGACCACCGGCAGGGCATCCCCAGCGCTGCGCGCAAGAGCAGCCCACGGCATGCTCTCGCCGGTAGCGGTCCTGATGGCATGCTCGATCTGAGCTTGCAGGTCGGCGTCGGCGGGCACCTCCCGCAGCGCTACTCGCAACGCCAGGAACTCACTCGGCGGCAGCCGTGCCGCGAGCACCAGCGTCAGTAGTGATTTCCCGGAACCCGGTTGGCCGAGCACCAGCAGGGGTGCCTCGGTGGCGTGGGGCGCGGTGAGATCCCCGAGCAGGAAGCCCTCCAGGTCGTCACGGACAGGGTGCTCGTTCCACCAGCGCTCCTCGGCGAGCCGCTCTGTCGTCTGCACCTGATGAGTCAGGGGCGGACGGTGAGGCCGACTTTCTGGAACTCCTTGAGCTCGGAGTATCCGGTTTTGGCCATCGCGCGGCGCAACGCGCCGAAGAGGTTCACCGTGCCGCTGGGGTCGCAGGAGGGGCCGAACAGCAGCGTGTCGATGTCGATCGAGCTCTGGGACACAGCGTCTTGGGGCACCGCGGTGACGTGGCTGCGCGGCAGCGACGGGTGCGCCGCGGCGGCCGTCCAGTACAGGCCGTTTCCGGGCGCCTGCGCTGCGGCGGCCAGCGGCTCACCGAGCATCACCGCGTCCGCCCCGCAGGCGATCGCCTTGGCGATGTCGCCACTGGTGCGCATCCCGCCGTCGGCGATCACGTGCACGTAACGCCCACCGGTCTCATCGAGGTAATCCCGCCGGGCGGCCGCAGCGTCAGCGACCGCGGTGGCCATCGGCACCCCGATGCCGAGCACATCGCCGGTAGCCGTGCTCACCCCCGCCCCATGGCCGACGATCACGCCGGCCGCCCCGGTGCGCATCAGATGCATCGCGGTGCGGTAGTCACCCACTCCGCCGGCGATGACCGGGACCTCCATCGAAGCGATGAACTCCTCCAGGTTGAGCGGCTCCGAGGCAGAGGAGACATGCTCGGCCGAGACGATGGTGCCCTGCACGACGAGGATCTCCACGCCGGCGGCGAGCAGGCCGGGGGCGAGGTCCCGGGCATGCTGCGGGCTGACCCGGGCGGCCACCGTCACACCGGCCTGGGCCACCGCACCGATCGCCTCAGCGAGCAGTTCGAGGCGGATCGGGGCCGAGTGCCACTGCTGCAGCAGCCGCACCGCGGCCGCCTCGTCGGCCTCCTCCATGGCGGAGGTGAGCTGGAACAGCAGCTTGTCCACACCCGCGTGGCGGGCCCACAGCCCCTCGGCGTTGAGCACCCCCAGCCCGCCCAGCTGACCGATCCGGATCGCCATCGCCGGCGACACGATCGCGTCGGTGGGATGGGTCATCAGCGGGATCTCGAACCGGTAGGCGTCGATCTGCCAGGCGGTGGACACATCCCGGGAGGAGCGGGTGCGCCGCGCCGGCACGATCTGGACGTCATCGAACTCATAGGCACGGCGCGCGGTGCGGCCCATGCCGATCTCCACCAGATCGTGCATCTCAACGCACCGCGTAGTTCGGGGCCTCCACCGTCATGGTGATGTCATGCGGGTGACCCTCCCTGAGACCCGCCGAGGTGATCCGCACCAGCTGCGCGCCCTGCAACGCCGGGATCGTCGCGGCGCCGGCGTAGCCCATCGCCGCCCGCAGCCCACCGATCAGCTGGTGGGCCACCAGCGACAGCGGCCCCCGGAACGGGACCCGCCCCTCGATGCCCTCGGGCACCAGCTTGTCGTCGGAGAGCACGTCGTCGGCGAAGTACCGGTCCCGGGAGTACGCGCGACCGCCGCCGCGGCAGGCCATGGCACCCACCGAGCCCATCCCGCGATAGGTCTTGTACTGCTTGCCATCGACCAGGATCAGCTCCCCCGGCGCCTCGGCGGTGCCGCCCAGCAGGCTGCCCAGCATCACGGTGCTGGCTCCGGCGACGATGGCCTTGGCGATGTCCCCGGAGTATTGGATGCCGCCGTCGCCGATCACCGGGACACCCGCGGGACGGCACGCCCGGTCCGCCTCGAAGATGGCGCTGATCTGCGGCACGCCCACCCCGGCCACCACCCGGGTGGTGCAGATCGAGCCGGGGCCCACCCCGACCTTGACCGCGTCCGCCCCGGCGTCGACCAAAGCCTGCGCCCCGGCCCGGGTGGCCACGTTGCCGCCGATGACGTCGACTCTGCTGCCCAGCTCGGCTTTGAGCAGGCTGATCATCTCCAGCACCCCGCGGGAGTGCCCGTGCGCGGTGTCCACGACCAACACGTCGACGCCGGCCTCGACCAGCAACGGGGCCCGCTGTTTGGCGTCCTCGCCGACCCCGATCGCCGCACCCACCAGCAGCCGCCCGTCCGGGTCCTTGGTCGCCAGCGGGTAGCGCTCGGTCTTCACGAAGTCCTTGACGGTGATCAGGCCGCGCAGCCTGCCGTGCCCGTCGACGATCGGCAGTTTCTCGATCTTGTGTCGGCGCAGCAGGCCCAGCGCCGCGTCCGCGGTGACCCCCACCTGCGCGGTGATCAGCGGCGGCTTGGTCATCACCTCGGCGACCCGCTTGTCGTGGTCGACCTCAAAGCGAATGTCCCGGTTGGTGATGATGCCGACCAGCACGCCGTCGGAATCGGTGACGGGCACTCCGGAGATCCGATAGCGGGCGCACAGCGCGTCCACGTCGGCCAGGGTGTCCTGCGGCAGGCAGGTCACCGGGTCGGTCACCATGCCCGCCTCGGACCGCTTGACCACCTCCACCTGCGCGGCCTGCTCCTGCGCAGGCAGATTGCGGTGCAGCACTCCCATCCCGCCGTGGCGGGCCATCGCGATGGCCATCCGAGCCTCGGTCACCGTGTCCATCGCCGAGGAGAGCAGCGGCACCCGCAGCGTGATATTGCGGGACAACCTGGTCGACGTGTCGACCTCCGCAGGCACCACGTCGGACTCGGCGGGCAGCAGAAGGACATCATCGAAGGTCAGACCGAGCAGCGCGAACTTCGACGGGAAGCTGGACGCGGTGAGCTCGCTGGTCATGCGACGATCGTATCCGTCTCAGGCGGCTATCCCAGTGTGTCCGTCACAGTGACATCCAACCCGAGGATATCCAACCCGGGGACGTCCAACCCGGGGCCATCCAACCGGGGCCATCGACCGGCCGGGTACGGTGCCAGCCGTGGCGCATGACTCACTTCCCCCAGACCCGTTCGCTGGTGACCCCGAAGACCCGGCGCTGGCGCTGGAGGCCTTGGATGACTCTACGGATACCGCCGAGGAGCCGTTGGATCACGAGGAGCGGGCCGGGCTGCTCGCCGACTTGGGCGATCTCGCCGTCTACCAGGCCCTGCTGGCGCCTCGCGGACTACGCGGGATCGTGGTGGAGTGCCCCGACTGTGCTGAGCAGCACTACCACGACTGGCACTTGCTGCGGGCCAGCCTGCGGCAGCTGCTCGAAGTCGGCCGGATGCGCCCGCACGAGCCTGCCTACGATCCAGACCCGACTGGGTACGTGAGCTGGGAATACTGCCGTGGGTACACCGACGCGGTGCTCGCTGAGAATGGCGGCTGAGCCGCCTCAGCCACAGTAGGGAGGTCGCGGCCCGGCGCGATCGCAACCCGGGGTGGAGGGGGGACTCGGAGCAGTGACACTCGGACGAGTCCCCCTTGTCTGACTGCTACCGGCGGGATCATTATTCGGGGAACTACTCGTCTGTGAACCGCCCGTCTGCGGCCCGCCCCTCTGCGGTCCGCCCGTCTGGGGTCCGCCGTCGCCCGTGGTATCGCCATCCGCCGTCCCACCGCCCGGGACATCTTTTCCGGTGTTAGCGTCGCCACCCGTAGGACCGATGTTGCCCGTGGGTCCGATATTGCCCGTGGGTCCGATGTCTGACGAGCCACCGCGCGGACCCGGGACACTACGACCCTGAGAGCCCGGGCCGACCGGAATCCGGCTGGGCGGTGTCGTCGGCGTGCCGCTGGGCGGCTCGGTGGGCGAGTTCGACGCTGGGGTCGACTCGGAGGATGTTGGTCGCTCACTCGGCTTCGGTGACGCGCTGGGCTCCCGTCTGGTGCCGGCGGGCACGGACGGTACGAGCCTCGGCACCTCGGGCACATTCGGTGCGCCGGCATCCGGCGACCCGTTCAACATCTGCACGAGCGTATTTTTCTGCGCCGTGAGATTGGTGCGACCCTCAGCCTCGCCGATCCCCGGGAGCTGCTGCTGGACGAGTTGCAGCTTCGCCCTGGCCTGCTCAGGCTTGTTCTCCTGCAACGCCGTCTTGGCCTGGTCGAGCTCCTGCTTGACGTCAGCCGCCATCTGCACCGAGTGTGCGTAGTCGCGATAGAGCACTTGGGTCACGCCCCATAATGGGTCACCAGGATGCGCAGACTTGGCGAACAGGCCGACCGAGGAGAAGGCGATCACCAGCACCGCCGCGGCCGCGGCGAACGAGCTGAACACGGGATTACGGGGGCGGGCCGGCCGGCTGGCGGCGTGGATCACCCCCAAGGCGGTGTCGGTGTCCACCAGCTCGCTGAACGGCTCGGCATGGACCTCACGGCGCCATGCCACCATGACACGCGTCAATTCGTCGTCGGCGTCGCTCGGCGTGTGCCCAGCTCGGCCGATCAAGTCCAGCAACGAGTCGTCGTCCTGCACGGCGGCCAGATCAACGGGCAGGTCATGGGAATCCCCGCCCGCGTAGCCCGCACGGGGGAAGTCGTCTCGACCAGGCACTCAGACCACCCCCTCGGAGGCCAGTACGCCGCGCAGCCGACCCAGAGCCCGGTGCTGCGCCACTCGAACCGCACCAGGAGTCGAGTTCACGGCCTCGGCGGTCTCTTCCGCGGACAGGCCCACCACGACTCGCAGGCGGAGGATCTCTCGTTGCTTCTCCGGCAGGGTGTCCAGCAGCTTGGCCATCCGCCCGGCGAACTCGCCCTGCATCACCCGCGTCTCCGGACCGTCGGCCTGGTCCTGACTGTCGGGTACCTCCGGGACCGGATCGTCGCGATTGCGCGCCGAGGACCGGAAGGAGTCGGCCACCTTGTGACGAGCGATGCCGTACACGAAGGCGATGAACGGCCGGCCTTGGTCGCGGTAACTGGGCAGGGCCGTGAGCACCGCGAGACACACCTCCTGGGCTACATCATCCGCCGAAGCGAACGTCTTTTCCTGGCTGCCGACGTGGCCACGGCAGTACCGCACCACAAGAGGATGGATCCGGCCGAGCAGAGCCTCAACGGCATATCGCTCACCGTTGACGGCAGCACCGACCAGAACGTCGAGGTCGTCCTCCACAGCGGTCATCGCAGAATGCAGCCCTGCCGTTACGACGCGGGACCGGCCGAGCTGAACCCCGACCGGCGGTGGCCACTCCACTGTCCCGACCATCCATCACCATCCCGAGACGCGGGCACCTCACGGGGAACCGTAGTGGTAGACAGCGCAGACACGGAATGCGGTACCGCAGCACAACGCGGGACCGCGAAGGACAGCGCAAAGGGCGATGGAGATGCCACCGCCCGTCACTGTGATAAGTACTCCAGGGAGAGCACTCAGGGGCTCAGGCCACCAGGCCGCGCCGGAAACCGTGTGCGACGGCCTGAGCACGATCCCGTACGCCGAGTTTGCGGAACAGTCTGCGGGCATGGGTTTTCACGGTGTCCTCGGACAGGTACAGCTCGCGCCCGATCTGGCCGTTGCTCTTGCCCTGGCTCATCCCACGCAGTACCTGCAGCTCCCGCTCGGTGAGCTGAACACCAGGGTCGGACGGGGGGCGCGGAGCCGGCACCGACGTGCTGGCGAGCGTGTGCGCGAGTGCGGCGACGAGCTCTGGACGCGACGCGTCCCAGCGCAGATAGCCGCGGGCGCCGCCGGCGATCGCGGCAGCGATGCTGCCCGCATCATCCGGCGCACCGAACACGATGACGTTGGCCTGCGGGTGCGCCGAGACCAGCCGTCGGGTGGCCTCCACACCGGCCGGCACCGCACGCTGGGTTCCGACCAGGACGACATCCACCGGCTGCCGGGAATACCGAGCCAACAGCTCGTCACCGTGTGCCACGCAGTCGATCCGGGCGACGCCGGGGACCGCGGACATCACCCGAGTGAGCCCCTCGCGGACGCTTCGCCGATCGTCACAGATGAGAACTGCGGTCACGGAAGGACTCCTCTCCTGCAGCCAACTGATGTGCCCACCTCCCTATCGGTTGTGCAGAGCCGGAACTTGACACGATCTGATGGATTTCCATCAAGATCCGACAGCAGCACAGCTCCGGACGGTGGGTATCACCGATGTGGAGCAACGCTCACTCTACCGAGTGTGAGCGGATCACGGCAGTACCGTGAACAAGGATGATTCGGGCATTGCGGCTACCCGACGCTCGCCACGACGGCCCCGCACCCCTTCTATGGAGGTACGGGGACCGTCGCGGCGTGTCCTTGGGCCGCGCTCGCTCTGCAGCTTCTCCTACATACCGGGGCCGTGTCCGTGCCCGTGGCCCTGACCCGCCGGAGCCGCCTTCACCGGCTTGTCGACCACCGCGCTCTCGGTACTGATCACCATCCGGGCGATGGAGGCAGCGTTGACGATCGCCGAGCGAGTCACCTTCACCGGGTCGACGATGCCCGCAGCGACCAGGTCACGGTAGGTCCCCACCTCGGCGTCGAAGCCGTGGCCCCACTGCATGTCGCGCACCTTGGCGACCACCACAGAGCCTTCGAAGCCCGCGTTGGCCACGATCCAGCGCACCGGTGCGGCACAAGCGGCCCGCACGATGGCGACGCCGGTGGCCTCGTCGCCGTGCAGGCCGAGATCCCCGATCATGTCGGCGGCATGCACCAGCGCCACGCCACCGCCAGGGACGATGCCCTCCTCGGTGGCCGCCTTCGCGGCCGCCACGGCATCCTCGATCCGAGCTTTGCGCTCCTTGAGCTCGGTCTCGGTCGCCGCCCCGACCTTGATGACCGCAACCGCGGCGGCGAGCTTGGCCAGCCGCTCCCGCAGCTTCTCGCGGTCCCAATCCGAGTCGCTCTCCTCGATCTCGCGACGAATCAGGGCCGCGCGGGCGTCGACCTCGGTCTGGTCACCACCACCCTCGACGAGGGTGGTGTCGTCCTTGGTCACCACGATGCGCCGGGCCCGACCGAGCACCTCCAGCCCGACCTCCGACAGACTGAGACCGACCTCGGGATTGATCACCTGGGCACCCGTGACGACGGCGAGATCGTCCATGAACGCCTTACGGCGATCACCGAAGAACGGCGCCTTGACAGCCACCACGGAGAAGGTCTTGCGGATCGCGTTGACCACCAGGGTGGACAGCGCCTCACCTTCGACGTCCTCAGCCACGACGAGCAGGGGCCTGCCGGACTGGCTGACCTGCTCCAGCAGCGGCAGCAGATCCTGAAGCGAGGAGATCTTATCGCGGTGCAGCAGGATGTGGGCGTCGGTCAGCACCGCCTCCATCCGCTCGGGGTCGCTGACGAAGTAGGGCGAGATGTAGCCCTTGTCGAACGCGATGCCCTCGGTGATCTCCAGCTCGGTGGCCATCGTGGACGATTCCTCCACGGTGATGACGCCGTCCTCGCCGATCTTGGTCATCGCCTCGCCGACCAGGGCACCGATCTTCGCGTCACGCGAGGACACGGTTGCCACCTGGGCGATCGCCTCCTGGCCGGACACCGGTGTCGCCTTGGCCGCCAACGCGCTCACCAGCGCCTCCGCAGCCGCCGCGATACCGTTCCCGAGCGCGGTGGGGTTGGCGCCGGCGGCTACGTTGCGCAGGCCACCCCGGACCATCGCTTGAGCCAGCACGGTGGCGGTGGTGGTGCCATCCCCTGCGACATCGTTGGTCTTCGTCGCCACACTCTTGGCGAGCTGGGCGCCGAGGTTCTCGTAAGGATCGGTCAGCTCGATCTCACGCGCGATCGTCACCCCGTCGTTAGTGATCACGGGGGCGCCGTATTTCTTCTCCAGCACCACATGCCGGCCACGTGGACCGAGAGTGATCTTAACCGCATCGGCGAGCTGATCGACTCCGCGCTCCAGCGCGCGCCGCGCGGTCTCGTCGAACGTGATCTGCTTGGGCATTGTCTGCCTTCCTCACGGACGGACTCTGGTAGGCCACCGACCTCGCCGGGACCCGATGCGAAACCGCCCCGCTGACCCCCGGAGGGGCCGCGGGGCGGTTGACTTCGACGGTCGAACCGTCAGTTGACAACAGCAAGAACGTCGCGCGCGGAGAGAATCAAGTACTCCTCGCCGTCGTACTTGACTTCAGTGCCGCCGTACTTGGTGTAGAGGACAACATCACCGACACGCACATCCACCGGGATGCGGGTGCCGCTGTCATTGACCCGACCCGGACCCACGGCGAGTACTTTGCCCTCCTGGGGCTTCTCCTTGGCGGTGTCCGGGATGACGATGCCCGACGCGGTCATCGTCTCAGCCTCGCTGGCCTGAACGACGATCTTGTCCTCGAGCGGCTTGATAGTGACGCTCGCCACGGTGTGACCTCCACTTTCTGGGGTCTTCGAAGAGCTGGCAGGTTGTCTGACGCTGGCTCCTACCACCCCGCCGTCGCGGGTGTCGAGGCGGCTCGGGCCGTTGCTGGCACTCTGTTGCTGGCACTACTGGGTTGCTGGCACTCCGGCGACCGGAGTGCCAATTGGCAGACTACTGTGTCGAGTGCTAACGCTCAACTGGGGTGGTCACGAAATCACCGACCAGCGAGGTGGTGATCGGTAGTCCTGGGTCGGCGGGGATGTCGAGCCGCGACGCCGGCGCGCCGGCGGCGAGCAGATGTGCCCCGAGCGCGGCCACCATGGCCCCGTTGTCGGTGCACAACCGCGGTCGGGGGATCCGCAGCCGCACCCCGACCGCCGCGCACCGTTGCCCCGCCACCGCGCGCAACCGGGAGTTCGCCGCTACCCCACCCCCGATGAGCAGGGTGTCGATGCCCCGATCGGTGGCGGCCCGGATCGCCTTGGTGGTGAGCACGTCCACCACGGATTCCTGGAAAGCGGCCGCCACGTCGGCTACCGGCACGGTGATCCCTTGGCGGCTCAACGCCTCGATATGCCGCGCGACCGCCGTCTTGAGCCCGGAGAACGAGAAGTCGTAGCGCGCATCGCCGGGACCGGTCAGGCCCCGGGGGAATCGGACGCTGCTCGAATCCCCCTCCTGGGCGGCCCGGTCGATGAACGGTCCGCCGGGGAAACCCAACCCCAGCAGCCGCGCCACCTTGTCGAACGCCTCCCCGGCGGCGTCGTCGACGGTCGCACCGAGCGGGTGCAAGGGCGCCACCAACGAGGAGACCTGCAGCAGACTGGAATGCCCGCCGGAGACCAGCAGGGCCAGCGCGGGGGGTAGCGGACCGTGCTCCAGGGTGTCCACCGCGATATGCGCGGTGAGGTGGTTGACCCCGTACAGCGGGATGTCCCAGGCCGCCGCGTACGCCTTGGCCGCGGCCACCCCGATCAGCAACGCGCCGGCCAGCCCCGGCCCCGCGGTCACCGCCACCGCGTCCACATCAGCGGGCCGGACACCGGCAACCCGCAGCGCGCGGCGCACCGTCGGCACCATCGCCTGCAGGTGGGCCCGAGCCGCCACCTCGGGCACCACGCCGCCGAACCGGGCGTGGGAATCCACACTGGATGCGATCTCGTCGGCGAGCAGCGTGACCGTCCCGTCGCCTGAACAGCGCACGACACCCACGCCGGTCTCGTCACAGGAGGACTCGATGCCCAGGACTATGCCGGTGCTCACGCTCACTGGTCGGCGCTCACGGGTCGGCGCTCACTGGCCGGCCTGCCGACGCATGGTGAACGCGTCGGCTCCGCTGGCCTGGTAGTAGCCGCGGCGGATACCGACCACGTCGAACCCCTCGCTGCGGTACAACTGGATCGCCGAGTCGTTGTCGGTGCGCACCTCGAGGAACACCGTGGCGCCTGCGGCATGGTCGAGGACCGCCCGCAACAACGCCCGGCCGATCCCTCGGCGCTGATACGCTGGGTCCACCGCGAGAGTATGCACCTCCGCCTCGCTTCCGGAACGGGCCAGGCCCACGTAGCCGACCAGCGAGTCGCCGTCCCGCGCGGAGAGGTAATGATGACCCGCGGCCAGCGCCTCGACGAACGCCGCGTGGCTCCACGGGTCGTCGATGTCGAACAGGATGTGCTCCAGCTCAGCGCAGCGGTGCGCGTCGGCGGCAGACAACGGTCCGATCAGGACACTCATACCGGCGTCACCCGCTTGCTCGACCCGGGTTCCACCGCGTCGGGGCGGCGCAGGTACAACGGGGTGAGCGGCCCCGGCGGCGCATGGGCCCGCAGCGCCTGCGCCGCCACGGCGACCAGCCCGGCCGGGTCGGGATACCTCGGCGGCACGACCATCGGCAGCCCCACCGATGGTTTCAGCGCGTCTAGTTCCAGCACGTCTAGTTCCAGCGCATCGGCGGCACCGGCCACCCGGGACACGCCGCCTGACGGCAGCTCAGCCGGCCGGCCCACGTGGGGACCGTCGACCCGGACGCCGGAGGCGTCGTAGCGCGCCCAGTAAACCTCCCGGCGTCGGGCATCGCTCACCACCAACAGCGGGCTGCCGGCACCCGCCCGGTAGGCGATCGCGTCCAGGCTGCACACGGGGTACACCGGGATGCCGAGTGCATCGCCCAGCGCCGCGGCGGTGACCATCCCGATCCGTAGCCCGGTGAACGGACCCGGACCCGCCCCGCACACCACCGCGTCAAGGTCCCCCATCGACACTCTGACACTTGACACCTCGGCGCTCGCCAGCACCGAGCAGACCGACGGCATGAGCAGCTCGCCGTGCGCTCGGGCGCCCACGGTCACCCGCTCGGCGAGGACCTCCGGTGCGCCCACCGGGTGCAGCCGCAGCAGCCCGGCGGTCACCGCGGCACTCGACGTATCCAGAGCCAACACCAACACGGATGAGGAGCTTACGGATCACGTGAGACAGGCTGGTTCCGGTATCAACCGGGCCGGACCACGCAGCCGCGCGACCCGCCTGCCATCATCGCCGTATCCATCGCGGTAACTATCACTGTATCCATCATTGGGCCGCTGGAGCCGGATCAGCAGATGCTCGTCGGTCAACCGCTCGGCCATTCCCTCGCCCCACTCCACGACCACGGCGGCGGCGAGCAGGTCGGTGTCCAGGTCGAGGTCGTCCAGCTCAGCCAGTCCACCGAGCCGGTAGGCGTCGACGTGCACCAGCGGCACCCCTCGCCCACCGGGTAGTGGCGGGTGCTCACGGGCGATGACGAAGGTCGGGGAGGTCACCGGCCCTCGGACCCCCAACCCGCTGCCGATACCGCGCGCCACCACCGTCTTGCCCGCTCCCAGCGGCCCGGATAGCACCACCACGTCACCCGGGCGCAACCGCTCACCCACAGCCCGGCCGAGGCGCTCGGTATCCGCCACGCTCGCCAGGCTGTAGTGCCGTTCCTTCGAATGTGTCGTTTCGTGCCCACGTCCGATCGAGGCCGACATCACTGCCGACCGTTGGCTCCCGTGTTCGGGAGTCTTCTCGTGGCGATACGACCGCCTGGCCAACCAGGTCTTACACCGTTTCCAGCGAGCTTCTTTACCGTCAGGCCACAACTCTGCCCAAGACGTCGTGCTCACTCCGGTCGGCACTGTGGAAAACCTGGCGGAGCGTCGTGCGGGTGGTCCCAGCGGTGCAGGCCGGGCTTGGTTCTCGCTAACAGCCTCACTCACAGTATCGCACACCCGGGGCAGGATTCCGCTATCCGACACGTAACGACACGCCCCGTGGAACAGTTGGAAACCCTTGCGCTGCGTTTCCTGGTCTTGGGGGCACGAGACTCATGCCCCCGGCTCCCTGCGTGGTGGGCCCCCCGCGCATTGGGCCAGCAAATCCAGCAGGTGCTCGTTGACCAGCTTCGGCTGCTCCAGCATCGCCACGTGGCCCGCCCCCTGCACCTGCACCAGCTCGACGTCGGTGAGCAGCGCCGCGATCGCCTCCGAGTGCTCGTACTGAATCATCCGGTCACCGTCGGAGCCGAGCACCAGCGCCTTGGCGTACTGCAGGCCGGCCAACGCGGCGTACCGGTTGTGCGCCCCGAAAGTCGCCAGGAAGTCGGTCATGACCTCGAACGGGGTAGCCCTCATCATCATGTACAGCAGCTCGACCACCGCCGGATCGACCGCCTCGTCACCGAAGGCGAGCGTGCGGGTGAGGCTCCAGAGCAGATGCCCGAAGATATCGCGCCCGTGCTCCACCGCGAGCGCGGACAGCCGCCACCGGGACAGCCGCGCGGCCACCGGCATCACCGGGTTACGCCGGGACAGGATCGGCCGAGGCAGTCCCGACCGACCGATGTCCCCGGCGCCGGTGTTGAGGAAAGCCACCCCGCAGATCTGCTCGGCGAACAGCGCGGGGTTGTGCTCGGCCAACGCCATGATCGTCATACCGCCGAGGGAATGCCCGATCAGTACGACGCGTCCGACGGGCGCGGCGGCGCGGATCACGGCGTACAGATCCCGGCCGAGCTGATCGATGGTGCACGCGGGGCGGGGCGAACGCCCGGAGCGACCGTGGCTGCGGTGGTCGTAGAGCACCTGGCGGACCCGGGGTGCGGTGCACTGCGCCAAGGCGTGCCGCTGGAACAGCCAGGACCGCCGGTCCAGCGTGTAGCCGTGGATCAGGATGACGGTGAACTCGGGCGCTCCCCCATCGGCCGGGTCGAGCTCCTCCACCGACAGCTCCACCCCGTCGTCGGCCGGCACGGTGTACTGGCGGTCCGGCGGGAGGACGGCAGGAAACCCCTCCGCGTCACCGCGCAGCGTCGCGATGCGGTTGTGGTGCACGCGGCCGACGACCAGCGCGGTGGTGGCAGCCGTGCCCAACACACCGCCGAGCACCCACCTGGCGGACTTCACCAGCGATCTCATCGGACCACTCGCACCTCGCTCGGACCCACCTCAGCCGGGCGGCGACCGCGCACCGTCCGAGTCAGCCGGGGTCGCGCCATGCCGGCGACCACCTCGTAGTGGATGGTACCCAGCTTATCCGCCCACTCCGCCGCGGTCGGCGCGCCGCCCTGGCCTGCACCGTCCTGTCCTGGGCCGAAGAACACCACCTCAGCGCCCTCGGTGACCGGGTCGTCCCCGCAGTCGACCATCACCTGGTCCATACACACCCTTCCCACCACCGGGCGGCGCCGGCCGGCCAACCACACGTCCAGCCGGCCGGTGAGCGCCCGGGGCACGCCATCGGCATAACCGGCGGGGACCAGCGCCAGGGTGGTCTCCCGATCGGTATGCCAGACATGCCCGTATGACACGCCCTCGCCGGCCGGGACGCGTTTGACCATCGCGACCCGCGAGCGCAGCGTCATCGCTGGTTCGAGACGATAACCCACCCCGGGGACCGGTGAGAGCCCGTAGACGGCGATGCCGGGGCGGACCAGGTCGTAGTGCAGGTCGGGCCGGGTCAGCGTGGCGGCGGAGTTCGCCAGGTGCCGCAGCGGTCGCAGTCCGGCATCCCGGGCCACCTGGTAGGCCTCGTCGAAATACCGCACCTGCCGCTTGATGATCGGGTGCCCGGGATCGTCGGCATGCGCGAGGTGTGACCAGATCGCGACGACCTCGACGCCTCGGGTGGCCGCCGCGGCGCGGACCAGGCCGGGCCACTGGTTTCGGTCGGCGCCGCCGCGGGTGAGCCCAGTGTCGACCTTGAGATGCACCCGCGCCGTCGTGCCGAGCGCCGCGGCGGCGGCAGCGACGGTGTCCAGTTGACCGGTGGAGTAGACACCGAGGTCGACCTCGGCGGCGACGCCGGCGGCGAGGTCCTCACCGGGAGCGTGCAGCCAGGCCAGCACCGGGGCGTCGATTCCGCCCTGGCGTAGCGCGAGCGCCTCGTCGACGCTGCACACACCCAGCGCGCCGGCTCCCGCCTGCAGCGCCGCCACGGCGACGTCGAGCGCGCCGTGGCCGTAGCCGTCGGCCTTGACCACCGCCATGGTGGCGGCCCCGGACGCGGCGGCGCACCCGACGAGGATCCCGACATTGTGCCGGATCGCGTCGAGATCGATCACTACTTCGGCCCGGGGACGCGGCGGCGCGGTCATCATGGTCATCACAGTCATCCTGGCATCCGGGCCGCCGAGCGAAGACCGCGGATCGCCCCGCTCAGGGCCGCCTGGATCGCCGAGGCGGGCGCCGGCGCACCGCTGCCCTCGCCGCCCGGGGCACCGCCGCCGGCGCAGCCCCGGGCGGCGAGGGCGGCGGCGAGCTCCTGGGCGTGCACCGCGGCGGCCGCTGCCATGACCGGCTCCACTCCGGCTGCCAGCAACGCGCCGAGCACACCGGTGAGGACATCGCCGGAGCCCGCGGTGGCCGGCCAGGACGAGCGGGCCGGGTTCACCAGCACCAGCCCGTCCGGGGCCGCCACGATGGTGGTGTTCCCCTTGAGCACCAGCACCGCGTCGAACCGGCGAGCGGCGTCTAGGGCAACTTGGACCCGATCAGGGCCCGGCGGCTTACCGGTGAGCCGCTCGAACTCCCGATCGTGCGGCGTGAGGACCAGCGGGGTGCCCGGGTCACGGCTGTCCGCCAGCTCGGGATACCGGGCCAGCAGGGTGATCGCATCGGCGTCGGCCACCACCGGCACCCCCGCGGCCAGCACGTGAGCCAGCACCTGGCGGGCAGCGGCACCGGTGCCCAGTCCCGGCCCGACGGCCCAGGCCTGCACCCGCCCGGCGTCGGACACCGACCCGGTGGCCACCACCTCCGGCCAGCGCCCGCGTACCGCGTCGGCGGCCGCGCCGGCGAAGCGAACCATGCCCGACGTGGCCAGCACCGCGGCTCCCGCGCAGAGTACCGCCGCCCCGGGGTAGTCGGCTGAGCCCGCGGCGATCCCCACGACGCCCTGGGTGTACTTGTCACTGGTCGGGCCCGGCACCGGCCACAACGCACCGATCTCGGCCGCGGTGAGCACCCGTAGGTCGGGCTCCCCCAGCTCGCCGAACAACCCGATGTCCACCAGGTGCACCGGGCCGCAGCGCCAGGGGGCGAGCAGGTGCACCGGCTTGCGGGCGCCGAAGGTGACGGTCTCGGTAGCGGTGACCGCGGGGCCGTGCACAGTGCCGGTGTCCGGGTCCACCCCGGACGGCGAGTCCACCGCGATGATCGGCACCCGGACGGCCGCCACCAGCCGGGCCGCCGCCGGGCGCAACCCACCCCGCCCGGAGAGCCCGACGATCCCGTCGAGCACCAGGTGGAGACGGTCTGGCAGCTGATCGGCGATCCGCCCACCGGCCCCGCGCAGCGCGGCCAGGCCCTGCGGGTGCGCGCGGTCGGGAGACAGCAGGACAGCGGTGACCGCCACCCCGCGGCGGCGCAGGTACGCGCCGGCCCACAGGGTGTCCCCACCGTTGTTTCCGGCCCCGACAAGCAGCGCGACATGCCGGCCGGACACCCCGCCGGTCCGCTCGGCCAGCACTGCCGCGACCCGGGTGGCCAGTCCGAACGCGGCTTGGCGCATGAGGGCGCCTGGTCGGTGGCGAGTGTGCAGGCGCCTTTCGGCGGCCTGCACACTCGCCACCGACCAGGCGCCCTG
>JBOHFI010000040.1:0-53596 GCA_050699595.1 Pseudonocardiaceae bacterium | reverse complement strand
TCGCCAACTTCAAGACCTGGAGAATCATGCACACCGACTACCGTCGCCCCATTGCAACATTCGCGACAACCATCTCAACCGTAATCGGCCTACACTTCTACACGGCCGGCTGAATAACCCTCCATGTGGCTCCCGGGGTAGTGTTCCTTCGGGGCATGTTTGTCGTTGTGGCCGCGTGGCGGTGCGTGGCGATCGCGAAGTCGCTGATCCGGCTGGCGCGATGCGGTCCCAGCGGAGCGCGGATGTGTCCTCGGTGAACGTGGTGTTGGCGCTACCGCCCCTGACCGCCCTGGTGTATTTAGCCGCCCGCCCCGGAATCCGGTACATGACTCTGCTGTTCGGCCTGGTGATCGCGTTACACGGCACCGCCGAGACCGCCGAGCGCATCAATGCGTATACCGCGTTCACCCATGCGATGACGTTCGTCGCCCACAACCACGCCGACCGGCACGAGCGGGAAGCGCCGGCGCACGACGGGCACCGACGGGGTGAGCTGTGGTGTGGCCCGGATGGCTAACCAACGGGGTTTACCCACGCTGGTGCTGCCTGGCCAGGCAGCTCGACGCCCGATAACAGGTTGGACCGCCACGCGGAACACGCTGTGGTGCAACTAGGGTCGCGCCCCATAGATCGTTGGGCGAGGGGCGGGCCAGATATTGGGTGCTCTCGGTGCGCCGAGTTCGACAGTGGGGCTGTTCGCGTGGCTCCGGGCAGCCCCACTGTCGAACTCGGCGACAGTAGAGTTGATCACAAACGACGAGATCTACCAGGACACGCCCTCACCGGTGAGCCGTGCGGCGAGGTGCCTGGTAGGTGAGCGGTCAGCGCAACCATTGGATGAGCAGTAGATGGGCCTCCCGCTGCTCATCCAAGATCAGGTAGACGACCTGGCTGGCCTGGGCGGGGCCGAAGGGCCACCGGCGGACGGTGCCGTCCGGGTGTCCTCGTGCTGCGGCGGGCCGTTCCACGGCGTGACGGCGAGAGCGCCCAGCACGTCGGCGTAGGCAGCCAGGGCTTCATCGGCCACCCGATCCGACACGGCGGCGTCGGGAATGATCCGGTACATCTACCGGCCAAGGCGCCGCCGGATCAGCGCCCGCATGTCCTCGAACGACCCGGCGTCGGGATTTGGCCACGACCGGGCGGGCGGGAGGCGGTGGCGCACGGGGAGTACCGGCGCGTTGGTACTTACTTACGGACCGCAGATGTCGGGGTAACTGGGTAGCGTGGCGTGGGGTTTGTGTCGTCGATTCGTGGGAGGTGGGGCGTGATGCTCAAGGCAGCGCTGTCCTGGGCGTCGTCGGCGGTCGTACCGCCGACGGCGCTGCGCAGCCGGGTGGAGGCCGAGGCGTACGTCGCCTCGGTCTGTTTCAAGCACGGGCCGCCCACGCTGCTCGGTGCCGAGCTCGAGTGGGTGGTGCAGCACGCCGGGAACCCTCATCGTTCGTTGCGGGCCCGCCACCTCGCCGACGCGCTCGGCACGCACGCCCCGCGTTCCCTTGTTCCCGACAGCCCCCAGACCCCTCTTCCCCACGGCTGCACCGTCACGGTCGAACCCGGTGGTCAGCTCGAGATCTCCAGCCCGCCTCGCGCCTCGCTGACCGAGCTCATCGCCACCGTGGAAGGCGACATCGCCACGTTGACCGATCTGCTCGACCCGGCCGGCCTGGTCCTCGCCGGTTCGGGTTCCGACCCGTATCGCCCCTCCCGCCGGCTGGTCGACATCCCGCGCTACGCCGCGATGGAGACCGCCTTCGACCGGATCGGTCCGATGGGTCGGGCCATGATGTGCTCCACCGCTGCGGTGCAGGTGTGTCTGGACGCCGGCACGTCCGCTGAGGTGGCGTTGCGTTGGGCGGCGTTACACGATCTGGGGCCGGTGCTGCTGGCCGCGTTCGCCAACTCGCCCTGGATGGGTGGCCTGCGCACGGGCTGGGCATCCTCGCGGATGCGGGCCTGGTCCGCGCTGGATCCAGCCCGCACCAGGCCCAGCCCGGCGCCCTGGGACCTGGCCGAGGGCTGGGACCCAGCGGTGGACTGGGCCCGCCGAGCGCTGGACACCCCGCTGCTGTGCCGGCGCCGCCTCCGGGGGCGTTGGGACGTGCCACCCGGGGTCACCTTCGCAGACTGGCTGTCCGGGGCGCTGCCCGGTCGCCCCAGTACCGCCGACCTGGACTACCACCTGACCACGTTGTTTCCGCCGGTCCGGCCGCAGGGCTACCTCGAGGTCCGCTACCTGGACACCCAACCGACGGGGCAGTGGCTGGTACCGGTGGCGGTCCTGGCTGCCCTGCTCGCCGATCCCGCCGTCACCGCCGCCGCCCGGGATGCCTGCGCGCCCACCGCCGGGTGGTGGTTGCGGGCGGCCCGCGATGGCCTGCGTGACGACACGCTCGCCGCGGCCGCGATCGAGGTGTTCGAGCTGGCCTGCCGCGCCCTAGCCGCGTTGGAGGCCCCAGCCGAGGTGCAGCTGCTCGTGGAGGAGATCACCGAGCACCGGGTCCGCCGTGGTCGCTGCCCAGCAGACGACTTCGCCGACGCGATGGCCGGACTCGACGGAGGACAGCCGCTGTGAGCCTGCCGATCACCGAGCTGAGTACCACCGCCCTGCGCGAGCATCTCGCCGCCGAGCTCGCCCGCGCCCGCGCCCGCAGCACGGCGCTGACCGATGCGGTCGACGACGGCGAGCTGGTGCGCCAACACTCTCGCCTCATGTCCCCGCTGGTCTGGGACTTCGCGCACATCGGCAACCAGGAGGAGCTCTGGCTGGTCCGCGACGTGGGCGGGCGCGAGGCCGTCCGAGCCGACATCGACGCTCTCTACGACGCGTTCAAGCACCCCCGGAGCAACCGGCCCGCGCTGCCACTGCTCGACCCCACCGAGACCCGACGGTATCTGGGCGGGGTCCGCGGCAAGGTCCTCGACGTCCTGGACCGCGCCCCGCTGGCGGGTCGCAAGCTCCTCGAGCGCGGGTTCGCCTTCGGGATGATCGTGCAGCACGAGCACCAGCACGACGAGACGATGCTGGTCACCCACCAGCTTCGGGTCGGCCCGGCTGCGCTGCACGCCCCCGCCCCGCAGCCGGAGCGCTCCACGGACCTGCCCACCGAGGTGCTGGTGTCCGCCGGCGAGTTCACCATGGGCACCTCGACCGAGCCGTGGGCGCTGGACAACGAGCGCCCGGCGCATCGGGCCCGCACCGGCGCGTACTGGTTGGACACCACCCCGGTGACCAACCGCGGCTACCAGTGGTTCGTGGCCGACGGTGGCTACCACGACCCGCGGTGGTGGAGCGAGCGGGGCTGGGCGCACCGCTGCGAAGCCGCTCTGGTCGCCCCGGGGTTCTGGCACCTCGACGGTGGGTCCTGGTGGCGCACCCGGTTCGGCGTCACCGAGCCGGTACCGCCCGACGAGCCCGTCGTGCACGTCAGCTTCTTCGAGGCGCAGGCCTATGCGGCGTGGGCGGGCAAGCGCCTGCCCACTGAGGTGGAGTGGGAGAAGGCCGCCCGGTTCGACCCCGCCACCGGGCGCTCCCGCCGCTTCCCCTGGGGTGATGAGGACCCCACCCCGGTGCACGCCAATCTGGGGCAGCGCCACCTGCAGCCGGCTCCCGCCGGCAGCTACCCGGCCGGCGCGTCCGCACTGGGCGTGCACCAGCTGATCGGCGACGTGTGGGAGTGGACGTCCTCGGAGCTCTCCGGCTACCCGGGCTTCGCGTCGTTCCCGTACCGGGAGTACTCCGAAGTGTTCTTCGGCGGGGACTACCGGATGCTGCGCGGCGGCTCGTTCGGCACCGACCCGGTGGTCTGCCGGGCGACCTTCCGCAGCTGGGACCACCCCGTGCGCCGACAGATCTTCACCGGTTTCCGCTGCGCGCGGGACGTCGGCTGAACCACGTGTGCCGACACCTGGCCTACCTCGGGCCGCCGCGCGCCCTCGCGACGCTGCTGCTGGACCCGCCACACTCGCTGCTGCGGCAGAGCTATGCGCCGGCCGACATGCGCGGCGGCGGCACGATCAACGCCGACGGGTTCGGCGCGGGCTGGTACCCCGACGGCGCGGTGACGCCGATCCGGTACCGCAGAGCGGTCCCGATCTGGACCGACGCGGCCTTCGCCGCGCTGGCCCGCGAGGTGCGCAGCGGCGCGGTGCTCGCCGCGGTGCGCTCGGCCACGGTCGGGATGCCGGTGGTGGACACCGCCTGCGCCCCGTTCGCCACCGGCCGCTGGCTGTTCAGCCACAACGGGGTGGTCGCCGGGTGGCCGGAGCGCGTGGCGACGCTGGCCGGCCGTCTGCCGGTGACCGACCTGCTCACCCTCGACGCGCCCACCGATTCCGCGCTGCTGTGGGCGTTGGTCCGCCACCAGCTGGCGGCCGGCGCCTCGCTGAGCCGCGCGCTGGGCGTGGTCGCCGCGCAGGTGCAGGCCCGCGCCCCGGGCTCGCGGCTGAACCTGCTGGTCACCGACGGCACCGAGCTCGCCGCGACCGCCGCGGGCCACGCGTTGGCGGTGCGGGTCGGCGACGGGGCGGTGCTGGTCTGCTCCGAGCCCACCGACCAGCTCCCCGGCTGGGAACCGGTCCCTGACTGTCATCTGCTCACCGCGACACCGTCCACCGTGGACGTCGCGCCGATTCCCGCGATCACTGCCGAGGAGCCATGACCGCACCTGTGCTGGAGATCCACCTGTCCGACTCCGATGCCGCCGACGCGCTGCACCACGACGCGCGGATCGGGCTGTCCGCCGATCCCAAGTGGTTGCCGCCCAAGTGGTTCTACGACGCCCGGGGCAGCGAGCTGTTCGAGCAGATCACCACGCTGCCCGAGTATTACCCCACTCGCACCGAGCGAGAGTTGCTGCGGCGCAGTGCGGAAGAGATCGCCGACCGGATCGTGGTCCAGGGGGCGGTTGTCGACACCCTCGTCGAGCTCGGTTCGGGCTCCTCGGAGAAGACCCGGTTGCTGCTCGACGCGTTCACCGCGACCGGATCGCTGCGACGCTTCGTGCCGCTGGACGTGTCGGAGTCGGCGTTGCGTGGCGCGATGGCGGCGGTGGCGTTGGAGTACCCGGGCCTTGCGGTGCACGGCGTGGTCGGCGACTTCACTCGGCATCTGGAGCTGCTGCCGGCCGGTCGGAGTGGGCGCCGTCTGGTGGCTTTCCTGGGCGGCACGATCGGCAATCTGCTGCCGGCGGAGCGGGCCGGCTTCATCACCGCGCTGCGCGGCGCGCTCGATCCCGGTGAGCTGCTGCTGCTCGGCGCCGGGCTGGTCACCGATCCGGCGGTGATGGTGCCCGCTTACGACGACGCCGCCGGAGTGACCGCCGAGTTCAACCGCAATGTGCTGCGCGTGCTCAACCGCGAGCTCGGCGCCGACTTCGAGGTCGGTGCATTCGATCACGTCGCGGTGTGGGACGCCGCCCACGAGAGGATCGAGATGCGGCTGCGGGCCCGGCGCGCGATGACCGTCCGATTACCCGCGGTGGGCATGACAGTGCGTTACGTCACGGGCGAGGAGATGCGCACCGAGGTGTCGGTCAAGTTCCGGCGTACGGGACTCGGGGCCGAGCTGGCCGACGCCGGATTCGTCGACCAGGCGTGGTGGACCGATCCTGACGATCGGTTCGCTCTGGTGCTCGCCACGGCCGCCTGACGCCTCATCGGCATCTGAGGTGATCAGTAGCGGATGACCATGCCCGGCGTCTTGGAATGATTATCGATTTCGTTTAGTCTAGCCTCGCGTTCCCACCCATATGAGTGACGGAACGTCCGCGCTAGGAGTCATAACGTGAGCAAAACCGGAGTGATTCGTCCTATCTTATCGCCCGTTAGGGGAGCGTGGGCGGCGGTCGCGCTTGTCGGTCTGCTGGCGGGATGTGCCACCGGGGCGCCGGCCGGTGGCCCGGTGGCGGGCCGGCCGAGCGGTGACCCGAAGGTCACAGTGGTGGCGGCGGAGAACTTCTGGGGCAGTATCGCCGCGCAGGTGGGTGGCGAGCACGTCACCGTGCACAGCATCATCACCAATCCGGACACCGACCCGCACAGCTACGAGCCGACCCCAGCCGACGGGCGAGCCCTGGCCAGGGCGTCGTACGTGATCGAGAACGGGGTCGGCTACGACCCGTGGGTCGCCAAGCTGCTCGACGCGAACCCGGCGCCGGCGCGGGCGGTGGTGAATGTGGGGGATCTGGTGGGGGTCAAGGAGGGCGGCAACCCGCATCGCTGGTACTCCCCGGATGACGTGCACCGGGTGATCGAGCGGATCACCGCCGACTACCAGCGGATCGACCCGGCCGACGCCGGCTATTTCGCTGCGCGCAAGCAGGCCTACGAGACGCAGGGTTTAGCCCGCTACAACCAGCTGATCGCCGATATCAGGAGCAAGTACGGCGGAACCCCGATCGGTGCCTCGGAATCGATCGTGACCCCGTTGGCCGAGGGCCTCGAGCTGAGAATGGCTACCCCGGAGTCGTTCCTGGACGCGGTCAGCGAAGGTACCGACCCGACCGCTGCCGACAAGGTCACCGTGGATCAGCAGATCAAGACCAGGCAGATCAAGATCTTCGTGTTCAACAGCCAGAACGCGACCCCCGACGTGGTGGCGTTGGTGACCGCGGCCAAGGCCGCCGGTATCCCGGTGGCGGCGGTGACCGAGACACTCGTCCCGGTCACCGCCGGCTTCGAGGATTGGCAGGCTGATCAGCTTCAGGGCATCGAGCAAGCTCTAGCACAGGCGAGCGCCCGATGAAGGGCCGCGCCGTGGTCACCCTGCGCGACGCGGCGGCCGAGCGGGCCGGCCGGCGGCTGTGGAGCGGTCTGGACCTGACGGTCGCCGTCGGTGAGTTCGTCGCGGTGTTGGGTCCCAACGGCGTCGGCAAGTCCACGCTGGTGCAGGTCATTCTGGGGGCGCTCGCCCTGGCCGAGGGTGAGGTGCGGGTACTGGGCCAGCCCGCTGGGCGGGCCAACGAGCGGATCGGATACCTGCCGCAGCGCCGCAGCTTCGACCCATCCCTGCGGGTGCGGGGCCGCGACATCGTGCGCCTGGGCCTGGACGGGCACCGCTGGGGGCTTCCGCTTCCGGCCGCGGCATGGTGGCCGGGTAGCGCGGCGCGGCGCGCGTCGAGGGCGCGCGCCGAGGAGGTCATCGACCTGGTCGGTGCCGGCGCCTACGCCGACCGCCCGGTGGGGGAGCTGTCCGGGGGGGAGCAGCAACGCCTGTTGATCGCCCAGGCGCTGGCCCCGGCACCCGAGTTGCTGCTGCTCGACGAGCCACTGGACAGCCTGGACCTGCCGAATCAGGCCGCCGTCGCGGGCCTCATCGCCCGGATCAGCCGAGCGCAGCGGGTGGCCGTGGTGATGGTCGCGCACGACGTCAACCCGATCCTGTCCCATCTCGACACCGTGGTCTACCTCGCTCCGGGCGGTTCGAGGATCGGCCCACCCCGCCAGGTGATCACCGGCGCCGCGTTGACCCAGCTGTTCGGCACCCCGATCGAGGTGCTCACCGCCGCTGACGGCCGGTTGGTCGTGATCGGCCAGCCCGAACGGCACGAGGTGCACGCCGGGCGGCAGCCATGACCTCCGCCGAGGGCCCGAGCTGGAACCCGATCATCGATCTGCAGCAGATGTGGTCGTTCCCGTTCATGGTCAACGCCTTCCGCGCGGGCACGATCGTCGCGGTGCTGGCCGGAGTGCTGGGTTCCTTCATGGTGTTGCGCCGGCAGAGCTTCGCCGGCCATACCCTGTCGCTGATCGGTTTTCCCGGCGCGGCCGGCGCGGTGCTGATCGGCGTCGCCGCCGGCTACGGCTACTTCGCGTTCTGCCTGGCCGGCGCCCTGGTCATCGCGGCGTTGCCGCGCGCGGGGCCCGGCGGCTACGCGGAGGAGTCAGCGGTCACCGGCACCGTGCAGGCCTTTGCGCTCGCCTGCGGGTTTCTGTTCGTCGCCCTCTACAAGGGATTCCTGGGCGGCATCAATGCGCTGCTGTTCGGCGACTTCCTGGGCATCACCACCGAGCAGGTTACGTTGCTGGGCGTCGTCGCCGCGGTGTCACTCATCATCCTGGGGGTGATCGGCCGCCCGCTGGCCTTCGCCTCGATCGATCCCGACGTGGCCCGCGCCCGCAATGTCCCGGTGCGCGCGCTGTCCGTGGTGTTTCTGGTGCTCCTGGGTGCCGCGACCGCCGAGGCCAGCCAGATCACCGGCACCCTGCTGGTGTTCGCCCTGCTGGTGATGCCCGCGGCGACCGCGCAGGCGCTGACCGTGCGACCCGTCCGCGCCCTAGCGCTGACCGTCGCCATCGGGCTGGTCGTCACCTGGCTCGGCCTGAGTGTGGCCTACTACACCCCGTTCCCGGTCGGGTTCTTCGTCACCAGCTTCGCCTTCGCCGGCTACCTGGGCGCCCAAGCGCTGCGCCGCGCGCGATGAGCTGGCCGCCGTTCCTGCTCCACGCGCTGCTGGCCGGCACCGCGATCGCCGCGGCCGCCGGGCTGGTCGGCTACTTCGTCGTGTTGCGAGCCCAGGTCTTCACCGGCGACGCGCTGAGCCATGTGGCGTTCACCGGTGCCCTGGCGGCGCTGGCGTTGGGCATCGACGAGCGGGTCGGGCTGTTCGTCGCGACCATCGTCGTGGGCGTCGCCCTCGGTGCCCTCGGCGGCCGGGGCCGTGCCGACGATGTCGTGATCGGCGGCGTGTTCGCCTGGATCCTCGGGCTCGGCGTGTTCTTCCTGACCCTCTACACCACCAACAACAGCGCCGGCAACGGCAACGCCGGCGTCACCGTCCTGTTCGGCTCGATCTTCGGCCTGAGCCGCTCCGCGGCCGTCACCGCCGCGATCATCGCCGCCGTCATCGCCGCCGTCATGGTCGCCATCGCTCGGCCGCTGCTGTTCACCAGCATCGATGGCGCCGTCGCGGCCGCCCGGGGGGTTCCGGTTCGCCTGCTCGGCTACGGTTTTCTCGCCCTAGTCGGCGCGACCGCCGCGGAGGCGAGCCAAGCCGTCGGCGCGCTGCTGCTGCTCGGACTGCTCGCCGCACCCGCCGGGACCGCCCAGCGCCTCACCACCCGGCCCTACGCGGCGCTGCTCCTCTCGGCCGCCCTCGCGGTCGCGCAGATGTGGGCCGGCCTCGCGCTCAGCTACACCGTGCCCGCGCTGCCGCCGAGCTTCGCCATCCTCGCCGTCGCCACCGGCGGCTACGCCCTCGCGCTGCTGTGCACCGGCAAGGCGGTGGATCCGAGTCCTACGGTTGCGGGGTGTTTCAGAAGCGGTAGCGGACGACGCGGTTTCCGTGCCGGGAAATGCGCGTGCTGTGGGCGCAGAGGCGGGTGAAGGCGCGCAGTGGTTGCGGGAACTTGGCTACGTCGGGCTCGTGGACGAGAAGCAGTTCCTCGATCAGGGTGAGGCCGGCTCCCCAGCTCTCCGGTTCATGGGGATCGTTGATGCCGTCACCCGCCGTTCTCGCGTTGAGGGCTTTGAACGTGCCGCTGTAGTTCCCCAACCGCATAACCAAGGGGGTGTAGGCGTTGAACGCGAACTCGCCGGTCGAGAAGTAGGCGGTCAGGGCGCGGGCCATGGCCTTGTATGCGGGGCCGGACAGGAACGCCACCAGGCCATCGGCGACGATCATGGTGGGCCGGTTGGCGGGGATGTCGTCCAGCCACCCGGGCGTGGTGAGATCGGCGTTGATGGTGTGAGACACGTGGGGAAGGAACCGCTCCCGTATCTTCACCACCACGGGGAAGTCGATGTCGTACCAGTCGGTGCGCGGCGGAAGGTCACATCGGAGCACGCGGGGGTCCAGCCCGCATCCCAGGTCGAGCACCACGGCGTTGGAGTGTTCGGCGGCGAACGTCCGGATCAGGTCATCCAGTTTCTTGGTGCGGAGTGCCAGATCGAGGACAAGGCTGTGCTGCACCTTCTGCCGTGTGAAGTCGTAATCGATCTTGTCTGCGATCTCGGCGGACACGGTGTCGCCCAGGATCGGGTCGGGAGACCTCTGGTCCAGCGCCCTGAGGTAGAGGGTCAGAAACAGGGACTCCTGTGTCGGCGTCAGTTCCCGGAACATTGTGTCCATAGCGGGAAAGCTACGTTGCGTCTCGCGCTTCCGCAACTGTTTCCGCGCAGGTAGGATAGGCGTGTTGCAACGGTGCTGACCGTAAAAGTAATTCTGGACTGCCGCAAGGAGACGGGAGGGAGGCAAGCGGAGGTGCGGCCCACCGAGCACTGGCGACAGTTCATCGACAAGGAAAGGAGTCTCACTGATGGTGACAAGTCCGATGCCGGGTGCGGGGCGGGTCGGCGCGCGAGCCGCGCGGATTCTCGACGCGATGCGGGCGCACCCCGGTTATGACCGGCTGCGCAGTTCCTCGATGAGGTATTCCACCTGCTGGGCCACGTTCACCGGATATCCGGTGATCAGCCGGTGGTCGCTCGAGCGCGACGCCGGGCCGTTGTTGACCGAGGCCCTGCGCGTCCTGGCACTCAAGGCGGCGGTGTTCGAGCTGACCGGCGGCGACGAGGACGCCGCCGAGCTGCTGGTTCCCGCGCCCGTGGACGAGATGGTGCATGCGGTGCTGGCGCAGTTCACCGTGATGACCCGGATGCAAGCCGACTTGGGCGTGGTATTCCCGCACGCCACCGAGCTGGAGCGGTTCACCTACACGCGTGGCTGCCGCACCGACGACTACTACGCCGCCGCCGGGTGGGGTGAGCAGCCCTCGCGATATTGGCTCGGCAGCGGCGAGGTGCAGCGGCGGTTGGCGATTCTCAACAGCCGCTACGGGCAGGCCGGCATCGACAAGGACGGTCGCGGTCATGACATCGGCTTCGAGATCACGATCCCGGAGGATCAGACGATGGTCGCCGGCTAGGTCACCGGTGGTGGGTGAGTTCGTGGGACAGCACTCGGCGCAGTGCCGTGGCCACCGCGCCGGGTGCGAACCGTGCCACCGCTACTTCCTCGGCGCGGGCGATCGCTTCGCACAGTTCATCGGACGGGGTCACGCGCAGCGTCGCCACCAGCCAGCCCTCCAGATCCACCACATCGGCCGGCAACTCCAACGCAGCCGCCGTGGGCTGGGGCCGAGGCGTCGAGGGGCCCGGGGGTGGCTGGTGCGCGGAGGCATAGCGGCCTACCGGAAGGCCCACCCGGTAGGGGTGTACGCAGATCGCGTTTCCCTCGGGGTCCACGCGCCATCCGATTTGCCGGTTGTAGCGGTAGTCGGGTCCGGGCCGGTCGGTCACGTCGAACTGGCCCGGCCCCAGCATCCGGGCCGGGCACACCACACAGGTGTCCACGCACCAGGAGGGCAGCGGACCGTTCACCAGCGGTACGTTACCGGGAAGGGCCGGCCATGCTGACGGTGCTGTCTGCGCCGCGTCACCCCCTCGTCGAGCACGCGCTGCGCCAGGCACGGCAGTGGTGCGCGGGACAGGTCATCGATGAGCGGCCCGCGCTCGCACACGCGGTGCGAGTCGCCCTGGTGCTGGGCCGGTACGTCACCGACGCCGCTCCGGAGTTGATCGCCGCGGCACTGCTGCATGACGCGCCGGAGTTCGCGCCGTCGCACGTCGACCTCGACCTCATCCTGGGCCGACGCTACGGCGCGGAGGTGGCGCGGATCGTGCGGGCGGTGGAGGTGGCGCATCACGCCCTGGAATCGGCGGCACCGATCATCGCCGTCGAGGATCTCCCGGTGTTGCTGGTCTGCACCGCCGACAAGATCGTGGCGCTGGAGTCGCTGCTGCTCCGGGCCGGTACCTCCGGTGATGTCGAGGGCTTCTTCGCCGCCCGGCCCGGTCTACTGCGGCTGCTGCCGCACTTCCGGGCGTTCTGTGCCGCCGCGCTCGGCCGGGTGCCGCCCGGCATGTCCGTGCGGCTCGACCAGGTGCTGCAGGAGATGGCCGAGGCCACCACCACCACCGTCCGGGCGCGCACGGCATGAATCAGGTCGCGGTGTCCCGGCTGCTGGCTCGCCTGGTCGCTGAGGCCGGCCTGCCCAGGGTGGTCCGCCGAGAGCCGATCCGGGTGTGGCGCCTGTCCGGTGTGGAGCGGCTGCGCCCCAGCGGCGGGCCCACCGTGGTGTTCAAGTACGCGCTGGCGCCCTTCACCGGTGAGGACCGGGTGCTCGCCGAGGTCGCCGCGCACGGAGTGCCGGTACCGAGGGTGCACGCGGCGGTGGTGTTCGACGGGATGCTCGGCATGATCCTGGAGGATCTCGGCGACCCGGTCCGTGCGGCGACCGAGCATGACGCGGCGGTGGCCGCCGTCCGCCTGCACGCCGTCCCTCCTGCCGCTTGGCTGGACCGGCTGGGCGAATCAGACCTCGCCGCGCTGCCCAGTGCGGCCCTGGCCTGCCTCGACGCGTTGTGTGCCGCCGGCCGGTTCACCGACGCCGGTGATCTGTTCCGTCCGCTCACCACCCTGCACCACATGGCCCCGGCCCGCGCCGCCGGCACCGAGCGACCACCGTTCGGGTTGTGCCACGGAGAGCTGCACCCCAGCGCTGTGCTCATCACCCCGACCGGATGGCGCCTGCTCGATTTCGCCATGGCGTTGCACGGCCCTGGTCTGCTGGACCTGGCCGCTTGGTCCGGCCTGCGCCGACCCGCCGACCCGCCCCGGACCCGCGATCTCCTCGAGCGCTACGTGCACATCGGCGGTCACCGGGACGCCCTCACCGACCGCGGTGGCCTTCCCGCCGAGCGCTGGGCACTGGGTTGGCATCGGGTCCAGGCGGCGACCTGGCTGCTCACCTGCGCCGCTACCGGCGTGGACGACCCGGCCACCGACCCCCGGCATCTCCTGGTCCTTCACCGCCAGCTCACCAGCGCCCACGAGCTCCTGATCCCGTAGGCACCCGATCGGCCCAGGTCAGGAGGCTGGCGGCGGGGGCGGGCCTCGGCGGCGACGAGCGGGTCCCGGATGACGGTCAGCTGGTTATCCTGATCGGCTTCTCCTGATTTCGACCAGTTGGTGCTTCCCGTGACCACGTCCAGGCCGTCGATGATGACCATTTTCAGGTGCATGATCGCGTGGTGCGGTGTCCAGTTCGTCATCGTCATAGCCGTACATGCTCACGACCAGGCTCTTGGTCGTCGATCACAAGCCGAAGGCCACGACCAACCTCAAGCGTCTGCGAAACATCACGGAGACCGGCCGTGTCTCGCTGCCGGCAGACGATTACGATGATCAGGACTGGTCACGGCTTTGGTGGGTACGGGTCGATTGCGCAGCTCGTGTCGTCTACGACGAGCAGGAGCGTGCCAACCAGGTCGAACGACTCTGCGAAAAATACGTGCAGCACCACGAGAACCCGCCGGCAGGGCCGGTTATCCGGGTGGAGATTGACGCACTGACGGGCTGGGCATACCGAGACTGACGGGCGGTTGCAGGACTAAAATTCAACGGAGCGGCACGCTACCGAACACCTGGCCGGATAAGATGAGCTGATGCAGCTCGTCAGCTGTCTGTCGCACTGTGAGCGCCGTGTTGTCGATGACGGGTACACCGTGGTCGTGCCACCCGCGCATCCGGTCGTAGATGATCCGCAGCATGTCGGTGTTCAATTTACGGTTCCCCAGGCGAGCCTTGTTACGCTCTACCAAGACCTCGAAGTCGGCGAGGATGACGACGAACCCGACGCGCAAGCCCTTGAGCTCAGTGCACCAGCGATTCAGACTGACCTCGGGCCAGTCTGGGAAGACGGCATCGTCGATCAGGCACTGGTAGCCGTCCGCCGCGTACAACCGAGCGATCGAGGCGCAGCTAGCCCGCGCCAGTCGGTATTGTCGTTCGGCGAGATCCGTCCAGCCGTCCTCGGGGTTTGCGTAGCCGGCTTTCACGAAGTCGCGGACATCGTCCAGCGAGACGTGCAGAGAACATTCGGCCCGTTGCCTCGCGAAGTGGTCGACGGTGGAGGTCTTCCCGGCGGCTGCGGGGCCACTCACCAGGATCACCGGCGCGGGTTTCGTCTTGTCTGGTGTCATTGCTGAATCCTCCGCAACCAGATCCTCAGCTCAGCGTGGCACTGGCGTGCCGCAGCAGGCCAGGCTTCCAGAGGCTGAACGTCAAGGGCGAGCCCTTGGGCTCCCGGGATCTGTCGCGATCTGTCATCAGCCGGACATGGTCGGAGCCAGGGTGTCGGCGCAACGGGCAGCAGGGGCCCAGCCCGATTATCACCTGATGTGGTAACAAATCGCCCCGTCATGGACACTCAGGGTAATTTTTCGAGTTTTATGTCACGATTGGGCAGCTTGACTTGACACTCTTTACTACTATTCGAGTCTGTTGCAGTTATATTGCAACAAGAGGCGTGTGCTGTGCCTGCGGGCCAGGACCAGCCGGAGCTCGAAGGAGGAGCGCACGATGCCATCCCACCAGGGCGGCTCCACGGCAGTGACAGCGAGCGAGCCGGTGATGACCGACCCGGCGGCACGGCGGTGCGGCTGATGTCATCGATCGAGAGCTGGAAGCCGACGAACACACCGGAGGTGAGCCGTTACCTGCCGGTCGATCCGCAGACTCTCGGGCGGCTGCGGATCCTGAGAATCGGTGACGTGGCGTTGGAGCTCGATGGGCACCGGCTCCACGTCCGAGGAACGCCGGTTCACCTGCCCCACAAAGAGTTCGTGATCCTCCGGCTGCTGATGGATAATGCCGGTCGGGTCGTCACCCGGCGTGAGTTGCTGGACAACGCATGGGGTCCGGATCGGACGGCCGTCCGAAACTACTTGGAGGTACACATCCGCCGGCTTCGTACGAAGATCGAGAGTGACGCGGACCGGCCGACTCGCATTCGGACAGTCCGCGGGGCCGGCTACATCTTCGACCTACCACAATGACGACTACCACAATGACGACTAACGCCACTGCGGCCGTTCTGGGGTCAGTCGGTCCAGACCTGGCGGGGGCGGTCGTCGGCGGGGGGGCGGGTGGCCTCCCAGAGTCGGCGCCACGGGGCCATGTCGTGGTCCTGCGCGAGCTGACCGGACGCGGTGGTGGGGAGTACGCTGCGCGAACTGGTGGGCAGCGCCAGCGAGTCGTCCGCTGCCGCCCGCAGGGCGCGGTACCAGCCCAGGTCGTCTTCGGCCCAGAGCGTGGCCACCGCGCGCACCAGCCTGGTGCGGAACTCCGGCACCGTCTCGTCGGTTCCGATGCGCAGCGGCCGCCCGATCCGGACGGTGACCCGTGGCCGGCCGGGGCGCGGCCAGCGCCGGCCACGCGGCATCGCGGCGAACGTGCCCCGCAGCGCGATCGGCACCGCGGGCACCCCCTTCATGGCGCACAGCTGTGCGGTGCCGAGTTTGAACGTGGTGAGCCAGCCGTCCGTGGTGCGGCCGCCCTCCGGGTACAGCAGCAGGCTCCAGCCGCCGTCGACCAGCTCGGCGGCCAGGCTGCGGCCTCGTCGCGATCCGCGCCGTTCCACGGGAAACGCGTTGAACAGCAGGGTGGTGGCCGTGGCGGTGGCGCGGGAGTCGAAGAAGTAGTCGGCGGCCGCCCCGACCGCGAGATTCTCGGTGATCCGCCGGGGTAGTGCACCCAGGATCAACGGGGTGTCCAGGTGGCTGGAGTGATTGGCGACGAAGATCGCCGGACCGCGCACGCTGTCCAGGTATTCCCGACCGTGCACCACCGGCCGGGTCTGGCTCCAGACCACCGGCTTGAGTACCCCCTGCTGCAGGACGGTACGAAGCGCTCCCGCGGTGGCGGTGCGGGCCCACGCGGTGGGGAAGTCCTCCCCGGTCTCCGGGTGCTCCCAGGGCTGTGCCGAGCGAGGCACTCGGGACCGGCCCCGCCAGTCCCGGCCGTGCCGCAGCAGCCGTAGCTCGTCTCGTAGTGTCCTCATCGCACGTCCGCCAGCACCATCGGCGGGGCGTGCAGGTAGCTGATCCGCGGTTGGCGACCCACGGTGTCCGAAGCCAGCTCCAACGCGTCGGCCAGGCTGGACGCGGCGCGGAAGCCCAGCCGCGCGGTGGTCGACCGATTCCCCCCGACGAAGATCACATCGTCCAGGTGCTGCATCGCGTGCGCGCCCCAGTACCACATGTAGAACGGGTGCACGCCGTGGTAGGCGTAGCTGGTCCGGTACAGATGGGTGTACCAGGGATCGGTGGCGAACTGCTTCTCGTACTTGGTCTCCAGCATCACCGGGTCGGTGGTCTCGGCGAGCAGCTCGTAGAAGTCGATGTAGCTCGCGTGGTGCACCGGATGGAACTCGTGCGGCATCGGGTGGTAGAAGATCGCCACCCCGCCCTGGCGCACGATCGGCTTGCCCCGGTAGAGGTTGAAGAAGTAGCCGAGGCCCAAGGACATGACCAGGATCGGGTTCATGATCGAGTTCACGTTGTACGGGCAGATGTAGGGCAAGCCGAAGATCGCCACGTCGGCCTGCCCCGCCACCTCGGTGAGCTGCTGGCGGTGCACCGCGGCCAGGGTGTACGGATGCACCTGGCTCGGTGCGCCGGCGTGCACCCCGGTGACGCCGTACGGCGCCTCGGTGGCCTGCCAGATCCGCCGCCGCAGCTTCGCGGGGGCCAGGTCGTTGCTCCGCTTGACGGCCAGGTAGCCGGCCTGGTCGGTGAGGTTCCACTCCCATTCGCGGCGGGTCAGGAAGCGCAGCGAGGAGGGGAACGGTTCGTTGTTCAGCGTCGTCTCGATGGTGAACACCGGCACCTGCCCACCGATCAGGTCGGCCATCCGGTCGTAGGAGTGGTGCATCGCCGAGTTGGGGGGGTCGTTGAACGAGCGCGAGTGCCGCAGCGTGTGCACATTGTGGTGGTGGCGCAGGCTGGCGTAGCTGGCCAACCCCACCGCCACCGACTTGGAGCCGCCGTTCATCGCGGTGAGCGTGATGTTGACGTAGACGATCAGGTCGCTCTCAGCGGCCCGCCGGTTGATCTCCACGTCCTCGCCGTGCGGCGTCGTGCCCAAATGCAGCAGGCCGGCGGGGTCCTCGGCGTCGTGGTTGCGCAGGTGGTCGGGGTGGAAGGCGCGGAACACCCGCTCGCCGACGGTGCGCTTGAGCTCCGCCGGGGTCATCCGCCGGTGCAGTGAATTGGCGGCGATCAGTTCCACGTCGTCCACCCCGGCGGCGGCGGCCAGCTCCAGAACCTGCTCGATCACCCGCTGCCGGACGTCCGGGGTGCGCATCTGCGGCAGGGGCAGCGACAGATCGTCGAACACGATCGTCAGCCGCATCCCGCGACGCAGCAGCTGCGGTAGTGGGTCACTGCCGTGCGGATGCGTCAGGGCGTGCCGGATCGCGCTCTCGAGATCGACGATGGCCGGCAGCGACTCCGGCGGGTAGATCACCCGGCTGCCCAGCGGCAGGCGCTCCAGCCGGAACCCCTCGCCCTCGTGCATCAGCAGCGGGGGAGTCCGCTCGTCGACGTCGAGCACGAAACCTGGTCTGCCCACGCTCTCTCCTGCCCCTACTCTCGGCGTTGTCACCCTCAACCCCGGCTGGGGGCGAAGACGACCTTGACGGTGCCCAGCTGGCCGGCCGAGGCAGCGTGATCCAGCGCCGCACGCCACTGCTCCAGCGGGTACTTCGTGTCAACATAACCGTCCAGCGGCGCCGATGCCGCCAGCGCGATGGCCTCCGGGAAATCACCCTGAGTGGGCTCTTCCCCTACCGCCGAGGCGTACGCCCCGACCAGGACCAGCTCTCGGTACCACAGCGGGGTGAGGTCCACCCCGCCCGAGGGCATCCCCGAGGCGACCACCGTGCCCCCGGCCCGCAGTGACCGCAACGCGGTGTTCAGGCCCGTCGAGCCTCCGGTGCACTCGAAGGCCAGGTCCACACCGCCGAGCAGGTAGCCCTCGCCGAGCTCGGGTTGGACCAGCAGGGCTCCGGTGCCCCGGCGCAGCGTCCTGGCGGTGCTGTCGGTGCCGATGACTTGAGTGGCGCCCAGCTCGCGGGCCCGGTCGGCCTGGTGGGCGTGCTTGGCGATCACGTACACCTCGCCGGCCGGGGTGAGCTTGCGCAGCGCAAGCAGGGTGAGCAGACCCACTGTGCCCGCGCCGATCACGAGCACCGACGCGCCCGGACCGACCGGTACCCGGCGCACCGCGTGCACCGCGCAGGCCAGCGGCTCCACCAGGACCGCGATCTCGTCGGGCAGCTGATCCGGCACCGGGTGCAGCTGGCCGGCATGGGCGAGCATGCGGCGGCTCCAGCCGCCTCCGGTGTCGGCGCAGAACCCGGTCTGCAGCCCGGCGGCCAGCGCACCGGTGGTGATGTGGTCGCAGCGGCTGGTATGCCCGGCGATGCACGCCGGGCAGGTCGCCACGCCGCGCGCCGCGCACCCCAGCACCGGGTCGATCACCACCCGGCTGCCCCTCGGCAGCCCGGGCAGCTCGTCGAGGGTGCGCCCGAGCACCTCGTGGCCGAGGACGAAGGGCATCGAGGTCAAGGGCCCGAGGTAGGGCGAGGACCGGCCGGTGAGCAGGCCCAGGTCGGAGCCGCAGATCCCGGACAGCACCGGCTCGACCCTGATCCAGGACTCGTCGGACGGGACGGGGTCGGCCTGCTCGACCAGCCGCAGCGGCGCCACATTGCCGGCCAGCGCACCCGCCAGCCGCCCCCCGGCACGGCTGGCGCTGACCGCGCGGGCGGCGAAGTAGCGCCCGGCGGAGCGGTGATATTGCAGCGCCAGGCTCACCTCGGTTCTCCTTGCGTAACGTGACCTGGCCGGGCATCGACTCTGGAATCGACGAGGGCATCCGCCCGGGTGACATCGAGCAGCACCTCGAGCAGCCCACCGGTGTGCTTACCCCAGCGGTGCACCACCCACCGGCGGCGCCGGGCGTGCCGGAACAGCGGGGAGTCCGGGTTGACCACGTGCGGGTGCCCGACAGCCTCCAGGAGCGGGCGGTCGGAGTAGCTGTCGGCGTAGGCGTAGGAGCGGTCCAGGTGCAGGCCGTGGCCCTGGGCGTACTGCCGCAGCCACGCCGCGCGCGCCTCGTCGACCAGCGGCGGGGTTTCGAGGAATCCGGTCAGCACGCCGTCTTTGGTGTGCATCCGGCTGGCCACCACCTCGTCGAACAGCACTGACAACGGCTCCACATGTAGATCTACGGCGCCCGTGATGAGGACGGTTCGATGCCCGGCCGCGCGGTGGCGACGGATCTGCCGGGTGGCCTCGGGCATCACCCGGTGCAGCAGCGCGTCGCCGAGCACCTCGGTGACCAGAGCTCGCAGCTCGTCGGCCCGCACTCCAGCGTAGCGGCGCAGGAAGGCGCGCAACAACTCACCGCGGTCACGGCGCTCGGCGTAGAGGTACCGGGGGGCGTTCCGGGCCAGATCGGCCAGCTCGCGCAGCCAGTCGGAGCGGGGCAGCGTCGACAACCGGGCCCACAGGTAGGACTCGACGACGTTGGAGTTCACGATGGTGCCCTCCAGGTCGAACACCGCGGCCACGTCGGTGCGCTCGGGCAGCGACGGTGACTGGGACTGCGACGTCGAGCTGTGCTGGCCGGCGGTGGGACGTCCGCGCCGTTGCCCGGCCCGGCGCATCGTGGCTGTGATCGACGGGCAGTGCACGTCCTGCAGGTAGGCCCGCCAGTCGATGACGGTGGGGTCGAAGCCGTGCTCGGTGGCTCGCTGGGGCGGCAACGCGGCGTGCAGCTCCCGCAGCCGACTGTCGTCGTAGATCACCTCGGCGCGGGCGTAGACGCCGTAGAGGTCGGCGTACTCCCGCAGTTGTACCAAGTCCCGCTGCTGGCGGTCCAGGCTGGTCAGCCAGCCATGGGATCGCGTCGACGGTGGCAGGGCCAGCAGTACTCGCTCGGCCAGGGCGGCGGCCCGCTCCCCGGCGCGCAGCGTCAGCTCCACCTGCTGGCTGCCGGGGAAGCGCCAGGTCGGGGGCTCGATGTGGCCGCGATCACCGTCGGGCATGGGGTGGTTGTTGAAGTATTCTCGGCACAGCATGTACATGTTCTGGAAGGTCAACGGGTTGCTGGCCCCGGAGCTGACGTGCAGGTATGCCGGCTCGGCGGCAGGGGGCCGGGCCGCGACCGCGAGGATGGCGTTGACCACCAGGTCGACCGGGATCACGTCGAGCACGGAGTCGGGCAACCCGGGGAATTCTCGGAGCACTCCGCGTCCGTAGGCGATGATCAGCGGGTCGGCCATCTTGAAGCCGTCGATCCACCCCGGGTACGGGTGTCGCAGCGCGCTCTCCACGATGGCGGGCCGGACCACCGACAGCGGTCGGCCCGCCTGCGCCCACAGCTGCTCGGCGACCCGCTCACCCAGCGCCTTGGTCAGCGTGTAGACGTCCGGCCAGCCCAGGCTCCGGGCCCGGGTACGGCCGTAGTCCACCAGCCGGCGGGTGACCCACTCGGTGCGCAACCGCTCGGCGTCGACGGCGGTGGACTGCGGGCCGGCCTTGGCGTGCGCCTCGCCCGCCTGCGCCAGCGCGCGGCGCAGCACCTCCGGTCGCCGGGAGTCCCGCTCCACATCGGCCCGCGCGGCCAGCGCCATGTCCAGCTCGAGGCGCCAGTCCACAGCGTGGTCCAGCGCCACCTCCGTGACGACGCCCTTGCGAGTGCCCGCGACGTAGGCGGTGGACACGTGCACCACGTGCGGCGAGCCGGCGAGTGCCTCGTACAGGGTCGCCACGCCGGAGACGTTGGTGCGGAAGGCCTCGTCGAGCGGGGGGTCGAAGGACACCGTCGAGGCACCGTGGATCACGACGTCGAGGTCGGTGGGCAGGGCGACCGAGCCGAGGTCGCCCTCGATGACCGTGACCCTCTCGTGCACCACCCGCGCCAGTTCCTCCGCGCCAAGACGCTCACTCAACGGGCGGAACACACTCTTGCGGAGCAGTGCGCCCAGCCGGTCGGCCGCGCCGCGCTCCCCACGGGGTCGGATCAGCACCGAGACGCGGGTGTCCGGGTAGTCGGCCAGCAGCCGCTCCAGAGTCGCCTGGCCCAGGAACCCCGTGGCGCCGGTGAGCAGCACGTGGGATCCGGCGAGCTCATTCATGGCGCCTCCGGCGCTCGTGAGTGGCATTGAGTGCCATAACAGTGTTCGGCACTCACGGCTGGGCCGGGTGGTCGCGGTGGTAGGCCGACAGGGCGGCCTCGTACACCCGGCGGACGGGCCATCCTAGTGCCCGGGCGACCCGCTCGGCGTCGGCGAGCTCAGGCTTGGCGGTCTGCTGTCCTCCCGGCCCGGCGGCGACCTTGACGGTGATCTCCTGCTCGCACCCCGGCGGCCCCACCGGCACCGGCACGCTGGTTCTCGGCAGCGTGGTGCGCTGCCACCACGCCCACCGCACGCCGAGCGTGGTGCTGTGCCGGAACACCGCGTCCACCACCGCCGGGCGCAGCGGCTCAGCGCACAGCGCGGTGAGCACCTGCCCAGGTCTGCCGTGTCGACCGATGGTGGCGGTGGTCCAGCAGTCCCACGCTCCGGCCGCTCGGACGGCGAGCAGGACTCCGGGCCACAGCTCCGGGTCGAGATCATCGACGGTGGTCTCCACCACGGTGATCGGTTCGGCGGGGTTTGGCGCTGGTTGCGTACCACTGCCGATCACTACTCGGGTGATGTTGGGCCGCTCCGGGCTGTCCTGCTGCCCGGCGCCGCTGCCCACCGCCTCGACCGTCATCGGGGGCAGCGGGCCGGGCGTGGCCAGCGCCGCGACCAGGGCCGCCCCCGTGGGCGTGGTGCGCTCCCCGGCGAGGTTCCCGCCGGTCAGCGACAGGCCGTGGTCGGCCACGATCCGCAGGACGGCGGGCGCCGGGATCGGGATCGTGCCGTGCGCGGTGCGCGCGGTGCCGCTGCCGGCCGCCAGCGCCGAGCAGCTCAGCAACGCGTCGTCGGCGAGCAGGCCGAGCTGCTCGGCCGCGACTACGGTGCCGACCACGTCGGCCAGCGCGTCGGCGGCTCCCACCTCATGGAAATGCACCAGCTCGGCGGGGATGCCGTGCACCGCGGCCTCCGCGTCGGCGAGCAGCCGGAAGGTGCCGGCGGCCACCCGGGCGGCCGCGGTGCTCAGCTGGGCGGTCTCGATGACGGCCAGTACCTCGGCAAGCCCCCGGGTGGGTTGGTCGGTGGTCGGGGTGATGACCACGACTCGCGCGCAGCGCAACCCGCAGCGCCGGGTCTGCTCGAGCTCGACGTCCAGGCCGGACAACCCCAACGACCGCACTGCGGCGCGTACCGCGGAAAGGTCGGCGCCGGCGTCGAGTAACGCGCCGAGCAGCATGTCCCCGGCCACACCCGCGGTGCAGTCCAGGTACGCCGCCCTGCGTTCAGCCACCCCGGGCTCAACCACTATGAGCTCAGCCACCGTGCACCCGCGCGACGATCTTGACGGCGTGGGCCGCCGCGCCGAACCCGTTGTCGATGTTGACCACCGTCAGCCCAGGCGCGCAGGAGGCGAGCATCGTCGCCGCGGCGACGTACCCGCCCGCGCTCACCCCGTAGCCCACGCTGGTGGGTACCCCGACCACGGGCGCTCGGATCAGCCCGGCCACCACCCCGGGCAGGGTGCCCTCCATCCCGGCGATGGCGATCACGCAGTCGGCGTCGGACAGCTTGTCGAGGTGCGCCAGCAACCGGTGCAGCCCCGCGACCCCGACATCGACGATCAACCGGTGCCCGGCGCCGAGCGCCTGCAGGGTGGCGATCGCCTCGTGCGCGACCGGTAGGTCCGAGGTGCCTCCGGTGAGCACCGCGACGAACCCGCGGGCGGGGGGCAGAGCACCGACGATCACGGTCCGCCCGAGGGGGTCGGCCAGCACCGGCTCGGCGGGGAAGGCTCCCGGCGCCCGGCGCAGCACGCCGTCGGGGCACCGGGTGGCCAGCGCGGGGAACCCCGGGTTGCCGCGTCGCTGCGCGGCCAGCAGCCGCAGCGTCTGCTCCTCGGTCTTGCCCTCGGCGAAGACGACCTCGGGCACGGCGGTGCGCCGGGCGCGGTCCAGATCCAGACGGGCGATACCGGCTACCTCGCCGACCCGATCACCGGCTCCGGTCGTGTCTGCTGCGGTCTGCCCTGGATGTGACTGGGGGTCCCGCGGTGACTCGGGGTCCCGCGGTGGCTGCGGTGCGGAGTCGTGCACGGTGCCGACTATCTCACGTGCCCCGCCGACGCCCCGGACATGCGAGGATCGTCGACCATGCACACTGCGGATCTCGCCGGCACCACCTCCGTCGCGGCGGCTCTGCTCGACCGTCTGGGACGGCTGGACGGGCTGGTGGTGGCCTTCTCGGGCGGCGTCGACTCCGCCGTGGTGCTCGCCGCGGCGGTCCGGGCGCTCGGCGCCGACGCCGTGCTGGCCGCCATCGCCGACTCGCCCAGCCTGGCGCGGGCCGAGCTCACGAGCGCCCAGCGCGTCGCCGGGCAGATCGGGGCGGAACTGGTGGTGCTGCGCACCGACGAGTACACCGACCCGGGCTACCGGGCCAATGCCGGCGATCGCTGCTACTTCTGTAAGCGGACTGTGCTCACCGCGGTGCGCGATCTCGCGCAGCGGCGCGGGTTCGCCCACATCGCTACCGGCACGCACCTCGACGACCGTCGCGCCTCGCACCGCCCGGGACTGCGGGCGGCCGCTGAGCTCGGGGTGTGTGAGCCGCTCGCAGAGGTGGGCGCGACCAAGGAGATCGTGCGCCGGCTGGCGGCGCACTGGAATCTGACGGTGCGGGACAAGCCGAGCACCCCGTGCCTGGCCTCCCGGGTCGCGGTCGGGGTACCGGTGACCGTCGAGGTGCTGGCGTTGGTCGAGCGGGCCGAGCTGGCCGCGCGAGGATACCTCGCCGAGCACCAGGTTCCGGTGCGCGATCTGCGGGTCCGGCTGCTGGGGCACGCCGGATTCCGGGTAGAGCTCGACCAGGCCGCGCTGGAGGGTGTTCCTCCCCAGGCACGGGCGGGATTGCTGGCGCGAGTCGCGCAAACGGGTCTGCGCGGAAAGGGTGAGCTGGCGTGTTACCACTCGGGATCACTCAGCGGCTGAGTGAGGGAGAGCGCAGCAGGGACCACAGCCGGCGACCGGCTCGCTGGACCGGGCCTGTGCCACGCCCCGCAGCATCATCGGGGCCCACCCCGTAGCGAACGACGGCGCGGCTGACCAGGTGCATGCCGGCGAGACCGGGCAGCCGGTCGATCTTGTCGTCGATCTGCCTGATCATCCGGGTACCCTCCGTGCCGTCCATCAGGTAGCGCACCAGGAACGCTGTCTCCTCGGCCGGCATGATCCCCGACCCTACCGGGGTCCACGCCACCCGCAGGAGAAGCCGGGTCAGCCGCCGGGCGGCGCGCGAGCGCTCCAGCCGCTCCCGCGCCTGGCTGGCGTAGAAGGCCGCGTGCCTGGTCTCCTGCCGCCGGATGCGGCCGACTATTTTGGTCAACTCGGGATGGTCCGTCTGGGCCAGCAACCGTCCATAGCTGGCGTAGGCGGACCATTCGTTGATCGCGCCGAAGGTCATGTGTACGGCGATGAAGTCGTCACCGATCAGATTGGCCGCCAGCGCCTGGTAGACCGGAGCCAACCGGTCAGCGCGGCCCTGGGCAAGCCGGATGCCGCGGATCCGATCGGGGCCCACCGCCCGGCCGTGCGCGGCCAGCACCTTGTCCAGTACCGCGCCGTGCCAGAACTCCTCGTAGGCCCACATGGTCAGGAACGTCGTGATGTCCGGGTCTTGGTGTGACGGCGTGACCAGCAGATCCCGCAGGTAGCAGATGGTGTGGCTCTCGACGTCGGACATGTAGTGCAACGCCCTCAGGGCAGCTTCGGGCAGCGGTGTGCGCTCGAACGCGGAGTAGTCGACGTCATCGTCCACCACTCGGCCGGCGGTGGCGCTGTAGTTCACGATGTCGAAAGACATTGAGCACTCCTACTCGGTCGCTGCCCGGGTGCGGGTGTCCTGCTGATGAGGAGCTGATGAGGATTCGCGTCCCTGGGCCGAGCGGTTCGCCGATGCGGTGAGGTGGGCCATCGCCCGTCGCCGCTCGCGTCGACGACCCCGTCGGGTCGGGCGAGCCGGCCAGATCTCCTCGATCGCGCTGTTGAACTCGGCGCCGAGCACGATCGCCATCGCGATGAAGAACGAGAACAGCAGGTAGGCGATCGGGGTGGCGAGCGCCCCGTAGGTGTACCCGGTGCCGGTGACCGACGAGATGTAGAGCCGCAGTCCGGTGCTGGTGACCAGGAAGACCGCCATCGCCAGCAGGGCGCCGGGCAGCCCGCGGTGCCACGGCAGCTTGCGGGGTAGCACCACCTTGTACAGCGTGGCCAGTCCGACCATCAGCAGGACGCCGAGCCCGGGGTAGTAGCAGATGGTGACCAATTGGGCCACCGTGGGCCGAACCGCCTTCGGGAGCAGCTCGGGTATCAGGTCCGGGCCCAGCGCGGTCAGCGGCAGCACGAGCACTGAGGCGATCAGCGCCACCGCATAGAGCAGCAAGGCGAAGATCCGCTGCCACACCGGGTGGCGGACGGTGTGCTGACGGTAGGCGGCGGTGATCGAGTCCACGAGGGATGCCAGCGCCGAGGAACCGGCCCACAGCGAGATGACGAACCCGACGGAGACGATGGAGCTGTGCCCCCGGGTGAGGATGTCCGACACCGTCGGGCGGATGATCTGGTTGACCACATCGGCGCTGAACACGCCGGTGGCCAACCGCACGATCTCCCGCTGCGCCGCATCGACCGTGGCCGGGCCGAGCCAGCCGGCGACGAATCCGAGGCTGCCCAGCAACCCCAGCAGCAGCGGCGGCAGAGACAGCGTCATCCAGAACGCCGCCTGGGCCGACATCGAGACGAAGCTGTCCTTCCACGCCTTGGCAGCGGTCCGGGAGATCAGCCGCAGCGTGACGTGTCGGGACCGCTCGTCGGCGCTGGGCTCGGCGGGGGCATCCATGTCGGTTCCCAGGATGGTCCATTCGGTTGCGTACGCACAGCGTGACCCGCCGGGGTAGCGTTCGGCCCCGCCGAACCCGTGAGTGGCGATGCGCCCTCTCGCTCGTATCGCCACTCACGGGGCGCCCCAGCGCCAGATCGACCAAAGGAGTGCGTCGCCCGCCGTGTCCCGCCTCGCCGAGACCGCCGCCGTAGCCGCAACCTCGCGCCGGCCGCTGCGCGCCTGGCAGCGCAGAGCGCTGGCCCGGTACCTGGCCGACGCGCCGAGGGACTTCCTCGCGGTCGCCACGCCCGGTGCCGGGAAGACGACCTTCGCCTTGCGGGTGGCGGCTGAGCTGCTGGCCGACCGGACCGTGCACGCGGTGACCGTGGTCGCCCCCACCGAGCATCTCAAGCACCAGTGGGCGGCCGCGGCCGCCGAGGCCGGACTGGCGCTGGACCCCGAGTTCCGTAACTCGGTGGGCGCCACCTCGCGTGACTACCACGGTGTCGCCGTCACCTACGCCCAGGTCGCGGCGCACCCGACCCTGCACCGGGTGCGTACCGAGGGGCGCCGCACCCTGGTGGTGCTCGACGAGATCCACCACGCTGGAGACGCCAAGAGTTGGGGTGACGGGGTGCGGGAGGCGTTCACCCCGGCGGCGCGCCGGCTCGCCCTGACCGGAACGCCGTTCCGCAGCGACGACACCCCGATCCCGTTCGTCAACTACGAACCGGATGCCGTCGGCGCGTTGCGCTCGGTCGCGGACCACTTCTACGGGTACTCCGAGGCGTTGGCCGACGGGGTGGTGCGGCCGGTGATGTTCCTCGCCTACTCCGGTGAGGCCCACTGGCGGACCAGCGCGGGGGAGGAGTACTCGGCGCGGTTGGGGGAGCCGCTCACCGCCGAGCACACCGCGCGGGCCTGGCGCACCGCGCTGGACCCCGCGGGGGAGTGGATCCCCGCGGTGCTCGCTGCCGCGGTCACCCGGCTGGCTCAGCTGTGTGCCGGCGCGCTGCCCGACGCCGCCGGCCTGGTGATCGCCACCGACCACACCGCGGCCAAGGCCTACGCCGGGATCCTGCGGAAGATCACCGGTCGGGACCCGGTGCTGGTGCTGTCCGACGACCCCTCGGCGTCGGCCCGGATCGCCGCGTTCGCCGACTCCGACGAGCGCTGGCTGGTCGCGGTCCGGATGGTCTCCGAGGGCGTCGACGTGCCCCGGCTGGCGGTCGGGGTGTACGCGACATCAGCGGCTACCCCGCTGTATTTCGCCCAGGCGGTCGGCCGGTTCGTCCGGTCGCGGCGGCCCGGCGAGACCGCGACGGTGTTCCTGCCCAGCGTGCCCGTGCTGCTGGGGCTGGCGAGCGAGCTGGAGAAACAGCGCGACCACGTGCTCGGCGCGCCGCACCGGCCCGAGGAGGGCTGGGACGACGACGCGCTCGCGCGGGCCAACGTCCAGCGCGACGAGCCGGGTGAGCAGGAGCGCGCGTTCACCGCGCTGGGCGCCAGCGCCGAGCTGGACCAGGTGATCTACGACGGCGCCTCCTTCGGCACGGCCGCCTTCGCCACCACCGAGGATGAGCAGGACTACCTCGGGCTGCCCGGGTTGCTGGAGCCCGACCAGATGCGGGCGCTGCTGCGGCGGCGTCAGGAGCAGCAGCTGGACCGAGCGTCCGCGCGGGCGGCCGCACCCGTACCCACGCCCGTGGCCGCTCGGTCGCCGACGACTCGGGAACGCCTCGTGGGGCTGCGCCGGGAGCTCAACACCCTGGTCGCGCTGGCCCACCACCGCACCGGCCGGCCGCACGGGGCGATCCACCAGGAGGTCCGCACCGCGTGCGGCGGCCCGCCCACCGCGCTGGCCACCGCCGAGGATCTCGAGAAACGCATCGCCTACCTGCGCTCCCGGTAGGCCCATGCCGCCATTCGGAGCCGAATAGCGGTCCCAGGGTCGCGCTGACCGCCATTCGGAGCCGAATAGCGGTCTCTGGGATGGTTCGGCTGGGTACTTGGTCGGTGTCCGTATGCTCACCGGCTGTGCTGGTGCTGTTACCTCCGTCGGAGACCAAGGCGCCTGGCGGTGACGGCCCGCCGCTGCGGTTGGACGCGCTGGCACATCCCGAGCTCACCCCGGTCCGTCGGACACTGATCGACGAGCTGGTCACGCTGGCCGGGGACGGGCCAGCGGGGCTCGCCGCGCTCGGCTTGTCCGAGCGCCAGGGCGGTGAGCTGGAGCGCAACGCCGTGTTGTGGACCGCACCGACGCTGCCCGCACTGCACCGCTACACCGGCGTGCTCTACTCGGCCCTGGACGCCGGCTCGCTGCGGCCGGCGGCGTGGTCTCGGCTGGTGGTGGCCTCCGCGCTGTTCGGGCTGCTCACCGCTGCGGACCCGATACCGGCCTACCGGCTGTCCGCCGGCTGCGCGCTGCCTGGGGTCGGCCCGCTGCGCTCGGTCTGGCGTCCGGTGCTGGCCCCGCTGCTGGCCGGAGTCGCGGGCCTGGTGGTCGACCTGCGTTCGGGCGGCTACACCGCGCTGGGGCCGGTGCCGGGCGCGGTCACCGTGCAGGTACTCAGCGACGACGGCCGCGGCCGTCGCCCGGTCAGTCACCACAACAAGTCGCACAAGGGTCGGCTGGCTCGGCTGCTGGCCACAGCGCCCCGTGAGGTGTCCGACGCCGACGGCGTGGCCCGGATCGCCCTACGGGATGGCCTGCGGGCGCACCACACCGGCGAGCACGCTCTGGAACTCATCGTCCCGGCCTGACCCAGGACCCGGTTTGGTCCAGGACGCCGCGTGACCTCCCTGACGTCCACCGGGGGGCGCCAGGGAGGTCACGGTCAGCGCCTTCCCGAGCGGCGTTCCTAACGGCCGGACAGATCCCACGGGGTGAGGCCTACCTGGAAGGCGGTGATGTGACCACCGCCGGTGAGTGAGGTCGGCGCGGTGATAACCGTCACTACACCGGTGGCGGTGTCCACCCAGGGCGCCGTCGTGCACCTCGTGCGCGACGGGCATGCCGTCGCCGACATCGTGCCCGCCACCACCGCACAGACGAGCAACGCTGATCCCAACGAGCGGGCTCTGGCCATCGAACGGCGCCAAGCCGAGCGCTTCGGCGCACCGACGCTGGCGGACTACCGCAAGATCTACCAGACCAGTGGGTGGCCATGGCCCGGTGATGACGCGATCCGTAGCGACTACCTCGTCGCGGACGCCCGCTGAGCCAGCCCGAACTCTCGGTCGGAGCTGGACCAGCCAGCCCGCCAGTTCTGGTCCAGCGTTGGGCGCGAGCTGCTGGTCATGGACAGATGATTCTGTGCCGGTTGAGGCATCCCTGCGGGATTTTTCACCGAACTACTCTTACAACACACCCTCGGCAGCACCCGCTCTGACCTGCGGCGCTTCCGTAGCAGGTTCGGCAAATGAACACGGACCGCAACGCCAGTGGTCCCAGGTATACCCGGTGCGGCGGGTGTCGCTCACACTGTGATCCGTGATAGACGGGCTTCGACGGCGGGGGCTAGTGGTCGTGTTCCTGGTGGTGGGCCTGGGGGCTGCTGGGTGGTGGTTGTGGGATCTGTACTGGAATCGTGCTGATCTGTCCTATTGGCAGCTCGTGGTAGCGGTTGTTTCGGCTGTGCCCTCGATGGTCACTCTGGTCAAGGACTCGCGGGTGACCCGCGTGCCCGGCGAAGACGATAGATCCGAACGTGACCGGCTCGCTGATCGACTCGCTGACGCGGTCCAAGAGCAGTGGGACCAAGCGGCGACAGCCCGGCGTCTACAGCAGGCTGAAGCCATTGCGGTGCGCTGGACTCAGTCGGCAACGCCGGTAGCCGGGTCCGCATCGGACGTGACCGACTCGACCCGGTTTCCGCTCATACCCGGGTTTGCCGAGACCCGACAAGAGCAGCTGCGGAGCGGCAGACTGCGGGACCCGCACACCGTCTACGCCGGGTTGAGGTCTGGCCGTTTGGTGATCGTCGGCCCCCCCGGGGCAGGTAAGAGCGGCGCCGCTGTGCTGCTGGTACTCGCGGCCCTGCACCACCGGCGCGAAGTGTCGGAGGCGGATCGGGCCAAGGTGCTAGTGCCGGTCCTGTTCACCTTGCACGACTGGAACCCCAGCACCCAACATGTGGAGGACTGGCTGATCTCCCAGCTCCGCCAGACCTACGACGGCCTCTTTACCGGCAAGCGCGGCGCCAGGGCAGCCGCAGCACTCCTCCGCACCGACAAGATCACGGTCATTCTCGACGGGCTCGACGAGATCAACGAACAGCTCCGGCCCCTGGCCCTCCAATCCCTCAACGACCAGGCCGTGTTCCGGCTGGTTGTCCTGTCCCGCACTACTGAGATAGCCCACGCCGCAGAGCAGACGATCTTGGAGGGCGCGGTCGCAGTCGAACTGCAAGATGTTGGCCCCGACGACGCCGCGAACTACCTGACTCGCGTCCAGCTTCACCCGCCCCCACGCAGGTGGCAGGAGCTGACCGACCAGCTGCATACCTCTTCCCCAAACGACCCGATCGCCCAGGCATTGAACAACCCGCTAACCATCACCCTGGTCCGCGACACCTACCGCGCCGGCGACACCGTCGGCGAACTCCTCGATTTCTGCGCGAGCACCGACCGCACGCGGGAGGACATCGTGGACCACCTGCTCGACCGAGTCCTGCGGACCGCCTACACCTCAACCACCGCCTACACCCCGAGGCATGGTGATCCGCCACAACCCCGCTACACTCTGCCCACCGCGCAACACACCCTCCGGTTGATCGCTGCGCGCATGAGCCAGGATCACACCCAAGATCTCGCCTGGTGGCGCATCCCGTCCTGGACCCCCACCCTCCCACGCGCCCTCACCATCGGACTCGTAAGTGGGCTTGCGGGCACGCTTGGACTCAGAAGCTGGCTCCCGGAGGACCCGTCGCTCGGGATCATCGGGCCCGTGGAGGGGCTTGTGATCGGGTTCGGCGGCATGCTCGGAGCCTGGCTCGCCAGCAAAAAACCTTCCAGCACCGCACCCGCACGCTGGCACGTCGTGTTCAGCAATCCGCTCCTGGTGTTCATCATCGGAATGGTGTTCGGCTACATAACCACCGCGGAATATCTGATCCTGCTAAACAACTGGCTCGGGTTCAAACACCTGGTCTGGCTCGTGAAGGGACTCGTGGTCTGGCTCGTGGTCTGGTTCCTGGTCGGGCTTGCGATCTGGCTCTCCGGCAAGACCCGCCATCGAACGGCGGTCATACGCTGGCGCACAGCTCACAACCACCCCTCCCTGGTGTTCGTGGCCGGACTCGGAGCCGGGTTTGTCGGCCACGTCGCGACCGGCGTGTTCCTAGGCGAGCCCTGGGGTCTACTCGGGTTGGGGCTCGTAGGCCTGCTTGCGCTCGGACTTAGCCTCGGGCTGGGCGGTTTAGGACGGGATTCCGCGAGTCCGCTGACCCCCCTCTCCTCCTGGAGCCAAGACCGAGCGGCCACGCTCGGGATCTGGCTCGTGCTCGCGCTACTCCTGGGCGGATTCCAAGGCTCGCTCGTATTCGGGAGCGAGAAGATGCTCGGGCTTACCTCCGGACACTACCCCGAGTTCGAGATACCAATTGGTCTCGCGCTCTGGCTCATCTCCGGGCTCACGCTGGGACTCATCTACCCCGAAACCTGGTCAACATCCCTCGCCTGCACTCAGCTGACAATCCGGCGACGCACGCCGATCCAGCTCATGCGGTTCCTCGCCGACGCCCACGAACGCAACGTCTTGCGCACCGTCGGCCCGGTCTATCAGTTCCGCCATGCCCGTCTACAGGACCGCCTCGCCGAGCAGCACATCACCGCCCCCACCACAACCCGCGCCGGCACCATGCCCGACCCGCCTGTACCACCCACACCATCGACCCCGCCGGCTTCCTAGTCGCTCACCAGCGACCCAGAAATATTCGTCGCAAGTGACATCGGCTCGGACACCCATGAAGGCTTGGGCATGCTCTTCGGGAGTCATGACTGCCGCCTCGTCCGCGGCGTGTCAGGTTGCACGACACCTGTTGCACAGGCGACCAATGTCATCAGTGAGCCACTGAGTTGCACAGATGCGCACCGTTACATGCTTAACAGCTGGTCGATCCCGAGAGAACCAGCGGCTGGCCGGCACTCACCACCGACCCAGCTCGGCTCCGCCGGCTTGATCCTACGGTTCCACTAGACCTCCTTTGACCTGATCAAGGATGACGCTGAAGCCTGCTGGACCTGGGATGAGGATCGGTTGTAGCGCGGTGTGGTTTGGCCGCCCGGCGTGCGCCCATTGTGTGATCAGGGCCCGGAGTGACTCCTCGGCCTGCCCGGTGCCGGCGACGACCATGTCCCGGGGTCGAAGGACCGCAGCAGAGTCGGTGAGCACGAGCCCGATGCCCGAGGCGCTACCGGGCCCGACACCGCTGGACCCGGCGGAAGCCAGACCGTGCGGTTGACGGGCGTAGAGGTAGCCGTAGAACGCGCTGCGCGCCGGGTAGTCGGCCTCGAGAGGACTCGGAACCGAGTGCCCCTCGGCGATCATCCGCGCGGCGTGCCGGGCGCGTTCGGGGTCACCGCGCACTGTTGGTGCGCTTACCCACACGTTCTCGCTGCCATTGAGCGCGTCGCGGTACCGAATTGGCACGGCGACCTCTGTGATCACCTCTGGGCACATCTCGATGAACCCACCCACATGGACGTCGCGGGGAATCGGCCGGCCGTGGTCGAGGTCAACCCGTAGGAGTAGGTGGGCCTGGGCGATCGGGGCGACCGTGACCGGTGTGACGATCATCGCCCGGTCAGTGGCCTGCCCGACCCAGGCACCGGGTAGCAGGTGCGGGGCGGCCCAGCCGATGATCCGGTCGTAAGGCGCCCCGGCGGCCCACCCTAGGTACCCGTCGGTGGTGTGCACTGTCACATTGCCGACGCCGCCCTGCGCATGCTTGATCCGGGCCCGCTCGGTGAGGTGTGCGTCGACGTCGAGGGAGACCACGCTGCCCCGCTCGCCGACGATGCGGCCAAGCAGCGCTGAGGTGTAGCCGCTGCCGGTGCCGACCTCGAGCACCCGCAGGCCCGGTTGGAGCTCCAGCATCTGACACATGCGCACGATGGTGTCCCGCGCGGTGCTCTGCGTCAGCGGCGATCCGTCGGGCTGCCGGACGTAGCTCTCGTAGTCGAGTGCGGTGGCCGCCTCGGTGACGAGGTCGTGGGCGAGGGACACCTGTCCTCCTGGCGGGGAGTGTCGATGGTGAGGATGGGCAGGTACGACTGGACGGGCACGAGCTCGCCGACCGGATGCCCGGCGATCTCGACCCATGCGTGCGCGGTGAACGGCGGGGTGCGCACGCCCAGGCGCCAGCGGACCGATCGTCGCCGCAGCCCGCACCACAGGAGGACCGCGAGGGATCGTTCCAGGCAGGCGACCCGGGCCGGGAGCCATGGGCCGGCCTGGTCGATCGCATCGAGCAGATCCGTCACCTCGCGGACGGTGGCCGCTCGCCTGGCCCGGCGGCTCAGTAGGCGGGCCAGGCGTTCGATGCGCTGCAAGCGCAGTGCCCGCAGCGCGAGGGTCACGCTCACCAGGACGGCCCAGGCCACCGCGCGCCGCCTGGCGGGAACCTTCCGGACGCGGGGCTCGACGGCCATCGGCGTGGTCATCGGGCGTGTTCCAGCAGGCCGGCGTCGGTCAGCTTCCCGACCAGTAGCCGGGTGTCGGTGAGAACCTGGTGGAAGGGCATGCCGTAGCGCTGCGACAACGCTCGCGCGGCTAGCGAGACCTCACCGCCGTACATGCCCAGCGCGTTCCACACGGTGGCGCCGGTGTGGTTGAGACGGAACATCTTCCCGGCGCGGGTCTCCAGCAGCACCAGCGCGCCATCACCGGTCGGCGTCACGTGCACCGACGCGCTCACCTGGTACTCAGGCATGAGCACGCGCTCGGTGCGACGCGGGGTCATGTGGCGTAGGCAGGGTGCGTAACCAGAGCTCGGTGCCGAGTACGTGGTCGAGCGCGGCGAGCGGGATGGGCAGCCCGGCGGCGCCCCGGGCCAGATCGGCGCGCACCACGGCGTCGTCGAGCAGGCCGAGACTGGCCAGTCGGGAGCCGGTCAGCAGATCGCTGAGCACATGGTGGTGCCGGGACAGGCCGCGGTAGCTGAGCATCGAGTAGTCGCCCTTGGTGGTGCGGGTGAGCACGGACTCGGGTACCCGGCCGGTCATCGCGGCGCGCAGCAGCGGCTTGGCCTGCCGCGGGCTGGTCCGGTTCGCGGCGGGTACCGCCAGGCACGCGCTGACCACGGCGTCGTCGAGATACGGGGCGTGCAGCTGCACGGCCTGGGCGGCGGCCAGCGCGGTGTGGATGCGGTGGGCCCGGCCGTAAGCGTGGATCATGGCGAGGCTGGTGGCGTCTCCTGGAGCGACGCCGTTGCTGGTGGTGGTGCCCAATGCGGTGGAACGCAGCGCGGCGGCGGCCAGCTGCCGGGCGTACCGGGTGAACCAGTGGCGGCAGACCGGCACCGGCATCCAGCTGATCAGGTCTTCCCAGCGGCGCTGCCCAGCCGTGCTGGCGCTGTCGTGCTCCAGCAAGCGGGCGTAGTCCTCCACCGCCTGCGCCCGAGTTGTGCGGGCGAGCCGGGTGGCGAGCGTGACGAGCCGGTGGGCCGGGCGGTGCCGCAGCCGCGCCCAGTCCGCCGCGTGTCGCCGCAGCTTGCCCCGTGTTCCTTCGCTGGCCAGGTCGGCGAGGTAGGCGGGTGGTGCCAGTAGCACGGCGTCGCCGCCGTCCCCACTCAGGTGTACTCGACTGCCCAGCTGGTTGACCGCGGCCATCCACCAGCACAGCCGGGCGAAGATCGACACATCCGGGAACGGCTCATCGGTGTGTGGTATCTCGGCCAGCGCGGCGTACGGGTCTACCTCACGGGGCAGCGGCAGCTCAAGGTGCCGCAGGCCAGGGATCGCGGTAGCGACCTGCCGGGCGTGCGCCGGATCGTCGCAGCCCAGCTCCGGGGCGACGACCGTAATCGCTAGCAGCGCTGGCTCGGGCCGGGCGGCGGCGAGCGCGACCACGGTCGAGGAGTCCAGCCCCCCGCTCAGGTCCATGCTCATCTCTCGGTAGGCCCAGGTTCGGCCGCATACTGCAGTGGTCAACGCCCCGGCCAGCCGCTGGGCACCCTCGGCGAACCTGACCGAGGCCAGCGGGAGCTCGCGGCGCACCACCACGGGCCGAGCGCTGGCCCCGACCAGCAGCACTCCACCGGCTGGCACCGCCCTGACGTGCCGGTACGGGCTGCCTTCCGACCACGTCTCGGGGACCGAGCCGGAGAGCAAGCGGGCGGCGAGCCACTGCTCGTCCACCTCCCCGCCGATGTGCGCGGCGATCGTCTGCGCGCTGGAGGAGTAGATCAGCGAACCAGCCACCGTGGCGTAGAAGACCGGCCACACTCCGGCGAGGTCGGTCACCACAGTCACCTGCTGGGGCTGGCGAACCACGAGCACGCCGCTTCCGGTGACGATCGCGTCCAGCTCGATCAGGTCACCATTGCGGGCGAACCGGTGCCCCACTACGACCAGCTCCGCGTCACTGGCGGAGCTGAATCCGAACAGGTCGAGCACGAACTCGCTCGTGTCGACGTGGCGATGTCGGCCTGCCGCGTCGGTGATCCTCAGCGGACAAGTAGTGATCCACTGCTGCCCTTGGCTAGGGGCGGTGGGCCCCCATGCTGGATTGACCTGGCCAACAAAGATCATCGGAGTTCGCTCAGTTGTACCACTGCTTCATGTCCGCTGTATCCACGTCACCTGATCCCTGCGTCACCTCCACGACCGAACCCAGCTCGATCAAGCTCGGCACCTCGTAACCACTGTCGGTGGTGATGTCGTGTTGATCTGCTGTGCCTTCCATGACGCCCTCCCTCCAAGTCTAGTGTTTACTACAAGGTCAAGACTAATTTAGTCGGTAGATCCTCACATTGTCAAGACTAGGCGGGCTCAGGTCTCCGGAAGTTCGGCGATCAGCTCGCGGAGGAACGCCCGCAGCGGCTCACCCTCGGTCGCGGCGGCCCGCAGCCCGTCGAAGTGCTCGATGTACTCGCGGATCTCTGCGACCCCTCGGATCCTCAAGGTCCGGGTCACGGTGCTGGTCCCTGCGATCGCCTCGTCGTCCAGATCCGGATCGCCGATCACCGAGTACCCGTGGTACTGATGCACACGTTCGTCGGTGTCGAATCGGATCACTCCCAGGGAGACATTGGGCTGCCAGGACAGCTCCACCAGCCGCTCAAGCTGGATACGCATCTTCGCTGGGCTAATGAGGCGGCGGCGTAGTGCGACCTCACCCATCACCAGCTCGAACCGCTTGCTCTGGTCGACGAGCGTGGCCTGACGGGCCAGCCGGGCCGACACCGCATCATCAAGGCTCTCTTCTCGAACGCTCCCACCGAGCCGGAACATCGCCTCGACGTAGGCGCGGGTCTGTGCCAGACCCACGATGACGTTGGGGTGGAACACCCGAACCACGGACGCTGCTTCCTCAAGGCGCTGGATCTTTTCCTGCACCCGGCGCGGCCCAGGTGCCAGGACGCGCCGTCGTTCGATGAACTCGACAGCGGCCCGGTCAGCGAGCGCGCTGAGTTGCGCGCGCAACTCGGGGGGCGCCGCAGTGGCGTTCGCCCACATCTCAACGTCGGAGGCGGGTGGGAGAGTGACGCCGCGCTCAGTCTTGGACACCTTCGACTGTGACCAGCCGAGCCGACGGGCGAGCTGAGTCGTGGACAGCCCGGCATCAACTCGCAGGTCGTGCAGAGCTTCCGCCATGCGACGCCGCTCTTCGGATGGTTCGGTCACCCGGTTATTCTGAGGGTCTCTGGAGTGAGGTTCTTGCGGGCTAGGTAGTCGTTCAGCGGTTCTGCGCGGCGCAGCGTGGCGTCGCGCATCTGGCGGTAGGGCTCGATGTCGTCGATGAGTTCGGGGTGCAGGAAGCGGCCTTCGTCGTCGTAGATCATCCGAACCGCGATCTCGTCGTCGAAGAGCCAGAAGTCCTCGTGTAGATCCGCCAGGTCGGGGTGGTCGTCCCGATCGACGACGTAGACCTCGCTACCGGCCGCCACGCTGTCCAAATAGAGGTAGAGCTCGAAGCGCAGATAGGCGGTGAGGGGCTGATCTAGGATGTGCACCTTGTACCGTCGGAACCCGCGTGCTGCATCGCGCTGAATGCGTGCCAGCAGTTCGCTGCTCTCTGGGGTGCGCGGCGGCACAGGTTTGCCAGCTTTCCACGCCGAGAAGTCGGCCGTCTCTTCGGGTACCAGATACTGCGGCAAGGTCTCCAGCCGGAACGCCGACTGTTTCGCGGCGCCACCAATGCGGCCCAGGTCGTCGAGGTCCATGGCCGTCTAGCAGATCCGCGCGTCGCGGAGCACTCGCCGGGGGAGTCGGATGGCACACTCGCCGGGACCGAGTGGGACCGGTGAAGGGTCGAGCAGAGGGGCCACCGCGATCACATCCTCGGGGAGCTCGTCGTCCTCCCAGATGCCAGGGCACGACCAGTCAGCGTTATCACAGTCTCCAGAAAGTCGCCGTATCGCCATCTTTCTGCTCCATCCGGTAGTCAAGTCGTAACACCAGTTTGTTGCCTCGACTAACTTCTGTCAAGAGGTCAATCTGAGGGTCTCAGGGGTGAGGTTCTTGCGGGCCAGGTAGTCGGTCAGAGGCTCTGCGTGGCGCAGTGCGGTGTCGCGCATCTGGCGGTAGGGCTCGATGTGGTCGATGCGTTCGGGGTGCAGGAAGTGGCCTTCGTCGTCGTAGACCATCCGCACCGGGATCTTGTCGTCATAGAGCCAGAAGTCCTCGTGCAGGTCAGCCAGGTCGGGGTGTGTGTCTCGATCGAGGACATAGATCTCTTCGCCCGCTGCCTGGTTGGCCAGGTAACCGCAGAGCTCGAAGCGCAGGTAAGCGGTCAGCGGCTGGTCCAAGATATGAACCCGATACCAGCGAATTCCCCGTGCGACGTCACGCTGGATTTCGGCCAGATACTCGTGGGTCTTGGGAGTCCGTGGTGTGCGCGGCTGACCTGCATTCCAGGCTGTAAACTCCTCGGCGTCCTGCGGTACCAGGTAGTGCGGTAAGGTTTCCAGTCGAAACGCGGAAATCTTCACGTTGTCAATCAAGCGCACGAGGTCATCAATGTCCATTGCTAACTAACCGATCTGCGCGTCGCGGGCTACGCAACGAGGTATTGGGATAGCGCCCTCTCCTAGGGCAAGTCGCACCGGCGAGGGCGTTGAGCGGTGGGCCCACTGCGACGGGAGTCGATCGTCTTCCCGGAAACTTGGGCATGATATTTCATCCTCGCGCATGTCAGAAAATCGTCGCAACTCCATCGCTGTACTCCACTCGCTGGTCAAGTCGTTACGCGGTGACCAGTGTCGGTCAAGGGCTCATTCTGAGGGTCTCTGGGTTGAGGTTCTTGCGGGCCAGGTAGTCGGTGAGGGGCTCTGCGTGGCGCAGTGCGGTGTCCCGCATCTGGCAGTAGGGTTCGATGTCGTCGATGAGTTCGGGGTGCAAGAAATGACCCCCATCATCGTAGATCATCCGTACTGCTATCTCGTCATCGTAGAGCCAGAAATCCTCGTGCAGAGCCGCCAGATCGGGGTGGTCGTCCCGATCGACGACATAGATCTCGCTACCGGCCGCCACGCCGTCTATGTAGAGATAAAGTTCGAAGCGCAAGTAGGCGGTGAGCGGCTGGTCTAGGATGTGCACTCGGTACCGCCGGAACCCGCGTGCTGCATCGCTCTGGAGGCGGGCTAGCATTTCGCTGTTCCCTGGGGTGCGTGGTGGTATCGGTTTCCCTGCATTCCACATCGCAAAGCGCTCAGCTTCCTGAGGTACCAGATACTGCGGCAAAGTCTCCAGGCGGAACGCTGATTTTTTCGCGTTGCCGCCAATGAGGCGCAGGTCGTCGAGGTCCATTCGGCTAACCGATCCCTCCCATCGTGGATCACCCGCCCTGGGCAACAGCGCGGGGCGGCCCTCGTGCTGTGATCGCCAGCTCTGTTCGGGTGGCTGAGTCGCAACCACAGTATGTACGTTCGACTAGCAGCCGGTCAAGACGTGGGGCCGCATGGCCGTGACGGCGGGTGAGCGGTGGGTGAGCGGTGGGGGGCCAGGGCGCGGTGGTGGGTCAGGCGCGGGTCGCGGCGGCCTCGCGGGCTCGGTGGGCCAGGCCGTGGGCGTCGCTGCCGGGCCGGGAGTCCAGCGCGACGGCCAGGGACGGCAGCCACAGTTCGCGGGCTATCCCGGAGCGCAGCTTCGCCGCGTCGTCGATCGCGGTGGCGGCCAGCGGAAGCCCGTCGGGTTCGCCAGCCTGCACGTGCAGCCGCGCCAGGGTGATGTCCGCGATCACGCCCTCGCGCCGGTCGGTGCCCTGCTTCCAGGTCTGGATCGAGGTGGCGACGGCCGCCTCGGCGGCGTCGAACTGGCCGAGGTGCAGCAGCGTCACTCCCGTGATCAGGTCCATGTCCGCCCGCCCGTGTGCGCTGGGTGGCTCCCACCCGTCCCGCGCCTTGGCGAGCGAGGAGCGGGCTTGGCCCTGGCACGCCTGCGGCTCCAGCCTGGCCAGTGCGTACGCGGACGCGACGGACAACCACGAGCGCAGCACGGGCACCCGGGGATCGTCACGCGGCGCGTCGCTCAACCGCATGCTGCCGAGCTGAAGCAGCATGAGCGCATTGTTCGGCTGGGACCGGTCGGTGAGCATCATTCCGGCATTTCGGAGCGCGTCGGCCGCCCGGTAGGCGTCGCCTGCGTCGGTGGCGAGCTCCACGGCCCGGCCGAAGTGATAGTGCGACCGGGCGACGGCACCGACGTCGTGGCAGCACCACGCGGCGATGGTGTGCAGCTCCGACAGCTCGGACAGCAGGGCGCGCCGCGCGGCGTCGGAGGCGTCCACGGTGAGCCACTGATCCGCCCACTCGGTGAGCGCTACGGCGGCCCTGGCCTGCCCACCGTAGCTGCGCGCCAGGATGCGCAGGTGCCCGGTCTGGCCGCGGATCGCCGCGACGTCGGCGACGCCGATCCGGGACGGCAGGTCCACCGGCGCGCCGGGCGCGGTAAGGTCGGTGGCCGGCTTGCCGATCCGCGTGGTCTGGCCGCCGCACACGGCGGTCGCGCCCAGCGCCAGCAGGTGCTCGAAGTGCCGGCGTAACACGTCCTCATCAACCTCTTCCGGGGGTTCGACGGCCGTGACCTCCCCAGCGTAAGCGCCGAAGGAGAGCCCCATGCGCTCCCGGGGGATGACGAAACCCTCGGCGATGCGCACCAGCACGTCGTAGCCGATGACCCGACGACCCCTGACGATCTCCGAAATCTCGGACTGCTTGGCCCCGGTCGCCCTGGCGATCCGGCGCTGGGTCCACCCGTTGTCACCCAGTACCCGGTAGAAGGCGCCGATGTCGTGGGCGGCGAGCAAGCCGCGCACGTCGGGCCGGTCGATCAGGTCCGGGTCAACCGGATCGGGCCGCTCTGCAGGTTCCTCGCTCATTCCCAGCACCCCCATCGCCTCGCTGCGTGTGATCAGGCAGACAGTAGTCGCCAAGGCACTGGGGCTTGCGGGGGAGCTGTGCGGCCTTCTCCCGCACCGCGACTCAAGACCGGGTGAGCCTCGTTGCCGGCTAGACCTCGCTGGCCTGGATATCCGCCGCGAGCTCTCTCAGTTTTGACGAGTGCTCGCGGGCATGGTGGTTGCAGAACAGCAGTTCACCACCGGAGGGCAACACTGCCCGGACGCGCGCGGCTGCGCTGCACCGGTCGCAACGGTCGGAAGCAGTCAACTCAGGGCGAGTAAGCGTGCTGGTCATGGCTTCTCCCTCCGTCCTGGCCCGGTCAGGGTGACCAGACCGGGTCGAACCGGTGGTGGTACTTCACGGGATCCACCCGTCAACCCTGGCATGCGGATCCTGGGTCCCTACTGTTCCAGACGAACGCGGTCCAGGATGCGTTCCCGAGGCGACCCGCGTGTCTGGGAGCTAGTACCGCACCCCCGTGGGCTAGCGCGCAAGTGTGATTCAGGATTGAGTGTGCGGTGGACAAGGAGGACGGACATGATCGATGCGGGGGCGCTCGCCTCGGAGCTGGCGGCGAACGGCGTCGTCGGGGTGAGCATCACCTGGGCGGACAACAACGGGATACCGCGCTCCAGGATCGTGCCGATCGCGTCGCTGCCCCAGGTGGCCACGCGCGGGGTGGGGGTCTCGACGCTGTTCGCGGTGTTCGACACCCACGACGCGATCACCTTCGCGCACCAGGGCTTGGCCACCCCGTCCGGCGACGTCCGACTGGTACCGGACCTGCGTGGGCTGACTCGGCTCGCCGGGCAGCCCGCGTTGGCGTGGGCACCCGGGCGGCAGATCGCCGTGGACGGCTCGCCCTGGCCATACGACCAGCGTGAGGTGCTCGAAGCTCAGGTCGAGGCGGCCGCCGCCGAGGGGTTGGAGATCAGAGCGGGCTACGAGATGGAGTTCGTGCTCACTGCGGCCGGTGACCCCGGCGAGGAGCCGCGGCTGGCGTACCACGCCCCCGCCTACAGCCCTCACGCGCTGCTGGCGGTGGACGAGTTCGTGGCCGACCTGCTGGCCGACCTGGCGGCCAACGGTGTGCCGGTCCATCAGCTGCACGCCGAGTACGGGCCGGCGCAGGTGGAGCTCAGCATCGCCGCCGCTGACCCGATCACCGCCGCCGACCGGCAGCTGCTGGCCCGCCAGACCATCCACGCCGCGGCCCGGACGCACGGCCTGCGGGCCTGCTTCGCGCCGCTGTTCACGGCAGCGGGCGTGGGCAACGGCTGGCACCTGCACACCTCGGTCTGGCGGGGTGGGCGCAACCTGCTGGCCGGCGGTACACCGTCTGCTGACCGCCCTGGCCCTGACGGCGCGGGCTGGCTGGGCGGGTTGCTCCGCGACCTGCGCGCGTTGGCCGCGATCACCGCGCCGAGCGTGCCCTCGCTGGCCCGGCTACGACCCGGCTACTTCGCCAGCGCTTACCAGTTCTGGGGAGTGGAGAACCGCGAGGCGCCGCTGCGCTATGTCCTCGGATCGGAGCTGGTCGGTGCCGGTCACGCCAATGTCGAGCTCAAGGTCTCCGATGCCTCCGCCAACCCGTATCTGGCGCTGGCGGCGGTGATCGCGGCCGGCCTGGCCGGGCTGCGTGAGCGCGCCGACCCCGGCGAACCGATTCAGACCGACCCCGGCAGGTGGAGTGAGCAGGAGCGCGGGGCCCGTGGCCTGCAGCGCCTGCCGACCACACCCGCCGAACAAGAGGAAGCCCTGACCGCCTCCAAGCGCCTCACCGCAGTCCTAGGAGACCCCCTACTAGGCGCCTTCCTAGCAGTCCGCCGCTCCGACGCCGCTTGGGCCGCCGACCGCCCCCTGGACGACGTCGTAGCCGCCCACCGCTGGCGCTACTGAGATCTCCGCATTCAGCGGGGCTATTCGACCTGCCGTAACCCCGCTGAGCCCGCTGAATCCGGGTCGTCGTCTGACCACGCTTGGAGGAGCGACTGGGGGATGCCCCACCAACCTAGGGGGGTTAGGCGTTCGCGATCGTCTACGGCGCCTAGTAGCTGCCATTGCTCCACTACGGTGCTGAACCATGCCGCCAGCACGTCGATGTCGTCATCGTCGGAACCCTCGATGAACCGGGCGAGGTCCTCGGGGGAGGCGGGAGTCCCGGGGCCGCCGCGCGCCAGTGCCGTGACCGTCTCCAGCCACTCTTCATGACCGAGAGCGATGATGCCGAGCTCGTCGGACGGGAGCTCCTCAGGTGATTCCTCCACCGGGTTGACCACGCCCGCGGCCAGCCGTAGCCACAGCTGCTCGTCGTCGGGGTCGAGGTCCCTCGGATCCACCCCACCGCCGGCCCGGAGCAGGTCGGCCGGCCTTCCCCCCCGAGGCAACGCGGTACGCAGGCCCCGGCAGGCAGCGTGGAGCTCCGCGTCCGGCCGAGGGCGTTCTCCTAACTCAGCGAGGATGTCCTGGAGGTCGTCGAGAGCGGCCTGCTCGGCGGCATCCCACTCGGCGAAGAAGTCGTCATCCGCTTCGTCGAGCAGCTCATCCATGGGCACCCGGCCGTCCGGCAACGGCGAGGTCATCCAGCGTTCCTGTAAGTCCCGGTACTTCCGGGTAGCCGCCGGATCGTCGGCGAGCAACCGGTCGGGATCGATGTCTCCCGCGGTGAGACGCTCCTCGAGGTGTGTGACGAGGCGGGCATGCAATTCCTGTGCGAGCGGCGTGCGTGCCGGCTCGTCCTCCCACACATGCAGCCCGATGATCGTGGTCGGTTCGGTCCCGGTCGCCTCGAGCCAGCCGTGCACCTCGCCGACTGTGGCGCCGCCTTCGGCGATCCGGCTGAGAACAGACTCGGCGGACTCCCAGAAGCCGGCTGAGAACGGGTTACGCGCTGCGAGCAACTCGCGGCGCAGCCCGGGCATGGCGGCGACCGCCTCTGCTGCGGGCACGCTGAGCAGCAGGCGGGCGACATCACGCCGGGTGAGCTCAGCCGCTGGGTGGTGCGCGTGAGCCAGCAGCGCGCTGGCGTCAATGGTCACGCACCGATGTTAGGGCGCGGGCCGGTGCACCCCCGTCGAGGGGCGTCGCCGGATACAGCGATGCCGACACCGTGGCGCGGGTAACGTTGTTCGGGTGGCGAGCATGGTGGAGCGGGCCCACATGATCGCGGAGGGAGTACTGTTTCCGGTGGCCCTTGCGGTCGACGCTCAGGGAGTCATCCCGGCAGGCCATTTCGACCTGCTCGCCGCACAGGGCTTTTACGGTCTCGCGGGCGAGGTCGCCCGCGGTGGCGTCGAGGTCGACGTCCAGTCACTGGCCGGAATTCTCGAGACGCTGTCGGGCGGGTGTCTCACCACAGCGTTCACCTGGTTCCAGCACTACAGCGTGGTGCGAGGCCTCACCCGTACGGCGAACGCGGACCTGCGGGAGAAGTACCTCGGCGCGGCGATCCGGGGCGAGCTGCTCGGCGGGGTGGCCTTCGCCGGCGCGATTCCGCAGCCTCCCCGGCTGTGGGCGAGCGCCACCGACGGCGGCTGGCTGGTGAGTGGCGAGGCTCCGTTCGTCACCGGATGGGGCCTCGTCGACGTGCTGTTGATCTCGGCGCGCAACACCGCACTCGCGGCGGGGGAGCCCACCGGCACCATCGTCAGCGGGTTGATCGACGCCGAAGCCGGCGCGGGTATCACCGTCGAGGAGCTGCACATGGTGGCCGTCCAAGGCAGCAACACGGTCCGGCTGCGCTTCGAGGACTATGTCCTGCCGGTCGAGAAGGTCACCTCCGAGGTCTCGCACCGCGACTTCCTCGCCAAGCAACCCATGAGCGTGCGGCTGAGCGGATGCCTGGCGATGGGAGTCGCCGGGCGGTGCATCCGGATGATCGGCGAGGCCGGCCTGCCCGAGGTCGCGGAGCTGCTACGGGCTGAGCACGACGCGATCCGCGACCGTCTCGACGGTGGGCTCGGCGACCCGGAGACGCTGCCGGCGGCCCGCGCCGCCGCGTCCGAGCTCGCCTACCGCTGCGCCGGCGCGCTCGTGGTGGCGGTGGGGAGTTCGGGCATCCTTGCGGGGCAGCATGCGCAGCGGCTGGTCCGGGAGGCGACGTTCACCCTCGTCGTCGCCGGTAGGCCGGAGATCAAGGACAACCTGCTGGGAGTGTTCGGCCGGGTGCATGAGTAAGCTCACCCGATGAGTAGAGTCCGGTCGCGCAGGGTGATCATTACCGGGTGATCATCACTGGGTGTAGAGAACACCTCTGGGTAGGGGGCTGGCATGAAACGTGCGCCTGCGCTGTCTGCGGGACTGGCGCTCGCGGCGGTGGCGTCTTTAGCCCTGGCGTGCACATCCGCTGCGGGCACTGCCGCGCAGCAGGGCCCCGTCGGCCCGGTCCCAGCAGGGTTGGAACGGTTCTACGGTCAGAACCTGTCCTGGGGCGGTTGTTCCTCGTTCGCCAAGACTCCGAGTGATCAGAAGGTTTACGCCGACCCCAGCCTGCAGTGCGCGTATCTCAGCGTGCCCCTGGACTACGCCAACCCGAACGGCCGGGCCATCAAGATCGGCCTGCTCCGCCGTCCCGCGTCAGGCCCAGCGCAGCGCATCGGCTCCCTGGTGGTCAACCCCGGTGGCCCCGGAGGGTCCGGCATGAGTACCGCGGGAAGCCTCGCGGGCACGGTCGCGAACAATGACGTAGGACGGCGTTTCGACCTCGTGGGTTTCGACCCGCGCGGTGTCGGCGCGAGCGAACCACAGGTCGTCTGCCGGACTCCGGCGCAGCGGGACGCTGAACGCCTGATGAACCTCAACGTCGACACCTCACCGGCCGGTGTGGCGAAGACCGAAGACCAGGAGAAGGCCGACAACGAAGGATGCCTCAAAGGGACCGGAAAAGATGTTCTCGCGAACATCGGCACCCACGAAGTGGTCCGTGACATGGATGTCATGCGGTCGGCCCTCGGTGATCACAAGCTGACGTACCTCGGTTACTCCTACGGCACTCGGATCGGTGCCACCTACGCTGAAGCCTTTCCCAAGAATGTCCGCGCAATGATCCTCGACGGCGCCGTGGACCCAGCGCAGGATCCTTCGTCCCAGCTGGTCGACCAGGGTCGAGGGTTCCAGAAGGCCTTCGAGGCGTTCGCCGCGTGGTGCTCCCTTCGTGCTGACTGCGCTCTGGGGCCGGACAAGAGCCAGGCTGTGAGCAGATTCCAGGCCCTTGTGCGACCGCTGATCAACCAACCGGTCGGTGTGTCCGACGGGCGTAAGCTGTCTTACACCGACGCCACGATCGGCACCATTCAGGCGCTGTACCTGTCCGACCTCTGGCCGATACTGAACCGCGGTATGCAGGAACTCTTCCAGGGCCGCGGGGACACGCTCATGCGTCTAGCGGACATCTACAACGGACGCTCGCCGGACGGTACCTACTCCGCTGAGATGGATGTCTTCCAGGCGGTTCTCTGCGTTGACAATCCTCCCATGAAAGACCGGAACATCGCCCGAGATATCGACGCCCAATACCGGAAGGTCGCTCCGTTCCTCGACACCGGTGAAGCACCCTCGTCGGCCCTCGACAACTGCGCGTTCTGGCCCGTGCCGGCCACCAGCGGCCCGCACCACCCCCAGACTCCGGGGCTTCCGACAGTCATGGTGATCTCCACGACCCAGGATCCCGCCACGCCCTACCAGGCCGGCGTCAACCTCGCCCACGACCTCAACGCGCGCCTGCTGACCTATGAAGGCACCCAACACACCGCCTTCCTGCAGAACAACAGCTGCGTCGATAGCGCCGGGGCCAGCTACCTCACCGACCTTCAGCTCCCCCCCGAGGGAACCCGCTGCAAACCTTCCAGCTGAGCGCTGCGTGAGCATGTGGCGCGGCCCTGTCGTGCCACGCCGGGGAGGCCGGGCAAGCCCGGTAGGCGTGGCGTGGCGGGTGCCCTTGCATTCGGGGGCCATCCGGGGGAAACTGATGTAGCCGAGGCGGTAGCTGAGGAAGTGGACCCGGCTCTTCTCCGGACGGTGGGGGGTCGGGTTTCGCGTATCAACACTCACTTGGCGAAGAGGCAATCGACTCTCCTCCGCCAATCGCCTCTCGCACCAGCCGCCCAGGCGACGGCGTCGGCAAGCCAGAGGATCGGTTCGACTCGGTGGGTCTCGTGCCGGTAGCTGAGCGCGCCTAGGCTGTCCGCTTTCCTGAGTGCGTCCCCGACGTCCTGCGCGTCACGTGCCTCTACCCCCTCCAGTCTCTCGATCACCAGCTCGCTGATGCTCGAGGTCAACATCATCGGAATGAGCACATGCCAGCATGCGGACCGCGCATCGAGCGAGTCGCCCGACTCGGACGCGAACACGGCTGACACTGCGGAGACCCAGTACACGGTCGAGGAACGAACGCTCATCGGCGCCGATGGTCCGGAGACGGTCGTCAGCGCCGTACTCAACTCGGTGGCGTCCCAAGCCAACCACCTGGAGCTTGCGTTGCTGGACACCGTTCGCTCCGGAGGCCTCACCGCGCCCGTTACCTCGGTGGACTTCACCGACCGAGGCCTGTTCGGGATCGATCGGATCAGCGACTACGAGGCGCCACACCGTATCTTCGACGCACTGCTGCGCGACAGTTTCGACGGGGAGGATCTCTTCCGGCACGGTCCGACAGGGCGAGCCATCACCGACGCAACGAGCCGCAACGCGTCAGCACTGTTCCATCACAGCCCGCACACCCTAATTTTCGGCGGATGGGACTCGACGGGTCCGAAGGGCGGCCGGGGCGCCAAGTACGAGCGGGCGCTGACTTCGGAAATTGTGGCTCACGGAGTTCGCCCAGGAGTGAAGACGTCGTCGCGGATCGATCCCGTCGGTGTGGAGCTCAGGGCGGGTGTGCTCTACGAGTCAGCCGATGCCCTCGGTTGGACGCTAGAGGAGGACGATGCGGTCAAGGACGGCAAGGGGAAGCCGAAGCTCCGCGGCGGTGACCGTCCCGGCCGGCCGTCGGTGATTAACCACGGCAATGTGACACCGTCGATCAACACCCGGGCCGGTGGCATCACGGCGGCGAAAATCGTCGGTACGACGGTGTTGTCCTTCATCCAGCTTCGCCGGCTCCGCTTCCCGACCACCGCCACGGGTGACGCGGTTCCTGCCGATCAGCGGATCGCCGCTGAAGGTGCGGCGCGCACGGCACTCGCCGCGCTCGGGCTCGCCGCCATCGTGTTGGGCTACGAGCAGGGGTTCGACCTGCGTAGCCGGTGCGTCCTGGTGCCACTGGGCAAGCTCACCTTCGAGTTGGTCGGACGAGCCGGTGCCGTCGACACGGTTGAAGTCAACGGCACGGCGGCACTCGAACTGGTGAGTGAGGCGGCTGACCGCGCCGTAGCGCTGCAATTCGGCTGGCGTACGAGCGAGATGCTACTGCGGCCGAGTGACCGGCTCGTGGAGTTGATCCGCCGTAGCCAGGACGTCGCGGCCGCCGGACAGGGTGAGAGCTGATGCTCGCTGTCGCGCTCAATCTGCTTACCGGGTGCTACGGCGCCACCGAGTAAAACGATCGTGGTCGCGCGGAGTGGCCGCCCCATCCAGCCCGGCTGTTCTCCGCACTGGTTGCGGCATGGGCGGATGCCGACCAACCAGACTCCGAAGAACGTGCTCCCCTGCTCTGGCTGGAGGGCCAGGGGGCACCTCAGCTGGCGTGCAGTGACGCCAGCGAACTAGCGCGTCGTCGCGTGGTCACGGTATATGTGCCTGGCAACGATCCCACCGTACTCCGGTCCACTGCCGACGCCCCGGACATGGCACGGTTGGCGGCGGCACAGGTGTCAGCCAGGCGCATGGATCAGGGGACCGGAAGGCGCTGGACCGAGCCACGAAGGCGATCCAGAAGGAAGAGACCGCTTACCGCGACGCCGTGCACAGGGCGGCGAGCGCTACCGGCACTGAGTCGGCAAGCATGCTTGGCGCGGCACTTGAAGTGTTGCCCGAGAACCGGAACCGCCAGCCTCGGACCTTTCCTACGGTCACTCCGGCACAGTCGACTGTGTGGTTCGTGTGGCCGACGGCAGATCCCTGCGAGGCAACTCGGGTCGCTCTCGATGGGTTGCTCGCGAGGGTGGCCCGAATTGGGCATTCATCGACTCCTGTCTCGTGTCGTCTAGGTGAAGCGTGCGATCGACCGGTAACCCTGGTACCGCACCCGGACGGCAGCACTGCGCTGCGCGTGCCCGGCGCTGGGTTGCTGGATCGGTTGGAACGCGAGTACGCCCGGCATCAGGGCACCCGAGAACGCCTGCTGCCTGCGGCGATGACCACCTATGGGCCGCCCGACGAGCCACGCCCGTCCCAGCCGACGGGAGTGCATTCGAGTGACTGGATCGTGCTCGACCTACCGACGCGCACCGACGCCGGCGAACGAAACCTGGCTGTGCAGCTGACTCGGTCGCTGGAGCTCACCCGCGCCGTGCGAGACGCACTCGTAGAGCACGAGTCTCCCACCGCGGTTGGCCTCATCAGCGGGCGATTCCCCGACAATCAGCCCCACCCACACGTCGCCGTCGTACCGCTTCCCAACGTCGGGCACCCTTGGGCCGATGGCACGGTGCGCGGCGTGGCGCTCGTGCTGCCACGCACCGAACCGCGCGAGCACCTGGAGCGTGTGCTGCAGAACTGGCAGGCCTCCGGACTCGAAGTGTGGTTAGAAAATCGGGAAGCACCCGTGAGGTTCGGTTCGGCGCGTGTCGTACCAGCTGAGGAGGTCTGGTCGGAGTTCTCGCGACCGCTGCGCCGAGCGACCTGGTGCCGCCCTTCGCGCCGGTGGGTCTCGGTAACACCGGTCGCTCTCGACCGGTTCGTCCGCGGCCTGCACCATCCAACTCAGCACGACGTATCAGATAAGCAAGCGCGCGAGATCGTGTCCCAGTCCTGTATCCACACTGATTTGCCGGAGCCGGTTGACGTGGTGATCTCGCCTGTCGGGATGGTGACCGCCGTTCCGCGGGCCGTGACCGGTGGACCACAACGGAGCCGAGCGTTCCCGCGATTCGTCGCCGGAACCTGTCAAACTCGATGGGACATCAGGCGGCGCGGTTGTTGTGTGGTGTCTCCTCGGTTTCGATGATCGTGGGGGACTGGTTGATCCAGGCTGTGGTGGGCAGGGGTGGTGGTGTGGGGCGGCGGCGGAAGCGGTCGGGGTTGGCGGTGTAGGCGGCGGTGAGGACGTCGGCGCGGTGGGCTTGGATCTGGTGGGCGGTGCCGTCGTGGACGGTGGCGGGGGTGTGTAGCCCGATGCCGGAATGGCGGTGTTCGTTGTTGTAGTAGGCGAAGAAGATATCACAGAAGACGCGGGCGTCTTGGATGGATCCGAATCGGCCGGGGAACGCGGGGCAGTATTTGAGGGTTTTGAACTGCGCCTCGCTGTAGGGGTTGTCGTTGGACACGTGTGGGCGGGAATGGGATTGGTCGATGCCCAGGGCGGTGAGGAGGGCGGCCACGGGTTGGGAGGTCATGGAGGTGCCGCGGTCGGCGTGGATCGCGTCGGGCGGGCTGCCGCCGTTGGTGGTGATGGCGGTGTCGATGAACGCCTGGGCGAGTTCACCGGTTTCGGTCGGGTGGATTTCGTGATGGATGGCTTTGCGGGAGAAGATGTCCAGGATGACGTAGAGGTCGTAGTGCACGCCGCGGGCCGGGCCGGTGAGTTTCGTGATGTCCCAGCTCCAGACCTGGTTGGGTGCGGTGGCCAGGAGTTCGGGTTTCTTCTTGGCCGGGTGGGTGGCCTGGGCGCGCCGCTCGCGGGTCTGGTCGTGGTCGCGCAGCAACCGGTACATGGTGGACACGCTGGCCAGATAGACACCCTCATCCAGCAGAGTCGCCCAGATCTGGGCCGGCGCGCGGTCAACGAATCGTGCGCTGTTGAGCACCGCGAGGAGCTCGACGAGCTCATGATCGCTCAGCGCGGCCGGGTGCGCGGCCGGCGGACGCGGCGCCGGTGTCGCCGGTGGTGGGGGATTGCGCCGACGGTACAGTGAGGACCGCGATACGCCCAGCAGCGTGCACGCCCTCTTCGTGGAGGTGAGCGGCTCGAGCTCACCGAAAGCCTCCTCGATCACGTGGTCGAGTTCCTGTCCGAGTCCGCGCTCTGGAGAGCAGTTCCAAGAGCGCGTGTGCTTTTCCCACGATATCCAGCGCGGTTCTGGTCTTCGCCAGCTCGTTGGTGAGCCGTTCGTTCTCCTTGCGGAGCCGCTCGTTATCGATATCGGTGTCACTACGCGAAGGACGCCCGACCGGTTTGGCCGACAGTCCGGTCAACACACCCTGATCCCGCGCTTCCCGCCAACTCTGGACGTGCGAGTGATACAACCCTTCCCGGCGCAGCAGAGCACCCCGCTCACCCGGATCGCTCAACCGCTCGAATTCCTCCAGAATCCTCACCTTGTAGGCCGCGGTGAAGCTCCGGCGCTTCGGCCGGCCCGCCCGCGATCCTCCGGAGGAACCCACCCGGCCATCCTCCCGCACGGAGGACGGCATGTCAGCCATGGTCAACGTCACTGGTCTTGAAGTCCTGTCTTCGCCCTACGCGCTACAGAGATTCACATGATCGCCATGTCCCACGAGAGTTTGACAGAGAGGGCTATGGTGCTGCGGTTCCCACGGGGGCGGTATCAGGCCACCCCCTGGGGCTGGCCTGTCGATGAGGGAGTGGTGGAGCTGCCGCCATCGCCGTGGCGGCAGCTGCGAGCGCTCTACGCGGTGTGGCGAATCCGGGCGCCCGAGCTCGGCGAGGACACGATGCACGCGTTGCTGGCGAGATTGGCTGAGCCGCCGACGTTCCATGTCCCCTGGCACGGTGTTTCGCACAGCATCGCGGTGTTCGAGCGCGACGCCGAACTCGGGGTGCGGTGGCCCTTCGAGCTGACCGCGCCGCAACGAGCCGCGCTGGAGCGGTTGGCTGGCTCGATCCCGTACTTCGGTCGGGCCGACAGCCTGTGCTCGGGATTCCTGCCCACCGCGTGGGAGCCGGGACCGCACGAGACGTGGGTGCCGGTGGACGTGGCGGACTCGATTGCCGATGACGCCCCGGTGACCTCGGTGCTGGCCCCCGATCTCCCGCTCCAGCTTGACGCGCTGCTGGCCCGGCCCGTCGACGTGCGCAAGGGCGGCCTGCTGTTTCCGGTCGGCACGCACCTGCTGGCCTACCAGCGCGACCGCGTGGGTGCCCGGCTTAGCCCCCAGCCCCGTCGGCGAAGCGAGCTAGCTACTGCTGTGCGGTTCAGCGTGCTGCAAGCTGGGCTCCCGCCGCAGACCGACTCGTTGATTTACACCGATCTGCTCCGCCAAGGTGCGCTCAGCAAGCTCGGCCGGCTACCCGAGGAACGCACTCGCACCCAGCTGGGCGGTCGCACCGCAGCTGGCGAGGCCATGGAAGGGCACGGCCACGCGCACTACCTGCCGCTGATCACCGACCGGCGGCTGACCGGCCTGGTGGTCTGGGTGCCGAACGGGTTGCCCGATGACGAGCTGAAGGCGCTCACCAGCGTCGACCGGCTTTACAGCAGGGCCAACCCGGATTGGCGGCTCACCGTTCGAGCCGCCGGGATCGGCACGCCCGCTCAGGTCGCCCCTGAGCTGATGGCCCAGCGGCCCGCCGCTGTCTGGCGGTCGGTGACGCCGTTCACCCCACCGCGCTACCCCAAGCGCAACGCCGGATTGCCGGACTACCTCGGTACGGAGGTTGCCAACGAGCTGAAGAACCCAATCTTCCACCGCTGCGCGCGGTGACGCCACTAGCTGACGGGGAGTGGCGGCCGTGGCGGCGCTATCGCCCGTCGGCCCGGATGCGCCGCGACACCGGCCAGGGCCAGGCCACCCGCCCATCAGCGTTCCTGCGGATCGAGCTCGCCGAGCCGACGCACGGTCCGCTGGCCCTGGGACACCTGAGCCACTTCGGGCTCGGGCTGTTCGTGCAGGATCTGGGGTGTGGTGGCGTGGACCCGTCGCTTTAGGGCCGCGACTGTCTAGCTTCCTGTACGCTCCGTGGCCAAGGCTGCGGTTTCTGCGGAAGCGGTTCGAATCGGAGTACCGTGCCGCGCTTGCGCGTGCCGCAGACACTCTTGATCTGGAGCCGGTGCTCACGCTGGTGCAGCGGACCTGGTGGGTGCGAGCGGTGATGTATCTTAACCCGGAGATGCTCGACGGTGTGGCCTCCGACGTGAACCGCGTCGCCGCGGGCGACGAGTCGGTCTTCGCCGATGAAGGCTGTTGACAGCAGCCCGTAGCGGAGCGCTGAACTGTGGACTCCGACCTGCTGCCAGCCCGGATGGTCAACGAGTTCGTTTACTGCCCCCAGTTGTTCTACCTGGAGTGGGTCGAGGCCCGGTTCTCGGACAGTGACGACACCCGGCTTGGCCGGCAGGTGCACCGCAAGGTCGATGTCGAGTCCGGCGCGGCTCCCTTGCCCGAGGACGGCGAGCTGCGCCGGGCCCGGTCGGTCACGCTAAGTTCCGAGCAGCTCGGGGTGATCGCCAAACTCGACCTCATCGAAGGCGACGGCGGCAGTGTCGTGTCGGTGGACTACAAGAAGGGATCGCCGCAGCCCGACGGATCGCCGTGGCCCAGTGACGAGGTGCAGGTCTGCCTGCAGGCGCTGCTGCTGCGCGAGCGCGGCTACCAGTGCGATCACGCGGAGCTGTGGTACGCCGAGACCCGCCAGCGCGTGCGGGTGGAGCTGACCCCGGAACGGTTGAGTTGGGCTGCCGACCTGGTCGCTGACGCGCGGGCGGTGGCCGATCGAGTCCGCCCGCCGCTGCCGTTGGTCGACAGCCCCAAGTGCCCACGCTGCTCCCTGGTCGGGTTGTGCCTGCCGGATGAGGTCAACGCGCTGTTGTCCCGTCGCGAGCAGCCACCGCGCCGGTTGGTGCCCCGTGAACCAGACCAGAGACCGGTCTACGTCACCGAGCCCGGATCCTTCGTGGGTGTGCGCGGTGGGCGGCTTGAGGTCACTCTGAAGAAGGAGAAACTGGCCTCCATCCGACTGCTGGATGTGGCCCAGCTGGCCGTGTTCGGGCGGGTTCGGGGCTTGAACAACAACGGAACGAAAAGTGGCGGTAGTACTGAATGTGGACGCATCGATGCTGGTCAGCGCCGCGTGTCGGGGATGTACTCTCCGGTGATGAGGCGAGAGCCTCACCTCAAGCGCA
>JBOHFI010000039.1:46761-54020 GCA_050699595.1 Pseudonocardiaceae bacterium | reverse complement strand
TCGCTGAAACAGGACGCCCGGTCATCCCAGGCCCTCACGTCCAGCCCTCCAGCGCAGCACGATCAAGTCATACTGCTCACACGCCGCGCTGACCTGCACGAACGACTTTGCGCGTCACCCTGCTCTCCGGCAGCTCGCCCAGCAGTCCCGCACCACTCAGCAGTAACGCCGGTCGGGCGTCATCGAGCATGAAAATGATCCGCGCGGGCGGGTAGTCCGGGTCCAGCGGTAGATAGCCCGCCCCGGCCTTGAGCACCGCCAGGATCGATATCACCAGCTCCGGTGAGCGGGGCAGCGCCAAGGCCACAATCTGCTCAGGACCCACACCCAGACCGATCAGCCGATGAGCGAGCCGGTTCGCCCGGGCATTGAGCTGAGCGTAAGTCAACGTCACATCACCGAACACCACCGCCACCGCATCAGGTGTGGCTCGCACGTGATTTTGGAACAATGCCGGCAGGCTGGTGGCAGGGATCAGATCGACGGTGTCGTTACAGTCCACCAACAACCGAGTATGCTCGTCAGGGGTAAGGATTTCGATGCGGCCGATCGGCCGATCCGGATCAGCGACCGCGATGGTTTCCAACAGGTTCAGAAAACGTTTCTGGTGGGCGGCTAAATCGGCCTGTCCGCAGACTTCGGGATGCGCCTGCCAGTCGATGCGCAATCCGGAACCATCCCTTCTTTCCCAAATAGAAATCGACAGGTCACAGAGCAATCCGATCGAAACGTTGTGCGTCGCGCCGCGATACCCGGCGAAGCGCAGATCATAGCCGAAAGACATGATATTGATCGTCGGCGCGAAAGGTGTCCCGACCTTACTGGGCAGGCCGAGATCCCGAAGGAGATCCTCGCCTCGGTAACGTTGATGCGCCAATACCTCGCGGACTTCCTGCGTCACGCGTCCTATAATCTCGGCCAGGCTCATGTCCGGGCGCATCGACAACCGTAGCGGCAATACGTTTGACACCATCCCCGGTATACGTTTCAGGACAGGATCCTGACGGCCCGTGACCGGCAAGCCGATAACCACATCCCGCGCGCCCGTCAGATGGTGCACGTAAACCGCCGTCGCCGCGATGACAATTCGGGACCATCGCACCTCCGCCCGACGCGCCGCTACCTGCAATCTGTCCACCAGAGAGGGCGACAGACAGGTCACCTCACGAACAAAATTCTCCGGCATCCCCGACGGCCAACCAACGAGCCTGGTCGACTCTGGGCGGTCCACAAAACGCTTGAGCCAATAATCTCGATCCTGCGCGAATCGCTCCGACGCGCGATAGGAGAAATCGCTGTCAAGCAACTGGCGTAGCGAACCAAAAACATTCCGATCATACGGCCGATCACACGTGAGCGCCGTGTAGATTTCCGCTACCCGTCGCGCAACGAGAGAAAACCCGAACCCGTCCATCACGATGTGATGGTAACCCGAATACCACAAGAACCGGTCAGCCCTCACCTTGAGCAAAGCATAGCTGAACAGTGGGCCGCGAGCGAGATCCATCGGCCGAGCCATATCAGCCGTCATCCACGCCTGCGCAGCCGCGCGTGGATCAGCTTCTCCGCTGGCATCGACGACCGGCATCCGCCAATCCGAGGACAGCTCGACAACCTGCCGCAGTCCATCGCCGCCCTCGACGAACCGGGCATGCAACGAGTCAGCCTCGTCGACAACCCGCCGCAGTGCCGCCTCGAACAACACCGGATCGACCGGCCCATGCACCTCTACATACTCACCGACCTTATAGACCCGGTTCCCCATACCCAACTTTTGCTCTGCGAGCCAAATTTCACGCTGAGCCGACGACGACAAGTCGACCCCATCGCAATTAGACAACGCCGCCCCCGTCTAAGCTCTCGTACATGACAGCCGAAATATAATCACTTGGGCAGATTGGTTACTTCGTTCCAACCCCCAGCACGGTTTTCCCTCCACTCAAATATTGCATCAGGCACCATCGGCGCACAGGTCCGCGCCCAGATCATACCCATTCGAGGAGGGAATCACCCATCCGCCACCACGAGTTTCACGCACTGTCCATGTCACGCCCAAGACAGTCAGGCTTGTGAGTGGGCGGTTCTCTTATGTTCGCCGTCGAGCACTTCGCTACGTGCTCATTCGCGAGCCTGGTTGATAACGCAACTATTGGTGTCGACTGAACCCGACCCGGGACGGTACTCAGTCGGACACCACACCCGAGGCTCTGACGGCGGCACCGGCACATCACGCAGCGACCGCCGCCACCATCCCACGTCATGCCAGGCGCCGTGCTTGTAGCCAACGTCCCGGAACACGCCCAAGGCCGCAAAGCCGACCGCCTCGTGCAGCGCGACGCTAGCCTTATTCGGCAGCGCGATGCCGGCGAACAACGACACATAGCCGAGCGCGCAGACCTCGGCGGTCAAACAGTCGTACAGCAGACGTCCGACGCCGCGCGACCGGTACTCCGGGTCGAGGTACACCGAGGACTCCGCCGACCAGCGGTACGCGGCCCGCTGCTGGTGCCGCGAGGCGTAGGCGTAGCCGACCACTCGGCTCGCGTCATCGGCGACGAGCCATGGCAACCGGGGACGGGCCAGCATCCGCCGGCCGATCTCAGCGGCATCGGAGCCGATTCCTCGAACGAGATCACCGTGTCGTTCACGATGGGCCGGTAGATGGAGCAGATCGCCTCCGCATCCGCACGCGTCGCGGCCCGGACGACGACGGTCACCGGCCCATGGTGCCCGCGATCACGCCGGGGTGCTACAGCTTCGTCAGCGGGACTCCGCCGATGAGCATCAGCCGGATGGTCCCAGACGAGCCGAAATCAATGGTCGCGGTGGCTCGCGGACCGGTGCCGTCAGTGGCCACCACGGTGCCCAGACCGTACTTGTCGTGGGTGACCCGATCCCCCACCTCCAGCGACAGCGCCGCAACGGTGCTGCTCAACCCGCGACCGCCGAAGACCGTGCGCCCGACCGGGCCGGCGCGGCCGTGGTTCTCGTGACTGGAGCCCTCGCGCCGCCAGCGCACCAGCGACTCGGGCACGTCGGCCAGGAAACGCGACGCCGGGTTGCTCATCGGCGTGCCCCACGCGGATCGGGTGATCGCTCTGGACAGGTAGAGCCGATGCCGGGCCCGGGTCAGGCCGACGTAGGCCAGCCTGCGCTCCTCAGCGAGCTCGGTCGGATCGCCCAGCGCGCGCTGGTGCGGGAACAATCCGTCCTCCCAGCCGGTGAGGAACACCACCGGGAACTCCAAGCCTTTAGCGGTGTGCAGGGTCATCAAGGTCACCACACCGCTCGATGTCGCACCGTCGGCATCCGGGTCGTCGTCCGGGATCTGGTCAGCGTCAGCGACCAGCGCCACCCGCTCCAGAAACGCCGCGAGCGACCCGGGCTCCGCGCCACCATCCTCGACCGGAATCACCGGTCCGATGTCGGCACCGAACTCCCGCGCCACCGTCACCAGCTCGGTGAGATTGTCCAGCCGGGAACCGTCCTGCAGATCCTCCGAGGCCTCCAGCTCGGCACGGTAGCCGGTGCGCTCGAGCACCGCCTCGAGGATCTCCGCGACGCCCTCGCCCGCCGCCTTGGCCCGCAGCTCGTCCAGCAGCGCCACGAACGCCGTGATCGCGTTGCGGGACCTCGGGTTGAGCAGCGGGATCTCCTGACCGGCCGCGGCGGCCCGAAGCACCGCGGCGAAGGAGATCCGCTCCCGCTCGGCGTGCTCGGCCACCACGTCCTGCGCGCGGTCCCCGATCCCCCGGCGTGGTGTGTTGAGGATCCGGCGCAACGACACGGTGTCCTCGGGGTTGTCCAGCACCCGCAGGTAGGCCACCGCGTCCCGGACCTCGCGGCGCTCGTAGAAGCGCACCCCGCCGACCACCTTGTACGGCAGCCCGAGCCGGATGAACATCTCCTCGAAGACCCGGGAGGAGTTGTTGGTCCGGTAGAACACCGCTACGTCGCCGAACCGGGCTTTACCGTCGTCGACCAGCTGGTCGATCTCCGAGGCGACGAACGCGGCCTCGTCGTGCTCGTTGTCGGCGACGTAGCCGACGATCGGCTCACCGTCCCCGGCGGCCGACCACAGCCGCTTGTCCCGGCGGCCGGGGTTGCGCGCGATCACCGCGTTCGCCGCGGACAGGATCGTCTGGGTGGACCGGTAGTTCTGCTCCAGCAGGATCGTTCGGGCGTTCGGGAAGTCCCGTTCGAACTCCTCGATGTTGCGGATCGTGGCGCCTCGGAACGCGTAGATGGACTGGTCGGCGTCGCCGACCACACACAGCTCGGCGGGACCCTCAGTCTCGGCCGGGGGCGTGGCCAGCTCCCGAACCAGCACGTACTGCGCATGATTCGTGTCCTGGTACTCATCGACCAGAATGTGGCGAAACCTGCGCCGGTAGTGCTCGGCGACGTCGGGCAGCGTCTGCAACAGCTCCACGGTACGCATGATCAGATCGTCGAAGTCCACCGCGTTCGAGCTGCCCAGCCGCCGCTGGTAACCAGCGTAGACCTCCGCCACCCGACGCTCGAAGTCGTCTCCCGCAGCGTCGGCTGCAGTGGCGGGGTCGACCAGGTCGTTCTTCAGGTTGGAGATCTTCGCCGCCAGCGTGCGAGCGGGGTAGCGCTTCGGGTCCAGATCCAGGTCGCGGGCCACCATCGCGATCAGGCGACGGGTGTCGTCGGAGTCGTAGATGGAGAAGTTCGAGTTCAACCCGGACAGCTGTGCCGCCTCCCGGCGCAGGATCCGCACGCACATCGAGTGGAACGTCGAGACCCACATCACCGCGGCGCGCCGGCCGACCAGCGCGGTGACCCGCTGCCGCATCTCCGCCGCAGCCTTGTTGGTGAAGGTGATCGCCAGTACCTGCCCGGGCGCGACGTCGCGCTGGGCGAGCAGGTAGGCGATCCGGTAAGCGAGCACTCGGGTCTTGCCGGACCCGGCACCCGCGACGATGAGCAACGGAGAGCCGGCGTGCTCCACCGCCGCGCGTTGCTGCGGGTTGAGTTCGGCGAGCAGGTCCGCCTGCCCGGCGGCACCCGGGTGCGGGTGTCCCGCAGGACCCGGGTGCGGGTGTCCCGCGGCATCCGGGGGGTTGGCAATGGAGGCACTCATTGTGGCGACCACGGTACCGGGAGGCACCGACATGCGGAGAGTCCGCCGCGGCCGGCCCCGCCAAAGCAGGTGGACGGCGCAGCGCGCACCGTGGCAGACTCGATGACGTGCGCAGCCGCCACAACTTTAGCTACGGGTACCGGATCCGGGTGCCCGTGATGGCGTGATGCACCAACGCAGACCACCACGACGCCCCGGAGTCCACGGACCTGGGGCGTCGTTGCTGCCGGGGAACGCGGGCTCCAGGGCAGAATCGGGAGACCATCGAATGATGTCCCCACACGCGAGCAGCGAGGCGGCGCCCTCGGGTCGCGGCAACCAGGACGACACCGCGACCGACCTCGACACGCTGCGCACCGAGATCGACTATCTCGACGCCGAGATCCTGCGGCTGGTGCAGCGACGCACCGCGGTGTCCCAGGCGATCGGCACCGCTCGACGAGCCGCCGGCGGCCCTCGGGTGGTGCACGGCCGCGAGATGGCCGTCCTCAGCCGCTACCGTGAACTGGGCAAAGAGGGCTACGAGCTGGCGATGCTGCTGCTCCGGCTGGGGCGCGGTCAGCTCGGTCACTGATCGCCGGCGACGCCGCCCTCGGCTGGGGAGGGCACACTGGGCGGCATGGTGCTCAATCTGATTGCTGTCCTCGCCGCGCTGGCCGGATTGCTGGCCGGGGCGGCCCACGGCGGATACCTGGTGATGCTGGGGTCGGCGGCGGGCCGGCGAGCCGGGGGCGACCCGGTCAGCCAGTACGTCCGCGGCCGGGTTCCGGTGGCCGCGGTCACCCTCGGCGTGGCGCTGCTCGCGCTGGTGCTGGCCACCCACGGTACAACTTCGGACATTCTGGCCATCCTGGCCGGAGCCGGTAGCGGCGTGGTGGGCTACCAGGCGCTCCAGAGCACCCGGACGCGCTACCGCAGCGGAGGTTGACCCCATGGCGGGCACCGCCCGTCCCGCGAGAGCTACCGGACACCGATGCGGTCGTCGGAGATGGGTTCCTCCGGTGGCGAAGCGCCTAGCCTGAGGTGGTGAGCGAGGAGCGCGGTCGGTGAACTCTGGCAGCAGACTCGTCGCCGACCGCTACCGCCTGGACCAGCGGATCGGCACTGGCGCGATGGGCGTGGTCTGGCGAGCGCACGACGAGCGGCTGGACCGCACAGTAGCGATCAAGGAGCTACTGACGCAGCCCGGCCTGCCGGCGGCGGACGCGCAGACGGCCCGGGACCGGGCCATGCGCGAGGGTCGCATCGCGGCTCGGCTGAAGCACCCGAATGCCATCCACGTCTACGACGTGGCTCTCGACGGTGCCACCGGCACCGGCGACCAGGTAGTGCCGTGGCTGGTCATGGAGTATCTGCCCGCGCGCAGCCTGGCCGAGGTCCTCGCCGAGCGGGGGACGCTGGCGCCGCACGAGGCGGCCCGGATCGGCCGGCAGGTCGCTACCGCGCTGGCCGCGGCCCACGACGCCGGGATCGTGCACCGGGACGTCAAGCCGGGCAACGTTCTGCTCGGCCAGAACGGGATCGTCAAGATCACCGACTTCGGGATATCGCGGGCAAGCTGGGACACCACCGTGACCAGTACCGGCGTGCTGGCGGGCACGCCCGCCTACTTCGCTCCGGAGGTGGCCCGCGGTGAGTCGCCCAGCCCCGCGAGCGACGTGTTCTCCCTGGGCTCGATGCTCTATGTCACGGTGGAAGGCGAACCGCCATTCGGGCTGGACGACAACGCCCTGGCTCTGCTGCGGACCGTCGCCGAAGGCCGGGTCCGGCCCCCGCGACGGGCCGGACCGTTGGCAGGAGTCCTGATGCGGTTGCTGGCGAACGACCCAGCGGCACGCCCCACGATGCCGGAAGCCGCGGGGGCGCTCGGTGCGGTGGCGGCACACCGGCCGGAGCCCACACGGACCACTGGGCTTACACGGACCACTGCGCCCACACAGACCACGCTCGCCTCGGCGACGCCCACTGCGGTGGATCTGCCCACCAGGGCCGCGCCGGCCGCGACGGCGTGGAGAAGCCGGGTCCCGTGGTGGCGGCGACCAGCGGTGTTGTTCGGGGCAGCCGGCTGTCTTCTCGTACTCGCCGTGGTGCTGACCCTCGCCTCGACTATGGCCGTGCCGACCGCCAGTCGTGGCCGGCTGCCGGTCGGCAC
>JBOHFI010000039.1:0-46751 GCA_050699595.1 Pseudonocardiaceae bacterium | reverse complement strand
CGGCACGGCCACGACGCCACCGGCATCCGGCCTGGGCGTCCTACCCACGCCGGCGCAGGCCCCCCGATTTCAGCCCGCACAGCTGGAGCAGACCGCCCGCACCTACTACGGTCTGCTACCCGATGACACCACCGCGGCGTGGCAGTACCTCGGTGCAGCCGAACACGCCCAAGGCTTCCAGCGCTACAACGACTTCTGGAGCGGGATCAATCGCGTGAGCATCCGAGGGCCGGTCGCCGTGCGGGGCAACACCGTGCTGGTGAACCTGGTCTTCGAGCCGACGAACCGGCAGCGAACCTTCGAACGTTACCGCCTCGCCATGGGCACCGCACCCGACGGCCGGGTGCTGATCAACTCCGCCGCGCTGATCGGTACCTCCTAGACGATCACGGTTCAGGGTATCGCTCCCCGGACAGAGACCGTGCGCGCCACAGCTACGTGCGACGCGTACGGTGTCCCGTCGCCAGAACTCGCAGCTACGGGGGTGAGCTGTACTTGCCGCCTGTGCGCCGGGGACGTCGCAGCGAAGGGAAGCTCGCGCTGCCCGGGCTGCAGCCGGCCGATGATGTTCCTCGCCTCCCTTGACAGCGGCATGACCCCGTTCGGCCGGCTGGGATTCCGAGGCACCCTGTACGGCTTCTGGTGCGACGGGTGCGCCATCTCGACCATCCGCCGGCAAGGGTGATGCGTCGGCGCAGGGCACTTACACCAGGCGGCGGTCGGACGCCCAGCGGGACAGCTCGTAACGGTTGGACAGCTGGGTCTTGCGCAGCACCGAGGACACGTGGGTCTCCACCGTTTTGATCGAGATGAACAGCTCGGTGGCGATCTCCTTGTAGGCGTAGCCGCGGGCCAGCAGGCGCAGCACGTCGCGCTCTCGCGGGGTGAGCAGATCCAGCTCCGGGTCGCCCACCGGCGGCGCCCCGGGCCGGTGGGCGAACGCGTCGAGCACGAAACCGGCCAGCCGCGGCGAGAATACCGGGTCACCCGCGTGCACCCGGCGCACCGCGTCCGTCAGCTCCCGCCCGGAGATCGTCTTGGTCACGTAGCCTCGGGCGCCGGCCCGGATCACCGCGATCACGTCCTCGGCCGCGTCGGACACCGACAGCGCGAGAAACACCACGTCGGGCCGCTCGGGACGGACCCGGCGCAGCACCTCCGCGCCGCCCCCGTCGGGCATGTGCACGTCGAGGAGAACGACGTCGGGGCGGAGGTTCCCGATCCCGGCGACCGCCTCGTCCACTGACCCGCCCTCGCCCACCACGACGACCGGCGACGCGCCCGGGTCGGCGGTACCAGCCCGAGCCAGCTCGGCCCGCACGCCGGTGCGGAACAGCGCGTGGTCGTCCACCAGGAAGACCCGGATGTCTCGGTCCCCGCTCATGTCTGTTCTCCGCCCTTTCGGCGAGCGAGCGCCAGCGCGACCTCGGTGCCCTCACCGGGCGCGGTACGCAGAGTCACCGTACCCCCATGGCGTTGCATCCTGCCGCGGATCGAGTCGGCCAAGCCGTGCCGGTCAGCGGCGACCGCCGCCGGATCGAACCCCACGCCCCGGTCCCGGACGAAAACATGCACCTGCCCGAACTCGACCTCGGCATACACGCTGACCTCGGCGATCCCGGCGTGTTTGGCCGCATTGACCATCGCCTCCCGGCTGGCCTGCACCAGCGCGGGTAGCGGTTCCTCCAGGGCGCAGTCGCCCACCACGACGACCTGCATGCTCACCGCGTAGGTGTCCTCCACCTCGCCGGCGGCGGCGTACAGCGTCGCGGCGAACGCCGAGGCTGCGACGGCGTCCGCGCCGGGTGGCGGTGTTCGACCGTAGCCGTGCGGCCCGTAGAGCCAGGAGCGAAGCTCCCGCTCCTGGCCGCGGGCCAGCCGGCGGACCTCCCGGGCCGAATCGGACTGCTGCTGGATCAGCGCCAGTGTCTGCAGCACGGAGTCGTGCAGGTGCGCGGCGATCTCGGCCCGTTCCTCGGTGCGGATCCGGGCCCGGCGTTCCTCACCCAACGCGCGCATCAGCCGCAACCACCAGGGCACCGTGAGCACGGCCACCCCGACCAAGGTCGCGGCGGCGGCCAGCAGCGCGAACCGCGCCTGACCCAGGTCGCCCTGGTTGAACAGGAACACCGCGATCCCGCTGGTCACCAGCGCGATCCCGGCCAGCACCCGGAGCAGCGCCGCCTTGCCGGCCCCTACGACCATGCCCGCACCGCTGCGCCAGCGGGTCCGTTGGCCGGCGTCCGCCTCCCGCCACACCACACCCGCACCGACCAGGACGACCCCCAGCGGTCCGGTCACCCAGCCACCCCACGCGGTGCCCAGCGCGGCCCCGCCCAGCGCCAGACCCCCGCCGAGCACGACCAGACCGACCGCCTGCTGCCGGTCCCGCGCGGTACCCGGTCGGCGGGCACCGGCCTCGGTCGCCGGCACGAACGCCCACAGCAGCGCGTAACCGATCAGCCCGGCCCCGCCGAGACCGACGAGCGCGACGAAGAGCACCCGCACCCCCAGCACCGGGACACCGAGGTGCTCGGCGAGCCCGCTGGACACCCCAGCGATGACCCGCTCGCGGCGATGCCGGCGCAACAGCGGCGGCCCGGCCGGCGGGCGGGCACTCCTCGCCTGATCCGCCCGTGTGCGCACGATCGTCATCGTCACACGCGCAGGAGTGCCAAGGGTATCAGGGTCGACCGTTCCACGAACTGTGTCGACATGGTTCATGGAGTCGCCATCTCGCGGGGGCGACGTTGGCTCAGGATCTGAGTCTTCCCGTGGCGGTACCCGGTGCCGCCGGTGGCGGTCTTATGTGGGTTTCCAGCGGGCTGGTTTTTCGTCCTGCCGCAACTCGGCTCGGACGCCTGGGCCGCGAGCGCGGCCAGGTTGCGTGCGGCGTTGTAGTCCCGGTCGAGCCGGGTGCCGCACGTCTCGCAGACGAACTCCCGCTGGGCGAGGGTGAGCTTGGCTTTCACCGCACCGCACGCCGAGCAGGTCTTGCTGGAGGGATACCACCGGTTGGCGACGATGAGCCGGACACCGGCGTCGCGGGTCTTGTAGTCCAGCTGGCGACGCAGCTCCGCGATGCCCAACCCGCAGATGTGCCGAGCCAGGCGGTGGTTGCGGATCATCCCGGCCACGTTGAGGTCCTCGATGACCACGACGTCGTGGTCGCGCACCAGCCGAGTCGACAGCTTATGCAGCCCGTCGCGGCGGGCATCGGTCACCCGGGTGTGCAGCGCGGCGACGCGGGCCGTGGTCTTGCACCACCGGTTCGACGCCACGGTGCGGGTACGCCGGTCGGGTCCACGCCGCCGCGATGCCTGACGCTGGGTCCGGCGCAGCGCGCGCAGGGCGCCATCGAGGTGGCGCGGGTTGGGCACGACTTCTCCGGTGGAGAGCACGGCCAGGGACTTGATGCCCACGTCCACCCCCACCACCCGAGTACCAGTGCGCACCGGTGGTCGGGGGTCGGGCAGCTCCACCGAGAATGCGACGTGCCAGCGCCCGCGCTGGTGGGACAGGGTCGCCGAGCGGATCCGCGCGGTCCCCGCCTCGATGCGGCGGGCCAGCGTGCGGGTCGACTCGTGAGTGCGCACCAGGCCGATCCGGGGCAGCCGGATGTGGCGTCGGTCCGGGCCGAGCCCGAACGCACCGGTGGTGAAACGGCAGCTGAGACGGGCTCGGCAGCCCTTGAACCGGGGAAACGCCACCCGCCGACCAGCACGGGCACCAGATTTCGAGGACGACCAGTTGCTCAGCGCGGTGGCCAGGTTGGCCAGCCCGGAGGAGTAGGCCTCCTTCGAGTTCTCCGCCCACCACGGCGCCCGCTCGTCTTTCACCTCGTTCCAGATCTTGCGCAGGCCAAACGCCGACCAGGACATCGCCGGAGTGAGCTGATCATCAGTGATGCCATAACTGCGCTCGGCGGCCCGCTGATCCAGATTCGCCCGCACCAGCGCAAGCCCGAAGTTGTAGGCGTAACGCTGCCCACCGCAATGCGAGCGGAACTCCTCGACCTGGGCGCCGGTCGGGTCCAACGCCACCAGATAAGCCCGGATCACGACCCACCCCCGACCCCCACCCATGAACCGAACATGTGTTCGATGTTATCAGTCCAGGGTCGCGTCCGTCTCGCTGAGAGACCACGCCCGTCGCCGACCGCCCAGCAGTACCGGCAACATCACTCCCCCCACACGGTGCCCTACCCCAGACACCCCCCACAGCTTCACCTGCGCAAAACCACACTAAACAGCCTTCTATCACACCTTCCCGCGAGCAGTCGCTAACCCCCGACCCGGGGGTGAATCAGGGTAACCCCCGATGGCGCTCAACGTCTGGTGAACGCCAGGCTGGGCAACGTGAGCAGCGTGGAGCACACGGTACGGGACTTCTGGGCCACCAGGCCGAGTCGGCGAGCCGACGACCGCAAGATCGCCGGAGTCGCGGCGGCGGTCGGCCGGAGGTATGCCATCGACCCGGTGCTGGTTCGGGTGGCGTTCGTGGTGGCTACCTTGTTCAGCTGGGCGGGTGTGCTGCTGTACCTGCTGGGCTGGCTGCTGCTGCCCGCAGAGCCAGACCAGGCATCCGGCGCGGAGGGCGGGTCCGGACGCGGGCGCGGCTCGATGTCCGCGGCGCTCACGATCGTGCTGGTGCTGCTCCTGATTCCGACGGCCAAGGCGGTGTTCGGTGGGCGCGCGTCGGGCGTGCTCGCGCTCGTCGTGGCCGTGGGGGCGCTGGTGCTGCTGCACCGCTCGCGAGCCGAGCTAGGCGAGATCCCGGGCTCGTCACCGCCCGCGGCAGCACCATCTGCGGCAGCACCATCTGCGGCAGCACCATCTGGGGGGACACCGTCTGAAGGGACACCGTCACCGGCTCCGAACACCACGACCGACCGGCCCGCTCCGCCAGCGTGGGACCCGCTGGGCGTGGCACCGTTCGCCTGGGACCTACCGGAACCCTCAGCGCCCGCGCCGACCACGTCACCACGGGGCGCCCGATCGAAGGTCACCCCGATCACCCTCGGGCTCGCGCTGCTGATCGGTGGCATCGCGGTGGCGTTGCGGCCCGAGCTATCGGCCGCCCAGATCGCCGCCCTGCTGCTGGGTGTGGTCGGGCTGGGCCTGGTGGTGGGCTCACTCGTGCAGAGCGGTCGGGGACTGATCGTCGCCGCCATCCCCCTGGCCCTGCTCACCTGGGTGCTGCAGGCCACACCAGCGTCTGGTTTCAAGGTCGGCGTCAGCCATTGGCACCCGGCCACGGCCGCCCAAGTGCAGCCGCGCTATGCGGTCGCCCTGGGCAACGGCCGGCTGGACCTCACCGGGCTGCGGTTGACAGCCGGCCAGACCGTGACGACCAGCGTCTCGGTGGGCGTCGGGGAGACCCATGTCATCCTGCCTCCGAACGTCGACGCCCAGGTAAGCTGCCAGACGCAGATCGGGGGGGTACACTGCCTAGGCCGTCCCGGCCATGGCCAACCGTCCCGGACGACCGTGACCGACAACGGATCCGCTGGCCCCAGCGGCGGAAAGATCATCCTGGACGTGCGCTCCGGTGTCGGCCAAGTACACGTGGTGCGCGGATCATGAACGAGACGGACCCAACGATCACTCATCAAGCAGCGCACGGCCCAGCACCGCACGACGCCGACGAGGCGGGTGCCCTGACTCCTCGGCGTGGACCGGACCCGCTCACCCTGCTCGCCGGGCTGGGAGCGCTGGGAATCGCGGGCACCGCGCTGCTCGGCGGCATCGCCTGGCTGCCCGACGTGGACGGCCGGTGGGTCCTCGCGGCCCTGGCGCTGATCGTCGGGCTGCTCCTGGTGATCGGCTCGCTGCGCCCCGGTGCGAGATAAGCGGACCACGAAATCCGACAAGATGGAGATCTATCAATGAGAATCACAGTCTTCGGAGCGTCCGGAGGCACCGGCAAGCATGTGGTTCGACAGGCTCTCTCGCGTGGGCACGATGTCATTGCTGTCGTCCGGCGACCTGACGCTCTCGCTCTCACGGATAAGCGCTTGAGCGTCCGCCGAGGCGACGTACTGGAGCCGAACTCCATAGCGCAGGCTATCGAAGAAGCCGAAGCCGTCATCTCGGCGCTGGGTGCCCATACTGGACGCACGCCGACGACGATCTATTCCGAGGGGATATCCAACATTGTTGCGGCGCTCACCGCCACAGGTGCGTCGAGATTAGTCGCCATCACCGCCGCGCCGGTCGGACCCCGGGGTGAAGCCAGCACATTCGAGCGCCTGGTCGCCTATCCGTTATTAGAGTTTTTTTTCGGCACCAACTACGACGATATGCGCCGAATGGAAAAGGTCCTGTCACGTAGCGGAGTGGACTGGACGGTATTCAGACCGCCCATGCTCACCGACCGTGAGGCCAAGGGGAATTACCGGACATCGACAGCTGGGACATTACCACGCGCGTACGCCATCACCCGTGGCGATCTGGCTACCGCAATACTGGACTCGGTCACCGATGACAGCTTAGTCCGCCACTTCGTCGCTATCGCCAATTGACACGTCGTCCATCCGCAGATTCCGAGCGATTATTTGTTGCCGTCGAAGAGTTTCGCGTAGCGGCCTACCATCAGATCACGACCCTTGAACTCGGTGGTCTTCTCGGGGCCCACCACGGTTATCTCTGCACCGGGGAACTGGCCGGCTCCCCCGGTGGCTCCGAGCGGGACGAGTACACCATAGGGGCTCGGCCGGTAGATCGCCTCCGCGACACGGCCCTGGGCCATGGCGGTGATGTTGTCCGCGACCAGCTGCGCATGGCGCTGCGCTGCAGCGGCCAGCTTGGGGTCGGCGGTACCGGTGACGTCACCGATAGCGAACACGTTGTCATATCCAGCGACCCGGAACCGATCGTCGACATCGATAAAGCCGTTAGGGCGGCGGGCCGACACCAACTCCCCCGTGAGGTAGTCACTCTGCGGGACCACACCATAGCACTGGAACCAGATGTCAGCGTCGATCTCTACGCCGGTTGTGGTCGAGACCGAGAGGGGAGCGTTCACGCCCGGGGCGACGGTGATCTTCTCGACCAGCCGCGCACCAAGGACCAACCGAACACCACGCTCATCGAGCTGGTCGCGCAGAAGCTCGCGCAGCTCGGGCGAGTAAACCCCGCCGAGGATGTCCTCAGCAGCGTCGACGATGGTCACCGCCTTGTCGGGCCACACGTCGATGATCTCACCCGCGAGCTCCAGACCGACAGGACCGGCACCGACGAGAAGCACCCGCGATGCTGAGGCGAGCTGCTCACGGGTCACGGCCTGCTTGGTCAACGCCACGGCAGTGTCATCAACATCCATCTTCGCCGGATACGGGTATGATGAACCACTGGCCAGGACGACGTAGTCCGCGTCGATTCGCTCGCCCCCCGCCGTGGTAGCACCCCGAGGGTCGACCTTGACCACACGGTCACGAACCACCCGACCACGGGTCAGAAGCCCCTCATACCGAAAGAACATCCGCTCGGCCCACTCCTTGCTGACCAGGGCCCGCAACGCCGCCACCGAGTGCACGAATGAATCCTTCGGATCGATGAGCACCACATCGACGACCTCGTCCAGCGCTTTGGCCAACGAGATCCCCCCATAACCACCCCCGACGATCGCTACACTGACTGCCACGTCCGACCTCCCGTTCTCGATACGAACCGTTCCGTCCCACGAGTATAGAAGTATGGGAGCGAACGCACTCCCCGGGCTCACAGCCGGCCCGGTTCGCCTGTCGTTCCTGGTGCAGGCATGGTGGTTTCAGGGACTATAAGATCAACGATGTAACCCCTGTGATGGAAGAGACACCTGTTACTGCGGTGGCGATGGACGTCTCGGCCGAGCCGGTGGGCGACCTGGACGGGCAGCTGAGTGACGGCGAGCACGATCCGGCCGTCACGGTGGACTACCCGATATTTCATGCTCGACTCGGTGAGTGCGGGACCGCTTCCACGAGGCTGGACCTGCCAGAACTCGGCACGATACGGGTCAACCGAAAACCGGCCCGGTCGAGCAATGCGCGGAACTCCGCCTCGGTGCGCTGGCGACCACCAGTAGTCAGGACCAGCATCTGCAGATCCTCGAGTTTTCCCGGTGACGACCGGGGCCCCTCCGGCAGCACAAGCTCAGCCAGCAGCAGGCAGGCGGTATCGGCCATCGCGGCCCGACACATACTCAGGATTTTCACCGCCTGGTCGTCGTCAAAGCCATGGATGACGCTGCCCAGCAGGTAGACATCGCCCCCTACGGGCACCGAGTCGAAGAAATCCCCACCCACCACCCGGCAACGGTCGGCAACCCCGGCTCTGGATAGTCCGTCGCCGGCGCCGGCCACGACCGTCGGTAAATCGAACAGCACTCCCCGCAGATGCGGGTTGGCGGACAGGATCGGAACGAGCAGACCACCCTGCCCACCGCCGACATCCACGATCGTGCCGAACCGGCCGAAATCGTAAGCCTTCATCATGGTGACAGTCTCACTCATGGACGTGGTGTTGATAACGGCATGAACGACCGCCCCATCCTCGGGATGCTCCACCAAGTAGTCGAAGAACCGAGTGCCGTGAACCCGGTCGAACGCCGACTCCCCGGTCCGAACCGTCTCATACAGATCGGTCCACGCGTGGCGGTGGAACGGCATCCCGTAGACCACACCCAACCCCCGCAGCGAGCCGGGGACGTCACTGCGCAGCACTTCACCGACCGGGGTCAACGCAAAGTGCCGATCCTCCAGCTCGGCGACGACTCCCACATCACCCAGCGCGCGCAACACCCGATACAACGCCGAGCCGTGCGCACCCACCCGCCGAGCTATCTCCGCTACCGGCTGCGGGCCATCAGCCAGCACGTCCGCAACTCCCAGCCGGGCGATCACGCAGATCGCCTGCGAGACACAATTCCCCGTGATCAACTGAAACATCGCGGCGGCAGGTGGCGCCTGCGCCGGCGCGACAGCCACAACCGGTGGCTCGTCAACCGCCATCATGTCCTCCATCTATGATCCGTGACCATCCGAGGTGTCAGAACCAAGTTCGTGATATCAAGTGGCTGCGTCGTCGGACAACGCTCGCACGCCTTCGTCGTGGTCATCGTGCGCGCAGGAGTCCGTCCATCTCACCGGCGCGGTAGCGTTCCACGGCGGCACGGACGCGGTCCTCGGTGCTCATGCAGAACCCGCCGAGCATGTAGCTGGACTGGCGCAGCGGCACCCCGGCACCGACGAGAAGCTGGGCACCAGTCGAACCCGCCTCGATCGCCACCGGGTCGTCCCCGACCTCGAACAACCCGAGCCCCTCGGGGCCGAGGTCGCCGACCTGGTCGGCGACCTCCACCCGCGCACCACCCTGAACGACCATCACGAACCCGCGGAAGGTCGGGTCGATCGGCAACTCGACCCGGGAACCGGGACGGAGGAGCAGGTCGTACACGTGAGCGTTGGTCGCTTCTCGCACCGGGGACCGGGCGCCGTCGATCTCCCCCGCGACGACCCGCAGATCCGCGCCGGCCCCCAGTTCGACCATAGGGAGCTCGTTGGGTGTGAAGTGCATCCCGTAGGGATCATCCTGCTCGACCGATGCCGGGAGGCGGACGACGATCTGAGCGCCGTGGCCGATGCGTCCGATCTCCTCGACCATCTCGTCGTGCACGATGCCCGACCCCGCGACCGTCCAGTGCAGGCCGCCGGGCTCGGTGAGGCTCCTGTCGCCGAGGCTGTCGCGGTTGCGGATCCGGGTCGTCGAGTCGTCGAACAGGTAGGTCGCTACGGAGAACCCGGCGTGGGGGTGGGAGGCGAACACGGGGCCGGCTATCTCAAACAGATCGATGTTGAGGAACGGGTCGAGGTCCACCTTGAACTGGACTCCGCGGACGGTGAAGGCCGAGTTCCGACGTTCGGTCTTGAGCTCCATCACCGTGGAGAGCGTGCGTTTGGTCACGATCACACCTCCGGTCTCTGTGGTGATGTGTTGCCGTCGAAGAGCTGTGCGTAGCGGCCGACCATCAGATCACGGCCCTTGAACTGGGCGGCCTGCTCCGGACCCACCACAGTTGCCTCTGCAATGGGGAGCTGACCAGCTCCCCCGGTGGCTCCGAGCGGGATGAGCACACCATCAGGGCCCGGCCGGTAGGTCGCCTCCGGGAGGCGGCCCTGGGCCATAGCGGCGATGTTGTCCGCGACCACCTGCGCATGACGCTGTGCCGCACTGGCTCGCTTGGGTTCGGCGATACCGGTGACGTCACCGATAGCGAACACGTTGTCGTGTCCAGCCACCCGAAACCGATCATCAACATCGATGAAACCGTCGGGACGACGGGCCGACAACAGGTCTCCGGCAAGGTAATCACTCTGCGGGACCACGCCATAGCACCGGAACCAGATATCAGCGTCAATCTCCACACCGGCTGTGGTCGACACCGAGAAGGGAGCGCTCACACCCGGAACAACGGCGATCTCCTCGACCAGCGGAGCGCCGAGGACCAGCCGGACGCCGAGCTCGTCGAGCTGACGATGCAGGCTGTCGCGCAACTCGGGCAAGTAAGCCCCCCCGAGAATGTCCTCAGCGACATCGACGATGGTCACCGTCCTGTCGGGCCACACATCGAGGATCTCACCCGCCAACTCCAGACCAACAGGACCGGCACCGACAAGAAGCACCCGCGATGCTGACGCAAGCTGCTCCCGAGTCATCGCCTGCTTGACCAACGCCTCAGCAGTGTCATCTACATCCATCTTCGCCGGATACGGATACGACGACCCACTAGCCAACACAACATAATCAGCCTCAATCCGCTGACCACCCGCCGTGGTAACACCCCGAGAATCAACCTTCACCACACGATCACGAACCACCCGACCACGACTCAAAAGCCTCTCATACCCGAAGAACATCCGCTCAGCCCACTCCTTGCTGACCACACCCCGCAACGCCGCCACCGAGTGTACAAACGAATCCTTCGGATCAACAAGCACCACATCAACGACATCATCCAGCGCTTTGGCCACCGAGATCCCCCCGTAACCACCCCCGACGATCACGACACTGACAGTCACATCCCACTCCTGTTCGCGACACGAACTGTTCGCACTCCCCAGGAGTATAGTCGGCACTACGAACGACTCTGACGTGGCCACCACCACGGAGAGGCACGGAAGTGAGCGAACTCCCCGGGCTCCCAGGCCGGCCTGGTCCAGCCTCAGCGGCCTGATCGATCGGATCGAGCAGCGAAACCACCTGCACCGTAGGCCCTCATCTACGGACCGCCGGGCCGTCAATGTCACGTTGACACCCGGGGCCGGCACCTAGCCGACGAGTTCCACGGGGAGGTCTCCCGTCACCTCGGATGCGGTCAGACATCTCTCGACACCGGAACGCGACCAGTTCGTCCGGCTGATCTGCCAGGTCGTTGCGGCGGAGGGGGTTCCCGTCATCTTCGACGATGACGCAGGTGCCTCAGCGCAGTATCATCCACACTCCGGCCGAACGTGCGTGACCGTGCCGTTCACGATGGGATTGTGCAGCAATAGACGCTTCTCGGCCAGACCCCAGCTATGCAGGATGTGCCCCATGACGAGCACATCGGCCCGGGGCAGTGGGTCGGTGAAGAAATCACCCCCGGTGAAGCTCAACCGCTCACCGAGCCCGAAGCCCGCGACGTAGGCATCAAAGGCCGGCCCGAGCTCGGGCAAGTCAAAACCACCGCCGGTGATGTGCTCATGCACCACGGCGACCTGAGTTAGCAGGGCGCCCCCGGCACAGCCGATGTCGATCACACTGCGGTAATCCCGCCAAGGAAACTCAGCCGCGATCATCCGCGCGATCTCGGCGTGACCCTTGGTCACTGCGCGAACAAACCGTGCCAGCCTCACCGGGTCGGCGTAGAGTACCTTGAAGATGTCCTCGCCGTCCTTGGTCCCGTTTTGGGGGAGTCCGGTTTGTAGTGCCTCCGTCAGAGACTCCCAGTAGCCGTAGGCATCCGTCAGCTCCAGGAGCCCACCCTTGTAGGAGGGCTTGGCCCGGTCGAGGAACAGCTCCGTCGCGGGTGTGTTGGTGTAACGGCCGTCCTTACGCTCGAGCATGCCCAGCGCCACCAGCGCGTCGAAGAAATCTCTCGCGCCGCGCGAGTGCAGACCCAAGCGCTCGCGTAGCGCCTCGGCATCGAGCGCACCCACCCCCGCCAACTCCGAGAAGACCCCCAGCTCGACAGCGCTCAACAGCGTCTTCGAGCCCCAGAACGCGGTCCCCAACTGCATGATCGCCTCAGACGTCACCTGATTCCCGTGCTCAACCGCCGACATCTGTGCTTCGCCTACAACCCCTCCCCACCACGTCGGAAACAAATCTGCTGCCTAGCCTACGACGGCGACCACGACCCACACAGCGTCAACAGAGACCCGCGAAGCAGCGCCGAGGCCGATCAGGCGAACCTGATTCCGGTAGATCAATTCAAGGAGTCAGGAACCGCCTCCACCAGACTGGCCATGCTAGTAGTCGGCACGACGCGGGCCAGTCGAAGCCCGGCTCGGCCAAGCAACGCGCGGTGCTCCGCCTCGGTGCGCTGGCGACCACCAGAGGTCATCACCAGCATCTCCACATCCACCAGTTTTCTCATCGACGGCGCCGCGCCTTCCAGTAACACGATCTCAGCAATCAGCAGGCAGGCGGTGTCGGCCATCGAGGCCCGACACGCACTCAGGATCTCCACCGCGTGGTCGTCGTCCCAGTCGTGGATCACATTGCTCAGCAGGTAGACATCGCCACCCTCCGGTACCGAGTCGAAGAAGTCCCCACCCACCACCGTGCAACGGTCGATGATCTCAGCACCGGCCACGACCGCCGGCCTGTCGAACAGCACACCCTGAAGATGCGGGTTGACGGACAGGATCGCGGCGAGCAGGCCACCCCGCCCACCACCGACATCCACTACCGTGCGCAACCGGCTGAAATCATACGCTGTGATGATGCCGGCGACCTGACTCGTGGACACGGAGGTCATGGCGGCATCGAAGACCGCGGCATCCTCGGGATGCTCTGCAAAATAGTCGAAAGGTTCAGTGCCGTGAACCCGGTGAAACGCCGACTCACCGGTCCGGACCGTCTCATACAGACCGGTCCATGGGTCACGGTGTAACGGCATCCCGAGCAGCGTCGCCCACCCCCGCAGCGATCCGGGGACGTCACTGCGCAGCACCTCACTGAGCGGGGTCAGGGCGAAGTGCCGGTCCTCCAGCTCGGCGACGACTCCCACGTCGCCCAACGGTCGCAACACCCGGTACAACGTCGGACCGTGCGCGCCTACCCGCCGCGCGATCTCCTCCACCTGCGCAGTGCCCTCGGCCAGCACGTCCGCGACTCCGAACCGGGCGATCACACTGATCGCCTGCGCGACGAGAGCTCCCGCGAGCAGCCCATGCATCGTGACGGCAGATGGCGGCTGTGAAGCGACCATGACCGGTGTCTCCTCAACTGTCATCGTAGTCTGCGGGGGTGATTCAAGCAGTCGCCTTCGAACAGGACCTCAAGGTCACAACTCGGAGGAGGTATCGATTCGACGTCGCGTCAAAACCCCGGGAAGACTCGCCGCAGGTCATCAAGGGTGATGGCGTCGCTGGTGAGGTGCACAGTGGGCGGCGTGTGCGCAGGCGCGAGGCGGCCGGCTGCCAGGCGCAGCCAAGCTTCGCCGGGCGCGCTGAGGACACCATCGGGCTGTTGGGGCGTGTCGACGAGCGTGACGGCGTGACGCACATCGAGCCCGAAGGAGCGGTCGGGCGCGGTGGTCTGCACGGCGAGGCTCACTGGCCTGCCCTCGAGTGCGTCAGCGTGCCCGAGGAATCCGATGATCACGCCCAGTTGATCGACGAGCAGCTCGGCGGCTGCGGGGGCCAGTACCGCCGCCGGGTCGAACGCGACTTCGATATCCCAGGTGTGGTAGGTGAACTCACTCAGTCGGAGCCCCGCGGCGGTGGCCACGTCGACAGGCTCGGGTAGGAAACCGAGGTCGATGCGCAGCTGTGCCCTGGTGGTGTCGTCCAGCGTCTCGAAACGCCGCACCATCGCCTCATTGGCGCGCAGGAAGCCCGCTGCGCGCTCGGTGGGTGTCACCATCTGCGTGTCCCAGCGAGCCCACACGGTCCGGTTGAACTCAACGCCGGGATTGCCGGTGCCCGACAGCGCCGCGTCCACGGTGGCCAGGGCGATCTCAGCGCCGCTGCCGAGGTGGCTGAGAACCTGCGAGATGTCCCATTTGGCGGCCCCGGACGGTTGGATGAGGTCATCGGGGCTCACCCCGCTCACCAGGTCGGCGAGCTCGTTGTGGCCTGTGCGCAGGGCCGTGATCGCCTGGTGGGCCTGGTCGCTCATCCTTGTCTCCAGATACTCAGCGAGTGTGGGACCGCCTCGACGAGACTGACCATGCCGGAACTGGGCATGATGCGGGTCATTCGAAACCCGGCTCGGTCGAGCAACTCACGGTACTGCGCCTCGGTGCGCTGGCGACCACCAGTGGTCATCACCATCCTCCCCACATCCACCAGTTTCTCCATCGGCGGCACCTCACCCTCCGGTAACACGACCTCAGCAATCAGCAGGCAGGCGGTGTCAGCCATCGCAGCCCGACACACATTCAGGATCTCCACCGCGTGGTCGTCGTCCCAGTCGAGGATCACGTTGCCCAGCAGGTAGGCATCGCCGCCTTCCGGTACCGAGTCGAAGAAGTCCCCACTCACCACCGTGCACCGGTCGACGATCTCAGCATCAAACAGTTGTTCGCCGGCACCGGCCACGACCGCCGGCCTGTCGAACAGCACACCCTGAAGGTGCGGGTTGGCGGACAGGATCGCGGCGAGCAAGCCACCCCGCCCACCACCGATATTCACGATCGTGCGCAACCGGCTGAAATCGTACGCTGTGACGATGCCGGCGGCCTCACTCATAGGGCCGGAGACCATGCCGGTGTCAAAGACCGCCGCATCCTCGGGATGCTCCGCCAGATAATCGAAGATCTTCATGCCGTGAACCCGGTCAAACGCCGACTCACCGGTCCGGACCGTCTCGTACAGACCGGTCCATGAGTCACGGTGGAACGGCATCCCGACCATCGTCGCCCACCCCCGCAGCGAACCGGGAACGTCACTGCGCAGCACCTCACCGAGCGGGGTCAGCGCGAAGTGCCGATCCTCCAGCTCCACGACGACTCCCACGTCGCCCGACGCCCGCAGCACCCGGTACAATGCCGAACCGTGCGCGCCTACCCGCTGCGCGATCTCTGCTAACTGCCGAGGGCCCTCGGCCAGCACGTCCGCAACTCCCAGCCGAGCGAACACGCTGATCGCCTGCGAGACGAAGGTTCCCGCGATCAGCCTACGCATCGTGACGGCAGGCGGTGGCTGCGCCGGCGCAGCGGCCATGACCAGTGTCTCCTCAATCGTCATCATAACCTCCGTATACGATCCGTGACCATCGCCTCGATCGTGGCGAACATGGTCTGCGGGACTGATTCGATCTACTCTTCAGATCACTGGCGCGCCAGGCCCAGCCGTGGCGCCACCACCATGTGAAGTCCTCGAACCTCCTGAGGCAGAGATTTGAAGAACCGTACTCTCGCCTCGATGAGCTCGCGCTCCTCGGGCGACACCGGTTCAAGATTTTTCTTGCTGTACAGGGGAGACAACTTCCGCTCATCCACAAGCGCATCACCCGCAGCTTCCATGGCGAGTTCGAGTGTCGTCTGGGCGTCTCGCAGGTCTTCGATACCGGATACGACATTCACAAAAGCCTGTTTCAGGTCAGCGGCACCGCAGTCACGTAGCGTGAGTCGCTGCGCCTCCCAGAAGTAGGAGTCCTTGCCACTGCACTGCTGATATAATTTCGAGACGACCACTAGCAAGCGTAGATACGCCTGTCGATAGGTCTGCTCATAGAAACCCGCCGCTTCTTCTTCGCTGACCTCACCCCGAAGCACACTGGCGAGGCTGGCCGCGGCGAGCAGCGCGCTGTACGTGGCGAGGTGCACCCCAGTCGAGAGCAAGGGATCCAAGAAGCATGCGGCGTCGCCGACGAGGAAATATCCGGGACCGGTGAAGCGGTCCGAGGTGTACGAGTAATCCTGCTCGATGCGCAGCGGCGTGACCAGCTCAGCGGGCGCCAATAAGTCAGCGATCACCGGACACTCTTTGATCGCCTCACAGTAGATCTGGTCCGAACTCGCCCCCTCTTTCCTCTTCGATGCGAAATTCGTCTTGTGGGTCACCAGCCCGACACTGAGGGTTCCGTCATGCAGCGGGATCCCCCAGAACCAACCGTCCGGCACGGAACAAATCGCTATCGCACCCTCCGGGCCGACGGGAAGATCTTTGGCGCCCTTCCAATACCCCCAGACGGCGATATTCTTGAACACCTCGTGGTGACGTCGAGCGTGCAGGTGGCGCGTAGTCATCAAGCCCGCTCGACCTGACGCATCGATCAGGAAATCGAAGTCGATCTCCTGCTCTTGAGTTCTCCCATCCCGACCGACCGGTGACCAGATCGCGGTCCGCGGTCGGGCGCCATCGAATATCAGCCGCTTGGCCTCCACCCCTTCCCGTACCGACACCCCTTGACTCTTAGCGTGGTCCAGGAGGAGCTTGTCAAAATCGGATCTCAGAACCTGGTAGGAGTAATAATAATCCTCAGACTCATCACCGAAGGTGATGTCCCACTGCTCACCTCCCCAGTCGAAGTACCCTCCTCTCTTCAACCGAAAGCCAGATGCATCCACCTTCTCCTTCGCACCGAGCAGATCCAGAATCGGCATGCAGGACGGCAGCAGGGATTCGCCGACATGGTAGCGCGGAAAGACCTCCTTCTCCATGAGGGTCACGTGGAGCCCCTCGCGGGCCAGGAAAGTCGCGACGGTAGAACCGGCTGGGCCGCCACCGACTACGAGGACTTGCGTGGATTCACCCATGATCTTCACCTTCCAGACGGGCATACAACAACACCCCACGCCATCTGTGGCCGGAGTGCGTCTATCGCCATGTTAAGGTAACGACGGAGCGGCGCGTCAGAAACCTGCGCCAGCGGAGATGACCGCAGCGTCCGGAACGGAATCCAGTATCGGACGCACTCCGTTGATACCGGAGAGGATGACGATGAAGTCCTCACGGCCCTTCAAGTGCTCCATCGGGTCGACCAGTTTGCGAGCTTCCTCGAAGTACTCCACGACTTTCCTGCTCGGGTCGTAGAAGAAACGTACGAACGAGACCACCACGTCGAGGAAGGCACGATATCCGTCCTCGTACGATTGGCGAATCGAGGCTTCCAGGCTCGGCTCGTCGAGAATTCTGTTGACCGCGCGCGCCGCCGAGGACGCACTTTTCATCGCGAGCAGGACACCGGTGGAGAACAAGGGGTCGATGAACGCCGCCGCGTCGCCGACCTGCACGAAGCCGGGACCGCTCATCCGTTCACACGTATAGGACCAGTCCTTGGCCGTGCGAACTTGGGACACCTCGACGGCACCGGTCAACAGACGCTTGATCTCCCGCGTCTCGTCGATGCGCTGGTAGAGTACCGCCGCGGGCTTCTGGCCGGTGGCGGCATACTCTGTGATAGGTGCGACGAAACCGACGCAGCACGTGTCGTCACTGAAAGGGATCATCCAGAGCCAGCCTGGAGCCTGGTATTCAACCACGATGTTGCCGGCTTCCTGTCCGGCATAGCGGCTGCCACCCTGGAAATATGTCCAGGCGGCCAGATTCTTCAGGTCCGAGTGCCAACCGACTGTTTCACATCGCCGAGCCATGATCTTGGCTTGACCGGAGGCATCGATGACGAACGGAGCATGAACGTCGATCACATCGTCAGAGTGGACCGGATTGTAGCGTACGCCTGTGCAGCGGTCGCCGTCGAACAGGAACTCGCGAACGGTCGCTTCCTCGATCACAGTCGTGCCGAGCCGTCGCGTGTGAGTCAACAGCAGGTTGTCGAACTCCGCTCGTTTGACCTCGTAAGCATAGGGAAACGGGGAGATCTCATCGAAACGAAGAGTCCACAGGTCCAGGTTCTCTCCCCAGAGAAACGATATCCCGTATTTCCTGATCGCGCCGAGTTGCTCCATGACCTGAGTGGCACCGAGCTCCTCGATGACCGGAATGACACCAGGGACAAGAGACTCGCCGATGTGGTATCGGGGGAATTTCTCCTTCTCCAGCAAGAGCACACGCCGTCCCCATTTGGACAGCAAACCCGAGACTGTGGTGCCGGCGGGGCCTCCGCCGACGACGATGACATCATATCGAGCGCTCACCGGTCAACCTCCTTGACAGCCTCATCTACTTGATTCCGACGACCATCGAGTCGGGCCCGACGAGATGCTCGACGTAGCTTTCGCGAAATCCCGTCTCCTGCATCCAGACACGGTAATCGGACCCCGTGCATTCGAACCCACCGGTCGTCTCGAGCAGCATGTGGAGGCTCATCAACAGGCCGTGTGCATTGCTGCGCCGCTCATCGTCGATGAGGGTGTCGTAGACGATCAGCGCGCCGCCGTCGCTCAGGGCGCTGTAGGCCTTCCGCAGGAGCAGGTTCCTTTCGGCGAGGTCGAAGCCGTGCAGGACGTGCCCTATGATGAGCACATCCGCCCGGGGCAGTGGGTCGACGAAGAAATCACCGGCGGTGAAGCTCAACCGCTCACCGAGCCCGAAACCCGCGACGTACTCATCAAAGATCGGCCCGAGCGGGGGCAGGTCGAAACCACCGCCAGTGATGTGCTCGTGCGCCAAGGCGATCTGAACCGGCACGGCGCCCCCGGAGCAGCCGATGTCGATCACACTGCTGTAGTTCTGCCAAGGAAACCTGGCTGCGATCACCTGCGCTGTGTAGGTACTGGCCCCGGCCATCGCGCGAACGAACTGCGCCAGCCTCACCGGATCGGCATAGAGCACTTCGAAGATGTTCTCGCCCTCTTTGGCCTCGTTTTGCGGGAGTCCGGTGCGCAGTGCCTCCGTCAGCGACCCCCAGTGGCGGTAGAGACGTCTGGTCGCCATCTCCATGACGCCACCCATGTAGGAGGGCTTGGCCGGGTCGAGGAACAGTCCGGTCGCGGGCGTGTTGGTGTAGCGGCCGTCCTCGCGCTCGAGCATGCCCAACGCGACCAGCGCGTCGAAGAAATCTCGCGCGCTGCGCGGGTGCAGACCCAAGCGCTCGCGCAGCGCCTCGGCATCGAGCGCGCCCGCGCTCGCCAACTCCGAGAACACTCCCAGCTCGACGGCGCTCAGTAACGTCTTCGAGCTCCAGAACGCCATCCCGAGTTTCATGATCGCGGCGGGCGTCGGCTGGTTCCCGTGCTCGACCGCCGACAACTGTGCTCCGCTTACCCTGTCTGAGGTCGGCTGCGGCGCGGGCTTGATGTTGACGTTCAGATGGAACACGTTGTCGGGGTCATAGCGCGCCTTGATCCGGGCCAGTCGCTGGTACTTCTCTGGGCCGTAGGCGGCTCGCGCGTGATCTTCGTCCCAGCCGGACGTGAAGTTGACGTAGCTGCGGGAGTCGCTGGCGTAGGGCAGCATCGCCTGCCATGTCGAACGGGCCCAGGCCTGGTCAGCCCGCAGCAACTCGGCGTCCGGGGCGAGCACTCCCACGTGGACCATGAACCGGTTGGAGCGGTCGCCGCCGAAAGCGGTCTCCTGCTCAGCGACGTCGGCGAACGCCCCGCCCAGCCCGAAGATCTGGATGAAGGACATCGGTGAGCTCTTACGCGGCAGGTGCTCGGTGAGGGTGGTGATCGCCTCGTCGGAGAACTGCTGAAGCCAGAGATCCTTACTATAGGCGTGGACACCCCACGGGGTGGCGCGATCGAACATATTCTGCAGCTTGACGTAGGGCAACGGGCCCACGAACTCAAACAATGGTGGCAGGGCTTCCCGGATCGGCGCGATCAGCCGAGCGTGTTCCTGGGCCGACCCGAACCCGACAACCACCAGCGCATATCCCGGTGTCCCGTGGTACTGCTCGGGCACGAGGGGTGCCGCCGGCGCATTCAGACCGGCGGCCAGGAAGCACCCCGCCGCGCGGGGCAGCGACACCACCATCTCCCGACCCAGGCGAAGCGCCTCAGGACCGTGCTCCAGCCCCCAGAAGAACAACCCCAGGTGCACCAGCGGACCGACCTCATGCAACTGGAACTCGAAGCCGGTGACGACACCGAAGTTACCGCCACCACCCCGCAGCGCCCAGAACAGATCAGGGTGCTCGCCGGCGCTGGCACGCAGCGTACGGCCATCGGCGGTGACCACCTCCGCGGACAGCAGGTTGTCCACGGTCAGCCCGGACTGGTAGGTCAGCCAACCGAACCCGCCACCCAGGGTCAGGCCACCCACCCCGGTGTGACTGATCGTTCCGGAGGGGACGGCCAGACCGTGCCGCTGGGTGGCCGCGTCCAGATCAGCAAGAGTGGCCCCACCACCACACCAAGCCCGACGGGTGTCCGGGTTCACCGACACCGCTCGGAGCTCGCTGAGATCAATCATCAGACCGCCCTCGGGTACCGCAGCTCCCCACGTACTGTGCCCACCACCCCGCACCGCGACCTCCCATCCGCGCTCCCGGCCGAAGGCAATCGCCGCCGCGACGTCCGCCGCACCGGTGCAGCGGACGATAGCCGCCGGTCGGCGGTCGATATCGCCATTCCACACCGAGCGGGCCGTGTCATAATCGGGATCGGACTCATCGATCACTCGGCCGGCCACCTGGGCGCGGAACACATCAAGTCCCGAAGTCTGCGTCATCCGTCTTATCTCCCCAATGAGTGTCGTGGCGAGTTGACAGCGGTGACGCCGCGCCCAACAGGCCACTTCGAAAATACTACCTCAGACTACATCAGAAAGGATTTCTTCGGCCACAAGCGACCGCCCTGGTGCGGGCGAGCCGAACCAGCGCGCCAGTGCGGTAGGCAAGTCAATCACTCCGGCATCGATCCAGACGATGTGACCGTCCGGACGTAGGAGAAGCGCATCGATCTCGGGCGGGATACCGCCTGGTCGGGATCTTGTGGTCACCACGCGCACCCGATCCGCCCATTTCGTCGCTGCGGCAGACAGCGCTGCATGGAACGTGACCTCAGCGGAAAGGTCCAGCAACACGCCACGAGCCGAGCGTAGCGCAACGGTGCTGCTGGACGGGCCTGATGCGATCACCAGGTCGCAGTGCGGCATCCGCGCTCCGAGCCAGGGGTGATCGCCGGGCCCGACTCCGTAGCGAACATCCAGCCCGCTGGCCACGGCGGCCAGGTGCCCCCGCACATCATCGAGTTCGAGCAGCTCGCGCAGGCTTGCTCGCAGCGGTTCCACCTCCGGTCCACCGAGCAGCAGGAGTGCCTGTGCTCGGACATTGGTCAGGGTTCGAGCGCCGACCGGATGTCGCTCATCGTGGTAGCTGTCGAGCAGGTCGGCAGGTGCCCAGCCCTGCACCTGTGCGGCGAGTTTCCAGCCGAGGTTCACCGCATCGTGCAGGCCGAGGTTCAGGGCCTGACCACCGATCGGCATCTGCAGGTGCGCGGCGTCGCCGGAGAGCAGGACGCGACCCTTGCGGTAAGAGGTCACCTGGCGGCTGGCGTCGCCGAAGGTGTCCACCCAGATCGGCGTCCCGCCACTGATGTCCTCACCGGTGATCCGGCGCCACCCCGTGACCACTTCGTCGAACGCTGGAGCTTCAGTACGGTGGCGAGCCGAACGGCCGAACTCGTGCATCATGATCCGGGTGACACCGCCACCTCGCTTAGCCGCGACGGCCAGCCCGCGTTCGCATCGTTGAAAGCGTCTATTAGGTACATCGATGCCGGTCACGTCCGCCCGGAGGAGCTCTCGCATCACGTCGGTGCCGGGGAAGTCGAACCCGGCCAACCGCCGCACGGTGCTGTGTTCGCCATCGCATCCGACCAGGTACGGCGCACGCAACCGAACAGAGCCGCCGAGATGGTCGACTTCTGCTTCTACCCAGTCGTTCGTGACGTGCACACCCCGCAACTCGTATCCACGGCGGATGTCGGCACCCAGTTCACCCGCCCACGCTTGCAGCATCGCCTCGGTACGAAACTGCGGGATCTTCCAGAGCCCGGCGTATGCGCTGGGCGCTCGGCTCACGTCGAAGGAGATCCCACCGAAATGCCCCAGGCTCTCGCGCTGCGTCTCACCCAGCCGCTCGAGCAGACCTCGTTGATCGAAAATCTCCATGGTACGCGCATTGAGTTGCGACGCTCGGGATTCTCCGGTCGGTGCGGACAACCGCTCCACGACGACCACGTCCACCCCACCGAGCCGCAACTCGCCGGCCAACATCAAGCCGACCGGACCCGCGCCCACAACGATGACCTGGGTTTCTATCATGATCTCCGACTCCTCATGTCGTCATCGAGATCAGCGTCGGCTCTCCGCATAGTCCTTGGCATGCCCCAGCGTCGCCAGGCTGTTCGTGCTCAGCGCGGTGCGGACGAAATTCCTGGCATCGCCGAGGGATGCTTCGTCGCCGAGGACTCTCGTGATGTTCGCGTCGTTGATCACCACGGTGTGCCGAGAGGTCACCGCCACGCCGTCGGAGTTCTCTTCCAGCAGCCAGTGCCCGGTGTGCAGGGTCATCAGCGCTGGTGTCTGGATCTGTTTATAGGCGATCTTGGTGTGCGGGAAGGCCACCCGAACCGATGTCGTGGTGTGCACGGTCCCGTCTTTGGTCCGGGTGTCCATCTCGAGTAATTGCAGCCCCGGCGTGTCCTCCCGCAGGGATACCCTGGCGACGTGCGGCAATCGTTCGGGCCACAGGTGCGCCTCGTTGATGAAATCGTAGACGTCTTTCGCCGATCCGTCGATCTGCACGATGTCATCGAAGCTCAGCGACAGCTCGGGTGCACCGGTCACCAGTTCCGCATTAGTCTTCAACGCGGCCAGTTCGGCTCGACTGTTGCGGTCCACCGCCTTGTCGATCCACTCCAGCTTCTCCGGATCGTCGTCAACGGCCCGGTAGTCATGCTGTAGCCGTACCAGGGATTCGTCGTCCGAGAGCGGCTCGATCACCCACGTGCCACCCATCGCACCGACCGGCGGCTGGGACACCTCCTGCCGGAACTCGACGCGCAGTGCCGTCGAGTCCAGCACCCGGCGGGACGTCCAGGTCTTCGCTTCACCGTTGGCGGTAGCCCAGATCTGAATCCGTTCCCGCCCCTCGCCGCGTTCGAGATATTCGACGTGCACGCTCGGCGGGAAGATCTGTGGCCAGTTCTCCACCTCGGCGATGATGCGGTAGACGGCTTCGGCCGGGGCGCGCACCTTGATCTCGTGCTCCACCTCACGTATACCCGGCTGCGACATTCTCTCCTCCTTGCTGTGTCTACTCACGATGGCGACCCACCGCCGGGTCACGGTCAGAAGTTGCCGAGGCCGCCACAGACGTTGATCGCTTGCGCGGTGACCGATGCCGCGGTGTCGGAAACGAGGTAATCGACCATTCCCGCGACCTCCTCCGGGGTGGAGTAACGACCCAGCGGGATCTTCGCCTGGAATCGGTTGAGGATGTCCTCCTCAGAGGTCTCCCAGGCCGCCGCGTAACCTTGCCTGACCCGCTGCGCCATCGGGGTCTCGACGTAACCCGGGCAGACCGCGTTCACCGTGATCCCACTCTTGCCCAGCTCGTTGCCGAGCGCCTTGGTGAAGCCCACGACGCCGTGCTTGGACGCGGAGTACGGGGCGCCGAGTACCACGCCCTGCTTGCCCGCGGTCGACGCGATATTGACGATGCGCCCCCAGGGCTTTCCCCCCATGCCGCCTATGCTCAGCACATCGCGGGTCACCAGGAACACACTGTTCAGATTGGTGTTGATGACGTCGAACCACAGTTCATCGGTGATGTTCGCGGTGACGCCGCCGCCACTACGGCCCGCGTTGTTCACCAGAATGTCCACGGTGCCGTACCGATCGACGGCGGCGGTGACGAACGCTCGCACGTCCTCAGCTTTCTTGACGTCGCAGGCGGTGCCGTACACCTCCAGCCCCTCTTCCCGGAACCGCTTGGCCGTCAACTCCACGTTGTCGGCGTTTCGCGCGCAGATGAACACATTGTTCTTCTGCACGGCCAGGCTCCTGGTGACAGCGAAGCCGATTCCGCTGGTAGCCCCGGTGACGAGCGCGACTCGCCGGCTCTGATCCGACATCTTCTCTCCCACGAAACTCGTTGCTCTCGGGTGTAGTCAAACAGCGCCGGAGACGTTGTCCGACATGGATATTCCTGGCGCGCTTCCTCGGTCTTCGAGTAACTGCCCGACGATGGCGGTGCTGTGGTCGCCGGATCGGAACACCGGGTTACGCATCAGCTCGCGTAGGAAGCCGTTCGTGGTGTGCACCCCGGGACCACGGACCCGGAACTCGGCCAGGGCACGGTCCATCCGATCCAGCGCCTGTTCCCGGGCCGGCGCCCAGACCACGAGCTTGGCCACCAGCGAATCGTAGAACGCCGGTACCCGGTAGCCGGGGAAACCGTGGGTGTCGACCCGGACGAAGGGGCCACCGGAGGGCATGAACTCCTCCAACACCCCTGGGGTGGGCGCGAAGTCGCGGTCGGGATTCTCCACATTGATCCGACACTCGATCGCGCTGCCCCGCAGCACGACATCGCCCTGTCGCAGCGTCATCGGCTCTCCCGCCGCGATCCGGAACTGCTCCTGGACCAGATCGACGCCGGTGACCATCTCGGTCACCGGATGCTCGACCTGGATGCGGCAGTTCGCCTCCATGAAGAAGAATCCCCCCTGGGGGCCGAGCAGGAACTCGAACGTGCCTGCCCCGACGTAGCCGGCCGCTTGCGCACCACGTACGGCCGCCTGTCCCATCCGCACGGCGAGGCCGGGTGGCATTCGAGGCGCTGGGCTCTCCTCGACCAGCTTCTGATGCCGACGCTGCACCGAACAGTCCCGTTCGCCGAGGTGGATCGTGTTGCCGAAACGGTCGGCCAGTATCTGGATCTCGATGTGCCGCGGGTTGGTCAGGTAATGCTCGACGTAGACCCGGGAGTCACCGAACAGCACCTGCGCGTCTGCTCTGGTCTGCTCATATTCGCGGAGGAACGTGGCGGGCTCATGTGCCACCCGCATCCCCCGCCCGCCACCACCGGCGGCGGCCTTGATAACGACCGGATAGCCGATGTCGTCGGCGACCTGTCGTGCTTCCTCGACGGAGTACATCGGCTTCATGCTTCCCGGTATTATCGGCAGGCCGGCCTCGGTCATGAGCCTGCGAGCCGCAGTCTTGTCACCGAGCCGGGCGATGACCTCCGGGGGTGGGCCGACGAAGACGATATCATTATCCCGGCAGACCTCGGCGAAATCGGGATCCTCCGACAGGAAGCCGTATCCGGGGTGAATGGCCTCGGCCCCGGTGCGCCGCGCCGCCTCGACGATCGCCGGGATGTTCAGGTAGCTGAGTCTGGCCGGCGCCGGGCCGATCTGGATCGCCTCATCGGCATAGGACACCACCGCAGAGTCCCGATCCGCTGTGGAGTACACGGCGACGGTCTGGATGCCCAGCTCCCGGCAGGCCCGCGCCACGCGAAGCGCGATCTCGCCCCGGTTGGCGATCAGCACCTTGCCGAACATGGCTGCTCCGTCCTTCCGGCCGCACCGACCGTCGTGAAAGCGAACAGCTTCTCGCCGTACTCGACGGGCTCGCCGTTGCTCTTGAGCACATCAAGGACCCGACCAGCCTGGTCGGCCTCGATCGGGATCATCAGCTTCATCGCCTGGATGATCCCGACCTGCTGGCCGGTCACGACCGTGTCGCCCTCGCTGACGAACGGCGCCGTGCCCGGCTCGGGTGCCCGGTAGAAGACGCCGACCGCAGGCGAGGTGAGGTAATGCACTTCCGGGGCCGCTTCGGTCATCGGCTGGGCAACCGGGGCCGCGGTCGGCTCGGGGCCGTGCTCCTGTGCCCACTCGACGTCGAGGGACACCTCACCGGCCTTCACCCGCAATGATCGGGGAAGGCGGGGGAGCTCGGAGACGAACAGCACGGCATGGTGGCGCACTCGACCCAACAGCTTATCGAGCTCTTCGGTGCGGACGACCGGACCGGCGGCGGGGAGCTCGCTCGCCATCTCCCCGTCGTGCCGCCGGCCGAGGTGGTTCGACGAGCGCTGAGTCATCGCTGCGCCGTCCCCTCCGGGGCGGTTGCGGCCGGCTCGGAGGTACCGAACGACCGGAACCGGGCTCGCCGCCTCGCCACCAGCGTGGCACCGTCCATTGCGGATAGTCGTCGCACTGCGGCGACCAGCGCGGCCCGCACCCGCGCTGCCGCCAGCGGGGGGTCGGCCTGACTGCCGCCTTCGGGCTCCAGCACCACACCGTCGACGATGCCGAGGTGAAGGAGCGACCGGGCGTCGATACGCAACGCGGCGGCTGCGGTGGGCGCCATCCGCAGGTCGTTCCACAGGATCGCGGCGCACCCTTCCGGGCTGATCACCGAGTAGACCGCGTGGGAACAGATCAGCACCTCATCGGCCACCGCGAGCGCTAATGCACCGCCGCTGCCGCCCTCGCCGGTCACCACGGTGACCACCGGAACCGGCAGGGCCGCCATCAACCGGATGTTCTCCGCAATGGCCACCGCCTGGCCTTGCTCCTCGGCCTCGATCCCTGGATAAGCACCTGGGGTATCGACCAAGGTGATCACCGGCAGGGAGAGTTTCGCCGCCGTCCGCATCAGCCTGGCCGCCTTACGGTACCCGCCCGGGATCGGCATGCCGTAGTTACGGGCGGCCAGTTCGGTGAACGTCCGTCCCTTCTGGTGACCGATCACCATGACCGGAACGCCATCGAGCCGCGCCACACCACCGACGATGGCGGCACAGTCAGCGCCCAGCCGGTCACCGTGCAGCTCCTCGAAGTCGTCGAACGCCCGGCTGAGGTAGTCCACGGTGGTCGGCCGGTCGAGATCGCGGGCTTTCTGGACGTTGCGCCATGCGTCGGTCTCCGGGAGTCGGGTGTGGTCGCGCACCACCACATCCGTTTCGTCGGCGACGGGTGCAGCAGTGACCCGGCGCACACCCACCGGCGGCCGGCTCCGGCCGAGCGAGAGCAGCCTGGCGAGCGTGGCCCGCAACGCGTTGCGCGGCCGGATGATGTCGATAAGCCCACGCGCCAACAGGGACTCGGCGCTCTGGAAACCCGGTGGCACCGTCTGGCGGATCGTCTGCTCGATCACCCGGGGCCCGGCGAAACCCAGCCTGGCCCCCGGCTCGGCGATGATCACATCACACAGCGTCGAGAACGACGCCGCCACGCCACCGTAGGTGGGGTCTGTGATCAGTGAGATGGTGAGGATTCCGGCCTCGTCCAGCCGACCGAGAGCTTGGCTGGTCTTCACCATCTGCATCAGTGAGATCACCCCCTCCTGCATTCGTGCGCCGCCGGAAGCGGCAACGATCAGCAGCGGAACACGCCGCTCCAGCGCGAGCTCGGCGGCTCGGGTGATGTACTCTCCGACCGCGGCGCCGAGACTCCCCCCCAGAAAACGGAAATCCATCACGGCGGCTATCACCGAGTTCCCGTCGATGATTCCCGACACCACCACCACACCCTCTTGCAGGCCCGTCGCGGCACGCGCCGCGGCCAGGCGAGCCGGATAGGGCTTGGTATCGGTGAACTCCAGTACATCAATACTGCGTACTGGCGCGCCGAGCAGCTCCACATGATACTCGTCGAAGAGCTGCTCGATTCTTTCGTACGCGGTCAGTCGGTGATGGTCACCGCAATCGGGACATACCTTGAGAGTGCGCGACAATCGCTTGCTGTAGATCATTCCTCGGCATCCGGGGCACACCACCCAGCCAGCGACCTCGGCGACGCATCGGTTCAGTGCCTTCGTCATGGTGGATATCTTCTCCTACGTCCGATTACGCCGTTCTCCAGAGACCGAGGGGCACTGCTGCCGCACTAACCGCCGTTCACGACATCAAGGAACCGACGCGGGGTCCGAGCCGAGGTAGCGGCTTCGTCATCGAGCGTGACACCGTATTCCCGGGTGATCCGGGCCGCGGTCTCCAGGAGCGCCAGAGAGTCATAGCCGAGGACACCGAAATCGGTGTCGAGTATCTCGCCGTCAAGATCTACGTCCTCGTCCGCGCCCGCGCCCTCACGAAGGATGCGCTTGAGGTCCTCGATGGTGACTTCACGGATGGTCATAGCCATCTCCTTATCTTCGGTGACCGACTCTGTCGGCGGGCACCGGCCGGGTCGACGGGCACTGGCCGGTCTTACGCAGCGGAGGACCGCACCACCACTGCGGAATTAAAGCCGCCGTATCCACGTGCGACCACCAGCGCCGTGCGCAACAACCCGGCCCTTGGCTGTGCGATCACCAGGTCGATGTCATACTCAGGGGCCGGCGACACGTTCGTGGTCGGCGGGATCAGTCCGTCTCGAATGGACAGCAACGCGGCGACCAGGTCTAGTGACGCCCCACCGGAGTACAGTCTTCCGATCATGGTTTTGGGTGCGGTGACAGGAACACCATACGGCCCGAAAACTGCTGTGATGGCGGCGGCCTCGATCCGGTCGAGCGCGGGGACCGCAGCTGCGTCGGCAAACACCACATCGATATCACCAGGTGCCAGTCCGGCATTGTGCAGAGCTACCTGAATCGCCCGCCGCAGTCCAGGATCACGCCCGTTGCCCGGTTTCGGGTCGAAAGTGGCGCCATACCCGGCGATCTCGCCGTAGCTGGCCCGCGCACCGCGTCGGCGTGCCGAGTCGGCGTCCTCCACGATGAGCAGCGCCCCACCTTCGCCCGGCACGTGCCCGCACGCAGCGGGATCGAAGGGAAGATAGGCTCGATCTGGATCGTCGCTCGTACTCAGGCGGCGGCTGGCCAGCTGAGCCACCCAGCCCCAGGGGCAGATCGATGCGTCGACCCCGCCCGCGACGATCAGCTTGCTACCTCTGCGGATCTGCCGCCGCGCCTGTGCGACCGCATCGAGCCCGCCGGCCTGGTCGCTGACCAGCACGCCACTAGGACCCCGCATAGCGTGGCGGATCGAGATCTGACCGGTGTTCACCGCATAGAACCAGGCGAAGGACTGGTAAGCACTGACGTATTGACTGCCCTTGCTCCACAGGTTCTGCAACTCACCCTGGCCGAACTCGAAACCACCCGATGAACTGGCGGTGACCACGCCCATATCGAACTCGACGAGCTCACTGGGCCGCACACCGGCATCTGCCAACGCCCACTCCGCGGCCACCAGGGCGAGCCGCGTCATACGATCGGTCTGCGGTATCAACCGGCTCGGCAGGTGTTCCTCCGCGACGAACCCTCGGATCTCACCGGCCAACCGGGCAGGGTAGCCAGTCGGATCGAACCGGGTGATACGGCCGATACCGCTCCGGCCGTTCCGGGTCGCCGCCCAGTAGTCCTCTGCGCCGAGCCCGTTGGGAGCCATGACACCGAGGCCGGTGACCACCACCCGCGTCGTCACGCAAGACTCGTCTCAGCACGGGCCAGCACCATCGCGCTCTGAAAACCGCCGAATCCGCTGCCCACCGTCAGCACTGTGTCGGTACGCCATTCACGGGCGGTGAGCGGCACGTAGTCGAGGTCGCACTCAGGGTCAGGGTTGTGCAGGTTCGCTGTGGGTGGCACGACGTTGTTCTCGATGGCCAGCACCGAAGCGGCGATCTCGATAGAGCCGATTGCTCCCAGCGAATGGCCGACCATCGACTTGATGGAACTCACCGGTGTGCGGTAGGCATGTTCACCGAGGCTGCGTTTGAAGGCCGCAGTCTCGTGGCGGTCATTCTGCCTGGTACCCGAGCCGTGTGCATTGATATAGTCGATGTCCTCGGCGCTCACCCGCGCCTCGCTCATGGCGATCCGGATGGCCTCGGCCATCTCCCGGCCGTCCGGCCGCAACCCGGTCATATGGAAGGCGTTGCACCGGGTCGCGAATCCGGCGATCTCAGCGTAGATGTGAGCGTTGCGCCTCCTGGCACTCCCCAGCTCTTCCAGTACGAATATCGCCGAGCCCTCCCCGAGCACAAATCCGTTGCGGGTCCGGTCGAACGGCCGTGACGCATGCTCAGGATCGTCGTTGCGTGGCGTCGTCGCTTTGATCGCATCGAAGCACGCCACAGTGATCGGGGAGATGGGTGCGTCCGTTGCTCCGGCGATCATCACGTCGGCGGAGCCCTCGCGGATGAGATCGCAGGCATGACCCACCGCATCAAGGCCGGACGTGCAGCCGGTAGACACGACGGTGGCCGGTCCTTCGGCCCCTACGGACCAGGCGACTTCGGCCGCGAATGAACTGGGCACGAAGTAGTCGTAGAGATGCGGCACAGTGTACTCGTGGTCGACCAACTCAAGCCGACCGTTGTCGCTGACCACCCGATACTCCGCGTCGAGTCCCATCGTGGCTCCGACCGCGCTGCCGATGGTCACGCCGAGACGGTAGGGATCCAGCACGGCCGGCTCGAGGCCACTATCCACCAACGCTTGTCGGGTGGTGACGACGGCGAACTGTGCGGCGCGATCCATCCGGCGAATCTCCTGTGGGCCCAGCCCGTGCGTCTCGGGATCGAAGTCCACCTGCGCAGCGACCTGCGAACGAAACGGAGCGGGATCAAAAAATGATATTCTCCTGGTCGCCGTCTCTCCGTTGACCAACAAGTTCCAGAAGTCCTTCGCACCGATACCGCCCGGGGCGAGGACTCCGATTCCAGTGACCACTACCCGACGCCTCACGGAACATCACCTCCCATCAACGGCTCGCGACCTCAATCGTCGGCAGTCTGCCAGGCGGATGAGTTCCAATCATAGAAGCGGGTGGCCATCGCATCGGCCGGAGATCGCCAGGTTTCCGGATCGTAAGGAGTCACGTGCGGCTTCAGAGCGGCGCAGACGTCTACGAAAAGCGGGTGCGACCGGACCCGTTCTATCGCCTCGCCGCCGTCCGAGCCGAAATCTTGGAAGTGGAAATACAGGCCTCGGTACAAGAACAGCTGCCGACGTCGCGTACCCATGATATTCGGCATTTCAGTACGGTCGAACCGGTCGAATATCCGGGCGACCTCGCCACTCGAATCAGGTTCCATCCGGGCCACGATCAAGGTACTATGCACCTTTATTTCTCCTCTGCAAGGAAACCGCGCCGGCGTGCTCTTCATCTCGGCGCGGGTGAGAGAAACCGAACCAGCGGTGCAGGGACTCAAGTAGCTCACCACCACTGGGTGCGGCCCACGCAACGTGGCCGTCAGGCCGCAACAGTATCGCTTCGGTACTCGCGAGCCGGCCCGCTGCTCCCCTCGTCAGCGGTGTCGCGGTCACCATGTCCACCCGATCCGCCCAGCCCGACGCGGTGCGACGCAGATCGTGGTTTCCCTCGAAATCCAGCAATACTCCTCTCCCCGAATACAACAGCTGGGTGGTGCTGGTCGCACTCTCCCCCATGACCAGCTCTTGATACGGCATGCGTCGACCCAGCAACGGGTGATCGCCCGAGCCGACGTCGTACCGAATATCCAAACCACTCACGACACCCGCCAGATGGCGGCTGACACTCTTGAGCTCGATCAGCTCGGCCATCACGTCACGTAGCGGCTGCACCTCGTCACCACTGAGGTAGAGGAGCCCCTGCGCTCGGGTATTCAGCAGCAGCCGGGCTCCCACCGGATGCCGCTCGCTGTGGTAGGTGTCCAGCAATCCGGGCGGCGCCCAGCCCCGCACCACAGCGGCGAGCTTCCATCCGAGGTTTGCCGAGTCCTGCACGCCCACGCTGAGTCCCTGCCCACCCGCGGGCAGATGGATGTGCGCGGCATCGCCGGCCAGCAGTACGCGTCCACGACGGTATTCAGTGACCTGACGGGTCGCATCGGTGAAGGCGCTGACCCACAGAGAGGTGCCGCCATGGATGTCCTCACCAGTGAGGCGCTGCCACGCATCAACCACCTCCGCGAAGCTGGGCGGTTCGGTGCGTCGGCGCGGGAGTGTGCCTCGTTCGCATACGATGATGCGGTCCACTCCGGCACCCAGTGGAGCGGCCATGACCATGCCGCCGGGAACCTTTTCACCGATAAAACGCGTCCGGAGGTTGCAACCCGCCACATCAGCCAGGAACATCTCGCGAGTCGCTGCCGTACCAGGGAAATCAAACCCGGCTGCCGTGCGTACAGTACTGCGACCGCCGTCACAACCCACCAGATAGGACGCACGCAGACGCTCTGGACCGTCCGGACCCCGCACTTCAGCGTCGACGCCGTGCTCATCATCGACCAGCCCGACCAACTCCCAGCCACGCCGGATGTCCGCACCCAGTTCTGTGGCCCATTCCGCAAGTATCGCCTCCGTACGGGCCTGCGGCACACCTCGCACACCGAAATGGGCGCCATCGAAGGAGCTGAAGTCCACCGGCAGGCCGCCGAAATGCCCGGCGACGCTGGTCTCTACGGCACCGAACCGCGGCAGTAAACCGCGCTGGTCGAACACCTCCATGGCGCGCGCGGTGAAGCCCAATCCTCGCGACTCCCCGGCCGGCTCCGGGAGGCGCTCTATGAGGATGACCTCGACCCCGGCGAGTCGCAGCTCACCGGCGAGCATCAGTCCCACCGGGCCGGCACCCACAACAATCACTGGGGCCTGCATACGCCCTTCCCTTACCTGTGGTTCCCGCACCCGTGGTTCCCGACAACACACCGGACACTAATAACCAGCTTCTTCGGTCCAGCAGCGACCGTCAAGGGCCTCGACCTCAAGATTTCAACAAATTTTCGTCATGTCAGTGTCAACTCGAAGAGGGATGTGAAGTCGACGTCAGAGGACCGCAAAATTCCCGCTCGCGACTTGTTCGGTGGCGGAACGCAGGATTAGTGTGAGCGGCGTCTGGTGCCCGGATTGTATGATGCGAGAGCTTGCACCTCCGGTGTACGGCGGGTGCGTGGAGGATGAAATGCCCCCAGGCAGATCTCGTACGGCGACAGTGGATGCCTTGTGTGCGGGGATAAGGTGCCGGGGGAGGTGTGCAGCCGGGCTGGCTCGACATCGCGTGGTTGCGGGGTCGCGGCTGTGCCGGGCATGCCGGGACGAGCTCGCCACGGGATTGGAGAGCCTGCCCGGGCTCTACAACGAATGTGGGCGTCAGCTCGGTGGGTCCGATCGGCCCCGTGGCGATACGACGGGCAGCGGCTCGATGCCGGGGATGCCGTTCAATGCGGCGGCGGCCGACGTACGCACAAGGATCCTCAGTATACTGGGGTCGTGGAGCGGAATGGTCGCCGAGAAACGGCGCGTCACCGCGCCCGAGCGCGCCGTGGGAGAACTGGTCACATTCCTCGGCAGGCATGTCGACTGGATAGCCGCACACGCCGCTGCCGCCGAGGCTACGGACGAAGTGGCGCAGCTAGCGCGGGCGGCTCGTCGAGTGGCCTACCCCGATCCCGTCCGTAGGGTGGCGATCGGTGGATGCGTAGAGGTGGGCTGCAGTGGTGAGCTCGTCGCCTTCGTGCATCCGCAAGAGCCCCTGCTGCCGGCAGAGATACGCTGCGACGTTGATCCACGTCATAGCTGGCTCGAGCATCACTGGATGCAACTGGGTCACCGGATGGACACGGTGCCATCCGGTGCCACGGCCACACGATGGTTCAGCGCAGCGGACATCTCGCGCCTCTGGGGTATCCCGACGGGTAGCGTCTACCGACTCGCCAGTGAACAGCAGTGGCGCCGCCGCAACCAAGCTCGCCGTACCTACTACCACGAGGTTGATGTCCTGCAAGCCTTCGGTAAACGCAAGCCCTGTTCACGTCCAGGAGACCGCTGAGCCGCTCTGTTCGAGGTCAGCGCCTCACCCGCGCAACCGAACCGGAAACCGACACCTCGAACGGTGATGATCCAGGTGCCGGCGCCGAGCTTCCTGCGAAGGCTGTTGACATGTGTATCGATGGTGCGGCTGCATCTCGTCCACTCGACGTCCCACACTTGCGACATGATCTGTTTGCGGGGGACGACGGTCTCGGGTTGGCGCGCAAGAAGGTGAAGAAGGTCGAATTCCTTACGGGTCACGTTGATGAGCTGGTCATTGAGGCGCACTTCACGAGCGCTGGAGTCGATGCGCAATGGTCCGCGCGAGATGGTCCGCACGGCGGGCTGCCGCGGCCGGACTCGGCGCATGACGGCTTCGATACGGGCGATGAGTTCGCGAAATCCGTAGGGTCTGACTACATAGTCGTCCGAGCCGGCCTGCAGGCCGAGGACCCGGTCCAACTCGGTGCAGCGAGCGGTGACGGCGATGATAGGGATGTCGCAGGAGGCTCGGATGCCGCGACAGACTTCAAGACCGTCGAGATCGGGCAGTTCAAGATCGAGTAATACCAGGTCGGCGCGGTGATAGGTACTCAACGCCCGTGTTCCGGTATCGACGCTCTCGGCATGGTACCCGTGTCGTCGCAGACTGCGGGTAAGGGATTCTGCAATATTAGTATCGTCTTCTACCACGAGTACTCGCAAGATGACTCCCCCAGAGACTCGTCAGCTTGACAACAACAGTCGGCGCGTACAACGCTAGCGAGAGTCCCCGTCGCAGCGCAAGATCCCGGACAGTAACCAGCACCAAGGTGCGATAGCGACTGTGACGAAGGTCGTACCTCCACCGTCATGAGTTCCCCACTTCCGCAGGATGGAACTGTTATATTCGTGTTGCACACCTGATAGGGTGTTGTCGGACAGCTCAGGACCGGTCGACGTGGGTGAGTAGCTCGCTCCACCAGGCGTGGGGGCCGTGCTGACCGCCCAGCCGGGCTTGGTTCACCCACAGTGACAGCACACCCATAATCGAGAAACAGTCGGTGATCAGAGGTCGGGGAAGAGGAAGCTCTGGGGGGAGGCTGAAGGGTATGGCAGGTGATCCTATTCTGTCTGTCGAGTTGCGAGAGGAGATCGTCTCCAGCTTCGAGCACCGCCTGCGTGCACAGGGCAGCCCGATCTTGGTCAGTGCCCACTCCCACCAGCAGATGCTGGACCAGGCCCGATCTATACTCGACGACGTCATCCACAGCTGTCGAGGGGCTACCGAGAGCATCCATCCTAGCCCGACGTCACCACGCATCAAGATCGACACCAGTCATCCGGTCGAGGCGATGCATCCTGCGGATTCGCTGCACGTGGCGAGCGTGCTGTTCGAGACCGCTTTGCCCTTCGTGCAGCGAGCGTTCTCGGGAAGCGGACAGCCGGACGCCGAAGTCGCGCTGATGCTGCACCGAGCAGTCATGAGCTGGGTCGCCTCGAGTGCAGTGTCCCACACCATGCTCGCGATCAAGGCCATCCGCGATGCGCATCGCGCCGAGTTGGCGCGACTGGCCAGGGACCTGCACGATCGCGCCGCCCACGCCATCGGCGTGGCCATCCAGAACCTCGAGCTGTATGAGGTGCACGCCGGCCGGGATGTAGCCCGGGCGCAGGAGAAGCTCCACCGTGCACGGGAGGCCATGCGGCTGGCTCTGGACAGTGTCCGACATTCCTCCTCCGAGTTGCGCACGACGGTGCGACCTGAGGAACTCGCGCAAGTTCTCAAGGAGTATCTCGCGGCCAACGCTGACAGCAACGTCCTGACCAGCGTCGAGGTCACCGGTGACACTGCGATTCTGCCCCGGGAGATGTGCGTGGAAGTCTATTTTACGCTTCGGGAGGCGATTCGCAACGCGTTGGTGCACTCCGGCACCACCCGGCTGGACGTCACCGTCGGAATCAACAGGTCTCAACTGCACGCTCGGGTGTCCGACACCGGCCGGGGATTCGTGGTCGAGGAGGCGACACACAATGGCAAGGGTCTCGGCTTGACCTCCATGCGAGAGCGGATGCAGCTGCTCGGCGGAGAGCTGCGGTTGTCCAGCCTGTCGGGTCACGGCACCACGGCGGAGATCGTGATTCCGCTCGGCGGGGTGCTGCGGTGAACGTCGGCACCGGGACGATCTCAGTCGTCCTCGTGGACGATCATACACTGTTCCGCGAGGGGGTGGCCGAGTTGCTCACCAGCGACCGGACCTTCCACGTGGTCGCCCAGGGTTGCGACGGTGCGGAGGCGTTGGCCCTCGTCACGGAACACCGCCCGGACGTGGTGCTGATCGACGTCGAGATGCCCGGACCAGGTGCTCGGGCGACGGTCAGCAGGCTGCACCAGGAGCACCCGGACACCCGAGTCATCGTGCTCACGATGCACGACAAACCCGAGCTGGGCTGGGAGCTGCTGAACCAGGGTGCATCGGCCTTTCTGGCCAAGACGATCACGCGCCTGGAGCTCATCGCGGCGGTGCGCTCGGTGGTGACCAGCCGGGGCAACGTCCTGCTGTCGATGTCCCGCCGCACGATCGACCATCCGGACAATCCGCCCCCCCACGCGGCGCCGTCCGCACGGGAGCTCGAGGTGCTGCAGCTCGCCGCACTCGCCATGAGCAACGGCCAGATCGCCAAGCGGCTACTCATCACCGAGGGCACGGTCAAACGCCATCTGACCAATACCTACGCCAAGCTCGGTGCGACCTCACGGGTCGATGCGATCAGGAAGGCGACCGCCGCCCGCCTGATTCCCAGCATCGACTCGTGAGCAGCCCTGCGATTCGATGATCTTCACGGCGACGTGCGCGACCAGGCGGTCATCCGGGTCACCGAGGTCGAGCCCGGTGATCGCCTCGATGCGCGCGACGCGGTAGGCGACGGTGTTGGTGTGCAGGTGCAGCATCCGGGCGGACCGCTTGTGGCTGCCGTGGTGGTGCAGATACACCGACAGGGTGTGCACCAGCTCTGTGCGGTGCTCGGTGTCGTAATCCAGCAACGGCCCGAGCACGTCGCGGGCGAAGCCCATCAACTGCCGCATGTCGCCGATCGTGCACAGCAGCCGGTAGACGCCCAGCTCGTCGTAGCGAACCGGCTGACCGGCCCGACCCAGGCGCAGCCCCAGGTCGATCGCCCGCTCAGCTTGGCGCACTCCACGAGGCACGAGTTCCGGGAAGTCCACCTGCTCGCTCACCCCACAGGTGGCGCCCGGCCCCAGCCGGCACAGCGCCACCAGCGCTTGCGCACTCGGGTCACCCGGGATGATCATGACCACCGTACCGTCGCGCACCGCCGCGGCCGCGCCCGGCAACACCGCCGCGATCCGCCGCACCCAGTCCCCCGGCCTGGGCACCCCCGCCGTCACGTCCGACGGCGCCGGGCGCAGCATCACGATGCGCAGCGGCGCGTCATCGCGCAGACCCAGCGACCGGGCCCGGCGCCGGGCGTCCTGGGCGTCCAGGAAATGACCGGAGACCAGGGCGTCGACCACGCCGGCGCGGTAGCGTAGATCCAACTCCACGCTGGTCTGCTCATGGGCCAGGGTCAACGCGAACAGCGTGGCCGCGTAGGTGATGGTGAGGAACTCGGCGTCGTCGGGCACTGCTTCGTAGCCGCGCCCTACAGCTGCTTCATCCAGTACGAGCAGGTAGCCCAGACTGGTCTCGCGGACCACGACGGGGGCCACCAGGCAGGCCTGATCGAGCAGCGAGCCGGGGATCGCCGGGATCCGCAGCGGCCGCCGCGCGGCCTCCAGGGCGCGGAGCAGCCGGTCGACGCTGGGATCGGTGCGGTTCCAGCGCAGCCCCCGCAACGAGCCCGACCCGCCGGCCTGGGCGCGCAGCCGGAACCCCGTGTCCAGCAACACGATCCGCTTGCCGACCAGCCGAGCGAACACCTCGGTGAGCCGGACGGGGTCCGCCCCGCCCAACGCCGCATCAGCCAGCTCGTCACAGACCGCCATGGTCCGCCGGTAGATCGAGTTCTCTCGGGACAGACCGGCGCTACCCCGAGCGGGTACCGGCTCGCGGGCCCCCGAACTGGCCTCTGGGGCCGTCACCGCCTCGCCTCCAACCCCGCCAGAGCGCTCACCAGCCGCACCGCCGGCTCGTCCATCCCGCTGGGCACGTGCACCACGACACCGGAGATCAGGGGGCGCAACTTCTCCACCGCAGTCACCGCGTACTCGACGGTCCGCTCACGGTTGTCCCGGTTGTCCCGGTCGTGCAGGGCGGCAGCAAGCACAGAGCGCGGGACCGACGCCTCCGCAACCTCGTAGGACAGCCGTTGCAGGGTCTGGACGTCCGCGAAAGGCGCCAGCGTCGCGAGCACCGGCAAGGCCAGCCCGCGGGTCCGCAGCGCGTCGAGCACCCGGCCCGCCTGCTCGACGTCGTAGATCACATCGGTGACCAGAAAGTGCGCCCCCGCACGGAGCTTGGCCTGCGCTTTCTCCCACTCACGCGCGAGATCGCCGGCGCCGGTGGCCACCGTGGCGCCGATCACGAACCGGGTGCGCTCGGCGATGGCGACACCCCGCCAGTCGATGCCGTCGTTGAGCGCGGCGAGCATGGCCACGAGGCCCACCGAGTCGACATCCCAGGGCGACCCGGATCCGGAACTCGGGTAGTCGCCGGCCACCCGAGGGCTGCCGGTGCGGCACACCACCATCCGCAGCCCGAGCGCGTGCGCACCGAGCATGTCAGCCTGCAGCGCGGCGAGGTTGCGGTCGGCGGCCTCCACCGGCAGCAGCACCTCGCCGCCCACCCGCTCGCTGACCACCACGGCGGCACCGACCGGGCTGATCCGCGCCGCCGGCGGTGCCGCTTCGATGATGGCCAGCACCTTCGCGCCGGCCGCGCGAAGCATGCTCGCCTGGTGGAGGAACTCCGGCACCGCAGGGCCGTTCGGAGCCTGCAACCCGACGGCCACCACCAGCTCGCCCTCCCAGTGCGCCGGCCAGCTGCAGCCCGGAGCCGGCTGCACCGCACGGATGCCGGTCGAGCAGCCACGACGCGCCCCAGCGTGCGAGGCTGGGTGCCGCGAGCCCGGGGGCCGCTGGACCGGGGGCAGCGCGACGACCGCCTGAGAGATCGCCCGGACATGGGCGGGGGTCGTCCCGCAGCACCCACCCAGCAGGGTGGCCCCGGCGGCCACGAACCGGTGCGCGGCGTCGGCGAAGTACGCCGCGTTACGCGCGTAGCGGACCTGGCTGCCGAGCCGGTGTGGCACGCCCGCATTGGGTTGCACGGACACCGGCACCTCAGTGCCGCGGACCAGCTCAGCGACCACGCCGACCAACACCGCGGGGCCGACCGTGCAGTTCGCGCCCAGCGCGATCAGCGGCAGCTCCGAGAGCACGGCGGCCACTACCGCGGGGTCCTCCCCGCGCAGGGTCCGGCCGTCGTCGCCGAAGGTCAGCTGGGCCACCACCGGCAGGTCACTTTCCGACGTGGCCACCTCGACCGCCTGGACCAGCGACTCCAGGTCACCGAAGGTCTCCAGGATCAGCAGGTCGACCCAGTCGCCCAGGGCGGCGATCTGCTCGCGCAGCGTCTCCGCTCGCGCGCTCGCGGGCACTCGGCGCACGGCGGGCGCGCTGACCGCCGGCCCGACCGACCCGGCGACCAGCACCGGATGCCCGGTGCGCTGGACCGCCTCGCGAGCCAGCCGGGCCCCGGTGATGTTGATCGCAGAGACGCTGTCGTCCAGCCCGGCCGCGGCCAGTCGCAGACGGTTCGCGCCGAAGGTGTTGGTCTGCACGATCCGGGCACCCGCGCTGATGTACGCCGCATGCAGGTCCCGGACCAGAGCCGGGCGGGACAGGTTGAGCTCGGGTAACGAACCCTCCAGCGGTACCCCGGCCGCATGCAGCATCGTGCCCATCGCGCCATCGCAGACCACCACCTGGCCGGCGCGAAGCTGCTCAAGCACCGTGCGGGCTTCTCGTTCCTCCACAGCGTCGCCTCCTGGCCGGCTGCCTCCTGGCTGGAGAACCTGCCGACCGCCACGACAGGGACGCTACGTGGCCGGACCGATCCGACGTGGTGCCGGGCTAGGCTGCGGCCATGAGCAGCCCAACCCGGCGTCCGGTGCGAGTGGTCGTTGTGGATGACCACCAGATGGTGCTCGACGGGCTACGCGCGATGCTGGCCGCCTACTCCGACCAGGTCGAGATCGTCGGCGAGGCCACCGAGCCGGAGCTCGCGATAAAGATCATCAACCGGCAGGAGCCCGACATCACCCTGCTCGACGTCCGGTTACGGGGCTCCAGCGGGCTGGACCTGTGTGCGGAGATCCGCAAGCGGCAACCCGCCTGCAAGGTCGTGTTCCTGACCGTCTACGACGACGAGCAGTACCTCTACCAGGCGCTGCGGCTCGGCGCCGCCGGGTTCCTGCTCAAGCGGGTGCGCGGCGCGGAGCTGGTGGACCACCTGCGGCGGATTCACCAGGGTGAGGTGCTGATCGATCCCAGCCTGGCGACGAAGGTCGCGATGTCGGTGGCTCACCTGCGCGGTGGAGAGTTCTGGCCGGGGGCGCGCCTCGGGCTGACCCAGCGCGAGAGCGAGGTGCTCGCGCTCATGGTGGCCGGGCTGTCCAACCGCGCCATCGCCGGTCGGCTCACCGTCAGCGAGGAGACCGTCAAGACGCATGCCCGCGGGATCTACCGCAAGCTGGACGTCCCGGACCGCTCCGGCGCGGTCGCCGCGGCGCTGCGGGAGGGGGTGTTCCAGTGATCCGCTCGCGCCTGGGCCTGGCCGACACCGATTCCGACGCTGATTCCGACGCCCAGCTGCTGCACCGGGTGATCGAGATCCTGACGGCGGGTCTGGATCTCGACGGGATCGCTCAAGGGGTGGCCGACCTGATCACCGAGACCACCTCCACCGACGTCTGCTTCGTACACCTGCTGGACCCGGGCGGAGATCGGTTGCGCCTGCGCGGTGCCACCGCCCCCTTCGACCAGCTGGCCCGGCGGATCGAGCTACCGGTCGGCGAGGGGGTGTCCGGGTGGGTAGCCGCGCACTGCGAGCCGGCGGTGATCACCGACGACAAGCGGGCGGATCCGCGTTACCGCTACATCCCCGAGCTGCGCGGGGAGGAGTTCATCTCGATGGCCTCGGTGCCGATGATCACCCGGCCCGGTGACCTGGTGGGTGTGCTCAACGTGCACACCCGGGACCGCCGCGAGTTCACCGAGGCCGACGTCGAGCTGCTGGGCTCGGTGGCGGGTCTGATGGCCGGGGCCATCGAGAACGCCAGCCTGCACAGCAGGCTCGCCGAACGGGAGGAGGCGCGGGAACGGTTCGCCGAGCGGATCGTGCTACTCCAGGAAGCCGAGCGGCGCCGGCTCGCCGGCGAGATCCACGACGGCATCAGCCAGCGCATCGTCAGCCTGTCGTTTCACCTCTCAGCGGCGGCGGACGCGGTCGCCTCCGACCCGGCCGGCGCCGCCGAGCAGATCGCCCGCGCCCAGGAACTCGCCGCGGGAGCGCTGGAGGAGACCCGGCACGCGATCTCCGGGCTACGCCCGCCCGTGCTGGACGACCTCGGGTTGGCCGCCAGTCTGGAGAGCCTCGCGCGGTCGATCCCGCTGTCCAACGTCCAAGTGGACACCGTGCCGACCAGCCTGCCCGAGCACGCCGAGACCGCCGTCTACCGGATCGCCCAAGAGGCGCTGCAGAACGTGATGAAACACGCCGGCACCGCGCACGTGCAGCTGCGGCTCTCGGTCGCCGCCGGCGCGGTCCTACTGGAGATCTCCGACGACGGCGTCGGCTTCGACCCGGCCACTACGGCCAAGCGAGCCGGGCCGATGGGATACGGCCTGCCGGGCATGCGACAGCGCGCCGAGCTGCTAGGCGGGCAGCTCACCACGGACAGCACACCCGGCCGCGGCACCACGGTGCGCCTGCGCGTGCCCCTCACCCCAGAGCCCTAGCGCCCCTTGGACGTTAGAGTCCAACCGCCCACATGGGCAGTCGATCGTAAGGAGTTTTCCGTGCCTGCATCCCGTCCCGAAGTCGTGGCCGAACGCGTTGTGGTCCCGGCCGGGACAACGTGCGGCGAAGCCATCGCGGCCACCAAGCTACCCACAGCCGGACCCCGTGTGACCGTGGTTGTTCGTGTGCCTGACGGGACGCTGAGGGATCTTGACTGGGTGCCGGACATGGACGTCGAGGTTGAACCTGTCGCGATGTGCGACCCGGACGGTCTGACCGTGTTGCGCCACTCCACCGCCCACGTGCTCGCCCAGGCCGTCCAGGATCTCTACCCGGAGGCCAAGCTCGGCATCGGCCCGCCTATCGAGAATGGGTTCTACTACGACTTCGACGTACCCAAGCCTTTCCAGGCCGATGATCTGGAGCGCATCGAGATACGCATGCGGGAGATCATCAAGGCGGGGCAGCGATTTCAGCGGAGAGTCTTTCCCTCCTTGGATACCGCGAGGATCGAGCTGGCGGAAGAGCCGTACAAGTTGGAGCTCATCGACATCAAGGGTGAGATCAACACGGGCGAGGTCATGGAGGTCGGGGGCGGGGATCTGACCATCTACGACAACATCGACTCACACACCGGGCAGACGTGCTGGTCGGATCTGTGCCGCGGTCCACACCTGCCGTCCACGAAGCTGATCGGCGCGTTCACGCTCATGCGTAACGCGGCGGCGTACTGGCGGGGCGACGAGAAGAACCGACAGCTACAGCGGATCTACGGCACCGCATGGCCGACCCGCGACCAGTTGAAGGACTACCTGAGCGGCCTTGAGGAGGCCGCCAAGCGCGACCACCGCAGGATCGGTGAAGATCTGGACCTGTTCACCTTCAGCAACGAGGTCGGCCGCGGCCTGCCGTTGTGGATGCCCAACGGCACGATCATACGGGACGAGTTGGAGGGGTGGGCGCGTGAGACCGAACGCCGGCTGGGGTATCAGCGGGTCGTCACACCGCACATCACCAAAGACGCCCTGTACTACCTATCCGGGCATCTGCCGTACTACCGAGAAGACCTGTATTCGCCCATCGACATCGAGGGGGAGCAGTATTACCTCAGGCCGATGAACTGCCCACACCACCATATGATCTATCGGGCGCGGCCTCGTAGCTACCGGGAACTGCCGTTCAAGATCGCCGAGTACGGCACGGTGTACCGGTTCGAGCGCAGCGGCCAGTTGCACGGGATCATGCGGACCCGCGGGTTCACGCAGAATGACGCCCACATCTACTGCACGCTGGACCAGGCCAAGGACCAGTTCCTTGAAGTCATGCGCATGCATGACGACTACTACCGCGCGCTGGGGATCACGGACTTCTACATGGTTCTTGCGTTGCGGGACCCGGCCAACACCGACAAGTACCACGATGACGCGGAGATGTGGCGTAACGCCGAACGCATCACCCGAGAGGCGATGGAGGAATCCGACATCCCCTACGTCGAAGAGCTGGGCGGCGCGGCGCATTACGGCCCGAAGGTCGACTTCATCATCCGTGCCGTCACCGGTAAGGAGTTCGCCGCCTCGACGAACCAGGTGGATCTGTACACGCCGCAACGGTTCGAGCTCGCCTACCACGACTCGGATGGAGCCGAGAAACCTGTCGCGGTGATTCACCGGGCTCCGCTCGGTTCCCACGAGCGGTTCGTCGGTTTCTTGACCGAGCACTTCGCGGGCGCGTTCCCCGTGTGGCTCGCCCCGGAACAGGTGCGAGTCATCCCGATCATGCCTGACCTGGCGGACTACGCCGACAAGGTTCGTGACATCTTGTTCGATGCCGGTTTCCGCGTTGACGTCGATGCCGGTGACGGCCGGTTGCCGGCGAAGGTTCGCGCCGCCGTGACCCGCAAGATCCCCCTGATCCTCGTCGTGGGTCGCCGCGAGGCGGAGCAGCACACGGTCTCTGTGCGGTATCGGTCCGGCGAGGAGAGGTCGATGTCGGTGGATGCCTTCGTCGAGTACGCTGTCGAGCTTGTGCGCAGTAAGAGCCTGGAGGGTGCCGGACACCTGCGGCGTACGAACGATGACATCAACTCCGAAAGCTAGACTCAGGTTCTGTGCGCCCCGGTGCCAGGTCTGACTGTTGACGAGGTACACGTCCCCAGCCTGCACGAAGAGCCCGTCCAGGTCACGGGCTGCGTCATGAGGGCCCTCACCCGGTCCGTGGTCGGCTGTCTCGTGCATCATGCTCGTTCCCCGGCTTCCTGTCCGTCGTCCGTGGGTGGCGCCAGGGCCGGGGTGGGTCCATCCTGGAGCAGCGCGCGGTTCGGGGGCTCGGTGCTCGCCAGTCACGTGGGCCTGCGCTGGAAGGAGAGCGCAAGGCCGACCGGCAAGGGCACCAACCGTGCGCTGGGGTAGCCCGCTCATCCCGGCCCTTGCGAAAGATTTCACCTGGCCTTGAGTCTGGAGTACGACATGGTGTCCATCGACGACGCGAGTGAGCGGCGGCGGGAGATCGGCCGGCGGGTTGCCCGGTGGCGGGTCCGCCGTGGCTTCACCCGAGGGCGGTTCGCTGAGCTGTGTGGCCGGTCGGTGAGCTGGGTGGATAAGGTGGAGAGCGGTGAGCGTGGCCTGCTCCGCCTGCCGATGCTTGAGCGGGTGGCTGAGGTTCTCCACGTCTCGGTCGAAGACCTGGCCGACACTACTGAGGTCCGCCAGGCCCGGCACTGTTTAGATCTCTTTGAGATTTCCGCTATCCGGTCTGCCGTGCAGTCCTATCAGGCTATCAGCCGGGTGTTCGTGGAGATCACTGAACCTCCGGATCTTGACCGGCTCACCCAATCGGTCACCTACGCCTGCACTGTCTTCCAGAATGCCCACTGGCCCTTGCTCGGCCAGACGTTGCCGCGTCTGCTCACCACCGCGCAGGCGGCCGTCGTCGCCTATGCGGGTTCGGATGATCAGGCGCGACGTGCCCGCACGCTCTTGTCACAGGCGTACGGGGTCACTGCCTCAACGCTCTTGAAGCTCAAGGAAGTCGATCTCGCATGGTTGGCCGCTGAGCGGTGTCTCGTGCTTGCCGAGGAGACCGGTGACAGGTTGCTGATCAGCGAGGCGGCACGCAAGCTGGCCTCGGGGCTCAAGGTCACGAACCACCACGATCAGGCGCTCGAACTCGTACAGGCCGGCGTTGACCGGTTGGAGCCAGCTCGTGGCGGCGGCTCACCGGCATTCCTGTCGGTCTATGGGATGTTGTTCCTCAGGGGAGCGGAAGTCGCCGCTCACGCTGCCAAGCCCGCGGTAGCTCGTGACATGCTGAATGAAGCCCACAGCGTTGCCTGCCAGCTCGGGTACGACGGCAACGAGCGCTTTACCGCCTTCGGCCCGACCAATGTCCGCTTGCACCAGGTATGTATTCGGCTCAACCTCGGTGACGGTGCCGGTGCGGTCAGCGCAGCCCGTCAGATCACACCGGATGGTCTCAGTCGGCTGCCCAAGGAGCGGCGTGCCAGCCACTACCTCGAGCTAGCGTGGGGTCACAGCCTCACCGGCCATCCGGATGAGGCTGTCAGCACATTACTCACGGCCGAAAGCCTGTTCCCGGACGAGATACGGTGCCGCCCCATCGCCCTCGATCTTGTCGATAGCCTCCGACGTAGTGCGTCAGGCACGCGCTCACGGGAGTTGGAACAGCTCGCCGCACGAGCCGGCCTCACGGACCAGGGCTGAACCGACAGCGCGTGGTGTGCTGCGGCCGGGCACTGGAATCGGCGCTCGCGCTCAGGCCCTGAGCAGCCCACGTAGGACGGCCGGTCACTGTCCGCGCAACAGCGCTGTGCGCGGTGGTGAAGGCTGGGTTGGGCAAGCGGTGGAGCCCGGAGCAGATCTCGCGGGTGCTACGCCGAGACTTTGCCGACCGGCCGGAGATGTGGGTGAGTCACGAGACGATCTACCAGGAACTGTCTGTACAGGGCCGGTTTTAGGTCGGTCTCGTCGAGTTCACGGTTGTGGTGCTTGCCCGCTCGTCCACCGGTGCGAAGGGTTGCTGGGTGGGTGTGCTGGGGGTGGGGTGGCGTTTCGCGGGCGACGAGCCGGCTGGCAGGTCGTGGCGGTCGTGAGGTGCTGCGGCGGGTTGAGTGCCGCCTGAGTACCGTTTCGTTGGCCGCATGTGTGCAAGCGTCGCTGCCGATCGGGCAGCCGGTGCCGGGCAGGGTACCGCCGTCGTGCTGACAGAGAGGTGATCACCTGTGGGCCCCATTGACCGCGAGTTCTTCGACGGCGAGGAGATGCGCGCCGCGCTGGCCGCCCGTGACATCGGCAGGGTGTATCGGCTGCTCGGGCGCCTCGGCGTGAGCCAGCGCGAGATCGGGGAGCTGACCGATCAGTTGCAGTCGGAGGTGAGCGCGATCGTCAAGGGCCGCCAGGTGCGGGACGTGCTGGTGCTCGAGCGTATCGCCGATGGTCTCGGGGTGCCCCGGGCGTGGATGGGCCTGAGCTACGGTGAGGAAATACCGGACGCACCGTCGATCGGGACGGAGGCGGACGAGGCCATGCAACGCCGGACCCTGGTCGCCGCGACCTCGACTGCGGTGCTGGGCTCGGCGTTGCGGGGTCTGGGTGAGTTGGCGCTGCCGACCGGGCAGCCGTTGCCCTCTCGGTTGGGTATGTCCCACGTGCATATCGTGCGGGCGGTCACCGAGCGGCTAAACGGTGTGACACGCTACTACGGCGGGCAGGCTGACCTGTTCGGCGCCACCGCGACCGTCTACACGCGGTGGATGCAGGTGCCCGCCGCCGATGCGGTCAAGGCAGGGCTGGCCGCCGCGCTGGCCGACCTGCATACCGCGGCGGGCTGGGCCTGCTATGAGTGCGCCACGAGGCGCTGCTGTGTCCGGATGGAGGTGGAAGACCGTCCATTTCTTTGTCGTCGTAGCGGCGAAGTGAAGCTGGAGGCAGCCTGATCCGGGGGTCGCCGGGGAGGGTGGGAGCAGC
>JBOHFI010000038.1:0-56113 GCA_050699595.1 Pseudonocardiaceae bacterium | reverse complement strand
GTAACCGACCATGAGATGAAGCAGCTTCCGATCGTCGGACACGAATTTCACGGTGACTGGAACTACACTATCAAGAAGTCGCCGGAAGAATTCGGAAAAGAAAGTGAGTAATTAAAATACGGGCCCTGAGGTGAGCATCTCGCGGTCGTTGTCGTCGAGGTCCCGGACGATTGACGCGATCGACTCACCGGCCAACACCCGCCCGGCGCAGTCCCGCACGATTTTCCCCTCGCCGGGATCAACGCTCACGCGGGTGATCCGGCGGCGCTGTTTCTCCCCAGGTTTTGACACAATCTTGTACCGGAGCTGATACCCGAACGGGCGTTGACCACCACCGGACTGCTGACCCGCGTGCGCTTTTTGCAGGATCGAGCTGCGCATCCGCTCACCCTTAACGTCACTTTCCATTGTGTCGAACTCGCCTAACAGACCGACCATCGCGCGCCCGTAGGCCGTGGCCAGGTCCAGCTCCGGACCCTTCACGGTGACCACCTTCACCCGGTGGGTTTTCAAGATCTCCATGGCTTCGGCGCGTTCCCGCCGGTTCCGCCACAACCTTGAGAGCTGGTAGGTCACGATCATCGCCGCCTCACCCCGCTCGATCGCGGCCATCAGGTCGGCATAGCCGGGCCGGTAAACGCCGGTGGCCGCTGAAAGATCATTGTCGGTGAAGATGTGATCTTCAGTCACGGTCCAGCCGCGCACCGCGCACAACTTCAGGGCACCATCTTCACCGGCCACCTGCGGGTCAGTCCCAGCTCTTTCCCGACGGAATCCACGCTCATCCTGGCGTAGACCAACGCCGCCGGGGCGTCCGGCTTCGGGGCCGGCATCCCGGCCAGAGCGGTGCGGATGGCATGGCGTAGTCCAGTGGCTTCCTGCTGGTGATCCATGGTGGTCATGTACTACATAGTGACACGCTGAGGACCCTGGATGACCACCGAGCCGAACGCGGCGAATTCGTTCGGCAACTCCTCCACCAAGCCGGAATCCACCCCGCCCACGACCCCTACCAGTGGGAACACCCCGCACCCACCGACCCCGACGTCCCATCCCGACCCGTTCTACTCCTCCGCGCCGTCGCTGAACGACAGCGATGGAAAGCGGAATACACCGCCGCCCAAATCGCCGCGAGCGGGTCACCACCGAGCGAGAACTGTTCGGCAACTGACGATCAAGCCGCGTGAGGGGGAGAAAGACAGTGGAGATCAGACCTCGGCTGTGGACGGTGCAGGACGTCGCGGACTATCTCGGTGTCCCGGCGCGGACGCTGTACGTGCTATCGGGGCTGTTCGGCATGGCGGTCCGCCACGACACGCTCGACGCCAACCCGGTGCGCGAGCTGAGTCGGTCCCGGAAGAAAAAGCCGCAACTGGCCGTCGAGCTGACCGAAGAGAGCCTGGCCGCCCTGTGCGAGCATCTGTGCGCTTCGCCGGACGCGCGCAAGCACGACCTCATCGACCTCGTGGGCGCGCTGTCCGGGCTCGGGTGCCGCATCGGCGAGTTGCTCGCGCTCGCCTGGACGAAGGTTGACGCAGAGGCAGGAACGTTGAGCATTGAGGGGACAGTGATCCGCGTGCCGGGCGAGGGATTGATCGTCCAGCCGCACACGAAGTCGAAGGCGGGCATGCGCACGATCCATCCGCCGGCCTGGGTGCTGGACTCTTTCCAGCGCCAGCACGCGGACGCTCTCGGTGAGTGGATCTTCCCGTCGACCCGGCTCACCTTGCGCGATCCGGACAACACCCGGGCGAGGCTGCGCGAGGTGGTAGCAGGGACGCCGTGGGAGGGCCTGCACCCGCACGCGTTCCGGCACCTGGTCGCCACTCGGCTCGACCGAACAGGGCTCTCGGCCCGGGAGATCGCCGACTACCTGGGGCACGAGCGGATCTCCATGACGCAGGACGTCTACATGTCGCGCCAGACGACGGGAGTCGCCGCAGCGGCCGCGCTGGGCCTGCTGGTACCGAACGAAAGCGCGGGGTAAACGTGGGGTCGATCTTGATCAGCGCTTTCCATAAGCTTCTGAGCTGCGACGATGCGCCCCCGGCAGGACTCGAACCTGCGGCCTAGCGATTAGAAGTCGCTTGCTCTATCCGGCTGAGCTACGGGGGCAGGTGAACAGCGTATCGACACCGGGCTGGTAGACGCATTCAGCGGGCTCAGCGGGGTGACGACCACCGGATAACCCCGCTGAGCCCGCTGAATGCGTCGGGGTGAGGTCGGGGTGGGCGCCTTAGGGTGTGGGTGTGGGTGTCGAGGGCGGGCTTCGGTGCGCCGCTAGGGCACGGATCCGGTTGGGCGTGTTGGTGGCGGTCGGAGTGCTGCTGGGGATGGCGGTCGGCACTGGGCTGCTCGTCTTCCTGGGTGGTGCCGGGTTGGGGTTGCCCGATCCCGGGCTGTTCACGCGGGCCGCGCTGCCGGCTGTGCGGGTGTTGACCGAATGCGCCGCGGTGGTCGCGGTGGGGTCGCTGCTGCTGGCCGCGTTTCTGGTGCCGCCGCAAGCGTCCGGCTATCTCGACACTGGCGGCTACGCCGCCGTGCGCTCGGCGCGGATCGCCGCCCTGACCTGGGCGCTGACCTCGGCGTTGATGGTGCCGCTGCTCGCCGCAGACGCATTGGGCCGCCCGGTGACCGCAGTGCTGGACCCGCGGCTGCTGGCGTCGATGGCGTCCGCGATGTCCCAGATCGGGGCCTGGGCGCTCACCGCGGGGATAGCCCTGGTGCTGACCGGGTTCTGCTGCACCGCGCTGACCTGGAACGCGGCGGTGTGGTCGTTCGCGCTGTCCATCGTCGGACTGACGCCGGTGGCGCTGATCGGGCACTCCTCTGCGGAGGGCGCCCACGACGTCGCCTCCAACAGCTTGCTGTACCACCTCGTCGCCGCCGCGCTGTGGGTCGGCGGCCTGATCGCCTTGCTGGCGTACCTGGCCCGCCGGGGTGAGCACGCCGGGCTGGCCTGCGCCCGGTTCTCCCGGTTGGCGCTGGTCTGCTGGATCGTGATGGCCGCCTCCGGAGTGATCAACGCTCTGGTCCACGTCCGGCCTGACCAGCTGCTCACCACCTACGGACTGCTGGTGCTGGGCAAGGTGGCCGCGCTGCTGGTGCTGGGTGTCATCGGCTGGTCGCACCGCCGTGGCGCGGTGGTGACGGTGGTCGAGTGGGTCGATCGCGGGGCGATCCTGCGGCTCGGTGGCGTCGAGATGCTGGTCATGTTCGCGACGATCGGTCTGGCTGCGGCGTTGAGTGGGACCGCGCCGCCCGGGGCTACCTCCGCACGGTTCAGCCGTAGCGAGGTGCTTGTGGGCTATGACCTGGCCGGCCCGCCCACCCCGGTACGGCTGCTCCTCGATTGGCGACCGGACCTGGTGTTCGGGGTCGCCGCGCTGGTACTCGCCGGCGGCTACCTGGCCGGGGTCCGACGGTTGGCGCGCCGTGGCCAGGTGTGGCCGATGGGCCGCACGGCGGCCTGGCTGGGCGGCTGCGCGGTCATCCTGATCGCCACGTCGTCGGGTATCGGCCGCTACTCGATGGCGATGTTCAGCGTGCACATGGGTGTGCACGTGCTGATGTCGATGATGGCCCCGATTCTGCTCGTGCTCGGCGCGCCGGTGACGCTGGCGCTGCGAGCGTTGCCCCCCGCGGGGGCGGCCACCCCGCCGGGGCCGCGGGAATGGCTGCGGGCCTTCACGCACTCCTGGGTCGTGCGGGTGGCCACGCACCCACTGATCGCCCTGGGTATGTATGTCGGGTCGTTTTACGTCATATATTTCACCGGCCTGTATGACGCTGCGGCGCCGTCACACTGGGCGCATCTGGCGATGAACGCGTACTTCCTGCTGACGGGTTACGCGTACTACTGGCTCATCATCGGCACCGACCCGCCCCCGCGCGGGATCTCCTACCCGGGCAAGCTCGGCTTGTTGCCGGCGGCCATGCCCTTCCACGCGTTCTTCGGGATCTCGCTGATGCACTCGGTGACGGTGATCGGTGGCGACTACTACCGTTCCCTTGCCCTGCCGTTCGTGCCCGACCTGCTGGCCGATCAGCGTGCCGGCGCGGCGGTGGCGTGGGCTTTCGGCGAGATCCCGATGGTGATGGTGCTGGTGGCGCTGCTGGTGCAGTGGTCCCGGAGCGACGCCCGCGAGGCCGTCCGACTCGCCCGCGAGGCCGACTCGGACGGCGACGCCGAGCTGGCCGCGCACAACGCGCTGCTCGCCCGGTTGGCTCAGCGCAGCCCAGCTCGCGACAACAGCTCGTGACGAACAATATTTCTTTCTCGCCCAGCCCCACGCGGCGTAGCACCGACCCCTGACGATCCCGGGTTTCGACGTGGGTGCGCCAGCGCAGTTGTGCACACCGTACCCGGCCATCCACATGTCGATCATGGCTTACTGTCGCAGATCCCTCTGATCGCGCAGCCTGGGTGGCGTCGGCCGAGGGGCCGGCATCCCGCCGAGGAGGGCGGGACGGGCGCACAGGAAGGCATGTGATCATGAGAGAGACGCCGGTGACTGTGGTGGGGACGCTGGTCAGTGACATGCGACCGCGCCGGGTGGGTCCGGACGGGGCGCTTGTGCTCAATTTTCGGGTCGCCTGCAACGAGCGTCGGTTCGACAAGGTGTCCGAGTCGTGGGTGGATGGGGAAAGCCTGTATCTGTCGGTGAGCTGCTGGCGCCGGCTCGCGGAGAACGCCGCCTCCCTGGTCAAGGGCGACCCGGTGATCGTCAGAGGGAGACTGCGTACTCGGGAGTGGACCACCGAGCAGGGCGAGCGTCGATCGGTCGTCGAGCTGGAGGCCAACGCGGTCGGCCCGGACCTGGCTCGATGCTCCGCCACCGTGCACAAGACGCGCCGTGAGGAGCCCCCGCGTGGCGCAGCTGAGGACGTCCTGGCTTCCCCCGGTGAAGACCTGTCAGACCCGCTTGACGGCGCGGATCCGCCGTACGGGGTGAGCCTGTCCGAGCTGGCCGAGGCGGCTCGCCCGCTGGTGAGCGTTCCCGCTTGAGTACCGCGCCGGGGCCGGCCGCGCTGCCCGGCCCCGGCGGTCACCTCTACGATCACGGCCGTGGCGGAGTTCATCTACACCATGAAACAGGTGCGTAAGGCGCACGGTGACAAGGTCGTCCTCGACGGCGTCACCCTCGCGTTCTATCCCGGCGCGAAGATCGGCGTGGTCGGGCCCAACGGAGCCGGCAAGTCCAGTGTGCTGAAGATCATGGCTGGGCTCGATCAACCGAACAACGGGGAGGCGTTCCTGTCGCCGGGCGCGAGCGTGGGCATCTTGCAGCAAGAGCCCACGCTCGACGAGAGCAAGTCAGTGCTGGGCAACGTCCAGGAGGGCTTGGGGGAGGTCAAGAACACACTCGACCGGTTCAACGCGATCGCCGAGAAGATGGCCACTGACTACTCCGAGGAACTCATGGAGGAGATGGGGCGACTCCAAGAGGTCCTCGACCACGCCGACGCGTGGGATCTTGACTCACAGCTCGAGCAGGCCATGGACGCCCTGCGGTGCCCGGCGCCCGACGAGCCGGTGACTCACCTCTCCGGCGGGGAGCGGCGCCGGGTCGCGCTGTGCAGGTTGCTGCTGTCGAAGCCTGATCTGCTGCTGCTCGATGAGCCCACCAACCACCTGGACGCGGAGAGCGTGCTGTGGCTGGAGCAGTTCCTGGCCGGCTACCCGGGCGCGGTGCTGGCCGTCACCCACGACCGGTACTTCCTGGACAACGTCGCGCAGTGGATCCTGGAGCTCGACCGCGGCCGAGCCTACCCCTACGAGGGCAACTACTCCACCTACCTGGAGAAGAAGGCCGACCGCCTCGCGGTCCAGGGCCGGAAGGACCAGAAGCTGCAGAGGCGCCTGCGTGACGAGCTCGCCTGGGTGCGATCTGGAGCAAAAGCCCGGCAGGCCAAATCCCGAGCCCGGCTGCAGCGTTATGAGGAGATGGCAGTCGAAGCCGAGTACCGCCGCAAGCTGGACTTCGAGGAGATCCAGATTCCAGCGGGGCCGAGGCTGGGCAGCGTGGTGGTGGAGGTGTCCCACCTGGACAAGGGATTCGACAACCGTCTGCTGATCAAGGATTTGTCCTTCACGCTGCCTCGCAACGGCATCGTGGGGGTCATCGGCCCCAACGGAGTCGGCAAGACGACCTTGTTCAAGACCATCGTGGGCTTGGAGAAGGCCGACTCCGGTACGGTCCGGGTCGGCGAGACGGTGCAGCTGTCCTACGTCGATCAGGAGCGCGCGGGCATCGACCCGAACCAGACGGTCTTCGAGGTGGTCTCCGACGGTCTGGACTACATCCAGGTCGGCAACACCGAGATGCCCTCCCGGGCCTACGTCGGCGCCTTTGGATTCAAGGGTCCCGATCAGCAGAAACCGGCGCGAGTGCTCTCCGGAGGCGAACGCAACCGGCTCAACCTGGCACTGACCCTCAAACAGGGCGGAAATCTGATCCTGCTTGACGAGCCCACCAACGACCTCGACGTCGAGACACTGGGCTCGCTGGAGAACGCGCTGGAACAGTTCCCCGGCTGCGCGGTGGTGATCTCCCACGACCGATGGTTCCTGGACCGGGTGGTGACCCACATTCTCAGCTGGGAGGGCACCGAGGAGAATCCCGCCTCCTGGTTCTGGTTCGAGGGCAACTTCGAGGCCTACGAGCAGCACAAGATCGAACGGCTCGGAGCGGAGGCGGCGCGGCCACACCGCGTGACTCACCGCAGGTTGACGCGCAATTGACCGGACATGAGCGTCTCATGATCGGGAACGTTGAGGGAAGTGGGAGGTGAGCAGCACGGCGCGCGAAGGAGTCCGGACCGGTATGCCGACCAACGGGGGCGAGGCCGCGTCGCTGGTGGAGTCGGCGATGCTGTTGCGCTGGCGAGCACCAGAGCTGGCGCTCCTGCTGGCTGATCGGGCGGTGACCGCCGCGCAGGACGACAAAATGGCCGTCCTGCAGGCGGACCACCTCGCGGTTTTCGCGCTGAACCATCTCGGTCGCCACGGGGAAGCGGTTCGCCGACTCTTCCCGGCGGTTCGAGACGCTGACACTCCACCGGGGTTGCGGCACGAGCTGCACGTGGAACTGGCGCATTGCGCGGTCGCGCTAGGTGAACCCGCTACCGCGCTGGATGCGGTGCGTGCCGTGCTGGCTGCGGGCGACGACGTCGCTCCGGCGCTGAGAGGTCGCGCACTCGTCGCCGTGGCGGAGGCATCCGTCGCGCTCGGTCGTGATGAGCTTGTCACGGCCGCGTTCGAGGAGGCCGACGAGCTCTATCGTGAGGACCCGGGTCTCGACCACGACACCGCCTTGCTGTTGCGGGCCGCTGCTCGGGCAGCGGACGCGGTGCGCCACCGCCGCCGGGCCGCCACCGCGCAGGCCGAGGCGAAGGCTAGGGAAGGCCGCGAGCTGCTGGCCGGGCTGGCCGATCCTGAGCACGACAGCGGCGAGGTGAGCGCGCGGCTGATGCACGAGATAGTGCTCGCCCTGCTCGACCGTGACGCGGGCGACGCCGCGATGCAGGAAGTGCGGCCACTGCTGCGGCGGCCGGTGCGCGCTGCGGCGGCTGGTATGGTCGGCAGGTTGCGGTTGGCGCTGGCCACTCGGGTGCATCTCGCCGAAGGCCGTCACGAGCCGGCGCTGACTCTGCTCGCCGACGCGGTTGAGGGAGCCCAGCGCCATGGGGTGGACGCAGTTCTCGCGGAATGTCTTGAGGGCTTGTCCCACGTGCACGAGGCCAGGGGTGAGTTCGCTGATGCCCTGCATTGCATGCGAGCGGCTCGTGCGGCTGAGGGCCGGCATTGCCGAGACGTGGCAGCCGCGCGCTCTATGCTGCTCGAGAATTGCGGAACCGCGTGCAGCGAGGAAGCGCGCCTGGTCGGCCAGGTCGCCGTGCTGCTCGGCAACGCCGGAACGGGGTGTACTGGACTCGACGTGGACACGGTTGCCCTCCCGGCAGTGGTGAAACCGGCGGTCGAAGACCCAGGCCCGGTATCGCCGGAACCCGCCGAGGTGCAGTCTGCCGAGTCGTCGAGCAGGCTCGATCCTTGGCAATCTGAGGCACGGCACCGCCGAGGTGCCGGCACTCTGGTGTACGTGAGTGATCTGTTGCCTGGGGCGGCGGTGTCGCCAGGACGCTCCGGCCGGCGCCGTGCGGTGGAACCCGCCGAGGATGGTCCTGACGAGACACCCGTTGCCGAGGTGTACCAGGTCCAGCCCCCAACGGACTCGGAGATCACCCTGGAGGGCGAAGCCACCGAGAGCGTCCGGGCGCAAGACCCCGAGAAGCTTCCGCAGCCTCCGCACGAGTTCCCGGATTCCGGACCGCCGTCGGCCCCGACGCCACGAGCCCTGGAGTGGGAACCTGCGGATGAGGTCCCCGAAGGCGAGGAGGAGCCGCCCCAGATGGGTCTCGGGGATCTGCTGGCCGAGGCGCTCGCCGCGTATCAGGAAACCCATGATCTTCCCGCTGACGCCCGCCCTGCTGAGATAGGCGGCAACGGTGGCTCCACCGCGGTTGACGTCGAAACCATCCGCACCGTGCCTCGCTACCGTGTCTTAGGAACGCGCTGGGCGGCTGGCCTGGCGCTAGCCCCGAAGCCGATCGACGGAGACGATCCCGCTGAGGCGGTCACCAACCCGCTGCTGCGGCTGCCCGATCTCACCGCCGAACCACAGTGGGCGCCGCCTGAGACGGTCCGCCGGTCCGCCGTCGGCGACTAACGGCCCGCCCATGTTGCGCAGCGATCTCGCCGAGCTCAGCGCGCTGTACTACCGGCTCGTCCCAGCTGACGAGCTGGGCGACGCCGAGCCCGCCGAGCTGGCGGCGGCGGTCCGGTCGCATCTCGCGCTGGCCGCCGAGCGAGTGCCTGGTCGGGCACTGGCCCGGGTGCTCAACCCCACTCTCGCCGAGGACGGCTGGAGTTCCCGGGACACCATCGTCCAGATCGTCACCGACGACATGCCCTACCTGGTGGACTCGGTGGTCGCCGAGTTGGCCCGGGTCACGGTCTCGGTGCGGCGGCTCGTGCATCCGATCGTCGTGGTCCGTCGCGATCTCACCGGAGCTCTTCGGGAGGTCCTTGCCGGCTCCAGCCCAGACGAAGCGCCCACCGACGCCCTGGTCGAGTCCTGGATGTATGTGAACGTCGACCGTATCGCCGATCCTGACCGGGCCCGGCAGGTGGAGCAGCGGCTACTTGGGGTACTCACGGATGTTCGGGAAGTGTTGGAGGACACCCAGCGGATGGCTGGTGTCGCGTATGCTGTCGCGGGCGAGCTAGACACCGCGCCGCCGGCGCTGCCGGCTGAGGAAGTGGCCGACGGCGCGGCACTCCTGCGCTGGCTGGCCGAGGGACATCTCACTTTTCTCGGCTATCGGCGCTATGAGCTGGTGTGGCCGTTCACTGGAGGTTCTGAGGATGACGGCGCGCCCAGGTTGCGGGCGGTGCTCGCGTCGGGGCTTGGGGTGTTGCGTCGGGACAGCGTGGCCGCCCGGGCTGTGAGCACCGGGCCTGATGTGGACCCGCTGGCCCGGAGTCTGCTGGTGCTCACCCAAGCCGGCGCGCCCTCCACCGTGCACCGCCCGGTCTACCCCTACTACATCGGGGTCAAGACCTTCGACGAGCGTGGTGAGGTCTCCGGTGAGCACCGCTTTCTGGGGGTGCTCACCACCACCGCGCTGCACGAGGACGTGCTGGGCATTCCGGTGATCGGCCGTCTGGTCCAGCGGGTGATCCACCGGGCCGGCGTTCCTCTCGATTCCTACTCGGGCCAGCGGATGCTGGAGGTGCTCCAGAGCTACCCGAGGGCCGAGCTGTTCTCCACCGATCCGGACTCGCTATACCAGACGGTGACGGGAGTGCTGTCGCTGGCGCAGCGGCGCACGGTGCGGCTGTTCTGCCGGCGTGATCCCTACGGCCGGTTCTTCTCCTGCCTGGTCTACCTGCCACGCGATCGCTATACCACCACCGCGCGGCTGGCCATGCAGGACGTGCTGATGCGCGATCTGCACGGCACCGGCGTGGAGTACAGCGCCCAGATCGGCGAGTCCGTGCACGCCCGGGTGCACTTCACCGTGCACGCTGCCCCTGACGATCTTGGCGTGCCCACCAGACCGGATGTCCGGGCGATCACCGAACGACTCGAGGATGCCGTCCGTACGTGGGACGATCGGCTGCTCGACGCCGCCCAGACCAGCGGTGCGGTGACCGCTGACCTAGCACGGCGATACCTGGCTGCCTTCCCGACGGCCTACAAGGAGACCTTCGACGCCGCTACCGCCCTGGCCGACATCCGCCGCCTGGAGGCGCTCGCCACCCCGGACGGTCTGGACCTGTGCTTCGATCTCCCACGCTTCGATCTCCCACAGGGGACGGAGCCGGGGGAGGGGCGGTTGACACTCTATCTGGTGGGGCTGCGGATCACCTTGTCCCAGGTGCTCCCGGTGCTGCAGCAGATGGACGTCGAGGTCCTCGACGAGCGGCCCTACCAGGTGATCCGCGGCGACGGCATGCACTGCTGGATCTACGACTTCGGGCTGCGGGTGGACGCCACCGCACTGGCACAGCTGGCCGGCCAGGACGTCGAAGACCTGCGGCGGCGATTCTGCGACGCGTTCGTGGCCGCCTGGCGGGGCGCCTGCGAGGTCGACCACGTCAACGCTCTGGTGCTGCGCGGCGGCCTGGACTGGCGACAGGCGGCGGTGCTGCGCGGCTACCTCCGTTACCTGTGGCAGGCTCGCGTCCCCTACAGCCAACACTATGTCGAGGATGTGCTGCTCGGGCACAGCGGCATCGCCGCCGCGCTGGTCGCCCTGTTCGAGGCCCGCTTCGACCCGGCGCTGGACGGCGCCACTCGAGACATCAGGCACGACGAGCTGGCCGGGCGGATCACCATCATGATCGACGAGGTGGCGGGGCTGGAAGCCGACCGCATCCTGCGCGGCCTGCTCACCCTGATCCGTGCCACGGTGCGCACCAATCACTACATGTCGGATTCCGACGGTAGCCCCCGGCCCTACCTGGCCCTCAAGCTCGACCCGAAGGCGGTGGCGGAACTGCCCGAGCCGCGACCGGCGTTCGAGATCTTCGTCTGTTCCCCGCGGGTGGAGGGCGTTCACCTGCGTTTCGGCCTGGTCGCCCGCGGTGGGTTGCGCTGGTCGGACCGTAGGGAGGACTTCCGAACCGAGGTGCTCGAGTTGGCCAAGGCGCAGACGGCGAAGAACGCCGTGATCGTGCCGGTCGGGGCCAAGGGTGGGTTCGTGGTGAAACGTCCGCCGACGCCGACCGGTGACCCCCGGCTGGACCGGGAGGCCGTCCAGGCCGAGGGCATCGCCTGTTACCGGATGTTCGTATCGGGGCTGCTCGACCTCACCGACAACCTCATCGATGGCGCGAGTCGGCATCCCGACCAGCTGGTGTGCCACGACGGAGAGGACAGTTACCTGGTGGTCGCGGCCGACAAGGGCACCGCGACGTTCTCCGATATCTCCAACGCGCTCGCCGCGTCCTACCGGTTCTGGCTCGATGACGCGTTCGCCTCCGGCGGCTCGGCGGGCTATGACCACAAGGCCATGGGGATCACTGCCCAGGGTGCCTGGGAGAGCGTCAAGCGGCACTTCCGTGAGCTCGGCATCGACGTCCAGAACGAGGATGTCACCGTGGTCGGGATCGGGGACATGTCCGGCGACGTGTTCGGTAACGGGATGCTGTGCTCCGGGCACATCAGGCTGCTCGCGGCATTCGATCACCGACATGTCTTCGTCGACCCCGATCCGGACCCGGCCGGCTCGTACGCCGAGCGACGCCGGCTGTTCGAGCTGCCGCGCTCATCCTGGGACGACTACGACCGTTCGCTGATCAGCGCCGGCGGCGGGGTGTGGCTCCGCAGCGCCAAACGGATCCCGGTCAGCGCGCAGGTGCGCCTGGCGCTAGGCATTTCTGAGGGAATACCCGAAGGCATCACCGAGCTGTCCCCGCCGGAGCTCATCCGGGCGATCCTGCTCAGCCCGGCGCAGCTGTTGTTCACCGGCGGGATCGGCACCTACGTCAAGGCCGTCACCGAGACCCACACCGACGTCGCAGACAAGGGCAACGACGCGGTCCGGGTGGATGGCGGGCAGCTTCGGGTGCGGGTGGTCGCCGAAGGCGGCAATCTGGGCCTGACCCAGCGCGGCCGGATCGAGTTCGCCCGGGCCGGTGGAAAGATCAACACTGACGCCGTCGACAACTCGGCTGGGGTGGACTGCTCCGACCATGAGGTCAACATCAAGATCCTGCTGGACAGGCTGGTCGCTGATGGCATGCTGGACACCGCGCAGCGCGGTGCGCTGTTGGTCGAGATGACCGACGAGGTCGCTGCGTTGGTGCTTGCGCATAACGCCGACCAGAACACTCAGCTTGGTGTCAGCCGGGCGCACGCCGCGTCGATGGCGTCGGTGCATGGCCGGTTGCTGACGTATCTGGAGCAGCGCCACGGGCTGGACCGTGGGTTGGCGATCCTGCCGACCCAGGCTCAGTGGCGAGCGCGGGAGTCCGCGGGCGAGGGGTTGACCTCGCCGGAGCTGTCCACCCTGATGGCGCACGTCAAACTCGGGCTGACCGGCGAGGTGCTGGCCGGCGGCCTACCTGACGCCGAGGTGTTCCGCGCCCGGCTACCGGAGTACTTCCCCACCCCACTGCGTGACCGGTTCGCTGAAGCCATCCGCGAGCATCCGCTGCGCCGCGAGATCACCACCACGTTGCTGGTCAACGAAGTCGTCGACCGAGGCGGTATCACCTATGTCTACCGGTTGGCCGAGGAACTGGCGGTCTCGGCCGCTGACGCGGTGCGCGCCTACTCGGTGGCGGTTGAGGTATTCGACCTGCGGGCGGTCTGGCGGGCGACCGCCGACCTGAGCCATGCGGTGCCGGTGGAGGTAGCCGACGCCATGATGCTCGCTTCGCGGAGGTTGCTGGACCGGGCCAGCCGGTGGTTGCTGCTCAACCAGCCGCAGCCGCTGGCGGTCGATGTCGAGATCGACCGGTTCCGCCCGGTCGTGCGGGCGCTGGCGCCGCGGGTGCCGGACTGGCTGGCGGGCCGCGAGATGGATAACGTCGCGGTCGCCGCCCGCCGGCTCGCCCAGCGGGGGGTGCCGGAGGAGCTGGCGCGCCGGGTGAGCGCGGGATTGGCCAGCTTCGGCCTGCTCGACGTCGTCGAGGTGGCCGAGCTGGCCGAACAAGACGCCGAGCGGGTTGCGCGACTGTACTACGCGCTGTCGGCCCACTTGGACATCGACCGGATGCTGAGCTTGGTGAGTGAGCTGGAACGCGGTGACCGCTGGCATGGGCTCGCTCGGCTGGCGCTGCGAGATGATCTCTATGCGGCGTTGCGGGAGATCACCCTGCACGCATTGCATGTCGGTGACGTCGGGGTCGCCCCAGCGACGGTGATCGCGCAGTGGGAGCGGGAGAACTCCTCGCGGCTATCCCGGGCCAGGGCAACCCTTGGTGAGATCTCCGATGCCGCAACCCTGGACCTGGCGACCCTGTCTGTCGCGGTTCGGGCGCTGGCGCGCTTGTGAGCGAGACTGGGTTTGTGAGCGAGACTGGGGTGCCGGTGGCGCGACTGTGGATCCCGGACCCCGTCGAGCGGGACGACCTCAGCGCGTTCGTGGTTCGTGCCCTCCGGCTGGACCGTGACGCGGTCGTGCGGTTGCGAGGCGGGAACGGTCGGGTGCAGGCGTGGGTGGATACCCCGTTCGACACACTGGTGACTCGCTCGGTGCGGGGTGAGGTGCGGCCCGGTGATCTCACTGTCGGGGGGAGCGGCCTGCTGGCTGCGTTGGCGGTGGTGGACGGTGCCGCGATGCTCGACCCCGGCCCGGTGCGGGATGCGCTGTGGCGCTGCGCGCTGCCGCCGGCCCGGGGCTGGCGTGAGGTGGATCAGGTGCCCGCTGAGCTGCTCGCCAGCCTCGCCGACCAGGGTGCCGCCGTCGCGCGGCGTAACCCCGGCCCGCACGGCTCGCCGTCCTCTGCGCTGCTGGACCAGAAGGTGATCACCGTCAGTGGGGCAGGTTTCGACGTGGGGGTACCGCTGCGCTGCCTGTTCGCTCTGTCGGGCATGGGCTTCGTGGGTACCCACGCCGCGACCGAGACCGTCCGGGTGTCGGCCACCGACTCGTGGCTGCGGCTGGACGCCCGCTACGGCGCCGTCCTGCGTCGCCGACACGCCCTACTCCCACTGCTCATCTGACCCCCGGATGCCCCATCATCTACCGGTGTGTGCAAGCCGCGCTACGGCTTGCACAGCCTGCTTGGCGGCGTTGTGGCTTCTCGCTTCGGCAGCCGCCGTGGGAAGTGTCTCGAAGTAGTAGGTCCGCACGGGAACCTCCTGCGCTCCGAAAGTACTCTTGAATCTCTTCAGCTCCTCAGTCTGGTATAGGCCGAAGTCGTAGCTCTGACGTTCATCGGCGCATGCGGCCTCGATCGCGTGACGGTGGAGGAGTTCGTTCGCGCCGGTGCCACGCGCCCGTTCCTTGTCCATCGCTCCCCGCCAGTAGGTGGCCCGCGGACCTCCCGTGAGGACGAAGATTCCCGCGAGAGGTTCACCTCCCCGCCACGCTATCCACACGGTGCAACGCTCGCCCATCCACTGTGCCACTGTCGCGAACTTGTTCCGCGGCTCGCGGCGCTGCGCAAGCCAGCGCATCAATGTCAACGGGTTCCCCCGCTCGTGAGCCCATCTGTCGACGGAGTTCCGGTACAACATGTCGAAGATGGGGACGAGCCGTCCGGTGTTGTCCGACTCCACGACGACGCCCCGCCGTTCCGCTTTCCGGGAATTGGATCGCACCTTGCTCGTGAATCGTTCCGACCACACCGTGGAAAAACCACCGCGGAGATCGAGGACCTGCGCAGTCCGGGCCGTCGAATAAATCGTGTTCGGAGCCACTGACGCCCATATCTCGGCGTCGTCCCTGCCCACCATGACGCGGGTGCGTAGGCCGGGATGGCGCCGGATCTCCCGGATCAGCGCTCCGATCTCTCTGGGCGACGCCGGACCTCCTTCGCCGAGGACACCGCTCGCATCAGCACCAAGACCCCATCCGTGCGGCGGTGATTCGAATAGTCCCAGCAAGGTCGGGATTCCGGTTTTCCGCAGGCGAGGCAGGATCAGTCGTCGTCCATCGTCTCCCCGGAACAGCAATGTCGCGTCTGAGAAGCGGCTGGAACTGCATATGCAGTCAGCCCACTCGGGTGTCTTCGAAAGCGCGATGCTCTCGTCGTCGGCGACTAAAGATTCCCAAGCCGAACGGGCATCGGGACCTTCTGCCTCAATGGACAGACGGTAATCGTGAGAAAGCACCACGTGGCCAACTCCTTCCGATATAATCATGACGCCTTACTGTTCTGTCGCGCCATGGTGACCCGTAGCACGAGCGCATAGACCCCGAGCGCCACGATCCCACCCAGGGTGAGAACTGCGAGGCTGCTGACCTGACCTCGGCCGTGAACATGTTGGATCCACCACACTGTGGCGGTTACCGGCACCATCGCGACGGTGGCGATGAGCGCTCTGGCCAGGGTCCGGAGTTCGATGAACCGCTCGGGTCGGATCACCCGGCGCAGCCGAGTCAACACCATCCCGGCGGAGGCGAGCTCGCCGGTCAGGATGGCCACCACCAGCCAGACCAGACGCGACCCACCGGCCGGCACGAGCAGGGCCGCGGCGGCGACCACCACTGTCACACCGAAAGCCACCTCACTGGCCCGCCGCGGAATGCGGTCGTCCAGCCGCGCGTATAGCGCCTGGCAACCGAGGTCGGACACCCCGCCGACCAGCTGGGCTACCGCCACCACCGCCAGGCAGGTGGCGAGTGGACCGATCAAGGCGCCGTGGCGCAACTCGCCATTGGCGAGAATGTTCGCGGTGGGTCCGGAGAACACCGCGAGCAACACCAGCAGCGGCAAGCTGGCGATCACGGCGTAGGACAACCCTTGGCGCCATGTCGAGCCGAACGTGGCGGTGTCCTCGCGATGGGCGGCGTGCGCCAACCCCGGTAGCGCGGCCATCGACACCGCACGGGCACTGACGTAGGACAAGGAGAACAACACGGCGTAGGACAGTTGCACGACGAACACGCCACCGGGCACCGAGCCGGCCAGGGCGAGCAGCACGTACATCGCCGCTGCCGGGCAGGCCGCCACGCCGACCGAGCGCGCCAACCGGCGGGTCACCGCGACGGCCTCAGGGTCCTGCCGCCAGCGCAACGACGGACGAGTCAACAGACCCACCTGCGCTGCACCGAACAGCTGCAATGCCGCGTGCAGCGCGACAGCCGACGCGCTGCCCACCCCGAGTACGAGCACCAGGTCGACCGGCACGTGATCGATGTCAAGACCCGTTCCGTAATACCAGCCGGCCAGCACCACCGTCAGGATCAGGACGACGTTCTCCACGGCCGGCGCGGCTGAGGCGAGCGCGAAGCGCCCACATGCCCGTTGGGCGGCCATGCCGAGATAAGCCAGGGAGTTCAGCAGGACCTGCGGTGCGACAAGCAGGACCAGCAGCGTGGTCAGCCACCACCCCCGAGCTCGTTGCGCGGGATCGGAGATGCCGAGGCTCAGCGTCCAGGCCACCACCGGGGCGGTGATCATCAGCAACGCGACGACCGCGGCCGAGACCACGAGTAGCCACCCGGCCACCCGGCCGAGCACCTCCCGGGCCCGGGGCAGACCCCCGGCGCCGATGGCGCGGACCACGCTGGGCACCAGCACCATCGCCAGGATCGGCCCGGCGATCAACGTGAACACGATGTTCGGCACGACGTAGCCGGCCTGGAAGCAATTGGCGAAATAGGTGGGTCCCAGCACCGCGCCGATCACGACCACTCGAAGCAACCCGGTGGCCCTGCTGACCAGCGTCCAGCAGGCGACGGTGGCCGAGTTCCGCGCCGTGGCGGTGGGTGTTTCACCTGAAGGCTGCACCCGATGCATGGTCAGGGGTCTCTCACTGCGATCGGCTGTGTCACGGCGCCGCGGAACCGTCGGGTCGCTCGGGCGACCAAGCGGCGGCCGCCGGCCCATCGTCGTGAGAGGTCGTAAGCGGTCCGCACCGGTATCGAGTTGATCATCTCGACAGCGCTCGGGTACCGGTATGGGCTGCCACCGAACGCTACCTTGGCCTGATCGGAGCTTGACCAGCTGTCGCTGTGCCGGCATTCGCCGGCGAGCAGGGCTTGCAGCGCTTCTTCGTGTAGCCCTCCGAAGTCATACCACTGGTACCCGCGTGCCTTGGCCCACCGGATGATCTCCCATCTGATGGCGGCAGGGACGCTGAGGTGACCCGCCTCGCCGGTGCGGTCGAATCCGGCCAGCCGACCCCGGACCATCGCGCCGCACCCGGTCACCAGGTCCGCGGCCACGGGTTCGCCGCGGACCTCGCCTACGAACAACGCCGCTCGCCCGGTTGCCGCCAGTCCTGAATACATCGCCTCGACGTAGTCGACCGGCAGCGGCTGGTAATCCTGGTGGTGCGCCGAGTGGGTCATCAACGCGACGAGCAGCGGGATGTCGTGGCTATCCCCGATGCGGACCGTGACACCTCGCGCCGCCCACTTCTTCGGCCACGAGCGCAGCCGCCGAGCGAAACGGAGGCGGATCTCCTCCTCGGTCGCGGTGAGGTCGATACGGATCGAACCCGCCGGTGCGATACCGGCGGACGAGGCGCGGAACCCCCGCCGGAGCAACTCACGGCTCAGGTCCTCAGCACCCTCGGGCGGCTGAACGAACAGCATCCGCAACCGGCGACGACCGAGTGCCGCCAAACCGCTCCCGAGCACTCGGCAGATCCCGTCGCGATCAGCCGCAGCCGTGGAGATCACCGGGCCGTAGGGAAGGTAGCCGACGCTCCCGATCACGGGCACTCGTCGGTGCATGATCTGCGCGCCGCCGACGAGTTCTCCCGCCTGGAAGGCCAGTAGGTACAACGGTGCGTAGCCGACTCGACCGCGTAGGCGTGCCCAGGCGGTGAGCTGGGTGACGTCGGTGCCTGCGGTGTTGTCCACCAGCCGATCCCAGCTGAGCAGTACGTTCGGGCCTGGACCGGGGCTGGCCATGATCGAGATCGTGCCTTCGCCGTGTCCGGTACGCACTCCAACGGGTCGAATACTCACGCCACCGCTCCCCAGTTGACCCCTAGCCGTGGCCGGTCGGCCGTCACCTCAACGTGTCATATGATTACTGTGTGTCTCGAAGTGTAGACCGAATCTGTGGTTCGCGGGACTATGAATTCCTCACCTGAAGCAGTGATGCCACGGGACCACCACCCCGCGACCGCGGTGCGGGGTGGCTTCGGCCGTGGTGGTGCCCAGCGGCCGGGCGACCGCCCCGGCCGCGGGTGTCGCCCGGCGGCGCAGGAAGCAGCGGCTCGGGATACAGCCTAGCTTCCGTCGCGGTGTTGGCCGCGCCCTCCGGGTAGCTTCAGGATGGTACGGACGTTGGTGGGTGGATCCGCCTTGCCGTTGGCGACAGAGTGCAGGATGCCGTTGTAGACCAGGTCCCAGAGGGCATGGTTGCGCTGGGCGTCGGCGAGTGACAGCGCGCCGATCGTGCGGCCGGCGGAATCGGTCAACCGTAAATTAAGTTTGGCGCCGCCGGCTTTGATATCGATGGAGACCAGTTCGTAGACGTCAACCCAGACGTCGCCGTTTTGCAGCCAGGTCGCGCCAGCCGCCAGCCAATTCTTGCTCATCCCCCAGTAAACCGCCAGCCCGAAAATGATCGGTAGCAGCCACACCCACCATATGGTGACCCAGCCGAATCCGTGCTCATGCGCGGTGTACACCGATATGATGATGCCGGCGAAGATAAGCCCGCTGATGATCGCCCAGGTCGTGCTGTCCTGGCACCATTCCAGCGCGGGCCCCCGCTCGTCGGGGATCGGTGGGTGTTTCCTGGGTTCCCGCTCTCGGGGTGTGCGCTCAGGTGAGGGGAACTTCGTCGGGGCGCTGGGTGGCCGGGGTTGCCCGGTGGCGCAATCCGGCTGGGGCGGCAAGTACACGGGATTCATCTGTGACTCCCGGTCATGGTGGTCAGAGGATGTCGCGGAGGAAATGGCTGGCCGAGGATGCCGCATGGCCGACCCCATGTCCTACGGCCTTGGCGCCGTGCGCGATCGCATTGCCCGTGGCGTCAGCGGCGTGTCCCATGGCGTCGGTCGCCGCGCCAGCGTCGTTGCTGATCTCGCCCCAGTTCTTGACCGCGTAGCCGACGCCGTAGGAGACTCCCGCGCCCACGCCGACGGCGGCCAGAGTGACCGGCCCACCAGCCAGGCCGAAGGCGGCCGCTCCGGCGAGAACACCGGCAGTCGCGCCGTTGCCAGCGGCGAACCCCCCGAGATCAGCGGCGGCGGCCTTGGCTACCTCGCCGCCGTCTGTGGCGTGGATGGCGTCGCCGACGAACTGGCCACATGCGAGGCCCAGACCCACGAGGGGAATCTTTTTGCCGACTTCCGCCAAGGCAGAGCCCTTCGAAAAGAAGATCCTGGCATCGCTTGCGAGGACACCGCCAAGCTTCGTTCCGGACAACCCCAGACCGACCTTGGCGTTGCTCTTGGCGGCGTTGAGCGCGGCGGTTTCCGATTTCTCGAAGACGCCGACGGCGCGGGCGGCCGCGGCTTCCTCGAAGGGGTCCTTGGCTTCAGCGGCGATCCGCTTGAACACATCGAGTTGTCTAGCGCGGGCCGCGGAGATCGTGGACCACTTGTTCGCCTCGGCCAGGGCGGCACCGACCGGGCCGGTGGTGTTGCCGGCGGCCAGCCAGTACCACTGGTCCTTGATGTCCTCGACGACCGTGCCCCAACTGGTGAACTTCCGCTGCAGGTCGTCGTGGGCGGCGGTCTCTATGGCCCGAGCCTCGGAGACTGTCTGGGCCGCTTCAGCATAAGCCGCGGACTGCGCCTGATACGTCGTGATCGTCGCCGCGTACCGCGGATCGTCGGCTGGCACGGCGACAGGGCCGATGAACCCCACCGGGTGATCGGGTTCCTGCGGCGCTTCGATGCTGTCACCGTTGACGGTCAGCCCGGCGGCTGTGGCGACCTGTCGTGCCTGGTCCATCCGGGAATGCACGGTCGAGAGGTCATCGGCGAAAGCGTGCAACCCTTGGCTGACCTCGCGGGTGCGGTCGGCGATCTGGTCGGTACTGGTCGCGATCGGGCTCATGCGGTCCCGGAACGCGTCACCGCCCTGCCCTAGCCACAAGGTTTCCGATTCGGTGCGGGCTCGGTGAAAGCTGGTAGAAGCGTCGATGATCCCCGCGCTGAGCGACCGCAACTGGGTAGCGGTGTCCCGGCAAGACCGCACATCGCCGGCGACCCGCAAGTCCAACGACGACATGGGCTCTTTACCCCCTCCCCCCGCGGGACAGATCCCCGGCGTTGTGCTGATCGGTCTGCTGGTAGGTGTTATCGCTGGCGATGGCCTGGTCGCTGGCCACCGCGGCGGTCTCCACGATCCGCGACACCATACTGGTGATCGTGGACACCATCGCCGCCACCGCTGCGGTGGACTGGCCGGCGTCCGGGATCCGCGGGGCGTCGGCAGCCAGGCCGTTGAGGTTGCTCGCGCCCTCGGCCAGCGTTCTGGACAGCCGGCCGAGTTCGGTGACGCGCAGAATGTGCCCGTCGCCGCTCATCGCGCTGTTACCTCCCCAGAACCCACATGGACGGCATCGGTGTGCCGCATTTCTGGTGGCAGCAGCACGTTGACCGCGATCAGATCGAAACGCGCACTGTGCTGAGCCTGTTCCAGCTCCGGGACGGGGATCGCGATCCACGGCTGTCGCTCGCCGCAGCCCACCACTAGCAACTCCAGCGAGGTGTAGGCCAGCAACGCCACCCCGCCGTCCCGCATGCGCCGCAATTCCAGCTCAGCACGGTCGCCGACGCCTGCCATGACCTGGGCGGGAATGTACACCCACTCCAGCCCACCCAACCCGCCGACCGCCGCTGGCCCCGCCGCCGCGTCGTCGTGATCGCTGCCCACAGCGCCTCCGAGATGTCCGTCACGAACGGTAGCCCTGCCACAGCTGACTGTAGCGACGGCGTCGATAGTCGGGGGTCATCGGCGCGCGGGGTTGCTGGTGTGGACCTGCCGGGCTGGACCACGTGGAGCCGAAGCTGCCCGATCCGGGTGCCGTCCCTGCACGGCGACAGGAGGGCGTTGCTGCGGGAGCACCTCGCCGACTACGGGCCGCTGTCCACCGCCACCGCTCTGGCCGGTGCGGCTGCGGTCCTCGTCACCGTCACCAGTGTCGACGAGGAACGTGCCGACTGCGTCGGCGCCGGTGTGCGGGGGAAGACCGTTCGACGCACCTCGTCGGCGTTTCAACGAATCATAACCCAGTATTTGCTCGTGTGGTTATCCCCAACCCTGCGACCTCCATCCACAGCTTGGTGCCCAGCTAGAAGCCATCTGACGGCTGATTTGTGCACAGCTGTCAAAGCTGCTGCGCATCGCTTATCCACAGCATGACTCAGTTTGTCCACCTGTTGTCCACATGGCGCTCCACAATGTCGTGACTCTATGGTCGGGCCGTCACTGTCAGAACCGCTTCCGTTCAGGCGTCGCTTCATCCGACCTGACAGCGCGCTCGCTGGTGCCGCATAACGCCTCTGGTCGGGTGGGGAACTACAAACTACGTGAGCGGAATGGTTTAAGAAGAGGAACTTACCCGCACCGCCGTCGCAGAGCTGATCGGTCCCCATGGGGCTGTCCCGCAGCGGCGACATGACCCACGGAGCGCCACCATGCTACTAGCAGTTGGATCACGCAATCCAGTCAAGGTCGAAGCCTCCCGACTGGGATTTGCGACTTTTTGGCCGGACCTGGATTGGGCGGTCACGGCCTGCGCATCGCCTTCCGGTGTTCGCGATCAGCCGATGAGTGACGATGAAGCGCGAGACGGCGCCACCTCTCGCGCCCACCACGCACTCCGCGCAGCCGCAGCGGACTTCGGTGTTGGCCTCGAAGGGGGGTTACATAGGCACGGTACACACTGGTTCAATTCAGGATGGGCGGTCGTAGTCAGCAAGTCCGGACTCGTCGGTGTTGCCACCACTATTCGTATGGCTGTGCCCGCTCGTTTGATGGAACATGTTGAAAGAGGTTGCGAGTTGGGTGTCGCGTGCGATCTCGTCTTCGGCGCTAAGAATAGTAAACAGGACGCGGGTCACTACGGCCTCATGACGGCCGGACTAATTGACCGAACCAGTGCTTTCCGTGACGCTGTTGTGGCGGCAATCGCGGACCTTGCCCACGCCGAAGGATTCTGCGCTACAGAACTTCTCGCTCTAGAAGACCTAACTCCTGCTGTTGAAGGATCTCTGGGCCGCACTTCGTCGAAGTTAACGCGGTCCTCCACCTGAACCTTGCCGGGAGGGTACCAAGCAGTAGTATTGCAAGCCTTGGTTCGGTTAGAACGCCATGAACAAGGAGAATTGCCGTGCGCAAAGACTGATGCTAGGACCCTTCGCCTGGGGTCATGGCAGCGAGATGGCCGACTACGCCGCGTTCGCCCGGGAACGCGGCACCAACGAGACGCCAATCGGCTGGCTCGCCGCCCTGCTCGTCAGCGTAATTATTATTTCCACCGGCTGGCGCTGCCAGCGTTCACGGCAGAAGGGAATTGCGAACTGTAGTCACTACGTCCGCCGCAGCTCGTTCGTCGAAGATGTCGGTAGTTGCCGCGATGGTCAGAACGGGGCTGCGGTCCCAATTTCCGATGAACTCGCTGAATGACCGATGCACCTCGTCGAGAACCCGGGAGTCCAGGTGTTGTTCACCTGGGCGAGCTCGTCGGGTTGTCCTCGAGACGAGTTGGACCAGGCTGGCTTCGCGAAATATTAGCAGATCCGGGACGATATAATGTCGTTCGACGACGCGCGTCAGCCGCTCTAGCGCCTGCGCCTCACGGTCGCTTATCCAATGAAGGCGTTGGTACGCGACAAGGTATGCGCCAGTATGCTCGAAGGGCGTTCGATCCTCAACGATCACGGTAGCTTGAGTAGCTTCCGGCCGGTGTAGTTGGTCGACTAGTTGCAGATGTCGTTCGGCGGAGCGCGTAAGAAAGTCCACCTGGCTGTGAAATCCCCACCTGGGGAAGTCGGCATAAGCATCCATGAAGAACGGATTGTATACTTCTACCGCCTCCTCCAGGAGTGGCTCCCACCCCAATTTCCGGATGAGCGCGTGTGTCAAAGTTGATGCGCCTGCCGCGATCGCTCCGGTTATGGCGACATACCGATGGCGCCCGATTCTGCGACCGGTCACGCGTAGTCCTAATTTTCTTGAATTTTAGCCAACGGCTTTGTTGTAACAGCTCGAGGCTGAGTCGACAGCGGGAATCTGAACCCGCTGTCGACTATCCTCGATAACGAAAGGCCCATTTTATCACGGTGGCGAGTTCGCTGACGTACAGCTCCCGGATGGTGGAGGGCCGTCGCATGATATAGGCAGGGTGTTGAGCGTAGAACAGGCCGGTCTTGGCTCCACCTCGGGGGTTTTCGGGAGTCTGCGGGGTCCATTCCCAGCCAGTCTGGGAATAGTGTCCCGCCAGCCAAGTGCAAGCATCGCGCCCCAGGCCGACAACTAACTCGGGTGCTACAAGAGACAGTTCGGCGGCCAGGAAGGGTGAGCAGTTCGCAATTTCATGAGGCTTCGACTGTCGATTTTTGGGAGGATTACAATGAACGACATTCGTTGTGAACACGAGTCGTTTCGAAACGCCTGCTTTCTCGAGGGCGGCATCGAGAAGTCTACCGCTTCCGCCGGTAAAAGGGATTTGGCTTGCCATACAGACGCGACAAAGACTTTGGCCGACAAACGCGATCGGGGAAGACGGGTCGCCGTATGCGGGGGAGGATTCTGTCGATCCCACAGCATTCATGCCAGGGCAGGCCCGGCAGGACCGTACTGACAACGCCAGCCTTGCGAGCGCGCGGTTCCGATCATCCGTACTGTCGTGTAGCGACGTGTTAAAATCCATGCTGGGCCTCCTCTGTCTCTAGTAGTGAGATTACTGCGGCATCCGCCTCGCCGGTGGTTGCGTCATGTGTTGGACGAAGATATTGACAAAGGGGGATCTTGAAATGTAGGACAAGAAGGGAGCTACGGCCTCAACGTGGGGCGCTCCGACATTGTCCGCCACGACCATGGCGGTACGTGCCCGGTACGGAAGGAGCAGCTCAAAATAGTCTTGATACTTGCTCTTGTGTCCATCGATGAACGCAAAATCCCATCTCAATCCTCTCTCGGTCAGCGAGGTGGGCGCCGCCACGCGTGCATCCGCGCATATAACTGTCACTGTCGTCTCCAATCCCGCCTGACGCAAGTGGTTTTCTGCCCGCTCTGCCTTTGTTGGGTTTTCTTCGAAGGTGAACAGGTGTCCGCCCTTCGTTGCAAGCGCTGATCCGATGAAGATCGACGAATAGCCGACGCCACTTCCGATCTCCACGCCAATCGAAGCGCTTCCGTACGCGCACATCACGTACATGAGGTTGCCAAGATCGCGGGGGATCCGCCAAAAAGAATGTGGTCCAACTGATCGCGCGTTCCTCTCGGAGTCTTCGGTCTCGAGACGCATTATCACTTCGAGTGCTTTCGAGCTGAACATGCCACACCTCTCGGCTCCGGGTCCACAACCATATGCGCGATCGAATAAAACTTTCGCGCTTCTAGCGACTCCTGTGGCTTCCTGTGGCAGGGCTGGCGATGAGGATGTATCGACGCTTCCGCCCCCTGGCAAGGAAAGTCAGCGAAATCCGGAACGCAACTCGCAAGCAGTTGATCTATCGCGAACGCGAGCCAATTCCGTGTGCGGCGAACACAACACGATTACGTACCTCCCAGAGGTTCAGCGCCTCAGTCGTGGCCCTACGATGGTACTGTACGGCCGGCGGTCGGAAGCGGAGGTCGTGATTGAAAACTGAGTGCGCTTCACTGAGTGTGGTCCGGTGTCACTCTCGGTTGGCTCCCGGTGGGTCTGCGACGGTCGCCCGGCGGCTGCTGCCGGTGACCTAACTCCGCAAAAGGGGTTAAGTCCGCAAGGCGGTCTCGTGAGTCCGCTTGGGCCGTGTGGGAAGCGGTATGCTCGTTGCTGGCCGCCACTGTGCTTGGGGAGGGTGCAGTTGTGCTACATGCGGGACGCCTGCCGCTTGACGTAGATGCGGCGATACACCAGACGCTATCCGACATATTTCGCGACGGGCTCACCATCGGCGATACTGGCGATGGGCAGCGGGAATTAATTTGCTATCAGACAGGTTTGGCGCGACCACTCGCCCGAATCGCGGTCCATGCGGCCCGCCCGTTGAACATCACTTCGGCTATAGCGCGGTTTGTTTGGATGGTCGCGGGCAGCGACAGGCTCGCGGACATAGCATTTTACGAACCCAAGGTAATGGATTATTCTGACAACCATTTAACGGTGCCAGGATCGGACTACGGCCGTCGAATCATGCAACCGCGGCCAGGGTTAAATCAACTGACTGGTGTCGTCGCGAGGCTGCGCGAGGACCCCGACAGTCGGCGCGCCGCAACCGTGATTTGGAGCCCGGAGGACGCCGTCCGTCAGTCGAATGATATTCCGTGTGCATTCGGCACTTTCTACCACATCCGCCGCGCGTCTCTGATGGCGACGACGATCATGCGCTCGAACAATGCGTTTCTACTCCTGCCCTTCAACATCTTCGAATTCTCGCTGCTGGCCGAGGTGGTCGCCTCCGAGCTCGGTTTTCCTTTCCGTTCGTACATCCACTGGGCGGCCTCGATGCATGTGCTGAATCATGAGTCGGACAGGGCTCGCGCCTTGGTTGCGGCTGGGCCCTCGGCTTCACGCGAGATGCCCGCTATGCCATCAGAGGTCAGCCCCTTGGTGCAAGCGCGACTGTTGGCCGTACATGAGGCGCAGCTTAGGCAGTCTTCGGGCCGGGATGAAGCGCTTGGGGTGCGGGATGCCGCTGCGGCGGCTCTTCATCCATACTGACTCGCGTTTTTTGATGTCCTTGCTGTTCACCGCCTCAAGTCGTGCGGCGCTGACACTGACGCGACCGATTTGTGTGACGCACTTCCTGACTACTTCTCTGCCTCCCTACGTCAGAGGGAAAGTCGTTAGGTTCGGGTGGTGGCGATCTGGCGGGCGGTGTGGGCTAGGTCTCGGGTGTCGGGGGTGGGTCGGGTTTCCAGGGCGGTGGCTAGGGGGATCAGGCGTTCTCGGCGGGCGGCGACGGAGTGCAGGGTGCGTACTTCGTTGATGGCGTGGTGGGCCAGGATCAGGCCCCGTGGTTCTCCGGCCAGCACGTGCACCTCGGCGAGGATGAGTTCGGCTTCTATGCGGCCCCGGCGGTGGTGGCCCTCGCCGTAGGTGTGCTGTGCGCTGACGGCGGACTGCTCGGCGGTGTCGAGCCGGCCCAGGTCGAGCTGAATTCCGGCAGTCACAAGATCGGCGCCCGCGCGTGCGAACGCATCGCGGGGTGCCCACCCGTCGTGGGCCTCGGCGAGGTAGCGGGTGGCCTCATCGTGGCCTTTCATGACGGCGTAGGCGGTCGCGGACTGCCGGTTCAGCTGCGCGGTGAGAATTGGTATCCGGGGGTCGTCGGCGGGCGGGGTTGCCGGTGTGGACTTGCTGTGCTGGACTTCGCGGAGGCTGACCTGTCCGAGCTGGAAGTACTTGAGCGCGTCGTTGGGATGCCCATCGCGGACCAGCGTCGCTCCGGCGTGCAAGGCGGCGTTGGCGATTCCGTAGGTGTCCCCGGCCGTATCGCCAAGCCAGAGGGCGCGGGTGAAGTGACCCCGGCCGTCCACTCCGGAGTCGTAACAGCTCCAGCCCGCTTCGGTGTGTAGCTCGGCTAGCGCGGCGGCTAGTTGTGCTTTGACGGCATCGGGTGCGGGGACCTGCATCCACCGGGTGTAGAGCGTCGCGGCGGCGCTGAACAGGGTGCCTTGTCCGCCGTGGTAGCGGGCCATGCCGCGGAGTTGTGTGGTGGCCGTGCGCACGGCGTGCACATGAGACATGTCCAGTCTCGTGGGCAGCTCGTCGTCCGTGGGCAGGGGGAGCTGGAGGGGCTCGCTGAGGGTTTGTATTGCTTCGCGCACGGCCGTCGCCATGGTGGCGGCGAGCATGATGCGGCGTTTCATGGCCTCGCTCATCTCCGTGGCGGCCGGTGGTGCCTCCTCACCGTAACTCACCCCCAACCGCGCCCGGGGTGCACCGATGCCGTCGGCGATGCGCTCGAGCACGTTCACGTTCAGCACCTGACGGCCCTTGAGGGTGATCTCGCTCACCTCGGACTGGGACTGGCCGGTCAGCTCCGCGATCTGGCGCTGGCTCACCCCGACGCGCTGCAGGAGGCGAAAGAGCGTGCCGATGTCCCGGGCGGCCAGGGCGGCGCGCACTTCGTCGTCGTCGAAGAACTCGGGGTCAATGGGGCCCATGGGTGATCACTACTCCTTCAGCCAGACGGCGGTGTCGGGGGGCAGGGCGTCGCCGATGAGGCGCAACGGGCCGCTGGCCAGCAGCACCTGTCCGTCCGGCAGCGACACCGGCCTGCCGGAGGTGTTCAGGGCGCAGACCAGCCCACCGCCCTTGCGGCGGAACGCGAGGCAACCGGGCGGCGCGCCGTACCACTCCACTTCTGTTCCGCTGAACGCGGGGTGCTGCTGGCGTAGCTCTAGCGCCTGCCGGTACAGCGACAGCGTCGAACTCGGGTCCTCCAGCTGCGCTTCCACGGTCCGGCTGGCCCAGTCGCCCGGCATCGGCAGCCAGGTGCCGGGCGTGGGGCTGAACCCGTACGGCGAGGTGGCGCCCTCCCACGGCAACGGGACCCGGCAGCCGTCGCGCCCGCGCTCGGTGTGCCCGGAGCGCTTCCACACCGGATCCTGCAGCGCCCAGTCGGGCAGCTCGACGTTGGGCAGACCCAGCTCGTCGCCGTTGTACAGGTATGCCGGGCCTGGCAGGGCGAGCTGTACCAGCGCCATCGCGCGCGCGCGCGCCAGGCCCACCTCGCCGCCGCCGTAGCGGGTCACCGGACGAACCGCATCGTGGTTGGCGAGCGTCCAGGTGGCCGGTGCGGGGCTGCCCTGGACAGCCGCCAGCGAATGCTCGATGGCCGCGCGCACGCCGTCGGCGTCGAAGTCTGCCGAGAGCAGCCGGAAGTTGAATCCCAGGTGCAGCTCACCGGGGCGGATGTAGCGGGCGAACGCGGCGTCGTCGGCCACCAGGATCTCGCCGATCACCACCCGCGCCGGATACTCGTCGAGCACCTTGCGGATCATCCGGTGGATGTCGTGCACACCGTCGGCGTCGAAGCGGGGATCGGCGCCCTCGCGCTCGTGCAGACCTGGGCAGATCCCGATCGGTTGCGGCATGTCCGGCAGTCCAATGGGTTTGGCCATCCCGTGGGCCACGTCGATGCGGAACCCGTCCACCCCCCGGTCCAGCCAGAACCGCAGGGTTCGTTCGAGATCGGCGGCCACCTCCGGGTTCTCCCAGTTCAGGTCGGGCTGCTCGGGCGCGAACAGGTGCAGGTACCACTGGTCGGCACCAGGCAGGCGGGTCCACGCCGGCCCGCCGAAGACACTGGTCCAGTTGTTGGGCGGCTGGGACCCGCCGAAGCCGCGACCTTCCCGGAAGAGGTATCGGTCTCGCTCGGGGCTGCCTGGCGCGGCTGCCGCAGCCGCCCGAAACCACTCGTGCCGGTCGGAGGTGTGGTTGGGCACCAGGTCGATGGTGACGCGCAGTCCGTGCCGGTGTGCGTCGGCGACCAGCTGATCGACGGTGTCCAGGTCACCGAACAGCGGGTCGACCTCGCGCGGGTCGCTGACGTCATAGCCATGGTCGACCATCGGGGAACGGAAGAACGGGGTGAGCCACAGCGCGTCGACGCCGAGCAGTTCCAAGTAGCCCAACCGGCTGCGCACGCCCTCCAGATCACCCACGCCGTCACCGTTCGCGTCGGCGAAGGAACGGACGTAGACCTGGTAGAACACGGCATCGTGCCACCAGGCCTCGTCGTCGGAAACCAGGCTGCGGTCATCGGCGCGTCGCACGAGAATCAATCCTGCCAGTCAGGTCGCGGCGGTGGTCGTCGATCAGGTCAGCGAGTTCACCAGGCTGTTCGCCGCCATCACCAGGTAGTCCCAGAGCACGGCATGGTAGGCCTCTCCGAGGTCGGCCTCATCCACCGCGACGCGCATACAGCGCAGCCAGGCGTCGCGCTCGGTCGGCCCGATCCGGAACGGGACGTGCCGCATCCGCAGTCGTGGGTGCCCACGCTGGGTGGAGTAGGTGTGTGGCCCACCCCAGTACTGCATGAGGAACAGCCGCAGCCGTTCCTCGGCGGGACCCAGGTCCTGCTCCGGGTAGATCGGGCGCAGCACCTCGTCCTCCGCTACCAGCTCATAGAAGCGGCCGACGATCCGACGAAACGTCTGCTCCCCGCCGACAGCCTGGTAGAAGTTCTCCGGTGCAGCCATCTGTTCATCCTGCCCTGCGGGCGTCGTGACGGGGGCGAAGGCCTCAGGACGGCGGGGCGGTGACGCCGGCCGGCGAGGGCGGCGGGATCCCGGCCTCGGCGAAGGCCGCCATGACGGCGGCCCGCAACGCCCGCTGCACCGCCCACTGCCGTCCGGGGCGCACCTGGGCGGTGATCCGCAGCGTCACGCCCTCCGCGCTGATCGACTCGACGCCGAGCATCTCGGGGGGTTCCAGCACATCGGCGGCCAATCCACTGCCGTCGGCGGTGAGCTCGGTGGCGGTGCGAGTGGCGAGCTCGGTGCATACCGGGATGTCCGCGGCATGCCCGATGAGCAGGTCGACGACGGCCACCGAGTAGTCCTGGCTGGAGTTGCCGACGCGCAGCACCTCACCGTTGCGGACGTACCACACGGTGCCCTTGACGTCCCGCAGCGTGGTCACCCGCAGGCCCACCCCCTCCACGGTGCCGTTGGCCTCACCGAGGTCGACCACGTCGCCGACGTCGTACTGATTCTCGACCATCATGAACATCCCGGACAGGAAGTCCTTCACCAGGTTCTGCGCGCCGAAGCCCAGCGCGACGCCGAGGATGCCGGCCGAGGCGATGATCGGCCCGAGATCGACCCCGAGCTCGCCCAGCACCAGGGTGGCCGCCACCCCGTAGACCACGAACGTCGTGCCCGACCGCAGCACCGAGCCGATCGTGCGGGCTCGCTGGGATCGCCGTGTCGGCGCAACCCCCGTGCCGCGCGAGGACTCGGGCACCCGCAGCGGCTGGAGCAACCCCGGAGGTGGTCCCTCGGCGCTCACCTGGGTCAACCGGGTGATAGCCCGGTGCACCATCAGCCTGATCAGGACCGCGAGCAGGAGGATCAGCAGGATTCGCAGCCCCGCTCCCACCACGGTATCGGCGTAGCGGGACAGCAGGTCGTTGTGAGTGAGACGGTAGATGCGCGCGCACCACGAGCCCTCGTCCCGTAAACACCCCGGCTGGGAAACGGTCACCCGCCGGACTGTATCCGCGTCATGGACCGGCTCCGGTTCGCACGTCTCGGCCTTGGTCACCGACGAGCCGGCTCCGCCATAGGTGCGCGATCGCCTCCTGGTGTGGTGGACTAGTCCCGCGCATTGGTGGAGGTGGTCGCGTGCACGACCGACAACCCAGCCCGGAGGGTCACCCAGCGGGGGCGGACCAACGGACCGCCTCGCGCTCAGGGACCTCAACCGGGCTTCTCGACACTACTGTTCTGGTCCCGGCCACGGGCGCGCTGGCCTGGGGACGCCGACGGGTACTGCTGCTCAACGCGAGCTTCGAGCCGCTGACCGCGCTGCCATTGCGCCGGGCGATCGTGTTGGTGGTGTGCGGCAAGGCTGATGTCGTGCACGGTGACGCTGCGGGTCTGGTGCTGCACTCCGCGACGGCCAGCGTCGTGGCCCCCTCGGTGATCAAACTGTGTACTTTCGTGCGGGTGCCGTACCGGGCGCGGGTCCCGATGACCAGGGCGGCGCTGATGCACCGGGACCGTTACCACTGCGGCTACTGCGGAGCCCGCGCGGAGACCATCGACCATGTGGTGCCGCGCAGCCGCGGCGGCGAGCACTGCTGGGAGAACTGCGTGGCCTGCTGCTCTCTCTGCAACCACCGCAAGGCTGATCGACTGCTCAGCGAGCTGGGGTGGAAGCTGCGGGTGGTGCCGCGCGCCCCTCGTGGCCAGCACTGGCGGCTCCTGGCCACGGTGCCCGACGCCGACCCGCAGTGGTTGCCCTACCTCGGGGAGGTCGCCTGACGTGCCCCGCAGGCCGGTCAGCTACCGTGATGGGCGTGACGTCACTGGAGGTCATCCTCATCCTGGCTGGTGTTCCGCTGGCTATCATGATCTTGCTGGGAGTGCTGACGCTACGGCCGAAGTTCGCTCGGACCCGCCCCTACCGTCCCGGCGAGCAGTGGAGTCACCCACCGGTGCTGTGGACGGCGAACCCCGAGGCTTTGCGTGACGGGGTGGCGCACCACCACGGTCGGGACGGATTCGGTGGCGCCCGCGGAGGTGCTCGTGGCAACTGGTAATGATCAGCACCGGGATCCTGAGCACGGTGAGGCATCCGGAGAGGTCATTGTCGGCACTGGACGGATCTCCGCCGCGCGGCAGGTGAAGCCGGTGCTCAGGACGCTGCCCTTCACCCGCTCGCAGCTTGCTGCCCTCGACGACGAGCTGGTCCGGGCCAGCCGCATCGCCGGCTTGCATTTCGGGATGTACCTCGGCGACCTCGGCACTGACACCAGGACTCGGGCCGAGGAGCTACACGACTCGATGGGCGAGTGGGCCGACGATGCGGTGCTGGTGGCCGTCTCGCCTGGCCAGCGGGTGGTCGAGGTGGTCACCGGGGACAGGGCCGGTCACCGGCTGCCCGACCGGGGGTGCAAGCTCGCGGTGGAGAGCATGATCTCCTCGTTCAAGGGGGGCGATCTCGCCGGAGGCCTGACCGCCGGCCTCCGGATACTTGCGGACCACACTGATTCGTGAGTGTTTAGCAGGGCGCTGTTAAACACCGCCCGCGTCTGCGACGCGCGCAGCCAGCGCCCGGACCACGCCGGCCCGGCCCTCAGAAACCAGCCGGCGTAGCGCGGGGGGATGCTCACCGGCCTCAAGCCACGCGCTCGCGGCGTCCACACAGCGTTGCTCGACGACCCATGAGGGGAACAGTCCGAGCACGCAGGACTGAGCGCGCTCGGAGGTCCGGCGGTCCCACACCTCGGCGATCTCAGCGAAGTACCGGTCCAGGTAGGGGGCCAGTAGCTGCTTCTGCGTGGGGTGGCTGAAACCGCTGATGATCGCCTCGCTGAGAGCGTTGGGTAGCTCATCGTCGCGCATCGCCCTCTGCCAGGCGCGTTCCTTGGCGGCCGGGGTGGGCAGCAGGGCGCGGGTCCGCTCAGCTTGCCGCCGCCCGGTCGCGGTGGCATCGCGGTCCTGCTCGGCGGCGATCTCGTCCTCGCCCGTCATGCCGTGCGCGGTGAGTGCCTGCAGCAACCGCCAGCGCAGGTCGGTGTCCACCACGAGCGCCTCCGGCACGCCATCTCCGGCCAGCCAGCCGGCCATCGCATCCAGTTCCGGCTTGGCCAGCAGCGCCGCGGTCAGCGCGTTGACCAGGGTGAGCTGGTGGTCGGAACCGGGGTCGGCCGAGCTGAGGAGGTCCATCAGCGTGCTGGTGAACCTAGGCCAGCCTTCCTCGTTGGCCCAGGTCGGATCGGCGTAAGCGGACAGCGCGACCTGCGCCTGCGCCAGCAGTCGTTGAACCACACCCACCTCGGTCTCGGCGGGCAACCCGCCCAGTACCACCGCGACGAAATCCCTGGCCCTGAACTCAGCCTCGCGAGTCATCTCCCACGCCGCCGACCAGCACAGCGAGCGGGGCAGCGACTCGGCGATGTCGCCGATCCGGCCGACCAGCGTCGCCAGCGACTTCTCGTCGAGTCGCAGCGCGCAGTAGGTCAAGTCGTCGTCGTTGACCAGCACGAGCTGACCCGCGGGCACCCCGACCAACTCGGGGACCTCGGTGCGCTCCTCGCTGACGTCGAGCTCCACCCGGTGGGTGCGGACCAGCGGACTAGTTGCGTCGGCGGAGTCGTAGACGCCGACCGCGAGGCGGTGCGTGCGCCGCTCCCCGGCACCGGGGCACGCACCGGACTGGAGTACCGCGAACGACGCGAACGCACCGTCACCGTCGACGGTGAACTCCGGCCGCAACGTGTTGAGCCCGGTGGTCTCCAACCACTGCGCGCTCCAGCCGGACAGGTCCCGCCCGGAGGCTTGCTCCAGCGCGGCCAGCAGGTCAGCGAGGGTGGCGTTGCCCCAGGCGTGCCGCGTGAAGTAGATCCGCAGACCGGCGAGGAACTCCTCCAGGCCGACGTAGGCGACCAGCTGGCGCAGCACGCTGGCGCCCTTGGCGTAGGTGATGCCGTCGAAGTTGACCTCGACGGCCTGCAGGTCGGGGATGTCGCAGGCGATCGGGTGGGTGGAGGGCAGCTGGTCCTGACGGTAGGCCCAGGCCTTCTCCACGGTGGCGAAGGTGGTCCACGCGCCGGTGTACTCGGTGGCCCCGGCTTGGCACAGGACCGAGGCCCAGGTGGCGAAGGACTCATTGAGCCACAGGCCGTCCCACCACCGCATGGTCACCAGGTCGCCGAACCACATGTGCGCCATCTCGTGTAGCACCGTCTCGCAGCGCCGCTCGTAGAGGTAGCGGGTGACCCGGCTGCGGAAGACGTAGTCCTCCAGGAAGGTCACGCAGCCGGCGTTCTCCATCGCTCCGGCGTTGAACTCGGGCACGAAGCACTGGTCGTACTTCTCGAATGGGTAGCGCACCCCGAAGGCGCGGTGGTAGAAGCCGAAACCCTGCTTGGTCTGAGTGAACAGGCGCTCGGCGTCCATGTGCTCGGCCAACGAGGCGCGGCAGTAGATGCCCAGCGGGATCGCGCCCTGCTCGTCGCGGTACTCCTCGGTCCACCGCGCGTAGGGGCCGGCGACCAACGCCACGATGTAGGGGCTGATCCGTTCGCTGTCGGCGAAGACGTGGCGCGTCGCCCCGCTGGCCAGGGCCTCGGTGCGCTGGCACGGAGCGTTGGAGACCACCACCCAGCCGGTGGGCGCCACGACCCGGATGCGATGCACGGCCTTGAGGTCGGGCTGGTCGAAGCAGGCGTACATCCGCTTCGCGTCGGCGGTCTCGAACTGACTGTAGAGGTACACCCCGCCGTCGACGGGGTCCACGAAGCGGTGCAGCCCCTCGCCGGTGTTCATGTAGCGGCCGTCCGCCTCGATGACGACCTCGTTGTCGGCGGCCAGGGTGGGCAGTGTGATCCCCTGCTCCTCGTCGTAGCCGGCGATGTCCAGCGCGGCTCCGTTGAGGGTCGCGCTGCTCATCCGGGCGGCCACCACGTCGATCCAGCTGGACGCGCCTGGGGTGCGGCAGGAGAAGCGGACGGTGGTGGTGGCGCGGAACGTGCCTTCGCCCGGCCCGCCGCCACCGTCGGTGAGATCAAGGTCGACGGTGTAGGAGTCGACGTCGAGCAGGGCGGCGCGTTCGAGCGCCTGCTCCTGGGTGAGGTTGGGGACGGCCACGGATCACCTCGGGTATCGGATCGGGATTCCTTGGCATCCAATCACGAGTGAGGGCAGGCCCGCAGGGGGGAAGGGCTCGGGGAAGATGTGACCACCCGGATGGGTTGTACAACTCGACGACGAACGGAGAGTTGTGATGACGATAGCTGCCGGCCACAGCACTGAAGCCCGAACCGCGCGGGTCGACGTCTACTTCGACCCACTGTGCCCGTATGCCTGGATCACCTCGCGGTGGATCCTCGAGGTCGCGACGGTGCGGGATGTCGACGTGCACTTCCGGGTGATGAGCCTGTCGGTGCTCAACGAGGGCCGCGAGCTCTCCGAGCGGCACCGGAACCTGATGGAACAGGGCTGGGGGCCTGTCCGGGTGTGCATCGCCGCGGCCCGTGATCACGGGGAGAAGGTGCTCGATCCGCTCTACACCGCGCTGGGCAGGCGAATCCACAACGAGGGCAACGAGGACTTCGATGAGGTGATCGTGGCCGCGTTGGCTGAGGTGGGGCTGCCCGCCGAGTTGGCGGCGGCGGCGCACAGCACCGAGTACGACGAGGAGCTGCGTGCCAGCCATGAGGCCGGCATGGCTCCCGTCGGGCTGGACGTCGGCACCCCCACCATCCACGTGAACGGCGTGGGCTTCTTCGGACCGGTGCTGACCCGTATCCCGCGTGGCGAGCAGGCCGGGAAGCTCTTCGACGCCACCCTGCTGCTCACCACCTACCCCCACTTCTTCGAACTCAAGCGAACCCGCGACGAGAAGCCCGACTTTTCGTAGCCTGGCAGGCGGCTGCGATGGTCGGGTGGGTGACTCGGGTAGCTCTGCCCCCCGGGGTGACGCGAGTGACCGCTGGTGGCCGCTCGGGGCCTCGAGGAGGCGGCATGTGAGGGGCACGCGTAGCACGCGGTTTAGTGATTCAGGGTGTGGTGGTGGGTGGGATACTGGTGGTTATGGTGGTATCGCCGCGCCGGGTGTTTGTGAGTTATACGTCGGAGTTACGGCGACTTCCTGAGGGCCGCTCGTTTGTGGCTGCGGCCGAGCGTGCGGTGACTCAAGCCGGGGATGCCATCGTGGGCATGGAGTATTTCGGGGCGCGAGATGAGGCACCTGCTCTGGTGTGTCGGCGGGCCGTGGCTGAGGCGGATGTGTATGTGGCGATCGTCGGGTTTCGTTACGGCTCGCCGGTGCGGGACTTGCCGGAGTTGTCCTATACCCAGTTGGAGTTCCAGGCTGCCGGCGAGGGCGGTAAGCCGCGGTTGGTGGTGCTGCTCGGGGATCAGACACAGGGACCGAAGGACCTGTTCATCGACCTCGAGCACGGTGATCGGCAGGCGGCGTTTCGGACCCAGTTGGCCGATAGTGGGCTCACCACAGCGACGGTGAACACCCCCGACGAGTTGGGGAGGGTGCTGTTCCAGGCGTTGGTGGGACTGCTGCGGGCCCGTTCGGGGTTGGTGCCAGTAGGGCGGGTATGGAATGTCCCGGCCCGAAACTCTAAATTCACCGGTCGAGAGCAGTTGATGGTCAGCGTGCGTGCCGCGCTGTGCGCTAGTGGATCGAGTGTGGTGCTGGCAATGCACGGGATGGGGGGGATCGGCAAGACTGCGGTGGCCATCGAGTATGCCCACCGTTACCGAAGTGAGTATGACATGGTGTGGTGGGTGGCCTCGGAACAACCGACGTTGATCCCGGATCGGTTGACCGAATTGGCCAGAGCGCTGGGTCTGGTCGGGCAGACTGAGACAGCGGGGGTGGCGGTGTCGTGTTTGTTAGGTGCGTTGGGGGATCGGGACCGCTGGTTGTTGATCTACGACAACGCCGAACAGCCCTGGGTGTTGGCTCCGTTCTTGCCGGGGGGAGGTGGGCATGTGATGATCACGTCTCGGCACCCGGACTGGCAGGAGCTGGCCACTCCGGTGATCCTGAAGGTGTTCAACCGCACCGAGTCGGTGAGTCTGCTGCGCCAATGGCTTCCCGAGTTAGCGGAGGGTGCCGCAGGTCGGGTCGCGGCGGCGGTGGATCACCTACCGCTGGCGCTCACCCAAGCGGGTGCCTACCTGCAGCAGACCGAGCTGACCGCCCAAGCTTACCTGGCGCTGCTGGGCCGCCGGGCCAGCTCGATCCTGACCCAGGGGGTACCACCGACCTACCCGGTGTCCTTGGCCGCCAGCCTGCAGCTGGCCTTCAAGCAACTGGCCGCCGATGACCACGCCGCGCTGACACTGCTAGAGCTGGCCGCGCAGCTGGCGCCCGAGCCGATCCCCTTCACCCTGTTCACCGCCCGCCCGGAGTCGCTCCCCGCACCGCTGGCGGCAGCTGCCGCTGACCCGGTGGCCTTCGCCGGACTAATCGGGGTGTTGCGACGTCGAGCGCTGGCCCGGGTGGGCCCCGACAGTCTGCAAATCCATCGGCTGGTGGGCACCATCCTGCGTGAGAACCCGAGTAGCACCCCCACCGAAAACAATGCCATGACCACGATCGCCCGGAAGCTGCTCCGGGGAGTTGTGCCAGCTGAACTGTGGTGGGATAACCCGACCGGCTGGCCTACCTGGCGGCAGCTGCTGCCGCACCTGCTGGCCGTCACCGACCCCGCCTGCGGCACCGATCCCGACAGCGACGTCACGTGGCTGCTCAACCGGGCCGCAGCCTACCTGCTAGACCGGGGCGAGTCCCGACCCGGCCGAGCGCTGTCCGAACGCGCACACCAGCTGAGTCGGGACACCCTCGGCGAGGACCACCCCGACACGTTGCACTCCACCAGTGTCTTCGCTTTCACGTTGCACGAGCTGGGTGAGCATCAGCGGGCCCGCCATCTGGGCGAGGACACCCTGACCCACGCCCGCCGGGTACTGGGTGAGGACCACCGCGATACCCTGCTCTCGGCCACCATCCTCGCTCTCGTGCTGCGCGAACTGGGTGAGGATCAACGGGCCCGCCACCTAGGCGAGGACACCCTGACCCGCTGCCGTCGGGTGCTGGGTGAGGACCATCCCTACACCCTGCTCTCAGCCATCACCCTCGCTCTCGTGCTGCACGAGCTGGGTGAGGATCAACGGGCCCGCCACCTAGGCGAGGACACCCTGACCCGCGCCCACCGGGTACTGGGTGCGGACCACCCCTACACCCTGCTCTCAGCCAGCAGACTTGCTCTCATGTTGTGCGAGCTGGGTGAGGATCAGCGAGCCCGCCGCCTGGGCGAGGACGCCCTGACCCGCTGCCGTCGGGTGCTGGGTGAGGACCATCCCTACACCCTGCTCTCAGCCACCAACTTCGCCCTTGTACTGCACAAACTGAGCGAGCACGAGCGGGCCCGCCACCTGGAAGAGTGGATCGCATCTCAACACCGGTCATGACCTCCCTCCCCTAGCGGCGTCTTGCCTACCAAACTTGTCTCGACGGTGTGGTCACAACTGGCCAGAGGCCCCGGGGGTGAGCGTGGCCCGCGAGGTGCAGGATCGCTGACACCATCCGGATCGCATCGTCCTCGGTGAGCCGCACGGCGACCTTGTCCAGGGTGTGGATCATCCACGTGCCGTCGGCCTCGCGGATTGCCAGCAGAGTGCAGGCGATGTCGTCGTCGGTGCGGGTGTTGCTGGCGACACGTGCATGGAATAGGCCGGGGTTCGTGGCTAGATCGGTCACGCGAGGTAGTCTTTTCCTTTGGGTGGGTGTGGAACCGGCCGGGATTTACGCGTCTCGCGTGCCGCGAGGCGGATCAGGTGGCAACGTACGCACCTCAAGCCCGGTGACTAGTCGTGCTAGATAAAGCCCGTGATCATCACGTCGCGCACCGGGCCTTGAGCACCCCCAAGGGTTGGTCGCCCTCGGGCAGCAGCAGATGCGTCTGGCAGCCCAGCGGGGGGCGGCTCACCGGGCGCCTTCTCTGCGGCGGGTGTCGCACGCTGGGCATGCCTGGTCACGGTCGTACGGGTAACCAGGCAGGCTCACCCGATCGAACGGCAGTGGCAGCGGCGCGAACCTCACTCCGCACGCCGCGGCCACCGTACCCTCAGCGCCCAGCTCGCCGCGGTGCGTGTCGTGGTCACCCATGGACCGCCGATACCAGCTCACCAGGTGCCCGCCACGATCGCCTCGACCATCCGGGGGTCGGTCACGGGCGCTTCTCGCCGGTGTTCACCGGTCGGTCCAGCGCAGGCAGGAAAGGCACATCCAGTCGGGCGCCTCGTCGTAGAGGGTGGCGGCTCCGCGCAGCTGGTGCCCGCAGCGGGCGACGTACACCCCGTGGGGATGGTCGGCGTCCTCGTCGACAGCGTGGGCGCGCCAATCCGCCGACGACACGCCCCAGCGAGGGGCACCACGCAAGTGCCCCTCGCGTGTATCGGGCACAATGGCCGGGTCGCCGCTCATCCGAGCCACTCTCCGAGCAGGTCGAACAGCGCGGTCGCGGCCGTCTCGTCGAGAATGATGACGCATTCGCCGGTGATGTGCGGGTCGAGGATGATCTCGCTGCCCTGTTTCTCGACTACGAGGTTGGCGAAGCCCCTCGGGCCTCGGTGTACCGCGCAGGTGACGCCGATCGCTCTGCGGTTGGCGCGGGAAGCCCGCGGGGTCGCGCCATCAGCCATGGTGTCTCTCTCCCCTCACACGGTGGCGGGATCGTGTCCCGCTCACCCATCGATCCATGTGCCTGCCGCCGGCGAAACATGCGCCGGCCGCCACTAGCTCCGCCGTGGCCACCCAAGTCACGGGGCGCCTCCCGCGCACAGCGGGCAGAACCCGCGCCTGCGCACGGTCTCCTCCTCCGCCGGGTCGTTTTCCGGGCACGCTGACTACGCCGCGCGTGCCATTTCTGGGCATTTCGTGGAGCCCGGCCCGTGCGGGAAACCCCGCACGGGCCGGGCTCAGTGCTCCGGGCACGTGTCCAGCGGTCCTGAGGTGCGACCGGCAGGAGCTGGTACTCTCCACGTTATATGTAATTAGTACTCGGTGCAAGTATAAATTCAGGCCAGACTTCCCATGAGAGGAAGGATCGGGCATGCTTGAGAGACCAGAGATGATGTATAGGAGGGTGACGTGAAGCTGGACATGCTGGCGAAGGACACGAGCAGCGGGGAGCAGGGCTGCCCGAGCTGCTACCTCGGTGATGACGCGATGGCGTACGTGCAGGCCGAGGAAGCCCAAGTCGAGGCTTACGGCGCCGCGGTGAACCTTCTGCCTGGGGAGAAGATCGTGCGGATCGCTCCGCAGGTGATCCTCGACGCGGCCGCCCAGCTCCGGGCGCGTGCGTAGGCATGCTCACCCCGGGAGCTCCTGAGTTCTCGGCGTGGTTCAGCCGGTTTCGCCGTTCGTGCTTCAGGCTGGAGATCTTGCAGAGCTACGGGGCGTCCGGTGAGGACGGCTCGATTGCGGCGTTCCTGGCTGGGCACACACCGCAACCGCACCCCGGCAAGCGGGAGTGGATGGCGCTGGTAGCCGCCGCCGTGGGTGACGGTCGCACCATGCAACGCGTGCATGTCGTGACCCAGCCGCTCAGCTCCTACGTCCACTTCGAGGTAGCGTGGAGCTACGCGTACAACGTTGCCGCTGGTGAGGACGTACGCATAGTCGAACTCGCCGAGGGTCAGCCGTGGCCACCAGGGCTATCCAAGGGGGACTTCTGGTTGTTTGACGACGCTGAGCTGTTCGATATGCGCTACACCGACGATGGCACCTGGCTCGGCGTCGAACACGCCGATGAACACGCCGCGCTGAGGGCGTGCCAGGTGAGAGCCGCGGCGTTGCGGGACGCTCAGCCGTGGGCTACCTACGTCAGCGACCGACCCGAGTTGGCTCGACGGGTGCCCACCGTGCAGTGGCGGAGCTAGACCCCCGCCGCGCGCGTCTCGCGGCATCGTTGAAGCAGCTGAGGAAGTCAGCGGGGTTGTCACAGGACGAGGTGGCCACCCGAGCCGGTTGGGTGCAGCCGAAGGTCTCGCGGCTGGAAACCGGCGCACAGACACCCCTCGAGCAGGACATCCGTACCTGGTCCGCACACACATACGCTTCCGCCGAGCAGACCGAAGCACTGCTGGACATGCTCTCAGCCACTCACGTGACCTACGTACCGACCGCGGACTTGCTCCGCCGCGGTGAACTCGCACGCCGGCAAGCGCACATCGGCGCGATGGAAGCGGCGGCCACCCGCATCGGCGAGTACCAGCCAGCGCTCCTACCTGGTCTTGTGCAGATCCCGGACTACGGTCGCGCCCTGCTTGAGCTCACTGGTAGCACCAGGTCCAGGGGTGCATCCGACGCGGTGCTGGACGGGATAATCGCGGGTCGGCGCAGACGCCAGGAATTACTCCTGGAACCTGGACGACGTTGGCAGTTCGTGTTCGGTGAGACCGCGTTATGGTCACCACCGGGTGCCCTGGAGGTACAGGCGGCACAACTGGATCATCTGGTGGCGGTGAGCGAGCTACCGAATGTTGAGCTGGGGGTGATTCCCCTGCGGTCTCCGATGGTAATCATACCGGTGTCCGGGTTCCGGGTACTCGATAACGAACTGGTGTTCGTGGAGTCGATGGCCGGGGAACAGGTGCTGGAGGGCGAGCAGACAACACCGATCCTCCGAGCGTTCGAGGCGCTCCGCCAGGCGGCTGTCACCGGCCCTGACGCTGTGGCCTTGATCCATCGGGTCGCGGCCGGGCTGCGGGGGTGCCCCGGGGACGCCGGGCGCGGACCGGTTGTTGGATGAGGTCGCCGGCCGCCCGAGCCGTGATCAGCGGCGGGAACACTTCGAGACTGCGGCGACGGTCTGCCGGGCTTGCCTTCGCGTCTGCTCTTCGGAGCGTCGATGTGGCGCTGTCGGGGCTGTGTGCGATTGTATGAACGTGGCACAGCGATCTCGCTGCTGCACCGGCCTGTCTACACCTATCCACAGGTGGACCGGCTCCTCGGGCTGACCTCGGGCACCGCGCGTCGCTGGATCAACGGCTACCGGCATGGTCACCGGGCCTACGAACCGATCACCCGCCCAGAATCACGGAACACGACGTGGGTCACGTGGGGCGAGTACGTCGAAGCCAGGCTGCTCGCAAACTGGCGTGACCTCGACAGGTTCCCGATCCCGAAGCTCCGGCGGCTGGCTGAGTATCTCCGCCGTGAGACTGGGGAGGAATTCCCGCTGGCGACCTACGCAATGCTGATGCGCCCTGAAGGCAAGACCGTGGTGTGGCAGGCACAGCAGTTCGCCGACCTCCCTGAGGATCTTGCGGTGGAGGTGATTACCGGTCAGATTGTCTGGACGTCCGTGGTCGGTCGGCTTGTCGAGGCAGCTGACTTCGGCCCGGACACAACACCAGACGGTCGGCGTATGGTCGCCGAACTCACCGCCGATGAGGACTTCCCCTTGATCAAGCTCGATGTCCGCCGTCGCGGCGGGCAGCCGGTGATCCAGGGCCGGAATGTCCGGGCTTCGACGATCGCGGAACTCGTGGCGGCGGGTGAGTCCCGAGGGGACGTCGCTGAGTGGTACGACCTCAGTGCCGAGCAGATCGACCAGGCGGTGGGCTATTACCGCCGACATCTCCGCATCGCGTGACGGAAGGCGCGCCGGGCAACCGCCGCGGCTGCCGTCGGGATGGTGAAGATTGGCTGCGGAAGATCATCGTGGACCAGGCGGAGGGAGCCGGGTTAGGGCGGCGAGGGTGGTTGGGGGTGTGAAGGGGGACGCGCTGAGCGCATCGGCGGTGTCGTGCTTGCCGGCGAGGACGGCTTGGCACAGGTCGGCCAGGGTGGCCAGGTCGTCGCGTTGGGTGGTGACAAACGTCGGGTCTACCGGGTCGCCGTGTCCCGGGACCACGATGCGCGGGGTGAGTCCGAGCAGCTCGGTCACCGCAGTAGGCCAGTGCAGCGGGTAGGCGTCGGTGAAGTCGGGGTCGGCGCCCTGCTCGACGAGATCCCCGGCGAAGAGCACGCCGGTGTCGGGTGACCATACCGCGACGTCGTGGTCGGTGTGCCCCAGGCCGGGATGGGTCAGCAACACCCGTCGACCGCCGAGGTCGATTCCGACCGGCTCGGTGACCAGGTGATCGGGCACCACGGGGCGCACCAGAGCCGGGTCCCGCGGTATCCGCCGCGCGCGGGAGAAGGCCAGCGCCTCGGCATGCTGCGCCGCGCCGCCCCTGGCCAGGTCATCCCGGCACCGGGGATGCGCCCACACCGCGGCTGGCAGGAAGGCCGCGGTGCCCAGGCAGTGATCGAAGTGCGCGTGGGTGAGCACCACGGTGCACGGTTGCCGGGTGACCTCGCGCACCGCAGCCCTCAGCTCCGCGCCCTGAGCGGGATCACCGCGGGTGTCCACCACCAAGGCGCTGCGGTCTCCGATCACCAAACCCACCGAGAGGTCCAGCTCGGTGTAACGGCGCACCAGGACACCGTCGGCCAGCTCGATCCACCGCGCCGTCATATGGCAATGTGGCACGCTGTGCGCGTCTACCTCGGTTCCGATCACGCCGGCTTCGACCTCAAGGTCTTTCTGGTGCGGCACCTGATCAGTCTCGGGCACGACGTGGTGGACGTCGGCCCCGATGCCTTCGACCCGGACGACGACTACCCGCCGCCCTGCATCGAGACCGCGCGCCGGGTGGTGGCCGACCCGGGCAGCCTCGGCGTGGTGATCGGTGGGTCGGGCAACGGCGAGCAGATCTCCGCGAACAAGGTCCCGGGCTGCCGGGCCGCGCTGGCCTGGAGCACCGAGACCGCCCGGCTCGCCCGGGAACACAACGACGCCCAGGTGGTCGCGATCGGCGCTCGGATGCACGCTCCCGCTGAAGCGGCAGGGATCGTCGAGGCGTTTGTCACGACGCCGTTCTCCGATGGCGAGCGGCACCGCCGCCGGATCAGGCAGATCTCGGAGTTCGAGTCCACCGGGGAGTCCCCCCCGATCTCCGCGGGCTGAGGCCGCCATGCCGGAGGGCCACACGACACACCGGCTGGCGGGGGAGCACCAGCGGTGTTACGGCGGGTCGCCCGTAGCGGTGTCCAGCCCGCAGGGTCGCTTCGCGGCAGCCGCCGCGGTGCTGGACGGGCGGGTTCTGCAGTGTGCGCAAGCGCATGGCAAGCACCTGTTCCACGTCTACCAGCCCGATCTCGTGGTGCACATTCACCTGGGTTTGTACGGCTCTTTCACCGAGGCGACGTTGCCGGTGACGTCGCCCCGCGGGCAGGTGCGGATGCGTCTGGTCGGCACCACGCACTGGACCGATCTGCGCGGGCCGGCGGCCTGCGAGTTGCTCACCGAGGACGAGGTGGATGTGGTGCGCGCTCGGCTGGGACCGGACCCGCTGCGTCGCGACGCCGACCCTGACCGGACCTGGGTGCGGATCTCGCGGTCCCGGGCTCCGCTGGCCACGCTGCTGATGGACCAATCGGTGCTCGCCGGGGTCGGCAACGTCTACCGCGCCGAGCTGTTGTTCCGCCACCAGCTGGATCCGTTGCGGCCAGGCTGCGAGCTGCGCGCCGATCAGTGGGCGGCGCTATGGTCCGATCTTGTCGAGCTGATGGGCGACGGGGTGCGTCGTGGCCGGATCGACACCGTCCGGCCTGAACACGACCCGATTCGCGCCGGGCGCGCGCCCCGGCGGGACCGCCACGGCGGCGAGGTCTACGTCTACCGCCGAGCCGGGGCGCCTTGCCTGGTGTGTGGCGCGACGGTCCTTACGACGCGGCACGTGGGGCGCAACCTTTACTGGTGCCCGCATTGCCAGCAACGGCCAGCGCTCTAGAAGTCGCCGCCGCCGCCGCCCCAGTCGCCACCGCCGAAGTCTCCGCCGCCGCCCCAGTCTCCGCCGCCCCAGTCTCCGCCGCCCCAGTCGCCACCGCCTAAGTCTCCGGCGGCGTAGTCCCCACCGCCGTAGTCGCCGCCACCCCAGCCCCCACCGCCCCCGTCCAAGGTGTCCGCCGACGCGATCCCACCCATTCCCGAGAACAACGAGCTGAACAGGAGCGCCGAGCCCAGGCCCCAGGCGCCACCGATCAGCGCCGGTTTCCACCAGGGCTCGCTGTACCAGCCTTGGGGCACCGGCCGCCCAGCTATCTGACCGCCCGGGTAGTAGTGCGGCGTGCGGTCGCTGGGATTCGGTGACGCCGCGTATCCGCGACCGTCGACGGTCACGTCACGATCTTCGGTGACCGCACCGGCACCGCCCTGGCCCGGCACCGGTGGCAAGTCCGGACCTGGGTCCATTCCCATCGCGACGCGGGCCGCCCGCACGTAGTACAGCCCTTCCAGGGCAGTGTGGGTCACCAGGCGGCTTTGGGCCGCGGTGCGGGCCGAGTCCAGCTGGGAGCTGGCGGCGGTGTAGCGCTCCGCTGCGTCGGCCACCGCCTGCTTGGACGGCTCGTCGGTGCCGATGAGGTTGAGGACTTGCCCGCCGAGCCGCTCCACCCAGCGGCGTGCCTCGGCCTGTGAGTCGTCGAGATCACGTTGCTGGGCGGCTTGCCGGTGTCGGAAGTAGTACGCCGCGCCACCGCCGATCAGCAGCGCGAGTATCAGCACCCAGATCGGCGTGCTCACGGCTACCTCCTCCTGCTCCTGGCGACTGCACTGGACGATGCCGACATTACTCCTGCGGTGGATGGGTTCCGCTCGCGCGGGAGCGTTGCGTAGAGTGACCGCTGATCGCCTCTGAGGTACCGCTCACCGTTTCATCCGCCACGGGTGGATGATCAGATATTGACACCGAGCCGGTCCCTCACGATCATCGCCCAGGACGACGGAAGGACCGCGATGACGTCAGCCACACCAATCTTCGAGCAGCTGTGCCGGGATTTCTTCGACGCCGGTAAGAATCGGCCCGTGGATGGTACGCAGTCGCAGATCGCCAACCAGCCGAAAGCTCCGGCGCACTCACTCGAGGACACCGGAAGCCGTCTGGCATACGAGCGAGGCAGCCACCTGCCACGCGAGCTCGCGGAGTGGGCGTGCCCTACCGGTTAAGGAGTAGGGTAGGCGGTCGTGGTGAGCGAGCAGGCCATCGCTGAGCACTACTCACACGGCGGCTTGGAGCGCGAGATTCTCACCGCGCTCACGACCTTGGGCGCGGATCCGGAGCATGTGGATCCTGATCAGCTAGCGTTGGTCGACGAGTTTCACATCGGTGGCCGAGCGGCCACGGTTGAGTTGGCCGACCAGCTCGACCTGCGTCCGGGGTCGCGTGTGCTCGATGTCGGCAGCGGGTTGGGCGGTACCGCACGTTACCTGGCGCGTGTGCACGCTGTCGAGGTAACGGGTCTTGACCTCACCGAGGAGTATGTCCACGTCGCGGCATCGCTGACCCGCCGGGCCGGTCTCGCGAAGCTCGTGCGGTTCCACCAAGGCAGCGCGACCAACCTGCCGTTTCCCGATGGCTCGTTTGACCGGGTGTGCATGCTGCACGTCGGAATGAACATCGCCGACAAGGCGGCGTTGTTCAGCGAGATCCGGCGGGTCCTGGTGGGCGGAGGCGTATTCGGCGTCTACGACGTGATGCGCATCGGGCCAGGCGAGGTCCGCTACCCGGTGCCGTGGGCGGCTACCTCGGCGACCAGCTTCCCCGCCGAACCACAACGATACCGGGAGCTGCTCGCGGCCGCCGGGTTGGAGTTGCGGGCCGAACGCGATCGGCGGAGCTTCGGAATCGATTTCATGCGCGAGACGCGAGCCCGGATCGTCCGGGACGGTCCGTCCGCGCTCGGCCTCCAGCTTGTCATGGGCCCTGACACGGCGTCGAAGGTCGCGAACTTGGCTGACGGTCTGGAACGGGCCGTGCTGGCTCCGACCGAGATGATCTGCCTCGCTCGCTAGGCACGGCCTGCGGACAATGTGGCCGGATCGTTCCGTGCATGCTGAGCTGCGCGGTCACGAGCCGTCGGTCGTGGCTGGCCGGGTCTCACTAATCCTTCGGCGCTACCACTTAGCGGTCTCTTGTGGGGTTGATCGAAATACCCTGATCGGCTGATGGACTTCTTCCGTTCACTTTCGGGACGCAGCGTTCCCTGATGGAATCCGTGTGCGGGAATATCCGCTCCCGGTCACCAGCTCGGCTAACTCTCTATGAGCAAGACAACAGTGACGGCGTGGTTGACATACCACTGGCCACCCGCTACTGACGTATGTTCCCGGACGGTGATCCGTGCATCCCTGCGTCGCAAAGGATAAGGAATGCGAAAGAGAAACCTGCTCCTGGTCGCCGGCGCCAGCCTGGCCACCCTGACCCTCACCTTTGGCACGGCCCTGGCCGACCCACCATCGCCGCCGCTGCTCGGAGGCCCTTTTTCTCTTACTGTGCAGTGGTCTCCCAACGGGTTGGCCCAGCCGGCGTCGGTAACGAACGGGCCGTGGACACTCGGTCAAGGCCCGGCAACCCTCGGTCACCAGAACAAGGGGCTGTGCGACACCTTCCCCGGCGGGACACTCCAGAAAAATCCCGGTACGAATCTCATGCAGCCCTACTACTTTCCACAGATCAGAGGTTTCGGGAGAATACTGGACGGCTATTTCGACTATCGGATTAAGGACACCGACGAGGCGGTCGCGCATGGCACCTCCTTCGACGGTGGGCTGACCTGGTCCGTCGATGGGGTGAAGCTGCGCCTCAACGGCACCTGCCCGGCCAACGATACGTCCACGAATGCCGCCGGCAACGGCGATAACGGCCAAGGTCACCCGTTCGTCATGACAGTCCCGACCCAGCCGACACCGAAGACGTTGCTCTACACGCTCGACCGCGCCGGGTCGGTGGGCGACAACGGCGGGCTGACGATCCACGACATCACCTCCGGGTTCTCCGGGTTGAACGCCATCGAGCCGGTGACGACGGGCACACCCGTCCCTGCCGGGGTCCCGCAGACCGTGGGGCTACAGAACCCCGACGGCATCCTCGGCGTGATCCCCGGCACGGGCACCAACCCCGTCACCAACCCTACGAAGATCCTTTACCTGAAGAAGCTGAAGGGGTCCAAGGCCTCACCCGCCGCGGGCCTTGATCCGGCCAAGCTCTGCACCGATTCGCAGTCCCAGCCATACACCAGCAAGAAAGCGAACTACGACCGCTCCGAACTCCGCACCGCTACCACTACCGACGGAACAACCTTCACCGACACCGGCCCCACCAGCGGCCTGAACAATTCCGACGACAACGCCGGCATCGGCGGATTTCGGTACATCGGACCCAACGGCACCATCCTCAGACAACTCGACGGCTCCTACGGCCTATTCTTCTCCGGAGGAAACTGCCAAGACGGAGACAGCGACGCCTACCACTTCATCGGGCACGCATACTCCACTGACACCGTGCACTGGACAGTGGACAACGGAGCAACCACCCCGCTCGTCCAGGTCGACTACACCTACCCCACGACCAGTCCGCAGAAATATTACGCGGGCCGGGTATACAACCCGCAGGTCATCACAAATGGGATCGGCTCAGCCACACTGATCTTCTCCGGTTACCGTACCGGCAAGCCGCTGCCCGACATCGGCACCGCCTTGGGTGTGCTTCCCGCATACACCCCGGTCGCGACCGAGCCGACGAACTACCGCACGATCATGGTGCAGCCGCTGCACTCCTGTATCGGCATTACAGGTCCCATCCCACTCCCACGGGACCCCTCGGGACTCATCTGCCCGCCACCGCCCGTGCACTGACCAGTCCTACAGTTCCCGAACTCAACAGCAGCGCCTCCCATCCGTCTCGGGCGGCTCTAGCTGTTGAGTTCGGGATGCTGAGGTTTCTGGCGGCGCACATGTTGGCTTGACGTTGACGACGAGATCCGTTGTGGGCGAACTCTGCCCGCCGCTTCCCCCGTCCTGCTCGAAGGCGAACGGCGGCCCTTCCCATGATCGGGAATAGCTGCCGTTTCCGCTGGTGGATGAGGTGGGGCGGGCGACCTGGATCGAACCGGCATGGCTGGCTTGGAAGACTGCGCCGATGCGTGGTCATGGGCTTCGACCTGAGACTGGCCGGGTCACGATGCCGTGTTGTTGACCGTGGTTTACCGTGTCTAATCGCACGCCAACAGCACGCCGCACGTAGTCGATCGTGAGCTTGGGGACCCTATTGTGGTGGCCTGTCCAGGCGTTGACCTGTTGCCGGCGATGGGTCACACCGTGGCCGTATGATCGCCATCGTGCCCGCTCACCCGGGAGGACACGGTCTGTGGGTCGGCAGCTGGGCAATTTCTAGTCATACTTCTGACCATGACGACAATGCCGCTCGCTGATGGCAAGGCGCGCTTATCCGAGCTGGTGGGTAGGGTCCATGATCATCACGAACGGGTCACGGTGACGGTACACGGCCGACCGTCTGCCGTGTTGATCGCGGTAGAGGATCTGGAGGCGTTGCAGGAGACATTGTCGGTTCTGTCCGATCCTGAAACTCTGCGGCGCTTGGTTCAGTCCGACGCCGAGCTGGCGCGAGGCGAGGTAGTCAGCGCTGAGGAATTGGCAGAGTCGATGGCGGCGCGGCGCCGACACTCGGCGTGAGTCACAGGTCGACGGAGCGCTTCTCGCTGCGCGTCACTCCCGCCGTTCGGCGAGCACTCGCTGAACGGCTTCCCGAGCCGGTTGCGTTCGCCGCGTTCGAGTTCATCAACGGACCTCTGCTGGACAATCCGCACCGTGTCGGCAGACCCCTACTGGCGCCACTGGACGATCGGCACAGCGCTCGCCGCGGCAGCTACCGGGTTATCTACCGGATTGACGACAAGGCGCGGACGGCCACGGTCGTAGATGTTGATCATCGGAGTGATGTTTACAAGCCCCACTGAGCCATGGTGATGGTCGGGGGAGAGGAGGTCGAGACCCAGGGCGGGCGGTATCTACGCAGGTCGCGTCTAGCACACCGCGGGTTCGTTCGGCCCGGGCGAGTTCTCGATGGTCGGCTTGAGCCGCATCCTGCCGGCCCGCTCGAAGGTCAAGCTCGGCGCGGTTGCTGCCCTGGACCGGCCTGGCCTAGGTCGTTAGGTCATCTCTGACCTGGGGCTTAGTAGGTGGAGCGGGCGACCGGGATCGAACCGGCATGGCCAGCTTGGAAGGCTGGGGCTCTACCATTGAGCTACGCCCGCGTGCTCCGCGGCGGCGGAGCGGACCCAGCATACCTGTCGCCCGGTTCTCGACGGGAAGCGTGCGGTGGCCGACGCGGGGGCTGTGGTGGTCACGTAGGATGCGGTCGGCACTGACCGGTGCAACGGGGTGTGGCGCAGCTTGGTAGCGCACTCGCTTTGGGAGCGAGGGGCCGTGGGTTCGAATCCCGCCACCCCGACAGGTCACAACATGGCGATGGCCTTGGTCGGGCACCTCGTGCCGATCCGCCCGCTGTGGCGCCGCCAGCGGGCGGATCAGCACGCTCGCCTACACTCGGTGCACCTCTCCTGTCGGCGACGACTCAGCCGGCGCGTTCCCCATACTTTCCTTGAGGAGTACTCCGTGAAGAGCACCGTCGAACAGCTCAGCCCGACGCGGGTGAAGATCAACGTGGAGGTGCCGTTCGACGAGCTGAAGCCCGACTTCGACCGCGCGTACAAGAAGATCGCCCAGCAGGTCAGTATCCCGGGATTCCGGCCGGGCAAGGCGCCGGCCCGGATCTTGGAACAGCGGCTGGGCCGCAGTGTGGTCCTTGAGGAGGTGGTCAACGGGGTGGTGCCGGCGAAGTGGGCCGAGATCGTCTCTGCTGGCGAGGTTCACCCGCTCGGCCGTCCGCAGATCGAGGTCACGGAGATCGAGGACGGGGACCACCTCGCGTTCACCGCCGAGGTCGATGTTCGGCCCGAGATCGAGATGCCGGCGTTCACCGAGCTTGCGGTGTCCATCGACGACGTCGAGGTGACCGACGCCGAGGTCGACGAGCAGCTTGACGGGCTGCGCTCCCGCTTCGGCACCGTCAGCACGGTCGAGCGTCCCGTGCGGGAGGGCGACTTCGTCACGCTCGATCTGTCGGTCACCGTCGACGGCGAGGAGATCGCGGAGTTGGCGACCACCGATCTGTCCTACCAGGTCGGCTCCGGCGAGCTCATCGACGGCGTCGACGACGCGCTGATGGGGGCCGCGCAGGGCGAAGAGCGAGTGGTCACCACCGTGGTGGCCGCCGGGGAGCATGCCGGGCGCGACGCCGAGGTGACGGCGAAGATCCAGGCGGTGAAAGAGCGAGAGCTGCCTGCGGCCGACGACGAGTTCGCCCAGCTCGCCAGCGAATTCGACACCCTCGAAGAGCTCCGCGCCGACCTGCACACGCGCCTGCGCCGGGTCAAAGCGCTGCAGCAGGGTGCTCAGGCCCGGGACAAGGTGCTCAAGGCGTTACTTGCCACCACCGAGGTCCCGCTGCCGGAGTCGATCGTCGACTCTGAGATCGAGTCGCGCATGCACGACGCTCTGGACGCCTTCGAGCACGACAGGCAGCGTCTTGGCCGGTGGCTGGAGCAGCGGGGCCAGACCGAGGAGGAGTTCGAGACCGATCTGCGCAAGGGTGCGCGGGAGACGGTCAAAGCCAATCTCATGCTCGACGCGATCGCCGACGCCGAGGAGCTCTCGGTCACCTACGACGAGCTCACCGAGCGCATCGTCTACCAGGCGCAGCGCCGCGGCATCAGCCCCACCGAGTACGCCCAGCAGGCTCAGCAATCTGGCGAGTTGCACGCCATGTCCGCCAACGTGCGTCGTGGCAAGGCGCTGGACACCGTGGTACGCCAGGCCACTGTCACCGACGGCTCCGGCAACTCTGTCGACGTCGACGCCCTGGCCGACTCGGCGATCCCGGAGTAGGCCAGGTAACCCAGCCCGGCGACTGGCGTAACGCTCTGAGCGAACTGTGGGCGCGGCAGGACGTAGACGGCGCCCGCCTTCGTTAGGGTCGGCAGTGTCCACAGTGCCTCGGCCCTGCTGGAGCCCCGATGAACCACCTGCTTGGAGGCGCTATGCCCCACGACCGGATGCCGCAGGCACGATATGTCCTGCCCTCGTTCGTTGAACGCACCAGTTACGGGATCAAGGAGTCCAACCCCTACAACAAGCTGTTCGAGGAGCGCATCATCTTCCTCGGCGTGCAGATCGATGACGCGTCCGCCAACGACGTGATGGCGCAGCTGCTCGTGCTGGAGTCCACAGATCCCGACCGCATGATCACCATGTACATCAACTCACCGGGTGGGTCGTTCACCGCGATGACGGCGATCTACGACACGATGCAGTTCGTCCGGCCGGAGATCCAGACGGTCTGCCTCGGCCAGGCCGCCTCGGCTGCCGCGGTGCTGCTCGCCGCGGGCACGCCGGGCAAGCGGATGGCGGTGCCCAACGCCCAGATCCTCATCCACCAGCCGGCTATGGAAGGGTCCTACGGCCAGGTCTCCGACCTAGAGATCCAGGCCGCTGAGATCCAGCGCATGCGCCGCCTGATGGAGACGACGCTGGCGCACCACACCGGCCAGACCGAGGAGCGGATCCGCGCCGACATCGATCGGGACAAGTTCTTGACCTCTGCCGAGGCCAAGGAGTACGGGATCGTTGACGACATCACCCAGATCCGGAAGCTCTCCGCAGTCAGACTCTGACTGTGCGTGAGGCGACACACCGAGCGAGCAGCGGGGCCGCGTCCGCCGGTCAATGTTCAGGGAAGCTAGTCCTCCCGCGCGGCGGGGTCGGGCGGGTACCGTCAAGCACACAGGCAGCCAGGCGCGCTGCACACCACGCGCCGGGAAGGACGAGAGGCCAGCACCCATGGCACGGATCGGTGACGGCGGCGACCTGTTGAAGTGTTCCTTCTGCGGGAAGAGTCAGAAACAGGTCAAGAAGCTCATCGCCGGACCCGGCGTGTACATCTGCGACGAGTGCATCGACCTCTGCAACGAGATCATTGAGGAGGAACTGGTCGACGCGGGTGACGTCAAGCTCGACGAACTGCCCAAGCCCAGCGAGATCCATGACTTCCTCGAGGCGTACGTCATCGGCCAGGACGACGCCAAACGCACGTTGTCGGTTGCTGTCTACAACCATTACAAACGTATTCAGGCCGGCGAGAAGGGTCGCGACGACGAGGTCGAGCTGGCCAAGTCGAACATCCTGATGCTCGGTCCTACCGGGTGCGGAAAGACCTACCTAGCCCAGACCTTGGCGAAGCTGCTCAATGTTCCCTTCGCGATCGCTGACGCCACCGCCCTCACCGAAGCAGGCTACGTCGGTGAGGATGTGGAGAACATCCTGCTCAAGCTCATCCAGGCTGCGGATTACGACGTCAAACGAGCCGAGACCGGCATCATCTATATCGATGAGGTCGACAAGATCGCTCGTAAGTCGGAGAACCCGTCGATCACCAGGGACGTCTCCGGTGAGGGTGTCCAGCAGGCCCTGCTGAAGATCCTGGAGGGCACCACCGCCAGCGTTCCGCCGCAAGGCGGCCGCAAGCACCCGCATCAGGAGTTCATCCAGATCGATACGACGAATGTCCTGTTCATCGTGGCCGGTGCGTTCGCCGGTCTGGACAAGATCATCGATGATCGGATCGGCAAGCGGGGTCTGGGCTTCGGCGCCGAGCTGCGGTCCAAGGCCGATATCGACACCTCCGACGTATTCTCTCATGTCATGCCGGAGGATCTGATCAAATTCGGGCTGATCCCGGAATTCATCGGTCGGCTTCCGGTGATCGCCAGCGTGACGAATCTGGACAAGTGCTCGCTGGTACAGATCCTCACCGAGCCCCGCAACGCGTTGTCGAAGCAGTACTGCAAGCTCTTCGAGATGGACGGGGTGGAGCTGGAGTTCACCGGTACCGCGTTGGAGGCGATCGCCGATCAGGGCATCCTTCGTGGTACCGGCGCCCGTGGGCTGCGTGCCATCATGGAGGAGGTGCTGCTGCCGGTGATGTACGACATCCCCAGCCGCACCGATGTGGCGAAGGTGGTCATCACTGAGCAGACCGTGCGGGAGAATGTGAACCCGACTATCGTGACCCGCCAGCCCACCCGCCGAGAACGCCGCGAGAAGTCGGCCTGAGCGCCCGGGCTGCGGCGCGCGACTTGCTCGAACAGGTGCTCTGGTGTGACTAGGCGATGACTCAGCCATCGATTCATAGCGAGGACGCCGGGCTGGCTGTGCTGCGGGCAGTCGAAGTCGAGCTGGACCGCCGTTGGCCGGAGGGCCGGATCGAGCCGTCGTTGACCCGGATCGCGGCCCTGGTCGACCTACTCGGCTCGCCGCAGCGCGGTTACCCGGTCCTGCACATCGCCGGCACGAATGGCAAGACCTCGGTGGCCTGGATGCTGGATGCGCTGCTGTCCCGGATCGGACTGCGGGTGGGCCGCTACACCAGCCCGCACCTGCAGTGGGCCACCGAGCGGATCAGCCTGGACGGGGCGCCGATCAGCCCGGAGCGCTACGCCGAGGCCTATCACGACATCCAGCCGTACGTGGCCCTGGTCGACACCGGCTCACCGGTGCCCATGAGCAAGTTCGAGGTGCTGACCGGGATGGCGCTAGCGGCCTTCGCCGACGCTCCGGTGGACGCCGCTGTCGTGGAGGTCGGTCTCGGTGGCAGCTGGGACGCCACCAACGTCGTGGACGGCGCGGTGGTGGCGATCACTCCCATCGCCGTGGATCACGTCGATTATCTGGGCAGCGACATCAAGGGCATCGCCGCGGAGAAGGCCGGGATCATCAAGCCTGGTTCGGTGGTGGTACTCGCGAAACAGTCTCCCGAGGTGGCCCGAGTGATCGCGGCTCGTGGTGTGGAGATGGACGCGACCGTGGCGAGAGAGGGCATGGAGTTCGGTGTGCTGCACCGCGACATCTCCTCCGGCGGGCAGCGGCTGAGGTTGCAGGGTCTCGGTGGGGTGTATGACGAGGTCTTCCTTCCGCTGCACGGCGCGCACCAGTCTCGCAACGCCGCGCTCGCGCTGGCCGCTGCCGAGGCGTTCTTCGGCGCGGGCGCCAGCCGGTCGCTGGACGTCGAGGTGGTGCGCGACGCCTTCGCCACGGTGACCGCCCCGGGACGGTTGGAGCGAGTGTGCGCGGCGCCCCCGGTCTTCCTTGACGGCGCGCACAATCCGCACGGGGTACGCGCACTGGCCAGCGCTCTGCGTGAGGATTTCAGCTTCCGCAGGCTGATCGCCGTGGTGGGGGTGATGCGGGACAAGGACGCCCACAGCATCCTCGTGGAGCTGGAGCCGGTGGTCGACGACATCGTGGTCACCGCCAGTAGCTCGCCGCGCGCGATGAACGTCGAAGACCTCGCCGCGGTTGCCCGGAAGATCTTCGACGAGTCTCGGCTGCGGGTGCAACGCCGGTTGTCCTGCGCGATCGAGATGGCCTTGGCGTCGGCGGCGGAGGTCGACCCGGACTCCGAGGGCATCTCGGGCGCTGGGGTCGTGATCACTGGCTCGGTGGCGACGGTCGGTGAGGCGCGCACCGTGTTCGGCCGGGAATCGCGGTGAGCGACCGGCCGGTCCCGGGGGATCCACTGCGCGGATTGCGCGGCATCTTCGCGGGAACCCTGGTGATGGAGGCGATAGTCGTCGGGCTGGCCTTGCTGGTCGTCGGCAGGCTCGACGGCGGCCTGGGTGGGCTGGCCGGCTGGTATACCGCCGTTCTGGCGCTGGCGATGATCGTCGCGGCCTGCGTGCAGCGCCGCCCGTGGGGCGTGGGACTGGGCCTCACGCTGCAGGTCGCGATGGTCGCCGGCTGGTTCGCCCACCCCGTGCTAGGCGGCCTGGGCTTGCTGTTTATGCTGGTCTGGAGCTACTTGCTGTACCTGCGCTGGGCGGTGGCGGCACGCCAGCAGTAGCGGTAAGAAACGGTAGTGTTCTTACTGGGTGTGGATCACAGGCAAAAACCAGGTCACCATTCCCCAGCAAATCCGGCGTGATCTGGGCTTCGAGCCTGGCGATTAAGTGGAGATCCTGGTCGACGGCGAGAGCGCCAGAATCGATCAGGTCGGGGCGCACCGAGCCGGGGTCAGCGCCTCGTCACACGGTTGCGTGGCACGGCCACCGCTCATCTCGACATGAGCCCGATGACTTGATGGCTGCTGCGTGACGACGACTGAGGCCCCCACCCTCGTCGACTCCACAGTCCTACTCGACGTCGTCCGGGCGAATCCGGCCTGGTCGTCACGGTCTGCGGATATTCTGACCCGAGTGGCCGATGAGCGACCGCTGGTGATCAACTCGCTTATCTACGCGAAGGTGCTGGCGACCTACACCACCGTGGAGGAGGTCGCCGCAGTGCTGATCGACCCGATGTCCGTGCGAGCAGAGGTGCCGTGGCCCGCAGAGTTCCTCGCTGGTCGCCGCCGCGTCGAGTACCAGCGAAAGGAAGCGGTGCGCGGGCTAGGACGTTGCCCGACTTCTTCATCGGTGCCCACTAGGCTCCTTGGTCCCTAGGCGCTTGCAGGGTGAACCGCAAAGTCGTTCTTGCTGGTCATGAGTTGTTTTGAGGGGTGGGGTTCAGGCCGAGGATGGTCAGAAGCAGGTGCGGGTCGTGTCTGATCTTCCGGAGGGTGGCCGCGGTCTTGC